>NZ_FWWW01000094.1 GCF_900176135.1 Hymenobacter roseosalivarius DSM 11622 | reverse complement strand
AGCAACAGACTTGGTCTTCTTGCTGGTGGGCAGTATGTTAAGAATTACCGGCGAAGGACTTCCCCGAAAGATCTGCGTAGCAGTTATTTCGATGCGGCGATTTTAGATTCCATGCTCAAGAACTGCAACTGCGCCGGCCTACGCTTTTACTTAGCAGATAGCACGCGGGACGCAGAGAAGAGACAAACCCACATGGTGGTGGTAAGAGTAGATGCCGCGGGTAAAGACATTGATCTGGGAAATAAAACGCTTTCCCCGGAATATAAATTGGGAATAAGCGCTGAGAGGTGCCCTGACAACTGTGGTGGATCTTTTGTAGATTAATCAAGTATCGCCGTATTGCATAAAATAAAATGGATGCCTGGGTCGCACTTCACCAAATCAATCGGGTATTGGAAGCTGCGTCAGTGCTGCCCTTCGCCTGCGCCTGCCTGCGGCGGCGGCATATTCCGGCCCAGCTCCGGTTGGTGTTCTATTATGTGGCTGCGAAGGTCGTTCTCTTCCCGCTGGATACGCTAAGCCGCATCACCATTCATAACAACGTGTATCTTTTCCACCTGACGACGGTGCTAATGGTAGTATTGCTGGGGGGTACCTATCAGCGTCTGCTGCCGCCGGGGCGGGTACAGCGCCTGATTCGGGCCAGTATAGCCGTGTTTCTGCTCGTGGCCGTGCTGGATGCGACCCTGCTCAATGGCCTTTTTACGGATGTAAACAGCTACGCGCACGCCCTGGGCTGCTTTATGCTGGTCACGCTGGCCATTATCCATGTGGTTTATCTGACGCGCAGTTCCCCGTTCGAGCTGGAGCAGCAGCCGGAGTTTTTTTTAAGCGTCGGCATTCTGGTGTACTGCTCCTGCTCGGTGGTTACCTACGTGGGCATCAATGTACTGTATAGTGCCGGCTACGACGTGGCCACCAATATCCGCTTGGATATGCTCCTGAGCAGTCCCGACACGTTTCTGGCCGCCGTCCAAATGGCCTTGTTTGCCTGGATGTTTCGCTTTTCTCCTTTGAGTGTGCCAGCCGGCGGCGCCCTGCCGCGCTGGCTGCACTATAGCCGCTGGGGGCGCCGGCCATATCGGCTGCTCGGACAAAAGCTTCCGGCGCTGTTGCCGGTCGTCTTCCACCCGCTCACCCCTTCCGCTATGTCTGAAGCAGTCCAGCTTCTCCAGAATAAATGAGGGGAGCGGGGCGGCTGAATTTGCCCCCCGGATGCTTACCTTAGAACCCGTCGCTTCGTTATTTTTTTACGCTGCGCTTAGCTGGCTAGTGCCATGCCCGACGTCCTGATTCCCTTTCTGCTCGTTGGCCCCATCCTGCTGCTGCTGGCCCTGGGCATCGTGACCATTCTGATTCGGGAGCAGCGCCGCCGCCTGGTGCAGGAGCAGGAGAAGCAGCAGATTCTGGCCCAGCAAAATGAGCAGCTGGAGCAGCAGGTAGCGGCCCGCACCGCCGAGATTGTCGCCCAGCGCAACAACCTGGAGCAGGCATTGGCGGAGCTGAAAACGACGCAGACCCAGCTGGTGCAGCGCGAGAAAATGGCTAGTCTCGGGGAGCTGACGGCCGGTATTGCCCACGAGATGCAGAACCCACTGAACTTCGTCACCAATTTCGCCGACCTGAGCGTGGAGCTGGTGGCGGAGCTGGAGGAAGAATTGGCCAGGGAGCAGCTGTCGGAACAAGGCCAAGACACCATCGAGCTGCTCCTGCGGGAGCTCATTCAGAACCAGAGCCGCATTCACCAGCACGGGCACCGCGCCGACCGCATCGTGAAAAGTATGCTGGAGCACTCGCGGGCTAGTAGCACCCAACGGCAGGCCACCGATATCAA
Source organism: Hymenobacter roseosalivarius DSM 11622 (assembly GCF_900176135.1). Classification (GTDB taxonomy): domain Bacteria; phylum Bacteroidota; class Bacteroidia; order Cytophagales; family Hymenobacteraceae; genus Hymenobacter; species Hymenobacter roseosalivarius. The sequence continues at coordinate 26,024 of NZ_FWWW01000094.1, read as the reverse complement.
TACCTTGCTAGAGGAAAGCCTGCGCCTGGCCTACCACGGCTGGCGGGCCAAGAACAAGGATTCCAACGCGACGCTGCTCACTGAGCTGGACTCGGATCTGGCGCCGGTTCTGGTGTTGCCCCAGGATTTGAGCCGCGTCTTTTTGAACCTGCTCACTAACGCTTTTTACGCCGTGGCGGAAAAGAGCCGGCAAGCGCCGCCTGGCTACTCCCCGCAGATATGCGTGCAAACCCGCCGGGTGGGCAACACGGTGCGGGTGCGGGTGCGCGATAATGGCAACGGCATCCCGGCGGCCGTGCGCGAGAAAATATACCAACCCTTTTTCACCACCAAACCCACGGGCGAGGGCACAGGGCTGGGCCTCTCGCTGAGCTACGACATTATTACCAAAGGCCACGGCGGCACGCTCAGCGTGGAAAGTGAAGAAGGTGAATACACGGAATTTACCATATCGCTGCCTTTGGGCCCTGCCCAGGCGTAGCGCAAGTATTATTTTGCTATTCATTTAAATTAAATCGATATTTTCGGATAGTGCTCTCTGGTCTATTCCTGGTGAATACCAGCGCAAAGGGTGCCAGATCAGATTCGGTACTTTGGTGCCGGTGCTAGCGTTGAGCTCGTGACTGGCGTTTTCTGCTTTGATCCGGCAGTGGCCTCCTGCTGGCCCGCCGCCTGTGAGTATATCGGTAGTAAACATCTGGCTTTTGCTGGTGGCCATGTTGCTCGATCATCTGATTCCTGCTCGCTTTCGCACTAAACGCTACGCCCGGCAAGTAGTGGCGGTGCCCGTGCAGGACGCGGAGGCCGCCCCCGCCGACTATAAGCTGTTGTACACGTTGTCGCAGCGCTGGGTGCGCCGAACAATAGTGCAAACCTTGCTGCTGCTGGCGGGTGTTTTTTCGGCGGCACTGGGTTTGAAGGGCTTCCTGTTGCCCAATGAGTTTATTGATGGCGGCGTCACTGGTATTTCACTGCTGGTGAGTCAGCTGACAGGCATATCCCTGTCGCTGCTGATTCTGGTTATCAATATCCCCTTTATTGTCTTAGGCTACTATCAACTGGGACGCAAGTTCGCGCTCAAAACCCTGCTCACCATTCTGGCCCTGGCCGGGGCGCTGCTCGTGGTTTCCTTTCCCAGCGTCACGGATGATAAGCTGCTGATTGCCGTGTTTGGCGGCTTCTTTCTGGGGGCGGGTATTGGCCTGACCATGCGGGGCGGCGGCGTGCTCGACGGCACGGAAATTCTGGCGCTCTGGCTTAGTCGAAAGCTGCCGCTGTCCATTGGCGACATTGTGCTGATTATCAATATCATGATCTTTGGGGTCGCGGCGTGGCTGCTTTCCATCGAAACTGCCTTATACTCTATACTGGCCTACTTATCCGCCGCCAAAACCGTAGACTTCGTGCTGGTGGGCATTGAGGAATACACGGGCCTGACGATTATTTCCTTCCACAGCACGGAAATCCGGCAGATGATAACCGACAAGCTGCGCCGCGGCGCTACCGTGTTTGAGGTCACCCAGGGCTACGGTTCGCACGGTCATCAGCACCTGAAAGTAGAAGCCATTTTCACGGTCGTTACCCGGCTGGAGGTCGTGGGGCTGACCGATGAGATTCATAAAATCGATCCGAACGCTTTTGTAGTCATGCAGAGCATCAGCGATACCAAAGGTGGATTGGTAAAAAAGCGCGCGTTGCACTAAGTCATCCCGTTTTAGCCGGTCCAGCCCCAATGAAATCGGCCCGCGCCTGGTGGGGGGCATTTTTAACAAAAGATCTCTAATGGAAAAGCTAACCCGGTTTCTGGGAATACGGCCCGGCGAGACAAAGACGGTTTGGTTGTTTTTTACCCACAACTTCCTGCTGGGCCTCGGCACCATTCTGGTGTACGTGACGGCCAATGTACTGCTGCTGGAAGAAAACCCGGAGCGCAGCCTGCCCCTGGCGTATTGCGTGGGGGCCCTGGCTATGATGGCCGTGGGCAGGCTCTACGCGCACTTTGAACACTATTGGTTGCTGCGAAAGCTGGCCGTGCGCGCCCTGCTGGTGGCCGTGGTGATCACGCTGGTGCTGGCGCTGCTGCTGCTGTCGGGCCCATCGGTCATGACGGCGGTAGCCATCATGACCGGCTACCGCCTGATTTATCTGCTGACCAATCTGGAGTTCTGGGGCATGTCGGCGGTGGTCTTTAACGTGCGGCAGGGGCGGCGGCTGTTCAGCGTCATCAGCGCCGGTGATATGCCCGCCAAAGCCATTGGGGCCGTGCTGGCCGTGGTCGTGCACGCCTATAATGAGTTGTACGTGCTCTTGTTGACCGCCGGCGGGGCGTATGTGCTGGCTTCGCTGATTCAGGGGGCCACGTTTAGGTCCGGGCAAGTGGTGGCGCGGCCGGGGGTACCGCGGGGAGCCCGGCCGGTGCAGTCGGCGCTGGTACGGCAGATGTTTGGGGCCAGCCCGCTGATTCACGCCATGGGCTTGAGCCTGACGGCCATCGCGGCCGTAGCGGTGGGGGTGGAGTATATCTTCTTTGTGAACGTGAAGTACAAGCTGCAGGATCAGACGACGATTCTCCAGTACGTGGGGGGCGTTTTGGCCCTTACCTACCTGCTGGCCATGCTGTTTAAGCTGCTCTTCACGCGCCACGGCATCGACCTTCTTGGGGTGCGCTGGACCCTGGCTTTGCTGCCGCTTACGGCCCTGGCCGGTGTTCTGCTATTTGGGGCCTTGCGCGTGGCTGCCGTCGGCCCTGCTATACTGCTGGTGTACTTTGGGGGGCTTTATCTGGTGCTGGAAGTGCTGCGGCGGGCCATGTTTGAGCCGGTATTTTTGTTGCTCTTTCAACCGCTTACGCCCCTGGAGCGGCTGGAAGGCCATACGCTCGTCAAAGGTTTCTATGAGCCGCTGGGTTTAGGGTTGGGGGGACTGCTGCTGTTGGGCTTACGCGATTCTCAAGTTCTGAATGAGTGGGTGCCATTTGTGTGGATGGGACTGTTGCTGCTGGGGGCTGTTTTTCTGCTGCGGCGTACCTACTGGAAATATCTGGATGAGCTCAAGGGCGCTCTGGGCTTACGGTTTAAGGCCCCCACGGAGCCTGCTTTGCCCCCCAGCGACTACCTCACGACGGAAGAGGACGAGCCGGACAACCGTGCGGAGGAAGCCCTGCAGGCCATTGAAGATTTGCTGAAAGCCGGATCAGGCGCACTGGTACAGAACGCCGGGGCCTTGCTCGCGCATACGGATAGCCGGGTGCGCACGCGCGTGCTTAGCCTGGTGGGCCACCAGGCCGATATAGGCTTGCTGCGACGCCTGGCCCTCGACGACCCGGATCCGAAGCTGCGCGAAACAGCCAGCACCCTGGCCGGTGGCCACCCCGAGGCGAATGATTTGCTCCACCATCCGGATATGGTCGTGCGGAGGGGAGCCCTGCGGGGACGGCTGGAGAAAGCTCCCACCGATGCCCAGGCTTGGGAAAGCCTGACGACCATCCTGGCTTCCGCTGAACCCAACTCCCGCCTCTTGGCGCTGGGACTGATCCGGTTTTTGGCCCCCGAGCAGCAAAGTGAACTGCTGACGACCTGCCTGCACAGCCCAGTGCCGGAGGTAGTGCGGGCCGCCGTAACGGCCGCCGCCGATACAACCAATCCAGCCCTGACGGATGAGCTGCTGCGTTTGCTGCGCAACAAAGCGGTAAGACATGCTGTGGCCGACAGCCTGGTGGGAATTGGGGCGGGGGCGTTGCCGCGGATCAAGGAAGCGTTAACGCGGGAAACGGATGGGCGCTACCTGCATCTGCTGGCCCAGGTAGGTGCCCGGTTGGCTACCCGGGAAGCCCGGCAGGTGTTGGTGGAAGTCGCTCAGACTGCCAATCTGCACGGGCGGGCGGCCGTATTGCGGGCCTTGAGCAGCTACACCACGGTGCCCACCGAGGCGCCCCTGTTTCAGCGGCTGGTGGAGAAGGAAATGCGGCTGGCCCAGCAAGTGTTGCATGGCATGAGCGCTGCCAACGCGGAACTGCGCTCAGCCTTGCGCTACGAACTCAAAAAAGGTCAGCAGCGCTTATTCTGGCTGCTGATGCAGATATATGAGCGCCAGCATATTCTGGATGCGCAGCGCGGCGTAGCCCACTCAGCGGGCGAGCGGCAGGCCAATGCCCTGGAAATTCTGGATAACCTGATACCCCGGCCGCTCTACCAGGGCCTGCAGGCGTTGCTCGATACCGGCCGGCTGCGCGATAAGGTGCAAACCTTCGATAGCTTGTTAGGCCCCCTAACTTCCGCCGAGCTTATTCAAACTGCTATCGTGCGACGTGGGTCCTCGTCCTTCTCGGCCTGGACGATCAGCGTGGCGCTGCTGCAGTGGCACCCGAACCCGGAAACGGTGCTGTATTTACACCCGCACCTGCTGGCTGACAATATTCTTATTCAGGAGAGTGCCCTGGCCGTGTTGCGGCAGCTGCCCGTGCAGCGCCCCGCGGCTTACGACCAACTAATTTCCATTTACCCGGATTCCCATCAGCTGCTTATGACTAATCCTCACGCTTCCGCTTCCTGCGTGTCGGCGCGGGAGCGCGTCCTGCTGTTAAAAGGTGCCGCTCTCTTTGCCGAAACGCCCGAGAACGTCCTGGGTACCATCGTGCCTATCATGAAGGAGATTTCTTTTCAAGCTGATCAGGACATCTTCGGCAAAGGCACCCTGGGCAACTCCTTATTTATTGTGAGCCAGGGGGAGGTTGGAATCTTCGACGGCCCTATTCAACTGACAACGTTCCGAAAAGGCGATTTCTTTGGGGAGCTGGCCTTGTTGGATGCGGAAGCCCGGTCCGCCACCGCCGTAGCGCTGGGTCCGGTCGTGGTCTTTCGGATTGATCAGGAGGATTTCTACGATGTGATGGAAGAGTGCTCGGAGGTTGCCCGCAATATTATGCGCGTGCTATGCCAGCGCCTGCGGCTTCAGAACGAGAAAATGCTGCCCGGCGTAGCGGCGTAGGCCCGCAGTGGAGCGCTACTATCGCCGGCCTGGGCTGGAATACTAGCTGGGGGGCAATTACCGAAGGCATAAGCAAAGGCAAAAAGCAGTAAAGCAGGACTAGAGGCAGAATAAATCACGCGGTTGAGAGTTAGCCAGCGTAAACCGCGAACTTGCGGGCTATGCGTCTAACAAAACGAGCCTACCGGATAGGAGGGGGCGTACTGCTTTCGGTCGGCCTACTGGGGGCTGGTCGTCTGATTTGGGAATCTAACGCCGCCGTGCCAGGGCCGCTTATCAACCGCCACGCCGGTCATATTCAAGTGATTGGCCACGCTGGTTCCGGCTTTTTTACTCCGCTGAATCCCTTCAATCCATTGCCGCCCAGCAGCATGGCCGGCGTGGAGAAAGCCCTGGCACAGGGTGCCGACGGCGTGGAGATTGACGTGCAGCTCAGTCAGGATAGCATTCCTATTCTCTACCATGACCCCACGCTCAACACCATGACTACCGGCCGGGGCTGTGTAAGCCAACAGCCCGCGGCGGCTTTGGTGAAGCTCCCGTATCGGGGGGGATGGGGCTACGATTTGTTTCAGGACGAACGCATCGTAACCCTGGAAACGTTGCTGGCGCGCGCCGCTCGCTATCCGCAGCATCCCTATCTGCACCTCGATTTGCACGAGCACGATGGATGCGGCGAGGAATATTCCCGTTCCCCGGCATTGGTCCGGGCTCTGGCAGCATTGGTCCGTCGTTACAAAGTGCCCCCTGATCGGCTGTTTATTCTAACCACTTATCAACCAACGCTGCGCCAACTCAAGCAAGAACTTCCTCGGGTTCCGCTGGGCCTGGAGGTTGTCCAAGACGAAAACCTTATGGATGCGCTGGCGGCCGCTGAGTCCATAGGGGTGCAAGCCATCGTAATGCCCAAAGCGATGGCCACGCCTGAGCAGGTTGGGCAGGTGCAGGCCGCGGGCTTCGACGCCGTTCTTTTCGGTGGCCGTTCGGCCGGCTCCATCAGGCGCCTAGTAGCGTCCCACCCTGATGCCATTGAGGTGGATAATGTTTCCCAACTGCTGCGCACGCTCCAGCGATAGGAGCGGGCGCAGCAGCAAGGTTCCGTATTAAGGAGTGGTTGTTGCCGTTGAATCGGTTACCGGCGGCAGGGCAGTGGGGGGCAATTCTGAGCGCGGCGTCATGCGTTCGCTCTCCAGGAGTTTCTGAAGACTATCATTCTGGCTTTTTAGCTCATCGTTCTCCCGTTGCATAGCCTGAGTGCTATCCGCTGGGGTGGAAGTGGTCGTCTGTTGCGGTTCGCAGGCAACCAAGACACATAGGCTTAGAATGACGCGTAATGTGCGAGGAATCAGGAAGCTCATTTTAAAATGAAGGTTAAGGGAAAAAAAGAAGCCAGGATTTGATTAACATAATGTATATATATAGTTGGAAATTTGTAAATAAATCGTGCTGACAATAGGGCAGGGTTATCCAAGTAAATGCTAGCCAGCTAATTGCCTCCTAATCTTCTCCAATAGTATTCGTACAATCTCCACATCATCCAGATCCTGAATAGTAAGCTGCGTATCCATGCCTGGTCCAGTAATGTGGATGGTGAATAACGGATCTGAGTTTCCAGCAGTTGGCGGTATCTGAGAAGGTACTAGAGTAGCCTTTTGCATGGTGCCTCCTACAGCAGGAGGAGTATAGCGTGGTGCAGCTGCAGAGGGTATCGTTTCTGGTGTAATGGTTGTCGGTGCGCGCTCAGGAGCTACGGGGGGTATTTGTTCCGTTTCGTCCTCCAGATCGTCTGTATCTAGTCCAAACAGCGCAGACACGGCATCCTTTGCCGATACCTTTGGTACAAGACTCCCTATAGAATGAATACTATCTTGTGTTTGGTTCGTAGTTGTTTCGGAGGGTTTGGTTGAAGCTGAGGTATCTGAAGTAGCGACTGGATCAGCAACCGGCCCTACGGGTCCCCGGAATAGATTCATGGGCATGTCCGTGCTGGCTAGCTCACGTCGGGGAGGCTGTTGAGCTGCTAACTGGTCGATGTCAGCCACCACATTGCGCTCGTCCATCACCCCAACCATGCGAGCACCATCGACAAACGCCTTTGCCACATTTTGAGCATTTATCTCTTCTACGCCGAATTCCCTGATCAGCATTACATCAAGCATATGCACGGGCAACTCACGACTCCGAAATTTACGGCAGATTTGAGTGAAGAGCGGTGGATGCAGAAATGCTTCCCTATGGTATATCTTTTCTTCCTGCTTATCATAGGCATGCTTAATACGGCGAAACAAGTTCGTTGTAGTGAGTAGCTCACGCTTACTGGTTATCAGCCCAAACTTGACAGCTGATCCTAGTATAGCTTTAAAAGACCCGCTTACTTTTCTATTGAGCTTACGTGCGCATGTTTCTATAGCGCACTTACCACCAGTGTCATCAACTACTTCAGCTACTTCCCAAGCACTCAGGTAACTGGTGCGAGGATACTCAATTGTCTTAGGCATAGAAAGAGATGGTATAAATAAGTAGAGTACAAGTATAGGCAATATAAGTATATAGTAGTAGTACAAAGTATAAAAAAGCAATACCATTTACTACTTTTTTTACTTTTTTATACTTTAACAACTTATTAAAATGGTACTCTAAATGCACAAAGTACAACCATAGTTTGAATACCATTCTAATATAAGGCCGGGCAGGAGCGGGCAGGGGTTAATAAGGGGGCTATAATCGCAGTAGGAGCACTCCAGTCGATTTATTTGCCGTGATATACATTATTCAACCCTAATTCCTGACTACTTACCAAAGGACCTTAAAGAGATTATATCAATAGGGGTAAGGTTTTGAAAATGCCTGACTGAGAAATACCACTGTGTTGCATGGTGATTAAGATTCAGCAACTATTACTTTGAAGTCGAATAATGATTCATGGTATCTATGAATCATTTCCTGTTCAACAGGTTGTAATCAAGCGTGATTAATTCCAAACATAAGAAGCTTCAGTCGCTTGCCGTGGCCTAAGTAGCAGTCTTATGACTAAGATTATTCAAGATTTTTGTGTGTCTAATTCGCGGTGTGCATCATTGATCTTATAACAACACCGGAAAGCTAATGACCAGAGTTAGCGAGTATGAGTGATGACGATCAAAGTAAGCCGTAGCCGCTTTGTGGGTGTGCAACTGGATCTGAAAGCGCTGCCATATATGCACAGTGCCATAAATAAGGTAGACAAGCAAGCGGTTGTTGTTTAATTTACTCGTTGGGTAGGTAGTCTCCTCGCTAGATACTTCCTATGGCCATCTCTGATACAGGAAGTATAAGTAATGCCGCTTGCTTCTTGATCAAATTGATCATACATGACCACCAAATCTATCAACCTTATTTGTCTTATAATTTATATTATGTTAAGTAATAGTTTCAAAAACCAGCCCGAGCTACGATAAAGTAGCTCGGGCTGGTTTACAATCGCTCCCCTATTGTGGGTGGCAGAGCCTCTGACTATTTCTTCAGCGACTCTAGCTTCGTATTCATTTTCTCAGCATCGGCATTGCGACCTAGGCGAACATATACTTTCTGCAAGGAAGAAATCGTAGCCCGGTCATCAGGCTGGATTTGCAGGGCCTTCTCGAAGTGCGGCAACGCCTGCTCAAAGAACTTCTTACCATCGGCTTCCAACTTCTTGCCGGACTTCTGGTAGCTGGCCATGTCCATCTTGCTGGCCTTCGTGAAGTTCTCAGCCGCTTTATTGTAGTTATATACGCCCATGTTGAACTGAGCATCAAAATTCTCAGGATTCGTCTCAACTGCCTTGCGATAAGCAGCTAAGGCTAATTCGGGCTGCTTGTTCTGATCTAAAATGGAGCCTTTTACCGCGTATAGGTTTGAATTGGTTGGGTCAGCTGCAATGGCGCGGTCAATTTTGTCCAGTGCCTCTTTGCCACGCCCGGCCGCCAGATACATGTTCAGTTCTTCCAGCATGAATGCCTTATTATTCGGATAGGCCTGCAAAGCCTGCTGCACCACTTTCATGGCTTCCGCGTCGTTTTTTTCCTCGCGGGCAATCTGCAACAAGCGACCATACATCTGGGGCGACTTGTAATTCATCGCCTGCAGCTTACTATAGGTAGCTTTGGCCGATGCGAAATCCTGCTTGGCTTCCGCTGCATACGCCGCATACAGGTAAGCGGTCGTGTCCTGGGGCCGGATCTGCTGGGCCATCTGGTACGATTTAATGGCTTCATCGAATTTCTTGCCGTTATAGTTCTCTACGCCGGCGTTGAGGGCCAGACCGTACAGATTGTCCATTTTAGCAACAGCCTGTTTGCCAAACTCCCCATCCTTACCATCCAGCTCAATCGCTTTCTGGTAGGATTCAAAGGCAACTTTTGCCCCCTCACCAGCGCCCAGCGCTTTACCGTAGATGGGGCTGGCTGCCATGCCATCATAAACTTCGCCGCGCGTATACCAGGTTTTAGCCTTGGTAGAGGTCTTGGGATTTTGAACGGCCTTGTCGATTTCCGTGCGGGCCTTGTCAAGCGTACCCTGACGTTGGAATAGAATCGCGTTGGTGACGGCCGAGTTCTGAGCGGAGGCAGTATGGAGAGCGGCTGCCGCAACCAGGGTCAAAAGAATTTTCTTCATAGAGATGAAACGCAGGAATTAGGGTGAAAGAAAGGAATTGCTGCCCAAACGTGGAAAATCGGTGCTTGGTTCAGCTCTGGGTTGTGAGTAAAGTGGTTGAAAAACAAAAATGGCTGAAAAAAGACAGTAACAACAGAAAAACCATCATTACTATCAATTTTCAGCCAGTAAAGTCAGCTTAGTTGTCGCTAAGGTGCTCAGGATCTGTTAGACTACTCAAATCAGAGGGAGTGTCCAACGGGGTGGGTTGCCCCTCCCCGTCTACGCTTTCTCCGTTAAGGATTTCTTCCTCTTTTTCCTCAGCCGCTACTTTAGCTACCGATGAAATCTCGTCGCCCGCGCTGATCTTCAGCAGTCGCACCCCTTGCGTGGCCCGGCCAATGATGCGCAGATCAGCTACGCGTAGACGAATAATAATACCTGACTTATTAATAATCATCAAATCGTCGGTGTCATTTACGTCCTTGATGGCAACCAGCGCTCCGGTTTTGTCCGTCACCTTCATGGCCTGCACGCCTTTGCCACCACGGTTGGTGATGCGGTATTCCTCCAACTCAGAACGTTTGCCGTAGCCATTTTCGGATACGACCAGTAACTCCTGCGTCGGATCCGACAAACAGATCATACCTACTACGCGGTCATTGGCATTGGCCAACGTGATACCACGCACGCCGGCGGCATTACGGCCCATGGAACGCACTTTGCCTTCGGGGAAGCGCACTGCCCTCCCCGAACGCAAGGCCACTACTATTTCGCTGCTGCCCGTGGTGAGCTGCACATCCAGTAAACGGTCACCTTCATTGATGGTAATGGCATTGATACCTGCCGTGCGCGGGCGCGAATACGCTTCCAGGGGAGTCTTTTTCACGGTTCCTTGCTCGGTGCAGAACATCAGGAAGGTATTTTCCAGATAATCCGGGTCACGCAGACCGCGCACGTTTAATACGGAACGCACCGAATCCTCGCGGGGAATCTCGATCAGGTTCTGAATCGGACGGCCTTTGGCGTTCTTCCCTCCTTCTGGCACTTCGTATACTTTAAGCCAGAATACGCGTCCCAGCTCCGTGAAGAACAAAAGGTATTCGTGGGTGGTGGCGACGAACAGATTAGAAGTAAAGTCGTCCTGCTTGGAAGCCGCGCCACGGGAACCAACTCCTCCCCGACCCTGAGCCCGGTATTCGTCGAGGGCGGTGCGCTTGATGTAGCCTTCGTTGGAAATAGTGATGACCATACTCTCGTCGGCAATCATATCCTCCATGCTGAAGTCGCCACCGGCGTATTCAATCGTGGTCCGACGCTTATCGCCGTAGCGCTCCCGAATGTCGAGCAGCTCGTCTTTGATGATCTGCCGCTGCAACACATCCGACGCCAGCACCGCCTTGAGGTGGTCGATCAGCTTCATCAGCTCATCATATTCCTGCACGATCTTGTCGCGCTCCAGACCCGTGAGGCGCTGCAAACGCATATCCAGAATAGCGCGGGCCTGCACTTCGCTGAGCTTAAAGCGCTCGATGAGCTGAGCGCGGGCTACTTCGCCGTCGCGGGAGCCCCGAATGAGCTTGATTACCTCGTCCAGATGATCCAGGGCGATGAGCAGACCTTCCAGAATGTGGGCACGCTTTTGGGCTTCTTGTAGCTCGTAGCGGGTGCGGCGCACCACCACGTCGGCGCGGTGCTCCACGAAGTAGTAAATCAGCTCCTTCAGATTCAGCGTCATCGGGCGGCCTTTCACCAGGCACACGTTGTTGACGCCGAAACTACTTTGTAGCTGCGTGTAGCGGTACAGGTTATTGAGTACCACATTGGGCATGGCGTCGCGCTTCAGATCATACACGATGCGCAGACCGTCGCGGTCCGACTCATCGCGCAGGTCCGAAATGCCTTCGATACGCTTCTCGTTGATCAGGGCGGCGGTTTTCTCAATCATCGACGCCTTATTCACCATATAGGGAATCTCAGTCACGATGATTTGCTCTTTGCCGCTGGGCAGGGTTTCGAAGTGCGCTTTGGCCCGCATGACTACCCGGCCGCGGCCAGTTTCAAAGGCTTGCTTTACGCCTTCATAGCCGTAAATAATGCCCCCCGTCGGAAAGTCAGGTGCCGTAACGAACTCCATCAGCTCGGCAATGGTAATCTCGGAGTTGTCGAGATACGCGATGATGCCGCTGATCACCTCTGTCAGGTTGTGGGGCGCCATGTTGGTGGCCATACCCACGGCAATACCCGTCGTGCCGTTTACCAGCAGATTCGGGAACTTGGCGGGCATCACGGAAGGCTCTTCGAGGGAGTCGTCGAAGTTGGGTTGAAAGTTCACCGTTTCTTTGTCCAGATCACCCAGGAGCTCGTCGGCCAGACGCTTCAGGCGAGCCTCGGTATAACGCATGGCAGCCGGCGAGTCGCCGTCGATACTACCGAAGTTGCCTTGTCCGTCCACGAGCGGATAGCGCAGACTCCAATCCTGGGCCATGCGCACCATGGTATCATATACCGAGGAGTCGCCGTGCGGGTGGTATTTACCCAGCACTTCGCCCACGATACGCGCACTTTTTTTGTAGGATTTATTATAGGATACGCCCAGCTCGCTCATGCCGTAGAGCACGCGCCGGTGCACGGGTTTCAAACCGTCGCGCACATCTGGCAGAGCCCGGGAAACAATAACCGACATCGAATAGTCGATGTAGGCCCCGCGCATCTCATCTTCAATGTTAATCGGAATGATCTTTTCGCCTTCCGCCATAGGGAAATCTAAGTAAGCCTAAAAAAAGCTCCCTGGGGGGCTTTCTTGGCACCAGTGAATGAGTACGTTGTGAAGCCCGCAAGTTACGAAAAAAGGCCCGTCTTGCCTAATTGCGGCCTATTTCAGCGGCTTGCTTTTGTCGGCCTTGCGGCGCTTGCTGTTGCCCTCGTTGTGGACCTTGATTTTCTCGCCAATAGCAGGGTTTTGCTTCTTAAAGATAGGCTGGCCCCGAAACTTACTGCCATTATGAAAATGCACCTTGCGCGTATGGCACGACACAATCGGACACGTACGGCACGAGGCAGCGGCGACCAACAGGAACAGGGCCATTACCAACCGAACATAGAGGAAACGTAGATTCATGCCTTAAAAGTAGCCATCCGAAGCGAGTTATACCGCGCTCCGTTAAAGGTTCAGCTTGTAGTAAGTAAAAACTATCACTCTACCGGCGCGCTTCCTTTAATTAACGTCCTCCCCTTCCCATTCGCGCAGGAATTGAGTGAGAAACGCTTCCATAAACTGATGCCGCTCCTTAGCCACAACACGAGCTGCCGGCGTATGCAGCCGTTCCCGCAGATGCAGCAGCTTCTCGTAGAAGTGATTTAGAGTTGGCGCGGCGTTTTGCTTATAGCTCTCAAACGAATCGTGCGCTACGGGCGCGATAGCCGGATCGTGGAGAGGACGGCCTTTATGACCACCATAAGCAAAGGCACGGGCAATACCGATAGCGCCGATAGCATCGAGGCGGTCAGCATCCTGCACCACCTCCCCTTCCGGCGTGCTCATGGGCGTAGGTACACCCAGCCCTTTAAAAGAAATTTCCCGAATGATAACCTCCACGCGCTGAGTAATGGCTTCGTCGACGCCCAGACTATTTAACCATTCCCGAGCAGCGCGCGGACCAGCTTCTTCATCGCCGGCGTGAAACTTCCAGTCAGCAACATCATGAAGCAAAGCGCCTAATTCGGTTACGAACGGATCAACGGCTGGTGTCTGGCTGGCTAAGGCCTGGCTGGTGTGCCATACCCGCTGAATATGGGCCCAGTCATGACCTGAGCCCTCGTGCAGAAACTTAGCCTGGACAAAATCGACTGTGCGAGCAATTATTGCTTTATTATCCAAATGCTTTACCTATTCAAATGGTTAAATAATACACAAAAGAGCATCACCTGAATCAACAGCTTCAGCCAACTACCGCCCCGGCTCCGACACTCCTGCCGCTTGCAATTGGGGGGCATATTTAGCGTAAATCGCCCGCAAATCCTCGGCGTGCTTATCGCCATCAACGCCAATGCTCACGTTGCTGGTATGAAATCGGTGCAAGTGGTTGATGTGCGGCGACACAACGGGCAAGTGGCCGGCCAGCAAAAACCGCACATATAAGTCCAGATCTTCGGCCATGGGAAGTCCGGCGTCGTAGCCCCCAACCTTGTCAAATAGACTCCGGCTGTAGCACACGTTGCCCTGAATAAAATGCTCCCCCCGAAAAATGGCCCCCAGCATATCGCCTACTGAATCGAAGCGCCAGGCATAATAATCTTCGTTGGGCAGATAGTGGCCGTCCTGGTCTATGCGCAGGAAATCGGCTACAAACCAGGGTGCATCGGGGTGGTGCCGCACGAGGTCGGCATAATGATATAAGGTGCGCTGGAGCAGAATATCGTCGTCGTCGAGCGGGACGAGCCAGGCATCGGAGGGCGTTTCCCGAATGATACGGTTACGGGCGTACCCAGCCTTTAGCGGCTCAGGATGAGTCCAGGTGCGCAGGTTGGGCGTATCGGCGGCAGCCTGCCGGAGCCACTCGCCGGTGCCGTCGGTAGAGCCGTTGTCATAGATGAGATGGTCGAAGGAGAAGTCGAGCGGGGCGCTGATGCTGGCCTGGACGCTGGCCACGGCTTCGGGCAGATAGCGGCGGCGGTTGTGGCTGGGAGTAATAACGGAAAAGTGCATAGCTCTCTATTCTGACTTTTACTTTAAAAAGTTGCTTGCCTTGGTGTAAAAGCTCAACTTTCCGCCAGCGGCTGGCGTTCAGCAGCCATACCCCCGTCCTTTTTCTGCCCTACTGCCTTTATGCCCAAATTCGTTGTTAGCTTGCGGCTACCCGCGTTATTCAATCAGGAGTTCATGGCGCTTATTCCGTCGCACTGGGCGCTTATTCAGCAGCTCATTGAGGACCACGTAATTGAAACCTACGCCATTAGCGCCGATCGTACCCGCGGCTGGATCACCATTAATGCCGACGACGAGGCGGCGGTGCAGGCCGTGGTCGAACAGTTTCCGCTGTATTCGTTTCTGACGGAGGTAGAAATCGACGAGCTTTTTATTTTTGATTCGGCCAAAACCCGCTTTCCTCGTCTCAGCCTTAATTAAGGAACAGAAGCACGGTCACGTTATAAAATTACTATACCACCCATTTTATTTACCCATTTGCAAAAACACCACTAGTTACATATGTTTTCAATTTCTTGGCTTGTAGTGCCGGTTGCCAGCCTATTAGCAGCATACTCCTTCTTTTTGCCCAGCGGCGCGCCGACGGCATCGTTGCCGCCTGAAAGCATGACCACTGAGCAGCTCGTCTCGCGGCTGCGGCTGGCTATTGATAATTTAAAGACCCTGCGCTGCACGGTGCACGCGCAGGAACGTCTGGGCGCGAAGTACACCCAGGCTAACTCCACCATGAAATTGGGGTATGCCCCCCTGCGGATATTTCTGCGCAATAAGAAAGGCGTGGAAGTACTTTGGGTAACGGGCCAGAACGACGGCGACGCCTGGGTGTACCCCAATAGCTTTCCGTACGTCACGCTCAGCCTTGACCCGAATGGCACACTCATGCGTCGCGGTCAGCACCACAGCGTGCTGGATGCGGGCTACGGCATGATAGCCGATATTCTGCGCGGCTCCGCCCAGCGCCCGGATCGGTCATATGAACGCTCCTTTCGCTACGCCGGCGATACCACGGTGGCGGGCCGGCCGTGCTACCAGCTCCGCTCCGACTTTCCGAAGTTTCGCTACGTGACATATACCGCGGGCAAGGGCGAAACCGTAACGCAGGTGGCCGACAAGTTTGGCTGCGGCGAATACCGTATTATGGAGCGAAACGGCGTAGCCGTCGACGCGCCCATTCCCACGGGCAAGGTGCTGCAAGTGCCTAACAGCTACGGCACGCGCACCCTAATCTGTGTTGATAAAAAGCTGTTTTTGCCGCTACTGATCCGGACAGAAGATGATAAAAGCCTGTTTGAGGAGTTCAAGTTTTTGGATCTGGTGGCCAATCAGCCAATCCCAGCCCAAGAGTTCACCAAGGCTTTTAAGGACTATAACCTGTAACGCCGGATTCAACGGAAATATGCAGGACGTTAAGCATGCAAAAAAGCCCCCAGATATATTATGGGGGCTTTTTTGCATAAGTTAAGAGAGCAGCAGAAGCAGCTTGCACACGGAATGTTACCGACGCATTGCTTTCTCGATTTCATCCCACATAGGGGCCGGAATCATCTCTAGCTTGTTAAACTCACCAGCGCCATTCAGCCACTCCCCGCCGTCGATGGTGACGACTTCACCATTCATGTAGGCGGAAAAGTCTGACACGAGATAAGCCGCCAGGTTGGCCAGCTCCTGATGGTCGCCTACACGCTTCAGCGGCACAGAGGCGGCGGGGTCGAGTTTTTTGGCCAGCGGTTCAGGAAATAAGCGGCTCCAGGCGCCTTCCGTGGGGAACGGACCGGGCGCAATGGCGTTAGAGCGAATCCCATATTTGGCCCACTCCACAGCCAAAGAGCGAGTCATGGCCAGGACGCCAGCCTTGGCGGCCGCTGAGGGCACCACATAGGCCGAGCCCACGGAGGCGTAGGTGGTCACGATGTTGAGGATAGTGCCGGGCTTTTTATCGGCAATCCATCGTTTGCCGAAGGCGAGGGTGCAATTGTAGGAGCCGCGCAGCACGATGTCCACAATCACGTCGAAGGCCTTGTGGCTGAGGCGCTCGGTGGGCGAAATAAAGTTGCCGGCAGCGTTATTGAGCAGCACATCCACGCCCCCAAACTCGTCGATGGTGCGCTGCAGCATGGCCTCTACTTCATCGTATTTGCGCACGTCGCACTGCACAGCCAACACCTTACCGCCGGTTTGCTGACGCAGTTCTGCGGCGGTTTTTTCCAGCACCTCCAGCTTGCGGCTGCTGATGGTAACATTGGCGCCAAGCTGCAGGAAATACGTGGTCATGGCGCGCCCCAGGCCGGTACCACCGCCCGTCACAACGATGGTTTTGCCTTGCAGGGCGTTATCACGAAGCATGGGTTGGGTGTAAGGAGGGGAAGCAGCCATAGAAGGAGTTGGTGGAATCTTGGAGTGAGAAAAAAGAGGGGACGTGGCCAAAAGCTACACCCTTGGCTCAAATAAACCAGTTATTCGTGTAACAGTCCCTTCGGCCACAATCTTCGGTCCCTCACAGCAATAGAACGACGTACCCGGCCGCACCATTTTCTGGTGAATGTGACTCCGTATTTTGGGGCTGATACCATACATCCGGGCAAACAGCCACTCATCCATCGGCAGCAGCACATCCCGGAAAGAAGCGCCGGTAGCTGGGTCGTAGAAGTCGGGGTACAACATGAAGTATTGCTTGGCACACTCTCCCTGAGCGTAGCGAAAATCCCAGCGGATACCATTGTAAGCGGGCGTCAATCGGCCACCTTCCTCAAGCGGTAAAATCCGAATACGGGCCTCAAATTCGTCAGCTAGATGATCGTAGAGGCGGGTGGCAGATGACATACGGACATCATGAATATGCCGTAATGTAATGGCTTTTCCGATTTTCGAGCAGCCAACTTGCCCCCGAAGGATTTTTTGCCACCTTTGGTCCGCATGAGTAACTCCCCATTAACTCCTCATCCGACGATAGCCGTGCTGGGTTGCGGCTGGCTAGGTTTGCCCCTGGCCAAGGCTCTTGTGGCCGAGGGTTACTCCGTGGCCGGCACTACTACCACGCCAACCCGCGTGCTCACGCTGCGCGACGCGAGTATCCGGCCGTATCTGCTGAGTCTGGGGGGCAAATTTACCGCTACCGACCGCGACACCCTGCACACCCTGCTTAGCGGCACTGAGACCCTAGTCCTTAACGTGCCCCCCCGCCGAGGAACCACGACCGGCAGCTACGTTGACCTGCTGCGTCCCGTCGCGCAAGCCGTTTCGACCTGCCAGGTAAAACAGGTACTGTTTGTAAGCTCGACCAGCGTATATGCTGATGAGCCGCGAGCTATGCGCGAAACCGATGCCCAGGCTTCACCCGATGCGGCCTCGGATATACTGCGGGCTGAGGATTTATTTGCCCCCCAAACAAACGGCCAAGATCAGGAGCGCAATACCGTCGTGCGGCTGGGGGGCTTATTTGGTCCCCAGCGCCCACCTGGCCGCTTTCTGGCTGGCCGCCACGATGTGGCACAGGCCAGTGCCCCCGTCAATCTGATTCACCTCGCTGACTGCGTGGGCTTGTTATCGGCTATTATTCGCAAGCAAGCCTGGGGCTATACATTTAATGCGTGCGCCCTCTCCCACCCAGTGCGTAGTGATTTTTATTCCAAGGCCGCCCGGCAGTTGGGACTAAAGCCGCCTGGTTTTCGGTTGGATGATTCGCTGGGGGGCAAAATCATTGATAGCACCTTGATTCGGCAGACGTTGGATTACCACTTTCAGCACGATGATTTGGAGGCAGCCTTAACGGCGTGCTAGCCTCACTCCTATCCTTAGCGCGAGCATTTTAGGAGGCAAGGTTCGTATCTTTGCCGGGTGCAAACTCCTTCCCATTTTAACACCGTAGCCGTCCTCGGCGGCGGCGCGGCGGGCTTCTTCGGGGCCATTGCCTGCGCCGAGGCTAACCCACGCTTAACGGTGTATCTGATTGAAAAAACCGGCAAGCTGCTGAGCAAAGTCCGGATTTCGGGTGGCGGGCGCTGCAACGTAACCCACGCCTGCGAGTCGCCCGCGCAGCTGGCCCAGCACTACCCGCGCGGTGGCAAGCAGCTCAAAGAAGCATTCCGGGAGTTTGACGCCCGCGCCACCATTACCTGGTTTGAACAGCGCGGCGTGGCCCTAAAAACCGAGGCCGACGGGCGCATGTTCCCCACCACCGACTCCTCCGAAACCATTGCCCAGTGTCTGCTCGATGCCGCGCAGCGGGCCGGGGTGCGTATCCTGCCGCAAACCAATGCCGAGGAAATTGCCCCCCAGCCCGGCGGTGGCTTCCGCCTGCGGCTTACGGGTGCCCATGCTCAGGAATTGCCGGTCGCGCGCCTGCTCATTGCCACCGGTGGCTCTCCTAAAGCGGAGAATTACCAGTGGCTGCGTCAATTGGGCCACTCCATAGTGGAGCCAGTGCCTTCACTGTTTACCTTCAACGTGCCCGAGTCGCCCTTGCGGGAGCTACCGGGCGTGAGCGTGCCCCATGTGCGGGTGCGGGTGGCGGGCGAAAAACTGGAATATGAAGGCCCTATACTGGTAACGCACTGGGGTGTGAGCGGGCCGGCCGTACTTAAGCTATCGGCCTGGGGAGCACGCCGTCTGCACGAACTAAACTATGAAAGCACGGCCCTGGTAAGCTGGGTACCGGCCCACACCGAAGAATCGTTGCGGCAGTGGCTGCACACCTTTCGGGACCAGAATGGCCGCAAAACCGTGGAAAGCAATCCGCTGTTTGGCCTGCCCCAACGCCTGTGGCGCACCCTCACCGATCAGGCCGGCATCGGGCCGGAAATGCGTTGGAGTGAGCTGCCGGCCAAGCTGCAAAACCGCCTGATTGAAAGTCTTCTGCGTACGCCTCTGCCCGTGCGGGGCAAAACCACTTATAAGGAGGAATTTGTAACCTGCGGTGGTATCGTGCTCAGCGAGGTTAATATGCATACTATGGAAAGCCGTCGGGCGCCGGGTCTCTACTTTGCTGGTGAAGTACTTGATATT
Source organism: Hymenobacter roseosalivarius DSM 11622 (assembly GCF_900176135.1). GTDB lineage: Bacteria > Bacteroidota > Bacteroidia > Cytophagales > Hymenobacteraceae > Hymenobacter > Hymenobacter roseosalivarius. The sequence continues at coordinate 6,715 of NZ_FWWW01000094.1, read as the reverse complement.
GATGGCATTACCGGAGGCTTCAACTTTCAGGCCGCCTGGACGACGGGCTACCTGGCTGGGCGGGCCATGGCAGCTAGTGGCTCTTAGTATCCTCTTTTGTCAGCACGTCCTGCCTTGTGGGCGCAAGTACTTGTCCGCGGCGCGAAGGCGCTCAGGCGGGGTAGACTTAGAGCGAATTGTAGGTTGACCCGATAGCAGGAGGCAGGCTCAACAATGTCTTTTCTGTTTTAAAGACTTAAAATACTTGGTATAAGTGCATTTGCAGCATAGGGTGGCAGAATGGTGCAACCTAGACAGTAATAGTCGTGACCTGTTGAGGGTTCATTAAGGAATCATTGTATATTTTAGAAGAATAGTACTCCTCGTCAAGAGGTCACCTGGTCCACAACAGACTATGGATGCATGCATACGCAACAACGTTAAGGTTATTGGCAAAGGTGAACAGCCGATGGTATTAGTCCACGGCTTCGGCTGTGATCAAAGCGTCTGGCGCTATATCACGCCAGGATTACTAGACACTTATAAAATCGTCCTTATCGATCAGGTGGGAGTCGGTGACTCCGACTGCTCCGGGTATAACTCGGGGAAATATGCTTCCCTAGAGGCCTATGCAGCCGACATTCTGGAGGTATACCACGAGTTGAACTTACAGGACGCCATTCTAGTAGGTCACTCGGTAGGAGCTACGCTATGCATCCTGTGCGCCATTCAGGAACCCGACCGCTTTTCTGAGTTAATTCTCCTCGTCCCTTCCCCCTGCTATATCAACGACGGCGACTATTATGGGGGCTTTGAACGCGCTGATGTAGAGGCCATGCTGGCTACTATGCAGGCTGATTACGAAGGCTGGGCCACCACCTACGCGCCCTTTATCATGGGAAACCCTGATTGTCCCTCGCTGGAACAAGATCTAGAGGAACTCTTTTGTCGGGCAAATCAGGACATAGCCAAGGAGTTTGCCCGCATAACTTTCCTGTCGGATTACCGGCCTATGCTATCCAAACTGACAAACAAGACACTGCTTTTACAATGCACGGAAGACACATTTGCCCCCCCGCGAGTTGGTGCGTTTATACATGAAGCGATACCTACATCTATGCTGCTCACCTTGGGCGCCACTGGTCATTGTCCGCACCTGAGCGCGCCCATCGAAACCTTGTCCGCGATAAGTGCTTTCCTGCAGCAGCCACGGACAATGACTGATAACTTTAGCAGCGCCATCAACCAGGCCAAATAACCCGCGTTGCAACCTTGCAGGTATGGACACAGTAAAGCAGTAGAGTTACTGTTTTACCTACCCCAACTCTACTCCTCATGGATTCCAAAGCAACCCAAGCCCTACTCAACGAACTCGTTCAAACCCTCAAAGACGGTGAAGTTGGCTACGCCACCGCCCTCACCGACGTTGAAGATCAGGACCTGAAAGAGGTCTTCAAGAAATACGCCGCCCAGCGCGACGGTTATCTAACTGAGCTAGAAGACCAGATGCACCAGCTTAACCTGAAAGCCGAGGAAGACACATCCATCACCGGCACCGTACACCGCGCTTTCATTAACATTAAGGCTGCCATCACCAGCAAGGACCGTGAAAGCATCCTCAACGAGTGCGAGCGTGGCGAGGATTACGCAGTAAAAGCCTACCAAACAGCTTTGAAAGCGGAAAGCCTCCCCGGCCAACTGAAGTCTATCATCGAGAAGCAATACCAAGGCGTACGCGAAGCCCACGACACCATCAAGTCGCTGCGCGACGCGAGCAAGAAGTAGTACTGGTTTCACAACCACAAAAAAAGCCCCCCAGACCAACGTCTGGGGGGCTTTTCTACTTAAAGTAGATTCGCCGTGTGATCAGCGAAAGCTACCTGGAGGCTTGATCTATTCGTCGAAGTCGCTAGTGCTGCGGGGCTTGTAGCCGCCGCCGGTGCTGCCCGCGTTGCTGGCACCACTGTCACCATCGCGCTTGCCTTTGTAGCCGCCGCCGTAGCTGCTGCTGCCGCTGCTGCCACCGTCGCGGTTACCTTTGTAACCACCACCGTAGCTGGAGCCACCGCGGTTGCCGCCAAAGCTGCTGCCGCCACGAGCACCGCCGTAGCTGGAACCACCTTCGCGACGTTCGCCGTAGCTGCTGCCGCCACGGTTGCCGCCGTAGCTCGAGCCGCCTTCGCGACGCTCACCGCCACCGAAGCCACCTGGGCCACGACGCGCAGGACGATTCTCGTTGGCACCACCGAAGCCGCCTGGGCCACGACCACCTTCCTGCTTGGCGTCGCCTTCCTGCACGGGCGTAGCCACGTTAAAGGCCACCGGACGACCATTAATGCTGGCGCGACCGAGGTTGGTTACGATTTCTTCGGCAAACTCCGAAGGCACTTCCACGAAGCTGAACTTGTCGTAAAGGGCGATATCACCTACTTTACCAGCGGTCAGGCCTGTGCTCTCGGCAATCAGGTCAACGATATCACGGGGGTGAATCCGGTCCTTCTTGCCCATTGTCACGAACATGCGGGTGTAGCCGGGGCGCGGCGCGGCTTGGCTACGACCAGCGTCGAGGCTTTGCTCCACCCGCTTCTCTTCCTTCATGCTCATCTTGAGCAAGGCAGCAGCAATGTCAAGCGAAGTAATTTCTTCGCTCTGATCCAACAGACGCTGCACACGGCCTACGTACTTCTCCAAATTGCCTTTTTCAATGACATCCTTGATCTGGGTCAGGAACAGCGTGGTTTTCACCTCGGTCACATCCTCAAACGACGGCACGCGTTCCAGCTTGATGGTGGCCTTGGTGAAGCGCATGATGTCGCGCAGCTTATAGATGTCGCGGCCACTCACGAAGGTGAAGGCGCGACCCGACTTGCCGGCGCGGCCCGTACGGCCGATACGGTGCACGTAGTATTCCTCGTCGGCGGGCAGGTCGTAGTTGATTACGGCCTCCACGTTCTCCACGTCGATGCCGCGGGCGGCTACGTCGGTGGCAACCAGGATTTCCAGAGTGCCTTTACGGAACTTGTCGAGCGTATTCTGACGCTGCTGCTGGCCCATGTCGCCGTGCAGACCTTCGGCGAAGTAGCCTTTGGCTTGCAGGTCGCCCACGATTTCGTCTACCATGCGCTTGGTGTTGGCAAACACGATGGCCGACTTCAGATTGAACATGTCAATCAGGCGAGTAAGCACGTCTTTTTTCTGGGGACCACGCACCTCGTAGTACGACTGCTCGATGTTCGAAACAGTCATCTCCTGGTGGTTTACCTTCACGATCTGCGGATCTTTCTGATACCGCTTCGTCATGTCCATGATGGGCTTGCTCATGGTAGCCGAGAAGAACACCGTCTGGCGCTCCTCAGGCATTTTCTTGAGCACTGTTTCGATATCCTCGCGGAAACCCATGTCCAGCATTTCGTCGGCTTCGTCGAGGATGATCATTTTGCAATGATCCAGCTTCAACGTACCGCGCTCCAGGTGGTCCATTACGCGACCCGGCGTACCAATTACGATCTGCACGCCGCGCTCCAAGGCGCGGAACTGACGATCGTAAGACGAGCCACCATAGATAGGCACCACGGCCAACCCTGACTTATACTTACCGAGCTTCTGAATTTCGCCCGAAACCTGCACGGCCAGCTCACGCGTGGGGCAGAGAACGAGTACCTGGGTGTTGCGCGAGTTAGTATCGACGCCCTCGATGGCCGGGATACTGAAGGCCGCCGTTTTGCCGGTACCCGTCTGGGCCTGGCCAATCACGTCGCGACCGGCGAGCAGCGCGGGAATTGCCTCTGCCTGAATCGGCGAAGCCTCTTCGTAGCCGATTTCGGTAATCGCGCGTTGCATTTCTGTCGATAACGACAGTTCTTCAAATTTTACTTTTTCCATGTTGTGTTTAGATCGAATGAGATGAACTAGCTCTGAAAACAGCAGATTCAGCGACGTTCTTCACCCACACTCTCAACAACGACAAGCGACGGAAGCAACGGACGGAAGACGGTGACGGCCAGAAATTTACAAAAAGCAGCCGTAGCTGCGCGGAACAGGGCCATTCTCAAATGCGGGTGCAAAGATACGATTTTATTTCGTAAAAAAGCCTCCCAGTGATACGATTAGCTCTCTTAGCTAGCCTTGGGGGGCAAATTGAATGGTACGCCAACGTTCGGCTGACCCTACTGTGAGGTGCTATAACACGATTTAAAAATTCGCGTTCCGCTATAATCAAATAGATAATAATCAGTCTGCGCTGGCGACTCTTAATGCACGTAGTATTAGCTATTTAGGATTAAGACAAATCTGCTTTACAGCCCTCTCCTAGCGCAGACACTATTATAGGTCGTAAGCCGCTGCTGAGCCGCCGTGGTTTTACTTTGCGGCTTCGCTGCTCATCACAACCAGCTTCCTCTTGCTATGTCCGAACCCACGCCTGCCTTCCGCTTTTCCCGCCTGATTACCGTTGTAGAATCTGACATTGACGAGCTAAACCACGTCAACAATGTGCAGTACGTGCAGTATGTGCAGGATACCGCGGCAGCGCACTGGCTGACCGCCATCCCGAAGGGCGAGCGGGAACAGTATATCTGGGTGGTGCTGGAACACCGGATCCGCTACCACAAGCCCGCGTTTCTGGGCGAGGAGCTGCACTGCACTACCTGGGTGGGCGAAGTGCGCGGGGCCCAGTCCCAGCGCTTCGTGCGCATCGAGCGGGCCGCCGATAACGTGCTGCTCTGCGAAGCCGAAACCCAGTGGGTACTCCTAGACCCGCAGACCCAGCGCCCGAAGCGGGTGGAAGAGGCGGTGAAGAAGCGGCTGTGGGAGCCCGTGGGGTAAAGAATAACGTTTTTGATTTTACGTGAGTTGACCATTTAAACTTTATTTCTTCAATTCAAAAGCGAAATAACAACAAGGTATATTCTTTAGGCTTAATTATGTGTGATTCATATTATAGCAGTTTCGCGAACGGTGTAACCATTACGTTGCCTGCGGTGAAGTAAAGTATTAGTATGGCTGCCCGAAACTGGAGTAGCTCCTGCTGCCATAGTAGGCAACCTACTTACAGATAGGGCTACACCGTCCTCGAAACCGCTATAATAGCAATATTTACTATGTTAGCTAAGTCTACTTAGATAGATATTAATAAATTTATCTCATTGTAATGATCTATCGGATACAAAAAAAAGTTTTCTGATCTGGTTCTGAAATTTGCAAAAAATCATCACTCGAATAAAGTATTTCGAAATCAATTTTATCATCTGCTAATATAGAGTAATATACAGATAATATATTATGACTTATTTTAACATCTATAGGAGATCTACCTTTTCTAAAAACATAGTCTGTTTTGATAAACACAGATCTATCAATATACAGATAAAATAAATAAGGCATTTTTGATGGCAAAGAGCTACAATCTTCTTTTGGAGCTGAATCGGTGATTTTAGACCCTCCAGGCCCACCAGTAAACATTTTTATAGCGTACCATTTTTTACCGAAAATATTACTTGTATGGCTTTGAGTCATAGCTTCTGTGTGTAAACCAATGATTAATAAAAATATAATAAAGCATTTTATTTTTTGTCAATTTAATAATTGTTGTAATATTTTGTACGTGATTTTTTATGCATTTCATATTATCATTTTCAAATGATTTTCTAAACTAATAATATTTTATTACATAAGTATATTTACGCATTAATATTCATAAGCTTAACAATAGAGCAGCAACCTGCTTTGAAAGCATAATTGGGTACTGTCAATATACTTAAATCGGCTGTATTCCTTAGAAGCTGTTTGAGTTAACTTAGCTTGGTGGAACAAGCAAGAGAAAAGGCCGCTCGAAGGCGGTACAGTGCTGATACGGTCGACGGGCCGGCGGCCATTGCCTTCTGGGACGAAGTGGCGGCTGTGCGGGAGCTGTTGGGGCAAGTACAAGTCATTTTCGTCGACAACTCGTTTAACGGCGTCTTTCGCGAGCACCTGGCCCAGCACTACGGCATCCGGGTCGAGAAACCGACCCATGTGCTGGTGGAAAAAACGAACTGTTGCATCCATGCCTGGCGCTGGATTGTCGAGCGCACCTTTGCCTGGCTCAGCGCTACCCGTAGATTGTCAAAGGAATACGACCGAGGCTTGCACCATGCCAACGCGTGGATTGCCCTAGCAAACATCCGAAGAGTGCTTAAATTCTGCTACCTCAAACAGCTTATGAGCAGCAGACCGTCTTTGCGCAGCCGGTGGTAGTACTTCCAGAAGCCCCAGCCCGGGTGGCTTTTCACCAGCGCCACCCGGGCGGCCACCACCGTGGCGTCAGCCGCTTGCCGGGCGGCTTGGTCGCCCCGGCCGTGCCCCGGCCGAGCGGCGAGCCAGACCCACCAGGGGCGCAGGCCCGGCGGCAGCTCAGCCCCCGCGCTACGGCCTGCTGGGCCACGGCCCGCCGCTCGGCCGGGGCCACTACTTTTTTCGCAGCACCTCCTTGACGACCTGGTTTTCAAGGCTCAGGTCGGCCACCAGTTGCTTGAGTCGGCGGTTTTCTTCCTCCAGGTGCTTGAGGCGTTGCAATTTGGTGACCTCCAGGCCACCGTACTTGCTCTTCCACTGGTAAAACGTGGGCTCACTGATGCTGTGCTCCCGACAGATCTGGGCCACGGTCTGGCCCTGACCTTGTTGGCGCAGATCTGTCGCTAATTTGCGCTTCGCTGAAACGGCTCTTTTTCATGGGGCAGTAGGGAAGAGGGTGGAGAAG
>NZ_FWWW01000074.1 GCF_900176135.1 Hymenobacter roseosalivarius DSM 11622 | reverse complement strand
CGGTCGGTCTTTTTTGTGAAGCAATGCTATTCATTCCAACATCAGGGCAAAAAAAGCGGCGGACCAGATAGGTCCGCCGCTTTTGGGGCTAAAGCCGGTCAACGATTAAGGCTGAGGCTGGCTTGGAATGTAGAACTCGAAGGTGAATTCTACACGGCGGTTCTTAGCCATACCAGCAGCCGAAGTGTTCGGTGCAGCGGGCTGATCTTCGCCGAAGCCTACCGTAGTGATACGGTTCGGATCAACTGTCTTGCCCGTGAAGTAGCGCTTGGCCGAGGCCGCACGGCGCTCCGACAGACCCTGGTTGTACTCATTCGTACCGCGGCTGTCAGCGTGACCAGCGATGCGGAGGCTATACTCAGGGTATTGCTCCAGAATCTTGATCATGTTGTCAAGCGTGCCATACGACTGGCGACGAATCACCGTGCTGTTGGTCTCGAACTGTACGGGACGTACTTTCTGCATCAACGCTGGTTCAATCACGCGGCAGCCAGTAGAGTCTACCGTAGCACCAGCCGGAGTACCGGGGCACTTATCCATGTCGTCCTTCACACCATCACCGTCCTGGTCGAGGTTTACGGGGCAGCCCGTAGCATCAACCTGCGTACCGGCAGGAGTATCAGGGCAGGTATCGTTCTTGTCAGCTACACCGTCGCCATCAGCATCGGGGCAACCACGGAGAGCAGCCGTACCAGCTTGGTCTGGGCACTCATCTTCGGAATCACGTACACCGTCGTTATCACGGTCTGGGCAACCTTCGAGGTTAGCCAGGCCTTTCTCGGTGGGGCACTTATCTTGATAATCAGGTACGCCGTCGCCGTCGCCGTCAAGTGGGCAGCCAGCTTCATCCACGGCTACGCCGGCTGGAGTAGCAGGGCATTTGTCTTTCCGATCCGGTACACCGTCCATGTCCTCATCTTTGGGCTTGCCAAAGTTGTAGGTGATACCAGCCGAGTGTTGCAGGTAGCGGTCATTCAGGTCGCCTTTGTCTACGTTGTCAATCGTGTTGGTAGCGGCATAAATCTGGCCCGTCTGCACGAAGATGCCGAACGAAGGCGAGAAATTCAGAGCAATACCAGCATTGCCCTGGATGTAAGCCGCGTAGTGGTCGCGGTTGCCGAGGTTCTGCTCGCCGCCACCCACATTAGAGAACTTATCTGAGGAAGCAATCATCAGGCCTGGCGCTAAGCTCAGGTAGGGGGCGAATACGGCATCTTCTTTCAAAGCCCAGCCGTTGTTGAGCTTAAACTTGATGGGCACCCCAATCGTGGTCACGTTCGCGTCGAAGCGGCGGATAGCGGGGGGCAAATCCTCAATGCCTTTGAGCACCTTGGTGGAGAACTTCATGTCCCCGTAGTTGGCGGCGATGCCGATGTCGATGCCCGGTGTGATATAGCGCGAGAGGGTGATGCCCCCGCCGTACTCGATCTTGTTGGACTTGAACCACTCCGAGCCCAGGTCGCCGTGGTATTGCAGGGTGCTGCCGTAAAGGCTAATGCCGGTCTTGCGGTCCGCGCTTTGCGCGTGACCCTCGGGGGCCGCCGCTAGCAGCGCTAATCCCAAGACCGCAGATTTTGCTAGAAGGTGTCTCATAGCATACAGGTTAGGTGAAAACATTTTCTTTGGTTTTAGCAGCTTTTCGGGGTTGAATAAGAGCCTTAACTGACTGCCTATACTTTCCATTACGAATAAGGTTGTTGTTGCGGACTCAAATAGGGGGCATTTTTCTGAACTTATTTCCACCAAAACAGCGTTTCGGCCTGATTTTCAGGCTTGCCTATGGGAGTGCAAAGAAATATTTATCTTTTTTAATTTTCAAAAAAAACAGTTTTTTTGTTCAGACAGGCCTAAAAAAGGGGCGCTCTTTGGTGGAGCGCCCCTTTTTTAGGCCTGTCTGGTACCTGCTGCCCTTACTGAGCCATGAGGCGCTCGATGTCGGCTAGTTCCAGCGGAATGGTGGCCATCAGATCCTCGGGCTGGCTGCGGGTGATGAGAATATCGTTCTCCAGCCGGATGCCCAGGCCCTCTTCCCGAATGTATATACCCGGCTCACAGGTATATACCATGCCCGGCTCAAACGTACGGTATTTGCCCCCCACATCATGCACATCTAGGCCTAAGTAGTGAGAGGTGCCGTGCATGAAGTATTTTTTATAGAGAGGCGCGGCCGGGTCCTGGTTGCGAACATCCGCTTCCTTGAGCAAGTCCAGCTTAATCAGCTCCTGCTCCATGTGCTGGCCCACGGCGGCGTGGTAGTCTTCTATATTGTTGCCAGCTACTAAGTGCGAGGTGGCAAACTTCATGACGGACAGCACGGCCTCGTATACATCGCGCTGGCGCTTGGTGAACGTGCCATTCACAGGGATGCTGCGCGACAGGTCGGCGGCGTAGTTGCCGTATTCGGCCCCAAAGTCGAGTAGCAGCACGTCGCCATCCTGACATTGGCGGTCGTTGCTCACATAGTGCAGAATACAGGCGCTGGCGCCCGAGGCGATAATACTGCCGTAAGCCGGACCGCGGGAGCGGTTACGCACAAACTCATGCAGAATCTCGGCCTCAATCTCGTATTCCCACACGCCCGGCTTTACGAAGCCCAACAAACGACGAAATGCCTTCTCCGTAATATTCGCCGCCTCGCGCATCAGCCGGATTTCCTCCTTACTCTTGATGGCCCGCAGATGGTGCAGCAGCGGCGCGGCGCGGCGGTACTGATGCAGCGGGTATTTCGCCTGAATATCTTTAATAAAGCGCGCATCGCGGGTCTCTACCTCTACCACGGCCCGAATGTGCTCGTTGGTATTGAGGTACACGTTTTCCGCCTCATTCATCAGCGCATGCAGCACCTGCTGGAAGCTGTCGAGCCACAGAATGGTGCGAATACCGGAGTTGGCGCGGGCTTCGTCTTTGGTCAGCTTATAGCCTTCCCAAATGAGAATATGCTCGCTGGTTTCCTTCAAAAACAGGATTTCGCGGTGCTGGGGTAGCTTGGCATCGGGAAATAAAAGCAGCATGCTCTCTTCCTGATCTACACCGGAAAGGTAGAACAGGTCATTATTTTGCCGAAACGCCATCGTGCCGTCCGCATTGGTGGGCATGGTGTCGTTGGCGTGAAAAATGGCCAACGACGCCGGCAGCAGCTGCTGAACGAAATTGCGGCGGTTTTCAATAAAAAGCTGGGGATCAAGGGGTCCGTAACGCATAAGACGGGCTGGGTTTGGGAGAAAGAAATACGCACCGGGGCGCGGTTGCAAGTTAGAAGAATGAGCCTAAGGCCGCATACTTCCACAAGTACCACGCGGCGCTTCAGGACGAATGGCCTCCCTCTTATTCATTCGTTATGTTGGCAGCTCCGCACATTCTGACTTTGGCTGCACTTTAAGCAGGCTATTTGGTGTTATTGCTTTAAAATCAAAAATATGAGCTTTTTGGGGTTGCCATAAGCTTGTATCCTATGGTAGCTTAGGTATTTTCGCCCCCCGCTCTGCTCGCTCCTTTTCGTTTCTGATGCCGCCCAAGTCGCACCCGCGCCGCGCCATTCTGCTCATTCAAACCGCTTTTATTGGCGATGTTATTCTGGCTACGGCCTTGCTGGAACGCCTGCGCCAGACTGAGCCGAACACGCCCGTCGATTTCTTGGTCCGCAAAGGCAACGAGGGCCTGATAGAGCAACACCCGCATGTGCGCGATGTGCTGATCTGGGACAAGAAAAACCATAAGTACCGCGACCTGTGGCGCTTGCTGCGCAGTATTCGGGCCGGCGACTACGAGCGGGTGATCAATCTGCAGCGCTTTGCCTCCACGGGCTTTCTTACTGCTTTTTCGGGCGCACCCAAGCGCATTGGCTTCGACAAAAACCCGCTTTCGTTTGCGTTTACGCAGGTTACGCCCCACCTCATGGGCCAGGGAATTCATGAGGTGACACGCAATCTGCATCTGCTTTACCCTGAAACCGAAGCCCCGCTTACGCCGCCCCGCCTTTTTCCCACGCCTGCCGACGAGTCCACCGTCGCGTCGTATGTTAATCGGGGCCCTTATGTCTGCATCGCGCCCACGTCGGTCTGGTTTACGAAGCAATTCCCGGAGGAGCAATGGCTGAAACTGCTACGGGCACTACCGCCTCATTACAGCGTATATCTGCTGGGTGCCCCTGCCGACAGCGCCGTGTGCGAGCGGCTGCGCCAGGAAGGCGGGCGGGCCGGGGTCGTAAACTTGGCGGGTAGGCTTCCCCTGCTGGCGTCGGCGGCGCTAATGCGCGGGGCGGTCCTTAATTACGTGAACGACTCAGCCCCTTTGCACCTGTGCTCCGCTATAGGGGCTCCTACGTGCGCGGTCTTTTGTTCTACGGTGCCGTTTTTTGGCTTCGGACCGCTAAGTCCGTTCTCGCGGGTAGTGCAGGTTGAAGAACAGCTGGATTGTCAGCCCTGCGGCTTGCACGGGCACAAGAAATGCCCCCTGGGTCATTTTTACTGCGCCCGCGGCATCCAAACGCAGCAGCTTATTGATGCGCTAAGCGAGGCCGAAGCCTGGGCCTCGGCCCAGCACTAAGGCGAAGGAATATTGTGGCGGGGGGCTTTTTTGTACCTTTGCACCCTTTCTGATTCTTCAAAAAACAGAAGGAAACCAGTCAAGCCACAAGCTGGTTATTACTAGTCAGGGGGCAAAATTTTGGTTACGTTTAGCCCCTTTGCCCCGCCTGTTTTCACGACTCCAAGCCCATATTAAATGGCCGATTACGATTTGCACGAGCTGCCCAACGGCATCCGCGTGCTGCACAAACAAGTACTACACACCAAAATCGCGCATTGTGGCTTCCTGCTCGACATTGGCTCGCGCGACGAGGGCCTGCACCAATTAGGCCTGGCCCACTTCTGGGAGCACATGGCATTTAAAGGCACCGAAAAGCGTCGCTCCTTCCATATCCTCAACCGCCTCGAAACCGTGGGGGGCGAATTGAACGCCTACACCACGAAAGAGAAAATCTGCTTTTACGCGTCGCTGCTCAGCACGCACTTCGAGCGCGCCTTCGAACTGCTCACCGACCTCACCTTCCACTCCGTATTCCCGGAGCGCGAAATTGAGAAGGAGCGCGGCGTGATTCTGGAGGAAATGGCCATGTACCACGACGCCCCCGAGGACGCCATTATCGACGACTTCGACGCCGTTATTTTTGGTAATCATGCCCTGGGCCACAACATTCTGGGCACCCGCCAGAGCGTATCGGGCTTTCAACAGCAGGATTTCCGGCAGTTCCTGGCCGATAATATTCGCACGGACCGGCTCGTATTTAGTTCGGTGAGCAACCTACCGTTTACGGAAGTGAAGCGCTTGGCCGAGAAATACCTGGCGCCGCTGCCCGCTCGTCTGGGTGAGCGTCCGCGCACGCCGTTCTCGTCTTATCAGCGCATGGAGCAGCTGGAGCGCAAGCCCATAACGCAGGCGCATTGCCTGATTGGCGGCCCGGCCTACGCCATTGAAGATCCGCGCCGCATCCCGTTTTTCATGCTGACCAACATCCTGGGCGGTCCGGGCATGAATTCGCGCCTGAACTTAGGAGTGCGCGAAAAATATGGCCTGGTGTACACCATCGACGCCACCTACTCGCCCTACACCGACACGGGTATGTTTGGCATTTATTTCGGCACGGAGAAAAAGCAAGTGAAGCGCACCGTGGCGCTGGTGCAGAAAGAGCTGAAAACCCTGCGCGAAAAACCCCTGGGCTCCCTGCAGCTGCACACGGCCAAGGAGCAGCTGATGGGCCAGCTAGCCATGTCGGAGGAAAGCAACAGCGGCCTGATGCAGCTCCTCGGCAAAAGCACCCTCGACATTGGCCGGGTGGAGCCGCTCACCGAGATTTTCGATCGTATCCGCGCTATCACCGCTTCCGAGCTGAGTGAGCTAGCCAATGACGTGCTGCGCGACGACAATCTGAGCGTGCTGCAATACGTGCCGGAGTAAGGCGCACCGATGGCCAGGCAGCCTGCCATTTTTGGAGAAATTGCCGGTATTCAGGAAGGGCACGAGTTTCTGAATCGACTGGAGCTGAGCGCTTCCGGCGTACACCGGCCTACCCGTGCCGGCATTGGAGCGAGAAGCGGCTTAGGCGCCGAATCCATTGTATTGGCCGAATGCTATGAGGATGATGTGGACTTGGGCCACGTTATCCTGTACACGGGCCAGGGCGGGCGCAGCAGCTCCTCGGGCCAACAAGTAGCCGATCAAACGATGACTGGTGCCAACCTCGAACTAGCCCGCAGCCAAGCCACCGACCAGCCCGTGCGGGTAGTACGCCGTATTCAGGGCACTGGGGGGCTTTTTTTCTATCGTTATGATGGGTTGTACCGCATCACGGCGTACTGGCAGGAAACGGGGAAATCGGGATTCCGCATCTGGCGATTTAAGCTGGAAAGAATTCTGTCGACCCGATAGCCGCCAACTCCTCAGTCATTATGTAAGTATTCTACAGGAATATGCTTTTCGTTAGCTAATTATTTTTCTTCAGAATGCCCTTTACCCTTGCACATCCGGCTATTGTATTGCCACTTCTTTTCCGAACCCGCCGCTGGCTATCCATGTCAGGGCTGGTACTGGGTGCTATGGCCCCCGATTTTGAGTACTTCTTTCGCCTGCAGGCTTATGGCTCTTACGGGCACACCTGGCTAGGTATGCTTTGGTTTAATTTACCCACAAGCCTATTGATAGCCGGGTTATTTCATGGGTTAGTAAAACGGCCGCTAGTACGTTGCCTTCCCTTATTTCTTCGGGCACGACTAAGCTGGCTGGCCGAAAAGCCCTGGTCTTTACGCAACCTGTGGAGCAGCCGAATGCTGCTGGGGATTATTATAGGAAGCGTGTCGCATGTGTTCTGGGATGCGTTTACGCACAGCGATACAGTTATTTCAGTTAACATCAAGGGGTTAGAGCTATGGGTAGGACCGTTCACGCTGTATCGGTGGCTACAATATATTTCTTCGGTAGTAGGCTTGCTGGCTGTTGCTTGGTTTGTCTGGAGGCTGCCAAAGCATTCTCGCTTAGTGAAGGCGACCAGCAAAATTCAGCGTTTGTTCTGGACCCTCAACGGCGTTCTGACAACTATCTTCTGGCTGCTATTTTTATTTGTGCACGAGAGCTACGGACGTAGCTTGTTGGTAGCCTCTATCGTGACGGGCATCAGCGCTTTTAGCTTAGCCCAGATACTTACTTCTGCTGTGATGTGGCGCTATTTTCACCCCTCAAAGCAAGCCCGCGCCGCTCGCGCCCTGAAACGCGAAATTGCCCACGAATTCGTCGATAAGCAGCCCCACTCGTGACCCCCGACGACGCACGCCACCAGTACGCCGAAGCCCACACTACGCCCGAGGCGGAGCTGCTGCGCCGCCTCAACCGTGAAACCCATGTGCAGGTGCTGGCTCCCCGTATGCTATCGGGGCACTTGCAGGGCCGCCTGCTGAGCATGATCAGCCACATGATTCGGCCCCGGCGCATCCTCGAAATCGGTACGTTCACGGGCTACTCGGCCCTTTGTCTGGCCGAAGGCCTCACCCCCGACGGCGAACTGCATACCATTGAGCAAAACCCAGAGCTTGAAACCCGCATACGTCGCTATGTAGCCGCTGCCGGACTTACAGAGCGTGTTCATTTGCATATCGGCGACGCCCGGCAGGTGCTGCCCACGCTCACCGAAAACTGGGATCTGGTGTTCATCGACGCCGACAAAATCAACAATGACGCCTACTTCGAGTTGGTTATTCGCCAGGTGCGGCCGGGGGGCTTTTTATTGATAGACAATGTATTGTGGGGCGACAAAGTCCTGCCCTCCTACGCTGTAAAGCCTGCCGATAAAGACACCCACGCTGTCCGGGACTTCAACGGGAAAATCCAGGCCGACCCGCGCGTAGAAAACGTGTTTCTGCCCTTGCGCGACGGATTACTAGTGGTGCGGAAGGTCTGAACCACGGATTTAGCGGATGAGCCGGATGTCAGGGATTTTGTCGACACATAGTTTGTCGCTTACTGTCTATCCCTTTGACAAGAAAAAGGCCTCAAGCACTTCTGGGGGGCTTTTTTAGTCTAAAATGGGCCGGCCACAAAATCCCTGACATCCGGCTCATCCGCTAAATCCGTGTTTCGGATTAAACCTTCCCGCTTTCCAAGCATCTACGCCCGCATTACCCTTGATCTATTGATTATGAGAAAAGCGCTACGCCTGCTGCTCGGCTTCTGGCTGACCGTTGCCGCGACCAACGTTTTTGCCCAAAACCAACCCGTGAGTGGCCGCGTGCTGGATGCTACCGACCAATCGGGGCTACCCGGCGCCAACGTCCTGCTCATTCACCTGCCCGACTCGGCCAAGCAAGGCGTCGCCACTGATGCGGGGGGCAATTTTTCCTTCACTGAAGTAGCGCCGGGGCGGTATCTGCTCACTATTTCCTTTGTCAGCTACCAGACTCAGCGCCGGCCACTCACGGTAGCCAATCAGCCAGTGGTGCTAGGGGGCATTTTATTGGGTTCTAACCAAATAAAGTTGGGCGAAGTGGAAGTAACGGGCCGGGCCGCGGCCGCCGTGCAGCGCGGCGACACGGCCGAGTTCAACGCCCGCGCTTTCAAAACCAACCCCGACGCCAACGCCCAGGACCTCGTCACCAAAATGCCCGGCGTAACCGTGCAGGATGGCCGTGTGCAGGCTCAGGGCGAGAATGTGCAGCGCGTGCTGGTCGATGGCAAGCCCTTCTTCGGCGACGACCCCGACGCGGTGATGAAAAATATCCCGGCCGAGATGATTGACAAAATTCAGGTACTGGACCGCCAGAGCGAGCAGTCGCAGTTTTCGGGTTTTAACGACGGCAACACAGAAAAAACGATCAACATCATTACCAAACCCGAGTTTCGGACTGGTCAATTTGGCCGTTTTGTGGCCGGCGCAGGCCCTGAGCGCTACCGGGTAAGCGGCAACTATAACTCCTTCGAGGGCGACCGGCGCTTGTCGGTGGTCGCGCAATCGAACAACATAAATGAGCAAAACTTCGCCACCGACGACTTGCTAGGCGTCACCAGCAGCTCCGGCGGTGGTGGCAACCGCGGCGGCGGACGACCGGGCGGCGGTGGGCGACCCGGTGGCGGGGGCGGCGGGCGGCCCGGTGGGAGCGACAACAACGCCGGCGACTTTCTGGTGAGTCCCAGCGGCGGCATCTCAACCACCCATGCCATCGGCCTGAACTACTCCGATGTGTGGAACAAGAAAACGCAGGTAACAGGCAGCTACTTTTTTAATTTGTCGGAGAACCGGGCCAACACTAATCTGTTCCGCCAATTTGCCTTATCCGACGTTGCGGCTAACCAGACGTATTCGGAAAATTCGCTGGCGACGAGCCGTAACATTAATCACCGCTTCAATCTGCGCCTGGAGCACAAGATCGATTCGGCCAATTCCATTCTTTTCCGGCCGCGCCTGTCGTTGCAGCAAAACGAGGGCAACAGCAACCTCAATGGCTTCACGGCCGCCGATGACATCAGCAGTAGCAACGTTCTCAGCGACTACCGCTCCGCGCTCACGGGTCTTAACTCCAGCAACGACTTCCTCTATCGCCACCGCTTTGGTAAGGCTGGGCGCATGATGTCGGCTAATGCCACCATCAACTACAACCAAAAGCAGGGCGATAACAACCTGCGCACGCTCTCCGAAACGGATTCGCTCAACCAGTTTTCGACCTTGAATCAGGATGGCTGGAACCTGGGCAGCCGCCTGGAGTACACCGAGCCGCTGAGTAAGGAGGACCAGTTGCAATTCAACTATACCCTGGCTTACACGCCCAACAACTCCGACAAGCGCACCTTCGATTTTGTGGACGATATTGGCGAATACGCCGAGCTTAATCCGGCTTTAAGCAACGTTTTCACCAATACGTACCTCACGCAGGGCGTAGGCGTCAGCTTCCGCCACCAAACGAAAGACTTGCAGGTAATGGTAGGCGCAGCTGGTCAGAAAGCCGATTTGTGCAGCGACCAGGACTTTCCACTGACTAGCAGCCTGAACCGCTCGTTTTATAATTTCCTGCCCAACGCTATGTTGCGCTATAACTTTTCGCGGGAAAAAAATCTGCGCTTTTTCTACCGTTCCAGTACGCCCCCGCCATCCATTGGCCAGCTACAGGAAGTAGTGAACAATGCCAACCCCTTGCAACTCACAACCGGTAATCCCGCGCTGGAGCAGCAAACCCAGCACTCAGCCACTATTCGCTACTCGGCCGCGAAACCCGAGAAGTCAACTACATTTTTCGCGTTGTTGCTCGGCAATTTCACCGACAACTACATTACCAACAGCACCTTCATTGCCACCGAGGACACGAATCTGGAGCTAAACGGCGGCGTGGTGCGCCTACCGGCCGGGGGGCAATTAACGCGGCCCATTAACCTGGGGCAGCAGTATACCATGCGTGGCGTACTAAGCTACGGGTTGCCGGTGGGCTTACTCAAGTCGAACTTGAATCTGAATGCCACGGCCGGCTATAGCCGTACTCCGGGCCTCATCAACGATGTGGTGAACTACTCACAAACGCCTACGCTGGGCCTGGGCGCGGTGGTGAGCAGCAATATCAGCGAGCGGCTGGATTTCACGGTTTCTTCTAACTCCAACTTCAGCCGGGCCCGCAATACGGCTCGTACCCAGCTTAATACCAACTACTTCACCCAAAACAGTCAGCTCCGCTTCAACTGGAGTGTGGGCAATGGCTTTACGCTGCAAACTGACCTCACGCACCGCTACAACGGTGGGCTGGCGGTGGGCTTCAACCAGCAATACGCACTCTGGAATGCCAGCATCGGCAAGAAGATATTCGAGAAGCAGCGCGGCGAAATTCGCCTCTACGCCTTCGATATGTTGGGTCAGAACCGCAGCATTCAGCGCAACGTCACGGAAGCTTACATTGAGGACACCCGCACAGACATTTTGCAGCGCTATTTTATGGTGATGTTCACTTATAACCTGCGCAACGGCAGCGTGCTGAGCAGCACCGGTGGCGCCGGCGAGCGGCCGGAGCGCCGCGGCCCGGGCGGTGATGGCGCGCCCCGCTAGTCCTATTTTTAACAAAAAAGCCCCCCGGTAGACAATGGCTGCTGGGGGGCTTTTTTGTGCCTTAACCCCTGCTTCTAAAGCCCAGCTGAAAGAAGCCAAAGGTATATTTTAGCCACAGATTTACCTTCTTTGTAAGATAAACTCCGTAGCCGAGCGTTACTAATCGTGTTATCTGCTTATCTGATGAAGAAAAGAATATTCCTGCTCCTGTTGTGGGTGCTGCCGCTGCTGGCCGGGGCCCAGAGCGTAACGGTACCCACGGAGCTTACTTTCGGCGGTCTGCGCCTGCGCCTGACGGACGGCGGCCGGCGGGCGGTGCAGCAAAAAGCCGATGCCCTGCGCCGCTACCAGCCCTCGTTTCAGGCCCGCGTCGATCTGGCCGACGCTTACTTTCCGCTGATTGACCGCACGTTTCAGGCCGAGGGTATTCCGCTGGATTTCCGCTACCTGGCCTTGCAGGAAAGCGGCTTGCAAGGCGAAGCCCAATCCATTCATGATGCGGTGGGCTACTGGCAGTTCAAGCGCGAGTCGGCGACGGAGCTGGGCGTGCAGGTAGATGGCACCGTGGACGAGCGCAAGCACATTGTGGCCTCCTCGCGGGGGGCAGCGCTGTATTTCAAGCGCAACAACGCCACGTTTCACAACTGGCTCAACACGCTGCTTAGCTACAACCTGGGCCTGAGCGGAGCCAGGCCCTACACGCTGCCCACCGACGTGGACGCGACGGAAATGGAAATTTCCGAAAAGACGCATCCCTATATTCTCACCTTCCTGGCGCATAAAGTGGCGTATGAGTCCGCCGTGGGCCAGAATCCGCAACCGCCGATGCTGCTGCAGGAGTTTCCGGTGCAGCCCGGCCAGCAGCTTTCAGCTTTAGCCCAGACCCTGCAAACCGACCCCGCCGAGCTGGCCCGCCACAACCACTGGCTGCTGCCCGGCAGCGCCGTACCGGCCGGTAAAGCCTACACCGTGCTGGTGCCCATCATGGATGAGTTGCAGCGCACAGCCTTAGCGGCCCAGCAGCGCACTGCTACGGCCGGTCAGCTCCTCACCCCGCCCGAAATTGACCCGGAAAACGCGGATTTCGTGCGCATCAATGGGTTGCAGGCCCTCGTAGCCCTGCCCGGTGATACCAAGGAAAGCCTGGCGCGGCGCGCTAATCTGAAGATGCGGCGCTTCATGCAATACAATGACTTGTATGCCTTTGATAACATCGTAGTCGGGCAGCCTTATTTCGTGCAGAAGAAGCGGGATAAGTCCTCGGTGCAATACCACGTCGCCCAGCCCGGCGAGACGGCAACTACCGTGGGGCAGAAATATGGGATGCGGACCCGCGCCATCTTAGCCAAAAACCGCATGCGCCGCAACGAAGAGCTGCGGCCGGGCCGTATGCTCTGGCTCCAGTTTACGCGGCCGCGCGAAGTAGCCGTTGAATACGTCGACAGCCAGAATCCCAAGGCCTTAGCTGCTTTTGAGCGTCCTACAAGTGGTTCAGCAACGGCGTCACAACCTACGCCCGCTACTCCGCGTCGAATACTTACGCCAAAAGCGAAAACCCCGGCCGGGTCTGCTCCAACCGAACCCGTCGAGCAGACTCCCATCATAGAAGAGGCAGAAGCAGATAGCCTTACTGTTGCGGCCGCCTCGACAGCACCAGTTGTAACTTCTGCCGTTAAGGAAGAGACGGATTTGCCCCCCACGTTGCCCACCGCGGCCGCGTCTGATACGAGCCAAGTGAAGCCGCAAGCAAAGATTCCTGCCAAAGCTGCTGCCGACACAATTCAGGTTTCCAGCCAAAATTTGCCCCCCGACCAGACTCAGGACACGACGCGTACTTCGGCTGCCGACACGGCCGGTGCCACCGAGCCCGTGGTAAAAAATCCTGGTCAGGTAGTGCTCCGCGATTTGCCCGCTTCCGCCAAAACAGCACCGACTAAAACAGCACCCGCTACATCAACACCGGCCGCGACTACAACTCCACCCCGCCCTGCCCCTGCCAGTCCAGCAGCTCCCGAAGCCACCGAAGTTTTGGATGTGCCCGTCACTGGGCAGCATATCGTGCAAAAAAGCGAGTCGCTGTATAGTATAGCCCGGCGCTACGGTCTGCGCCCCGCTGACCTGGCGGCGTGGAATAATTTGCCCCCCAGCGCGGCCCTAAGTCTAGGTCAGGTATTGCGCGTGGCACCCTCCACGCCTACACCCACACCAAAGCCGACTGCTATGCCCGCGCCCAGCCCATCGGCACCGCGGCCAGCTACGACACCGGCGAAGCCCGCAACAGCAGGTACGCCGGCACCAGCCGCCGCCCCTGGCCCCGTACGCCACACGGTAGCGGCGGGCGAGTCGATGTACGCCATCTCGCGCAAGTACGGCGTCACGATCAAGCAGATTATGGAATGGAATAGCAAGCCCGATTTCAACGTGCGGCCGGGTGAGGTACTGACTATCAGGGCCGCGAAGTAGCGTTTGGACATTTATTTCTGTTATAACCAAAAGAGGACGGCTCAGTACCGTCCTCTTTTGGTTATAACAGAAATCGTTGGGGTGTAGCGCGACCTGCGGGACGGCAGAGCCAGGCTTCTGCTTCGCGTATCGTTGTTTGGGTGAACAAGCTGCGGGAAAATGCCCCCCAGGCGTTCATGTTCCACGAAACGCGAACTAAAAGTTCGCGCTACACTCCGTGGCTCACCAGGCGGGAGCTGGGAACGGGTGCATAAGGCGTTGTTTCGGCGAAGCGGCGGGTGCGTGATTTGAGCAGCTCGATGACTTCCTCATCGCTCGTGTACCGTTCGCCCACGTTCACGAAATGCCGGGCCATCAGGTCGTAGCGCTTGGTCATGAGCCAGGCGAAGAGGTGGAGCCAGTGGATACCATCGAAGACGATGGCCTCGTGCTGCACGTATTTGGGCAACGTTTTCAGGAAATGATTGGGGTGCTCGGTCCAGTGCAGGGCGGGGCGCACGTGGTGGCTGGTGTGGTAGCCGTCGTTCCAGCACTTATGGTTGTACTTGGTGTTCAGGCACGTCACGCTGTTATGGTAGGCGTTGGCCGGGTCAATCGGGTTCACGAAGGCGTGCTGGGTCCAGTTGCCGAGCATCATTATCACCCGCGAAATCAGGAAGGGCAGAATAAACACGGTAAACGTGGCCGGCCAGTTCACGAAGCTCAGGCCCACGCACAGCGCAAAGAACGCCGCCTCCCCACGAATAGATTTAAACAGGAATTTCTGCTTTTTCTTCCGCTTAAAATAAGACAGCAGCCGAAAAATACCCACCGCAATAAAGTCGCCCAGGTACTGCAAAAAGCTCCCCAGCGAGTCGCGCTGGTAGCGCATGGTCGAGCTGGTGTCTTCGGGCATGTTATTCTCGGCGTGGTGCATGCCCATGTGGTGGGTGTAGTAGGTTTCGGGCGTCTGCCCGAACAGCGGCCCAATCACCCACGGAATGCCCATATTCAGCCAGTCGTGCTCCTTCTTAAACAGCGGCCGGTGGCACACGCAGTGCAGCATCAGCCCAAACGGCCCTTTGAAGCGGATGTTATTCAGGAAGTGAAACAGCACGGCTGCCGACCACCACAGCCAGCCCGGCAGGCCCGGCACGTAGAGCAGCAAGGCCAGCGGAATGAGCGTCAGGCTAATATTCACCAACAGCCGGGCGAAAGGCAGGTCGCGCTCATCCTGGCAAACCTTCAGCAGCTGCGTGTCCAGCCAGGAATAAGTAGCAGGCTTGTGATAAACCGGGTCGGTCAGGACGGCGGGCAGTGCTTTCATATGGTAAAATGATCGGGCGTCTAAGTAAAAATCGAAGCTTTTTTGCTCCCCGAGGGCAAGTTAGCTATGCCAACCCGCTTCCCGACTGATTAGTTACAACCTATACGCCGGAAGCGGACGGCGGGGTTGGCCGGGGGGCAATTTATCTGGTTGATACTCAGCCGGACGGCTCTTTTAGCTTCCAACTCCGGGCGGGTCTGGGTATCTTTACTACTTCTCCGCTGCTTACATTCCTTACCATGCCGATCTTCTCGCACCTTCACAGCCACACCCAATATTCTCTGCTCGACGGCCAGGCCAGCATCACGAACCTGATGAAAAAGGCCCAGGCCGACGGGATGCCCGCCGTGGCCCTCACCGACCACGGCAATATGTTCGGGGCCTTCAACTTCGTAGCCGAAGCCAATAAGTACAACGTGAAGCCCATCGTGGGCTGCGAGTTTTATATGGTAGAAGACCGCCACAAAAAGACCTTCAGCAAGGAGAAAGGCGAGAAGGACAAGCGCTACCACCAGCTGCTGCTGGCCAAGGACCAGGCCGGCTACCACAACCTGAGCAAGCTTTGCTCGCTGAGCTTCATCGAGGGCGTGTATTCCAAGTTTCCGCGTATCGACAAAGAATTGCTCGAACAGTACCACGAAGGACTGATTGCCACCAGCTGCTGCATCGGGGCCGAGATTCCGCAAACCATCCTGTTCCGCTCCGAGGCCGAAGCCGAGGAAAAGCTGAAGTGGTGGCTGGATATGTTCGGCGACGACTACTACATCGAGATTCAGCGGCACGGGCTGATGAACTTCGACGGCACCGGCAAAAGCCAGGAAGACGTGAACCAGGTGCTCCTGGGTTTGGCCCGGAAGCACGGCGTGAAGGTCATCTGCACCAACGACTCGCACTACGTCAACCAGACCGACTACGCCGCCCACGACCTGCTGCTGTGCGTGAACACGGGCGAGGAGCACAGCAACCCCGTGGGCGACATTCAAACCAACTACTACACCCTGATGACGGGCAAGGGCGAGGTCAAATACGACCTGCTCGACAACCTGCGCCGCGACCACTCGCGCGACGAGCGCGCCCAGAAGCAGCTGCGCCGCATTGATGAGGAATTGCAGAAGCCCAAGCCCCACACCCGCTTCGGCTTCGCCAACGACCAGTTCTTCTTCAAGACCCAGGCCGAGATGAACGCGCTGTTTGCCGACGTGCCCGAGAGCGTGGACAACACGAACGAGATTGTCGACAAAATTACGCCCCCCAAGCTCCAGCGCGACATTCTGCTGCCCAACTTCCCGCTGCCACCCCAGTTCGCCAACGCCGACGACTTCCTGCGCCACCTCACCTATCAGGGCGCGTTCGAGGGCGCGAAGCCGCGCTACTCCGAGCGGACGCCCGAAATCGAGGAGCGCCTCGACTACGAGCTGCGCATCATCCAGACGATGGGGTTTGCGGGCTACTTCCTCATCACCCAGGACTTCATCAACCACGGCCGCTCGGTGGGCGTGGCTGTGGGGCCGGGCCGGGGCTCGGCGGCCGGCTCGGCCGTGGCCTACTGCGTGGGCATCACCAACATCGACCCAATTAAGTACTCGCTGCTGTTCGAGCGCTTCCTGAACCCGGAGCGGGTGTCGATGCCCGACATCGACATCGACTTCGACGACGTGAACCGCCAGAAGGTCATCGACTACGTGGTGGGCAAGTACGGCAAAACCCAGGTGGCCCAGATTATCACCTTCGGTACGATGGCCGCCAAAAGCAGCATCAAGGACGTGGCGCGGGCCATGGAGCTGGCCCTGCCCCAGACCAACGACCTCACCAAGATGGTGCCCGACAAGCCCGGCACCACCCTGGCCGGTGCCTTTGCCGAAAACCAGGAGCTGGACAGCATCCGGCGCGACGAAAGCCCCGACAACCTCAAGGGCCAGATTCTGCGCCTGGCCACCCAGCTCGAAGGCTCGGTGCGCAACACCGGCATTCACGCCGCGGGCATCATCATCGCTCCCGACGACATCACCAAGTACATCCCCGTTTCCACCTCCAAAGAATCGGAGCTGCTCATCACCCAATTCGACGGCAAGGTCATCGAGAGCGCCGGGATGCTGAAGATGGACTTTCTGGGCCTCAAAACCCTGACTATCATCGTGGATGCCCTGCGCCTGATTGAGCGCAACCACGGCGTAAAAATCGACATCGACGACATCCCGCTCGACGATGAAAAGACCTACGCTCTCTACCAGCGCGGCGATACCATCGGCACCTTCCAGTTTGAAAGTGAAGGTATGCGGCAGTATCTGAAGGACCTGAGACCGACAAATATTGAGGATTTGATTGCCATGAACGCCCTGTACCGGCCCGGCCCGATGCAGTTCATTCCCAACTTCATCAACCGCAAGCACGGCCGGGAAGAAGTAGTGTACCCGCATGAGCTGTTGCAACCCATTCTGGAGTACAGCCAGGGCATTATGGTGTACCAGGAGCAGATTATGCAGACGGCTCAGATTCTGGCCGGCTACTCGCTCGGCGGTGCCGATTTGCTGCGCCGCGCCATGGGCAAGAAAGACCTGAAAAAGATGGCCCTGGAGCGCGACAAGTTCATCGAGGGTGCCAAGAATCTGCACGGCATCGTGGCCAAAAAGGCCAATGAAGTTTTCGACGTGATGGAGAAATTCGCCGAGTATGGGTTTAACCGCTCGCATTCGGCCGCTTACTCCGTGGTGGCCTACCAGACTGGCTACCTCAAGGCCAACTACCCGGCCGAGTACATGGCCGCCGTGCTCACCAACAACATGGGCGACATCAAGAAGGTGACCTTCTTTATCGAAGAGGCTCGCAAGCAGGGCGTGGCCGTGCTGGGGCCCGACGTGAACGAGAGCCTGCTCAAGTTTAACGTGAACCAGGAAGGTGCTATCCGCTTCGGGATGGCCGCCGTGAAGGGCGCGGGCGAGCTGGCCGTGGAAAGCATGGTGGAGGAGCGGGAAAAAGGCGGGCCGTACTCCGATATCTTCGACTTTGCCAAGCGCGTGAACCTGCGTACGGTGAACAAGAAAACCTTTGAAAGCCTGGCCCAGGCCGGCGCATTCGATGATTTTGGCAAGCACCGCCGCCTCTACCTCGACGCCCCGACCGGCGACCAGCCCCTCATCGATAAGGCCATGCGGCTGGGTCAGCAGGCCGCCGCCGCCCGCGAGAGCAGCCAGCACAGCCTGTTCGGGGCTTCGGCCTTCGGGGCGGTGGCAGCGCCGCTACCCAAGATACACGAGATGGAGCCCTGGAGCAAAACCGAGCAGCTGCGCCGCGAAAAGGAGGTGGTAGGCTTTTACCTCTCCGGCCACCCACTCGACTCCTACAAGCTGGAACTGGACGCCTACTGCACCTGCGGTCTGGACGTGCTTGACAACCACAAGAACAAGGAAATCGCCGTAGCTGGTCTCATCAATAACGTCTTGTTCAAGACCACGAAAATGGGCCAGCCCTTCTGCACCTTCACCCTGGAAGACTACGAGACGAGCATCAGCCCGGCCCTGTTCCGCGACGACTACACCAAATTTGCCCCCCTCATTAATCCTCGCAATTACCCTAACGAGCAGGTGCCGCCCATGTACGTGCGCCTCAAGCAGGAGCTGCGCCGCCACACCCAGGACCAGTGGGACCTGCGCATTATCTCGATGCAGCCCCTGGCCGACATTGCCGAGAAGATGAGCAAAGGCGTGCGCGTCCGCCTGGATTTGCGCACCGTCACCGGCCCCATGATTGACCGCCTGGAAGAAGCCATTGCCGCCGCGCCCGGCAAGAAGCGCCTCGAAATTCAGTTTGCCGAGCCCCACGAGCAGTTGGCCGTAGATATGTTCTCGCGCCGCTTTCAGATTGAGCCTAAGGCATTTATTGATAAGATGCGGGAACTGGAAATGGATGCTTGTCAGCTGATATAAAGTAAGTCCGGGCGAATTGCCCCCTAGGGCTGGATCTCATCCTTTCAGCCGCGTCAGCTGAGCTAAATGCATTACAAGGTCGGAGCCCCCATACCGAGCTCCGCGCCCTAGCGGGCCGATTATGGCCGTCATCAATACCGGCTCCGGCTGCTCTTGATGACGGCCGCGGACGCGGCAACGGAGGCAAAAGAAACGGCGTCGCCTAGTCGTAGATCATTGCCCGATGGGAGTTAGCGGTGGTTGCTTTCCCTGATCTACGACCCCAAAATAACCAGCTGATCTATTTATTACGAATAATATATATAGCACAACAGGCATTATGCAAGCCGGATGACCGCGGTTTTGTCTGGCCGGCCGGCGGAAAAAACCCATTTAGCCCAACGAGGTAAAAGGGTCTGGAAACAGCCTTTTGACTCGTTTTGGCCCCGGGCAGCCGGCCGTGACTTACCGGGATAAGCTGTGCCGTGGGCAGTCTTTACTCAGGGCAGAAAAAACTTTATCCGAGGAGACAAAATGCTTACTCGCGGGAGCGCCGATGAGAGGTAATCATACACCGGAGGGAAGGAACACCTTTTCCTGCTGTCCGCCCCCGCCCCATGGTGGCGCCATTGAACTTTCCTTATCGTGGCTTGTTGAACTGCAATCTGCTACCTTGCGGCCCGTTTGCTCGTAAGCACTCAGATAACTACACCATTCAACCCCTACTATCATGGGACACAAAGCAATTGAAATCACCGATTCCAATTTTGAAGAAATAATCAACTCCGATAAGCCCGTGCTCGTGGACTTCTGGGCCGAGTGGTGCGGACCCTGCCGCATGGTAGGCCCCGTAGTAGAGGAGCTGGCCGGCGAGTACGAAGGCCGCGTCATTATCGGCAAAGTCGATGTTGACTCGAATCCGCAGACTTCCGCCAAGTTTGGCATTCGCAGCATCCCGACGCTGCTCGTGTTCAAAAACGGCCAGATCGTAGATAAGCAGGTAGGTGCCGTGCCCAAGCACGTATTGGCCCAAAAGCTGGACGCGCAGGTAACTGTGGCTTAGAGCTCTACCATTTTTAGATTAAAAAAGCCCCCCAGGCTAATTCTGGGGGGCTTTTTCTTGATTTTAGTATAAGCTTCGTGCTCAAAAGTTTGCGTCAGGATTGCTGGCGCGCGCTTCAATGGGTGGTCCTTGGGGCGGAAGCGTGTTGCCCAAAAGCGTGAAAGTGGGCGTGAAGTTGATGGCTAGCGTGAAAGTCATGGCCGTGGGCAAGTTATATTCGCGGCCGGGCTGAAAAGCAGGCAGGCCAGCTACTACGCGCCGGGCTTCGTTGTCGAGCTCAGGCGAGAGGCCGCGTACCACGCGCACATCGCCGACGCGGCCGTCTTCGCCCACGGTATAGTTCACGAATACCTGCCCCGTCAGATTGCGGCGACGCGCTTCTTTGGGATATACCGTTGCTTGGTCGATGTGGCGTAATAAAGCCGCGTTGCCGCCTGGAAACTTCGGCGGCTCCCGCTTTTGCGAGATGCCCGCCAACGCCGCGCCATCGGGCAGGTAATACGTCAGGTTAAGCGTACGGCCAGTGTATAGGCGCTCAATGGCGCTGAGCTGGCCGGTGTCGTAGTAATAGCGCCACTCACCGTGGGGGTGGCCCTGCTGATAGCGGCCTTCGGAGCGCTTTTGCCCATTGCGATGCACACTGAGCCAAGGCCCCACGCGCTGTCCCAGCTCGTATTCGCCGCGACTACGCACGCGGCCGTCTTCGTACCAGGCCACGAACAAGCCGTGGGCTTTATTATCCCGAAAAGGCACCTCGCTGGCTTTAGCACCCGTGGGGTAAAGCCAGGTAAACACGCCATTGCGAACTGGCGGCTCAATGGCCGAAAGCGTACCGCGCAGCAGCAGCATACCCACCAGCGAATATTCCCGCACCCCAAACTCCGTATCACTAAGCAAGTCTACCACGCGGTAGTGCGTGGCGCTATCGGGTACGGTTTCCTCGTCGCGGGCATTCAGGTATACGGCGGGCAGGCTTTGTCCATGCGCCCACACGGGCAGTCCCATCCACGCGGTCAAGAGCACAGCGACCAAGAGACCTTTCATACACACTAATCATGGCGAAGTAAAAAACAGAGCTGTTAACCATAGCTACTCGGCCCTATTTGGCAAGGATCAATCCAATCCAGCTTTGAATCGTAGTCTCCTTTATTCTCTCTGTTACCGAGCTTCAAAGTAGTTGAATAGAACGGTTCAAATTCTCTTCTAAAGAGATGAGCGTCTCGGTGCGCTCGATGCCCTCGATGAGCTGAACCTGGTCGTGGAGCACGTCGCGCAGGTGCTGCGTGTCGCGGCACACGATGCGGGCGAAGAAGCCATAGTTGCCGGTAGTGTAATGTATGCTGATGACTTCGGGGATCTTACTGAGCAGCTTGGCCACGCTATCCGACACGGAGCTTTTGGTCAGATAAATACCCAGAAAAGCACTAACGCCATAGCCTAGTTTCTGGTAATCAACGCGTAAGGTGGAACCTAGCACGATACCGAGTTCCTCCATCCGGGTCATGCGCACATGCACCGTACCGCCGGATACGTGGACTTTGCGGGCAATTTCAGTGTAGGGCATTTTCGCGTCGGCGATGAGTAGCGCGAGAATTTTGCGGTCTACATCGTCAAGTTCGTAATCACGGGCCATTTTTGCGGGTTTTCATTTATTGGATTGCAACAAAAGTACTCATTTATTAAAAATAGTGTAAATTTTATCAATAAAGCTTACCATATTTTTACTTTTCAGATGCTTCTGCTACATTTGTCATAATCAAACACGAAAGGTGGTTGAGCATCTTGTAGGATGATGGAACTGGTAGACATGCCCTCCTCTCTCGGGGGTAGAGATTCGGGAAAAACTGGTCCGGCGGCCGGCTAACTACTCTGTGGAGGTTCGAACCCTCCTTCTACAGCTGATTGGGGAAATAAAGTGGGAAGGAAAGTACCGGGACGTATCTGGGTGGGTACGTTCTTAATTGAGAGGCTGCATCTGGGTGGGTGCAGCCTTTTTTATTTTCCTCCGGTCGTTTTTTCAATTCTACATACATCAAAAAAGCCCCCCAAAGCAACTATGGGGGGCTTGTTAGTGAAATACTTACCGCTTAGCGAGCGGCCATTGGTTGCGTTTGCCGCCGGTATTGCGCCAGGCCAGCATCCAGAAACTTCAGGAACCCGGCTACATCGGGCTCGTAGGCGATAGGAGGCACCAAGGGCTGATTGCCCGCCTCGGCGTTGAGCAACACATAGTAAGGCTGCGCGTTTACGCCGTACTCCACTATTTGGAAGTCGGCGTTTTGCTTACCCAGCGTGCTTTTCTTCTTATTGTCGCGCCGGGAGGTGTACCATTCATTTTGGGGCAGTTCCTTTTTATCATCCACGTATAGGGCTACTATCACGTAGTCTTCGCGGAGGCGCTTGAGCACCTGCGGGTCGCTCCAGACGGTGGCTTCCATCTTGCGGCAATTGACGCAGGCGTGACCCGTGAAATCAATGAAGACAGGCTTCTGCTGGGCAATGGCGCAGCGCTTGGCCTGCTCCAGGTCGAAGAAGCCAGACAGTCCGTGGGGCAGTTCCAGAAAATCGGCGTAGCGAGGCGTCTCACAGAGTTCGTTGGCGGCGGTAGCCGGTGGAGCGGCAGAATTGCCCCCCGGCGCTGCCAGCGTAAAGTCGCGGGTGGATTGGGGGGGCAGGTAGCCAGCCAGCAATGGCAGCGGAGCCCCAAATAAGCCGGGCACCAGATAAGTCATAAAGCTGAATGCCAGGATAGCCAGCAGCAGGCGCGGTACGCTCAGGTGCGTGATTTCGCTGTCGTGGGAGAGCTTGAACTTGCCCAGCAAATACAGCCCTAGCAAAGCCGAAAGCACAATCCAGAGCACCAGGTACACGTCGCGGTTGAGCAGGTCCCAGTGGTACGCTAAATCGGCCATGCTTAGAAACTTGAGGGCCAGCATCAACTCAACAAAGCCTAACACAACTTTCACCGTGTTCAGCCAGCCGCCGGAGCGAGGCAGGCTTTTGAGCCAGGAAGGAAAAACGGCAAACAGCGTAAACGGCAGCGCAAAAGCCAGCGAGAAGCCAAACATACCGACTACCGGCATAATGGTTTCACCCCGAGCCGCCAAGCCAAGTACCGTGGCTACAATGGGGCCCGTACAGGAAAACGACACCAGCACCAACGTAAAAGCCATAAAGAACACGCCCAGCCAGCCACCTTTATCGGCTTGGGCATCGGCTTTATTCACTAAAGCGTTGGGCAATGTAATTTCGAACAGGCCCAGAAACGAGAGCCCGAATACCACGAACACCGCGAAAAACAGCAGGTTGGGCAGCCAATGCGTGGCCATGAAATTGGGGCCGTCCTCGCCCAGCAGCCGCGCTACAATAACGCCGATAATGGTATAAATCAGAATAATGGACAGGCCGTAGACCAACGCTTTCAGGATGCCCCGCGCCCGGCTGTCGGTGCCACCGGTGAAGAAGGAGACCGTCATGGGCACCATCGGGAATACGCAGGGGGTAATAAGTGCGGCCAGCCCCGAGAAGAAGGCCAAAACGCCAAATCCCCACAGACTACCCGTGCCCGAGGCACCCGCCGCGGCCGAAGCAGAGCCTACCGTCGCCGTGGTCACGGAAGCGGCTGGTGCTACGACGGCCGCCTGAGCAGCCGTGGCGGGCGGCGTGGGTGCCAGATCAGCGGCAACCTCAACATTTTCCGCGGACGCGAGAGCTGGCCTCACCGCTGTTTTGCCCCCCCCGTTCGGGGCAGCGGAGGCAGATGATGTAGCCGATGGGAGCCGAGCCGGGGGAGCTACGGCGCCGGTACCGGCCGGAGCAGCAGCCACGTTGATGGGGCCAAACGAAAGGGTTTCATCGCCGGGGATGCAGCGGCCGTCTACGTCGGTGCAGGTCTGGTATTCTACCTCGGCCTTGATGGTGAGCGGACCAGGCTGGAGCACTTTAATGCGCTGGCGGATCTGACCAGTTTTTTCAAAATAGGTAATGTCGCCCCCAAACACCTCGTCGTACTTCTTTTTAGCGCCAACCGACTTTGGTTTGCCAACTATCGTGTAAGCCGCGCTTTTGGGAAAGGTAAACGCGAAAACCGTCGGGCCGAGGTCGGGGTCAAAGTCGGTAGCGTAAAGGTGCCAGGTGTCGCTCATGCGGGCATTTACGATCAGCTCTATTTCGTCGCCTACTTTCGCGGTCGGCTGGCTGATGGCCGCAGAAAGCTTGGTAGGCGTGAGCACCTGGGCCATCGAACTCGCGCCAGTGAGCACGAGGAGGAACAAGGAAAGCAGAATTCGGGAGGGCAGCATAAGATGATAATCAGTTCGAAGGCAAACAAAGTTCGGCAGGAAGTGTCACACTTTGGCGAATGGGGGTTGCAGCAGCCAGTTCCACGGCCTCTATTTGCCCCCCATGGATCAATGTGACCTTAGTCGGAACCGCTTGGGCGGAATCTCGTACTTTTGTAGTTACAAAGGAGACTTGGCCGCGTGAGCCGAAGTTTCCGACACTATGATCTTAAATATTCTTCTCACTGTTCTGCTGGTATTGCTGAATGGTTTTTTTGTGGCGGCAGAATTTGCGTTAGTTAAGGTTCGCAGCTCGCAAGTAGAATTGCGTGCCCACAGTGGCAACCGCCTCGCTAAGCTGACCCTTAGCATGTTACAGAATCTGGACGCTTACCTCTCCGCCACCCAGCTTGGCATTACACTAGCCTCGCTGGCCCTTGGCTGGGTCGGAGAAAGCGTAGTGTCAGAAATTGTGCTCGCCGTATTGCACAAGTTTAATATTGGCGTAAGCACAGTAACAGTGCACACTTTCTCGGTGGTGGCGGTGTCCTTTATCATTATCACCTCGTTGCACATCGTTATTGGTGAGCAGGCTCCCAAAGTGCTGGCGATTCAGAAACCTGAGACGATTAGTTTTGCTATAGCAGCGCCCCTGCGGGTGTTCTATATTGTTACGTTTCCGCTTATCTGGGTACTGAATAAGCTCTCCAATATGGTAGCGGGTCTCTTTGGCGGTACTGCCACGCACGGATCGGATGCGCACTCCGCGGAAGAACTGCGGCTACTCCTTGACCAGAGCAAGCAAAGCGGCGAAATTCAGGACTCGGAGCACGAGCTGATCGAAAACGTCTTTCAGTTCAACGACCGTATGGTGAAGCAGATTATGGTACCCCGCACCAAGATCGCTGCCATCGACGTAAACGCTCCCCAGGACCAAGTACTCGAAACCGTGTACAGTGAGGGTTATTCGCGCATTCCGGTGTACGAAAGCTCCATCGATAATATCGTGGGCATTCTCTACGTGAAGGACTTGCTCCAGCTGATTCGGCGCAACGAGCCGGTGGAGCTGATCAAAATCATGCGTCCGGCTTACTTCGTGCCCGAAACCAAGAAGATCAACCGGCTGCTGCGGCAGTTTCAGCGCAAGCACATGCACTTCGCCATCGTTTCCGACGAGTTTGGCGGCGTATCGGGCATCGTTACCATCGAGGATATTATTGAGGAGCTGGTGGGCGAGATTCAGGACGAGTACGATAACGAAGTGCCCGTGGTGGAGAAAGTGTCGGAGGCGGAATACCGCGTCAACACCTCCACGGCCATCTCCGACGCCAACGAGTACCTGCCCTTCCCGTTGCCCGAGGGCGACGACTACGAAACCGTGGGTGGCCTGCTGAACATGATTTATGGCAACATCCCGGAAGTAAACGACGTGGCCGTGGTCGACAACTATGAATTCCGGGTGCTCAAACGCTCCCGCCGGGCCGTTGAGCTGGTGCAGTTGCGCGTAATTACCACCGCCGAGCGGGAGGCCGAAGCCGGCGAAGCCCTGAATCTGTAAGAAGGTATCGTCGCTTCACCATCTGAGATTTCAGGCATAAAAAAGCCCCCACCGTGCTGGACTGGGGGCTTTTTTATGCCTGAAATCTCCGGCAGCTATTGGTACGGGCAGCAAATCTATTGCTTAAACCAACTAGCGTACAGCACATAGTTATCAGCCGTGCGGGCAATCATCGCGCGCTGCTCTTCGGTTATAGGCTTGATTTTGCGAGCCGGAATCCCAGCGTACAGATAGCCCGGTTCGCATTGGGTATTCTCCAGTACCACCGCGCCCGCCGCTATTATGCAGCCCGCCCCCACTACCGCATGGTCCATCACGATGGCACCCATGCCAATGAGCACATCGTCCTCCACGGTGCAGCCGTGCACGATAGCGCGGTGCCCTATACTCACCCGCGCCCCGATGTCGGTAGCCGCCTTCTGGTAGGTGCAGTGAATAACGGCGCCATCCTGGATATTGGTTTGCTCCCCAATGCGGATGCTGTTCACGTCGCCCCGCAGCACGGCATTGAACCACACCGTACAGTTACTGCCCAGCACCACGTCGCCCACGATGGTGGCATTACCAGCCACAAAGCAGTCAGCGCCCAGCTGGGGGGCAATTCCGTTGACGGGCAGAAGTAGGGCAGGCATAGCAGAAATTATATCTTTAACGGAACAATACGTGAAAGTACATTTACCTGCTCTACTCATGGTCTCTTTACCAATCTTCAGCGAACAGCAGTCGTTTATAAAACACTGGTGGGCGTTGTTATTGCTGCCAATTTGCCTGATGGTAGGCGTGGCTGTGCTCCAATACAGCGGAAAGCTGCCTCAAAAAGAGTTTTCTTGGATTGGGGTGGCCCTAGCCATACTAGCTGCCTTCCTGCTCATCACCTTACGACTCCATACCCGCCTAGACTCTACCGGACTTCACTACCGCATGACCCCGATCCACTTACAATGGCAGCATATCGATTGGGCGGAGGTTAGCCGCGCCTACGTACGGGAGTACGATCCGCTGGGCGAGTACGGTGGTTGGGGCATCAAAGGGGTTATTTCTAACCGTGCATACAACATGGCCGGCTCCTATGGCTTGCAGCTGGAGCTACACAATGGCAACCGGGTATTGTTGGGCACCCAACAGCCCAAGGCTTTGCGCCAAGTCATAGCGCAGCTACGGCCTGAGCAGCTACCGACAATCTAAGCAAGTATATTAGCGGGTCAGCATGCGCTTCCAGGTGCCTTTCGCCAGGTTGTAGCGCAGGGTGCTGGGCAAGGCTTGCCAGAAGTATTTGCTGGTCTCAACCGCGAAGCTGGGCTGCATATAGCAGTTAATAGTACAGCCCTCGCAAGCCGGCAGACGGCCTTCCAGCGCGGCTAACTGCTGCACTTCCGCCGAGCGGTGCAGCTCATAAAGCTGCCCATTAATAGGGAATTTCTTCTCTCCCAAATGGTAGCAGGGCAGCACCAGCTCATTGCTGGGCGAAATAACCAGCGTAGTGCTGGCCGCCCGACACACGGGCTTAGCTACGTGGTTACCGCCGTCTTTGCGCAGCTGAATAAACGCTTCGTTGAGATATACGCCCTTACGCAGCCCGAAAGCCGACAAATAATCCAGCTCGGCCGTGATCAGTTGCTCGCCGGTGGCTACGCTGTTGTACTCGAAGGCCGGATTAATGATGAGGACCAAGCCGTTGGGCTGGGTAATATCACGGTACACCGCCTCCAGCTGCGACAGGTTTTCGCGAAATACGGTGAACAATATATCCGGCCGTTCGCCCAGCTCTTTAGCTACCCGAATGCTTTCCAGCACAAAATCAAAGCAGGCCACGCCGCGGCCTTTATCGTGCACCTCCTTCTCCGACGAGTCGAGGGAGAAGTGCAGCATATCGACCTTGGCCCGCAGCCGCTCGGCGTATTTTGGATAGAGCAGGCAATTGGTTGTGAGCGTAGTGATAAAGCCCATGTCGTGAGCGAGGCCCACAAACTCATGAATCTGGCGGTGCAGCAGCGGCTCGCCACCGGTAAAATCAACCACGTTTACCCCCAGGCGCTGCAAATCGCGCAGGTTTTGGGCTACGTCTTCGAGCTGGATGTATGGCGAGGGTTTTTCCCAGATGTCGCAGAAGGAGCAACGCGCATTACACCGGTAGGTGACATAATAATTACACAATACCGGATGACGAACAAGGCGCATAGCAGCAAAGGTAGCCCATTATGGCCGCTGACTAATGCGGCAGCTTTCCCCAGTCTTCCTCCCACCGTTTTGGCGTGGCGGCCAGCGCTTCGTGGGTGGCGGGTCCGTAGTGCTCCCGATAATAGTTGCAGAAGCCCTTCAGGGGGCATTTCGGACAATCTGGCTTTGAGAAAAGACAAATCTTCTGACCATGCCAATAGTTGTGTTTATGAAAATTGAGCAACACTAACGCATCAGCCGGAAGCTGGGCCAACAACAACTGGTGCGCCTTATCAGCCGAGGCTTTGGGCGGAATCATGCCTACGCGCTGAGCGATGCGGTGCACGTGCGTATCAACGGGCAGCACGGGCTTATGAAAGTTAAAAAGCAGCACTAGCGAAGCGGTTTTGAGGCCAATGCCGGGCATATCCATTAGCCAGGCCAGGCCCTTCTCAGTGGACCAGTCCATCAAAAAGTCTAGTGTAATCTCGCCATGCTCGGCCTTTATACGGCGCAGTATCTCCTGAATGCGCGGAGCCTGGGTATCGGGCCAGCGCGTGGTCCGAATGGCGTGGGCCAAGTCAGCGGTTGGCGCGGCCATCACGCCTTCCCAATCCCCGTAGGCCTCCAGCATTCTATCGTAGGCCAGTTCCTCATCGTGGTGGGTAGTCCGATGCGACAACAGCGTGGATATCAGCTCGCGCATGGGCGAGCGGCGCGGAGTTTCCAGGGTCAGCGGAGGATAAAATCCGTGCAGAATCTCATGGTTCTGCCGCGTTTTCTCAGCGGCTGGCGAGTCGTAGGTCGTTGGCATAGCCGGTTGTACCGACTGGGCGAACCCCAGGTTACGCCTTACGTCAACAACGATTCAGAAACGCATAAAAAAGCCCCCCGGAATATTTCCGGGGGGCTTTTTAAGAACTTTTGACAGCGAAGCTTAGATGGTGCCGCGCTCAGCAGCCTTCTTCAGCTTTTCGTTGGCATAGATGGCGACCTCTACCCGACGGTTAGCCGTGCGGCCAGCCTCAGTCGAGTTGTCGGCGATGGGCTGACGCGAACCGTACCCCTGGGTCTGGAAGCGCGAAGCCTCTACGCCCTGGTTCTGGGCATAATTGGCCACTGCCTGAGCCCGACGCTGCGACAAAGGATCGTTGATGGCGTCGTTGCCGCTGGTATCGGTGTGACCTTCGATCAGCACGTTGGTGTCGCCGTATTTTTTCAGCGTAGCAGCCAGCTCAGCAATGTTGCTTTGGGCAGTAGAAGTCAGGTTAGACGAGTTCTTGGCGAATAGAATGCCCGAGTCGAAGGTGATTTTGATGCCTTCGCCTACGCGTTCTACTTTGGCACCAGCCATTTCGCGCTGTAGCTCAGCAGCTTGCTTATCCATGCGGCGGCCGATGAGGGCACCACCGGCACCACCTACGGCCGCACCGATAATAGCACCACCGGCGGTGCTGTTTTTGCCACCAAGCACGCGGCCCAGTACGCCACCAGCTACGGCACCAGCACCAGCCCCGATCAAACCGCCTTTAGCAGTTCTGCTCATTGGTTTCCTGGTAGTCGTGGTTTGTGCTTGAGCGAAATTACTGCCTAGCAGCAACAGGGCTAGGATAAAGGCGAAGTACGAACGAGAGGTTTTCATGATATACTATGAAGGGGTTTGTTTTGGTATTCGTTGGCGGGAAGCAAACTAAAGGAATGAATTCCCTCCCATGACTAATCGAAAGGCAACCACCTTGCCAAACTCCTGCTCCCATCCTATTTACCAACAAAAAAATACCCTTCCGCGCCTGTAAATGGCTTTTTACTAGCTGCCTATATACTTGAGTTAGTTTCTAACCGTAAACCAAAAAAGGCTGCCTCAATAAGCGGCAGCCTTTTGTCAGAACAACTTTTCGACTAGCAAAACCTAGTCTTTCTTGGTATACTCCCGGTGCCGAACCGGGTCTTTTTTCTTGTCCTGCCTACGCCCAATCAGGGCACCACTCACGGCACCGGCACCAGCGCCAATAACGGCACCCTTGCCCCGGTCGCCTTTACCCGCGATAATGGCCCCAGCCGCCGCGCCAGTACCAGCGCCGATGACAGCGCCCTTGCCTTTCCGACTCCAGCCTTTTTTCTCAGGCTGCGTGGTGCTCTGTGCCAAGGCAGTATTACTCCCCAAGAACAATATGGCTGCAGCCACAGCGAAATACAAACGAATATTTTTCATGATTTCTCTCGTTAGGTGACACGATTAAACCTATGACAATCTGAGCCCTAAACGATAAGTATGGCGCTTAGGTTGACTTCGCCGGGTTTTAGGCGAACTTAAAAGGAGAACGAATATGGCTTTTTCAACACGAAAAAGGCCGCCCAAGTGGGCGGCCTTTTTAAGTCTTTCAGTCGACAGGTAATGCTTACAAGCGGCCTTCTTCGGCAGCCTTCTTCATCTTCTCGTTGGCGTAGATGGCAATTTCTACCCGGCGGTTAGCCTGCTTACCAGCTTCGGTGGTGTTGTCGGCAATGGGCTGCGAAGAACCGTAGCCACGGGTCTGAACACGCGAAGCCTCTACACCCTTGGAGGTGGTATAAGTGGCTACCGCCTGCGCGCGACGCTCCGAAAGTGGCTGGTTGATAGCGTCGGAGCCGCTGGCATCCGTGTGGCCTTCCACCAGAATGTTGGTATCGGGATACTTCTGGAGCGTAGTGGCCATTTTGTCAATTTCCGTCATCGAAGCCGGACGTAGTGTAGCAGCGTTGGTATCGAAGAGAATACCCGAATCGAAGGTGATTTTGATGCCTTCGCCTACGCGCTCTACTTTGGCGTTCTGCATATCGCGCTGCAACTCTTCGGCCTGCTTGTCCATGCGGCGGCCAATGAGGGCGCCGCCCGTACCGCCTACGGCCGCACCGATAATGGCGCCCGCTGCCGTACCCGACTTACCACCAATCACGCGACCTAAGACAGCGCCAGTAATGGCACCGGCACCGGCACCAATAGCACCACCCTTCACTGTGCGGCTAGTGCCAGTCTTGCGAGGGCCAGTTCCATTACCTGTGGTATCATTGCCCTGCGGGATGTTGCCCGAGCCCTGCTGCGACGTGGCGCATGAGCCTAGGAACAGCGTAAAGGCCAGGAAAAGAGAAAAAATTGAGTTGGAGGATTTCATGGAAGTGTACTTGGTGGAACAGAAACTAAACGTGGAAGGAATGATTTTCAGTGCTGCTTACTGCATTTTGCCCGAAAAAGTTCGTGGAATATATTACTGGCTCTATCAAAAACCTTGCTGAAACCAAATGAGCGGATCTAACAGCTAAAAAAGCCCCCCAGGTAGTGCTATTGCGTGTCTGGCGGGCTTTTTATGGTTAATGCCTTAAGTTTCTAGGCCGTGCCGGCTGTTCGCAAGCTACGTTGTAAAGGCAACGTCTCTATCAAAACCTCCGATGCGGGACGCAGCATAGTCAGCAAGTCAGTAAGTTGGGCCTTGAGGTTTTTGCGGTCCACGATGAAGTCGAGGAAGCCATGTTCAAGCACAAACTCAGCGCTTTGAAAGTCTTTGGGCAGGTCTTTACCAATAGTCTCCTTAATTACCCGCGGGCCGGCAAACCCAATCAGCGCGCCGGGCTCCGAGATATTAAAGTCGCCGAGCATGGCGTAGGAAGCCGTCACGCCGCCCGTAGTGGGGTCAGTGAGCAGGGAAATGTACGGTATACCCGCCTCCGATAGCATCGCCAGCTTGGCCGAGGTTTTGGCCATCTGCATCAGCGAGTAGCCCGCCTCCATCATGCGCGCCCCACCCGACTTGGAAATCATGAGAAAGGGTACACGGTGCTGGCGGGCGTAGTCGATGGCGCGGGCAATCTTTTCGCCCACCACCGAGCCCATCGAGCCGCCGATAAATTTAAAGTCCATGCAAGCTACTACTAGGTCAAGGCCATTAAGCTGCCCGTGGGCCGTGCGCACCGCGTCGCGCAGGCCCGTTTGGTGCTGCGTAGCCACGATGCGCTGCGGATACGCTTTCGTATCCACGAAGTGCAGCGGGTCGGCCGAGCTCAGCTCGGCATCGAGCTCCGTGAACTGATTATTATCAAACAACACCTCAAAATATTCGGCCGAATCGATACGGGCGTGGTGGTTGCACTTGGCGCAGGTAAACTGCAGGCGCTTGTGCTCCACCATGGGCGACACGGTCTTGCACTCCGGGCACTTATACCACAGGCCGTCCGGGGTCTCCTTCTTCTGCTCCGTCGGGGTGACGATGCCTTTCTCTACGCGCTTAAACCAGGACATATCTTCAATGAGAAATTAGTAATGAGCAGTTAATAATGAGCAATTTACGCTTTTCAACAGATGACTAATGAGTAATGCGTAACAACGAACAGCAGTTGCTCATTAGTCATTATTAATTGCTCATTGAGGCACTAAGCCAGCGTTACCTCACTGTCCAGGTATACATCCTGGATGGTATGAAGTAATTGTACGCCTTCGGCGAAGGGGCGCTGAAAGGCTTTGCGGCCCGAAATCAGGCCCTGGCCGCCGGCCCGCTTATTCACGATGGCCGTCTTGACGGCTGTTTCGCGGTCGGTGTCGCCCAGGCTTTCGCCCCCCGAGTTGATCAGGCCGATGCGGCCCATGTAGCAGTTGGCCACTTGGTAGCGCGTGAGGTCGATCGGGTTATCGGCCGACAGGCTCTCGTACATGGCCTTGTGGGTTTTGCCAAATTTCAGGTCGCGGAAGCCGCCGTTGGTTTCGGGCAGTTTCTGCTTGATGATGTCGGCCTGAATGGTGACGCCCAGGTGGTTGGCCTGGCCCGTGAGGTCGGTGGCTACGTGGTAGTCTTTGTCGGCGGTTTTGAAGGCGTTGTTGCGAGTGTAGCACCACAGCACGGTAGCCATGCCTAACTCATGGGCACGCTCAAAGGCCTGGCTCACCTCCACAATCTGCCGGTTCGACTCCTCGGAGCCGAAGTAAATGGTAGCTCCCACGGCCGTTGCGCCCAGGTTCCAGGCTTCCTCCACCGACCCGAACATGATCTGGTCGAACTTATTAGGATAAGTCAGCAGCTCGTTGTGGTTGATTTTAACCAGAAACGGAATCTTGTGGGCGTATTTGCGGGCCACCGTACCGAAGGTACCAAAGGTGGTGGCCACCGCGTTGCAGCCGCCTTCCACAGCCAGCTTAATGATGTTTTCGGGGTCGAAATACATCGGGTTCGGTCCGAAAGAGGAGCCGGCCGTGTGCTCAATGCCCTGATCGACGGGCAGAATAGACAGGTAGCCCGTGCCACTCAGCCGCCCATGATGATACAGCTGCCCCAACGAGCGCAGTACCTGCGGCGTCCGGTTGGAGGGCACAAAGCAGCGGTCCAGAAAATCGGGGCCAGGCTGGTGCAGCAGTCCTTTATCTATCGTCTTGCACTCGTGCCGGAGCAGGGCCCGCGTGTCGGCGCTGTGGTCAGAATAGGAGGCCATGCGTGATTTCTTAGGTGAGACGGGAGCGGAAAAGTACGGGGGGCAAATATAAGTCGAAAATCGCTTCGCAAGGTTGGCTGGTTGGAAGTTGGGGTCCGCTATGGCTACCTTGCCGCAGGGTGTTGCGCTCAGTTAAATTTGCCCCCCAGCCCTTTGTTACTCACCGCTCTATCGTGAAAAAATCTTCTACGCTACTCCTTGGGGCTATAAGCCTGACGGCTGCCACGTTACTGCCCGGCTGCGTTGCCTCCAAAAAATACGATGACCTGCGCGCCCGCCAAACGGCTACCGAGCAAGCCAAAACCGATCTGGAGCGCCAGCAGCGCCAGGCCGTAGCTGAGCTGCAGAAAGCCAGCGACGAGCTGGCCCAGCTTCGCCTCGACAACAAACGCTTGGTGGCCGACTCGACCCAGACCGGCAACGTGCTGCGCAAAACCCAGAACCTCTACGGTGAGCTGAACAGCAGCTTCGAGAAGCTGCTCAAAAACACCGACCGCGCCCTGGCCGACAAATCCGCCGACTACAGCAAAGTAGCCCAGGATCTGGCCCGCCGCGAGGCGGATTTGGGCAAAAGCCAGACGGAAATCGACAAGCTAACCGCCGACCTGAAAACCCGCGAAGCCCGCCTGACCGAGCTCCAGCAGGCCCTGGCCGAGAAAGACAAGGCCGTAAACGACCTGCGCGCTAAGGTGAGCAAAGCCCTGCTTAGCTTCAATGACAGCGACCTGCAAGTACAGCTCAAGGACGGCAAGGTATACGTGTCGCTTTCCGAGCAGCTGCTGTTCAAATCAGGCTCGACCAAAGTAGACCCCAAAGGCCAGGACGCCCTGAAAAAGCTGGCCACCGTGCTCCAGGAGCAGCGCGACGTGAACGTGGTAGTGGAAGGCCACACCGACGACGTGCCCATCACGAAAGGCACCGCCGGCATGCAGGACAACTGGGACCTGAGCGTACTGCGCGCCACCGAAATTGCCCGCCTGCTGACTACCAGCGGCGTCACGCCGGAGCGTGTCACGGCCTCGGGTCGCTCCAAGTACGTGCCCCTGGACGTGGCCAAAACGCCGGTGGCCCGCCAGAAAAACCGGCGCACCGAGATTATCCTCACGCCCAAGCTGGACGAGCTGTTTCAGATTCTGGACGCCAGTTCCAGCGCAACGGCCAAGTAACAGAATCAGCAGCACTAAAAAAGCCCCCCAGACATTACTGGGGGGCTTTTTTATGCATAAAGATTTGATACCCAGCCTTAGTTGGTGGGCAAGGTCACATTCAGGCGAGCGAAGTAGAAGCCGCCGTTGTAGCCGAACTGGTTGGGGTTATAAATCGTGCGGCCCCGGTTGGTGTTATCGAGCGTCGAGTTGTAGTTGAGCAGCGGATCGACGGAGAAGTTCGTGGTGCTGTTGCGGGGGTTCACCTTATACTGGTCGGGGTACACGTTGAAGATGTTGTTGGCACCGACCGTCAGCCCGATCATCTTGGTCAGCTGCGCGCCCACCGTCAGATCGGTTATCCATTTGGCGCTGAAGGTCTGATCGATGGACGAATAGAGAAAGTTAGGATTGCCGGCGGGGCTGCCCAGGCGGGCATCTTTGTACTCCACGGCTCCAAAGCGCACCGTGCGGGCCTCCACGCTGAACATACCCAGGGCGTAGCCAGCCGTCAGGTTGATTTTGCTGCGCGGCTGCGCCGATTCGATGCGGTTGCGCTGCTGCCGGTCAAACAAGGTGTTTTGCAGGCCCGTCTGGTCGGCGTCGATAGTAGCTGAGCTGTTGATTTTGCGCACTCTGGTTTGGTTGAAGTTGGCGGCTACCGTCAGGCTCAGGCGTCCCGGCCCAACCTCCACCCGCTCATTGGCCACTATATCAATGCCGCGGGTGCGGGTGTTGATAGCATTGGCGAAAAACTGCACCTGGCTCACCGGCAGCGTGCCCAAAATAGAGGTTACTGTGGCGTTGGCCCGGCTGAACTGCGAGGAGAGCACAATCCGGTCCCGAATGTCAATCTGGTAGGCATCGGCAGTCAGGGTGGCGGTTTTCAGAATCCGCGCGGTGAGGCCCAGGCTGTAGTTTACTGACTTCTCCTGCTTCAGGGCCGGAATCCCGAATCCTTGCTGGCCCGTACCAGTAGCCGAAAAGCCGTTGCGCACGAT
This sequence comes from Hymenobacter roseosalivarius DSM 11622, assembly GCF_900176135.1. Classification (GTDB taxonomy): domain Bacteria; phylum Bacteroidota; class Bacteroidia; order Cytophagales; family Hymenobacteraceae; genus Hymenobacter; species Hymenobacter roseosalivarius. The sequence goes on along the minus strand of NZ_FWWW01000074.1, from coordinate 20,683 downwards.
GGGGTTATCATTATTAACGGTAAGCACCTGCTGAGGTGCGCCCTGCACAAACTGGGTGCTGGTATTGGTGAAGTAGCGCTGCTGCAACGAAGGGGCCCGAAAGCCATTGCTGATGGCACCGCGCACGGCCACATCCGGTAGTACGCTGTAGCGGGCGGCCACCTTGCCACTCACGTTATTGCCAAAATCACTGTAGCGCTCAGCCCGACCGGCCACGCTTACCAGCAGCTTGTCGGTCAGGTCGCTTTCCAGGTCAATGTAGCCGGCCGTGTTGGTGCGCGAGCGGTCCACGGCATCGGAAGGCTGGTAGCCAGGAAACACCTGGGCTCCGGCAGCGGCGAACGTACCCGGCGACACGAGGCGGCCGTAGTTCTCGTACGAGCCACGCTCACCAGCCTTAATCTGGTAATTATCGTAGCGATACTCCGCGCCAAAGGCCACGTTCAGGGTGCTCAGAGCCGCTACGTTGGTGAAGCGCCGCGTGAAGTTCAGGTTGGACGTATTCTGCCGAAAGGCAATATCACCGGCGTAGAAGTTGGTGGGGCTAAGGCCAATAGGCAGCGAAGCGTTGAGCGTATTGCTGATGTCGAACCGAATCTCGTTGCGCCCGAAGGTGTTGCTCAGGTCCACATCGAACCCCAGTACCTGGCCGCGCAGCCCCGAGATAATCGACTGATCAACGATGGTCGTGTTGATAAAAGGCAGAAAGCCATTGGGATAGAGGGTCAGGTCTACCTGCGTAACCTGGTTGGGGAGGCGGTAGAAGCCGGCTGCTTTGCCGGTCCGTCGCGTGGCTCCGGCCGTAACGTAGGCCTCCAGTCCGAGGGCCGGCACCAGCTTATAGCCAAAATTCATGAACCCACCGTAGTTGCGGGCTTCCGACTGCCCGAGGCGCAGGTTGTCGCGGTTGTAGCCGTTGCGAGCTACCAGGGCGTCGTCCTGGGCCTTCAGATCGCGGCGGGCCTGCTCGGTGTTGGCGCTGCCGGGGTAGCCGCCATTCGCACCCAGATAGATCAGCGGAGCGGTATCGGTGCCGGTGCGGTTCGTGTAGCCCCGGTTGCTGAACTGTCCGCTCAGATCCAGGTAGCCGCGGCCGTTCAGACCGACGCCTACGTTGGCATCGGCTTGGTACAGGCGGCCGTCCCCCTCGTAGGTCTCGCCCACGGTACTGGTGGCCTGCAGGCCGGTGGTGTCGTCTTTGAGCTGAATGTTGATCACGCCGGCAATGGCATCGGAGCCGTACTGAGCGGCGGCTCCATCGCGCAGCACTTCAATGCGCTTGATGGAAGCGTTGGGAATCGTGTTCAGGTCGGTGCCCACCGAGCCCCGGCCGACCGTACCGTTGATGTTCACCAGCGCCGAGCTGTGGCGGCGCTTGCCGTTCACGAGCACCAGTACCTGGTCAGGACCGAGCCCGCGCAACGAAGCGGGATCGACGTGGTCGGTGCCGTCGGAGATGGACTGGCGCGACGACTGAAACGACGGGGCTATGTACGTCAGAATCTGCGCCACGTCGACCTGAGCGAAGGCTTTGATTTCACGGGCCGAAATAACATCGACCGGCGAAGTAGTCAGGATGTTCGAGCGGCCTTCGGTAGCCCGCGAGCCGGTTACCACCACTTCATTCAGGTCCGTGGTAGCATCCTGCAGGCGCACGTCGATGCTGGTGCGGCCGTTCACGCTAATCTGCTGGGTGGCTGAGCCGATGGCCGAAAAGGTAAGCACGGCGTCGGCGGGCACCTGAATGCGGTAGCTGCCGTCATTATCGGTGCTGGTGCCGTTAGTAGTGCCGCGCTGGAGCACCGTCACGCCCGGCTGGGCGGCGCCGTTGCCGCCGGTCACGCGGCCGGTTACAGCAATGTTTTGGGCCCAGGCCGGCACCAAGGCCAGCAGGAGCACCACAAGAAGTAGGATTTTTTTCATAAAAACACGAGTTTGGAGGAAAGAATGAAGCAGAATCGGCTAACAGCCACAATAGCGGCGTATCGCGCAGTCGGACAAGCAGTTAGAGCCAGCTTGCACTGCGTACCTAATATCCAATAAGAGAAAGCGTCAGCTTAAAATAAAATCAGCAACAACAACGCGTGTCGGCCACGACGGCGAGCAAAGCGTAAGTTGATGGTGATAAAAGAGGCATTACTTCGAAAACGAAAATGCGGAAGCGCCTGAAGAAATTGAATTCTAACTCTAGTATAGACGATTTATTTCTAATGCGTTATACATCAACTCGCTTAGCCGCAAAAAAGCCCCCCAGATTTGTTCTGGGGGACTTTTATAATATAGTGCTTTCCTGCTTATTGAACTTTACGCACTATTGGTCCATCACCACGCCGCAGCCAATATGGGCGCCGGAATTTCCCGAAGGCTGCGAGACATAATCGTCGGCATTGGCGTGCACGATGAGGGCTTTGTTGAGAATATTTCGGCTGGCATCGCTGCCGCCAATGTTCCAGTCTTCGGCGGTGACTGCCAGAACACCGGTGCCATCGGTGCCTACCGTTATGTTACCAATGTCGCCCCGATGGTATGGTGCCGTACCCCGGCGGCCGTGCGGCTCGCTGGTGGGGTTCCAGTGCGGGCCCGCGTTCATGGCCGTTGGCCCGGAGCAGTCCCCGTTCTGGTGCAGATGGACCGCGTGCTGGCCAGGCGCTACGCCGCTTACCACTATGTACACCCGTACACCCCGGCCGCTTATTTGGCTGAAGCTGGCGGTACCGATCAACGAACTGCCACTTTTTGCTTCCAGATCAGCGTGGGCCAACCGCACCAGATTAACCGTATCGTCGTTGCAACCCGTTAGGGCGCACAGGGCTGCGAGTGAGCCAGCGTAGAGTAAGTTTTTCATAGTAGTGGTTTTGGAGTGAGGTTATAGGTTTGCGTGTCTTTTCTATACAGCAAACCGCCCGATCAAGTTACCTATGATCGGGCGGTTTAGCCGTTTTTTTTATTTTATATCTTCTTAACTATCAGAACACTTATCTACCGGCTACCGCAAGCTCCTCCGTTACTTCCTGCCCAATCGCCTGCCCCAAATCCTCGATCAAATCCTCCACGTCCTCAATGCCTACGCTGAGGCGAATCAGCGAGTCACTTAGGCCGGCTTTGCGACGCTCTTCGGCCGGAATGCTGGCGTGGGTCATAGTGGCGGGGTGGCCGCAGAGGCTTTCCACGCCGCCTAAGCTTTCGGCCAGGGCAAATAGCTCCAGCTTTTCGAGCACGGCCACGGCGTCTTCCTTCCGGTCGCCCTGGAGCACGAAGCTAATCATACCGCCAAAGTCGTTCATCTGCTTGGCAGCAATGTCGTGGTTGGGATGATCGGCGAAGCCGGGCCAGTACACCTTCTCTACTTTGGGGTGAGCTTTCAGGAACTCGGCAATGGCGCGGCCATTTTCGGAGTGGCGCTGCATCCGAATATGCAGGGTTTTGAGGCCGCGCAGTACAAGGAAGCAGTCCTGAGGGCCGGGCGTGCCGCCGCAGGCGTTTTGCAGGAAGCGCAGGCGCTCGTGCAGCTCGTCGTCCTTCACCACAATGGCCCCCATTACTACGTCGGAGTGGCCGCCCATGTACTTGGTGAGCGAGTGCATCACCAGGTCGGCCCCCAGGTCGAGGGGCGTTTGTAGGTAGGGCGTAGCAAAAGTATTATCAACGGCCAGCAACGCACCGGCTTCTTTGGCTACGGCAGCGGCGGCCGCGATGTCAATCACGTTCAGCAGCGGGTTGGTGGGTGTTTCCACCCAGATCAGTTTGGTGTGCTCGGTCACTTTCTCGCGCACGGCGGCCATATCGTGCATGGGCACGAAGTGGAATTTGATGCCCAGGGGGGCAAATACCTTGGTAAAAATGCGGTAGCTGCCGCCGTACAGGTCATTGGTCGAAATCACCTCGTCGCCGGGCTGGAGCAGCTTCACGATGCAGTCGATGGCAGCCATACCGGAGGCGAAGGCCAGGCCGTGCTGCCCGTTTTCGAGGGCGGCCAGGGCATCCTGAAGCTGAGTACGCGTGGGGTTGTGCGTCCGCGAGTACTCGTAGCCACGGTGGTCGCCGGGCGAGCGCTGCACATAGGTAGAAGTCTGGTAGATGGGCGTCATGATGGCCCCGGTCTCGGGGTCGGGATGTACGCCGGCGTGGATGGTCTTAGTGCCGAATTTCATAGGAGAAGCAAATGGAAAAGCAAATGGAAAAGCAAAGTATACGGGGTAGGGAGAGACGGGCCAAAGGTAAAGCAGCACGGGCGATTATTTTTTGGTAAACAACAGCCCCGGAATGGCTTATACCGTTAACCGCTTCCCTTGCCCCAGTCCGGCGCGTAGCCTTTGCTGAGCAATTTACGTTCTACCTTCGGGCCGGCTGCACACAGTCGGCCCTATTTATTACTGCCTATGTCTGTGTTTAAAGAGCTTTTCCAGAAAAACGCTTCCACGCTGGTCTCCATGTTTCTGCTGGTGGCCCTGCCGGTGCTGGGCAGCTCTACGCTCACTTACCTGTTCTACCGCAACCAGGAACTGTTGCAGCAACTCACGCCCGTCCAAACGGCGCTTTACTTCGTGGTTATCGCCTTCACGATGGCCTTTGCGCTGACCCCGACCACGTTCGTGGCCCTGGTCACGGGGTTTTACTTTGGCTGGGCCGGCCTGGTGGGCATGGTGGTAGCCTATGCGCTGGCCGCGCTGGTGGGCTACCAGGTGGCCTCCTCCCTCGACCACGGCCGGATGCTTGGCTTCCTGCGTCACTTCCCCAAGGCCGATGCCGTGATGCGGGAGCTGAAAGCTGAAAGCTGGCAGCTTATCGTGCTTACCCGTATCTCGCCGGTGCTGCCCTTCGCCCTGATGACCTTCGTGCTGGCCGTCATGCGCATCGAGCGGCGCAAGTTTCTGCTGGCCTCGGTGGTCGGGATGCTGCCGCGCAGCCTGTTTTTCTACTGGCTGGGCACCAAAGCCCAGGATGTTATCAGCCTCGTGAGTGACCCTGACACGGGCACGGCGGGCAAGCTGCTGGTCGTGGGGCTGATTATCGTGTCGGTGTTTGGGCTGTATTATCTCTTCAACCGGGCCTTGCAGCGGGCGCTGAGCCGCGGCGGGGCCGCACCCGCTGAGAAATAAAATCTGACTCTCAGCAGTTTGTGCGTTTTCCAGCAAATTTTTACGCTAAAAAAGCCCCCCAGCTTGGCCGTCTGAAAAATTAGCCCTTATCTTTGCGCTCCCCAAGCGGGGAATTGGTTGTGTAGCTCAACTGGATAGAGCACCTGACTACGAATCAGGAGGTTTAAGGTTCGACTCCTTACACGACCACGAAAAAGCCCCCCAGCAGTTTGCTGGGGGGCTTTTTTATTTCTATTTGGCATGTGATTTCTAGTGCGGCATTGCGGGGCCAATCATCCGGGTTATTTACCTCATGGTTTCCTAGCGGGACGACGCGTGGGCGCGGCAAAATCGGAAGGCATAGCAGATGCGGGCCAGCTCCGCTGCTGGTAGTAAGCAGCAGTTCCTGCACGGCGCTTTATATTTGGCACCTCCTTATCCTAACGTGCTATTGAATGCTCTTTAACAGTTTCGCATTTCTGGGGCTGTGCCTTATCACCTTATTCCTCTATTACTTACCGTTATTCTCGCGGGCGCAGGTAAAGCTTCTGATTATTGCCAGCATGCTCTTTTACGCGTACGACCAGCCAGCCCTGGTAGTCCTGTTGCTGCTTTCGGCAGGCATCAATACCGGGGTTAGCTACTGGGTATTATTTGGCAATGCTACCAGCAAAAAGGCGCTGGCTACCCTGGGCGTAGGGCTGAATCTGGCGATACTGGCCTTCTTTAAATACTCGCCGCTCTTCGCGCGCACATTTTTGCCTTCCGGCAATGATATCGGCAGGTTTTTGCTCACTATCCCGCTGCCCATTGGCATTTCCTTCTTCACTTTCGAGGGCATCAGCCTTACGATAGATCTGTATAAAAACAAAGCATTTAGCCAGCGGGAAGGTGAGGGCCTCACGTTTACTAAACACGCGGAGCGGACGTTGTTTTTCATCTCCTTCTTTCCGCACCTGGTAGCCGGCCCCATTCTGAAGGCGCACGATTTCCTGCCGCAGATTAGTCGCAAGTATTTTCGAAATATTGAGTGGGAAGCGGCTTTTAAGTGCCTGGTGGTGGGCTATTTCCTTAAAATGGTAGTAGCTGACAACCTGAAGGATTTCACGCTTTTACTTGACTTCCCTTATCATCAGTACTATTCGAGCCTGACTCTGCTTACCATGCTGTTCGGGTATTCGATTCAAATCTTTGCTGACTTTGCCGGCTACTCGGCCATTGCGCTTGGGCTAGGTAAGCTCTTTGGCTACACGCTACAGGAAAATTTCAACTTCCCCTACATTTCAACTTCCTTCAAGGAGTTCTGGAAACGGTGGCACATCTCGCTCTCCACCTTCCTGCTAGAGTACCTCTATATTCCGCTGGGCGGTAATCGCAAGGGCAGAGCGCGCACGTACCTGCACCTGATTCTCACCATGTTTCTGGGAGGCCTGTGGCACGGTGCGGCTTGGTCGTACGCTATCTGGGGGCTTTGTCACGGGTTAGCTCTGGCTCTGGAAAAGCTGGCCGGCTATGACCGTCCCAGCCAAAGCACTGCTATCCAACTTGTGCGGGGCCTGCTCGTATTTATTTTCGTTACGCTAGCCTGGCTGCTATTTAAGCTTCCCAATTTCGCAGACGTCATCAGCTTCGTGCGGAGCGTAGCGAAGAATAGTGGCGCACTAAGTACCACGCGCATCAATTCCAGCATTCTGGTTTACTCGCTGCCAGTAGTGATCTACCACCTATATTACGTAGTGCGGCCCAGAGCTGCCTGGCGACCTGTGGTGCGGCTGGAGTACATTGGCTACGGGCTGCTCCTCTTTCTGATTCTGGTGAATAGCGGTAATCCAGGCAGCTTTATCTATTTCCAGTTCTAGGACTATGGTTGTCAAAGCGCTCATGGTTATGGGGGTAATATTTGCTCTTTACGCGGTGTTCATTGCTCAGGTAAAGCCTTACTGGAGTATATCCCATCATAAAGAGCAGCAGGACAACCAGATCAAGGCCGAAAAATATCTGTACGATTACCGGCAGGAGCACGGCGTGGTGGTGGGCTCTTCGCTTTCTTCGCACCTGGGCAATCTACCCGGAATATACAACCTGGCCCTGGACGGGCTGAGCTCCCTGGATGGGCTGGCCATTGTGATGAAGCAGAAAAGCCCTCCACGCACAGTGCTGATTGAGATAAACTTTATCGACCGGGAGGAGAACACCAGCTTTACCGGACTAGTCAATAATCCGGTTCTGAAGCCCGCGAAGCGGCTATTTATGTCGATGCGGGCCGACAAACAGCCGCTGTCAGTGGTAGTGGAGCAGCTACAGATGACTCTGGATAGGCTGCGTGCGCCTTTCATCATCCCAGACCCTGCTGTTCCTGGCTCCGCGACTTCTGCTCAGCAAGCATCTCGCTACACTGAGCTGCTGACCAAGCAGCTGGAGCGCTATGCGCAAGCACCGGCGCCCGGCGTTTTTGAACAGCAGCTCGGAAAGCTCAGACAGGCTGTCTCTTTACTAGAGCAGCAGGGAGCAAGGGTTGTATTCTTCGAAATGCCGGTCGATTGCCGCCTAGACGATTCCCCGAGAGCAAAGGCTGTTCGCGTAGCTTTCCGACAGTATTTTCCCCAAGCCACCTATTCTTACGTGCCCCGGCCAGCGTGCGCTGCCTATCAAACCGCCGACGGCATTCACCTGGACGCACAAAGCGTCACGAAGTATAGCTACTTTTTACAGGAGCAACTTGCGAAACATAAGCGTTAGTTCTGACTCCTTACCCGTCTCTAGCACATTTTGCCCCCCAATACCAAAAACGCGGTCGGCTGAACTTATCTTTGCACCCGCAACGCCTACGCGTGGTAACCGTGCATCATTCGTGACGGCGGACCCAACGATTCCGGGGCTTTGTTTGTTAGTCAGGCGGCCGAGGGCCGTTTGTTTGTTTTTCGCTGATTCTTGATTGCATGCTGAATACTATTTCGACCGATATCTGTATTATCGGAGCTGGCCCGGTGGGGCTGTTTGCGGTGTTTGAGGCTGGGTTGTTGAAGTTGCGCTGCCATGTGGTGGATGCGCTGCCCGCCGTTGGAGGTCAATTGACCGAGATTTATCCCAAGAAGCCCATCTACGACATTCCCGGTTTCCCCGAGGTGCTGGCCGGCGACCTGGTGCGCAACCTGATGCGCCAGATTGAGCCCTTCCACCCCACGTTCACGCTCGGCGAACGGGTAGAGGGCTTCGCGAAGCTCGACGACGGCTCGTTTCAGCTGTTCACTACTGATGGAACCGAGGTGCTGTGCAAGGCCGTGGCTATTGCCGGCGGTCTGGGTTCGTTTGAGCCACGTAAGCCCGCCATAGGCGAGTTGGAGCGCTTTGAGCAGGGCCGCGGCGTGTACTATATGGTGCGCGACCCCGAAACTTTCCGCGACAAGCGTATCGTAATTGCCGGCGGTGGCGACTCGGCCCTCGACTGGACTATTTTCCTGGCTGATATTGCCAAGGAGGTCACGCTTGTACACCGCGGTACCACGTTCCGTGGCGCGGCCGACTCGGCGGAAAAGGTAAAAAACCTGCACGAAGCTGGTCGTGCCCGTCTCGTACTGTCGTCCAACGTGAGTCACGTACACGGCATTGATGACTTGGAAGCCGTGACCATCACAGCTAACGACGGCACCACCGAGAGCCTGCCCGTGGATGCGTTTATTCCGCTGTTTGGCCTCACGCCTAAGCTTGGCCCTATCGGCGAATGGAATCTGGGCTTAGACAATGATGCGGTGCAGGTAGATACGCTGGACTATTCGACCTCCGTGCCGGGTGTGTACGCCATTGGTGACATCAACACCTATCCGGGCAAGCTCAAGCTGATTCTGTGCGGTTTCCATGAGGCTGCGCTGATGGCTCAGGGCGCTTACAAGTATATGTTCCCGGATAAGAAATACGTGCTTAAGTACACGACCGTGAACGGGGTGCCTACCATGTAATTAGAAATCCAGTGTCATTCTGAGGCACGAAGGACCTTCTCAACGCAGAACGACAAGCGTGCCAACGACTTGTGCTGACGTGAGAAGGTCCTTCGTGCCTCAGGATGACAATGTTTTTTATTGGGCAACGATTTTATTTGATACTATTGACCTCTGATAGTAACTGAAGCCAACAACCAAGGACCAACAACTAAATGACTGACGCTACCGAAGTTCGAGTGTATGTGGAGGAGGCGCCGGGCCAGCGGCGCGAAATAGAGGCCCCTACAGATATGAGCCTCAGCTTGATGGAAGTGCTCAAGGCCAGCGGCTACGATATTCAGGCTACCTGCGGCGGCATGGCCCTGTGTGCTACCTGCCATGTGGAAGTACTCGCCGGCCCCGCCCTCGATGAGCCCGGCGACGAAGAAATGTACATGCTTGAGACGCTGCCCGTACTCAGCCCCGGCAGCCGCCTTTCCTGCCAGATTCGCATCACGCCCCGCCTAGATGGCTTGGTGGTACGCTTGATGCCCATTATTTAAAGCCACATACTCGGCATATCTTTCGGCTCACCATCATGCATAAAAAAGCCCCTCAGACTCACTCTGGGGGGCTTTTTTATGCATGATGAAATGGAGGCTTGTCAACCTTCTCATTATCAATGAGGATGGTTTACTACCTACCGACGGCGACGAAACTTTTTATGACTAATAGGTGACTTCCGCTTAACGGCGGGTGCCTCTTTAGGCTGAGCGGTAGTCAAGATAACTGGCGATTCCATCGCCGATGGCTGGGGGGCTTTTTTGGCTTCCTCAGCGGCGTTGGCTTCGGCTGTTGCCACACCTTGGGCGGTAATTTCGGCGGATGCTTGTTTGGCTTCCTCCAAAGTCAGGGCGGCTTGCTTGCGACGCACGGGCATCAGCAAATCCCGCTCGACGCGCTCCCGGGCGGAGAGCTTTTCCTCGCCGGGCAAAGCCGGTGTAATAGGTACCGTAAAGTGACCGGAAGACTTTGGAACCTGGGTTGTTTTCTTGCCTTGGGCAAACACCGGCGCGCTACACAAAAGCAGCCCGGCAAACACATATATTTTACGCATCAGCATCGCTTTAAAAGAGGCTAAGAGGACGCAAAAGTAAGGCCTAAATGGTGCGCAGACAAGACTGCATAGGCTTTAACTCACTGGAAACAGCCTTTCCGCACTGTCGAGCCCGTTTTTAGGGGTAAAAAACCTTGGCTAACTAAGAAGCTTAGTTAGCCCCGATCCGGAGCCTTTGGCCTACCGAATGGCTCGTAAATTCGGGGGCGTAGAGGCACTGAATCTGGCTTAATCCACCCGAAAAATCGCCGCTTTGAGCCGCCCTTAATCGGTACTCAAACACATGGGTTCCCTTAGGCAAGGAGCCAATAAAAAAGTTGGTCGCCGCATCGCGCGGGCTCTCATAGTAGCCTAGTCCGCCTTGGTAGCGGTAGCCCGATACCTGACTGATCAACTCCAAACCGGCGGCCCGTTGGTCCTTCAAGTGCACGTACTCCAGGGCGCGGTCGGTGCGCAGCGTCAGGCGGACTATCAGGGCCTCTCCTACCCGCAGCGGCGCGGCGGCAGTAAGCGGTTCCAGCACCAGGCCAGCCGCCGTGCGCCGCTCCCGAAAGAGCTGCCGCTCCAGGCGCAGCGGCGTGGCGGCGGACGTTATTTTGTCCAGCTGTTCGAAGTACTGCCAGTAAAGTGCCCCCAGGCCACGCCCACATCGGTCTTTTTCACGGTTACTTTCCCCTGGGCCGGCTTGATGCTGACGCCGGGGAAAGTAGTTTTGAAGTAGCCAGTGCCGGTTTGCTGGGCGGTGGGCTGGATGGGCGCTCCGCCTACCGCTATCTGAATGGGCTGGGTGGGCTGTAGCCAGTCGGAGCCGCGCAGGAGCAGGGCGTAGCAGGCGTCAGCGGTGGCGCGGGTGCTTTCCCAGTTCTGAGTTTGCTTTTGCTTGAGCAGCCAGAGCTTCATTTCATCCACCGACTTCTGGTCGTTTTGCACTTCGTCGAAGGCCTCGATTAAGGTAGCCTGGGTTTCGGTGGGAGCCTCGCGCCAATAGTAGCCGCCGCGCACTTCCTTCCAATACATACCCAATTCCGGGGAATGTAGGGCGTTCTCGGTGAGGGCTTGCAGGATGTCGCGCACGGCGGTGGGGGCCGTTTTGCCGCGGTGCAACGCCAGCGCCGTAAGGGCTTGCAGGTAGCGGGTTTGGGCGGGCCAGTAGGTACCGGCTTGCTGCCGATAATAGTCGTAGGCTGGCTGTGCGGCTTTGGCAACGGTTTCATTGGGCCAGAAGCTGCGGGCGTATAGCGCCTGAATATGTAGGTCAGCGAGGTAGTTTTGCTTTAAGTCGACCTTGGGCTGCTTACGCAGGTTGTCGTAGTCGCGCTGCATTTGCTCATCAAGGTAGCGCAGCGCGTTGCGCAAAATTTGTCCCCCAGCCGCGTTTTGGCTGGCATCGAAAGCCCCCAGCTTGGTCAGCTTGCCAAATCCGGCCACGATGAACTGGGTGATGTAGCGGTCTTCGGGCATCTTCTCAAACCAGGGGAAGGCGCCGTTAGGCTGCTGCATCTGGGCCAGTTTGGTGAGGGCGCGGGCAGTTTCCGCTTGCAGGCGGGGCTCGTCGAACAGCTCCGTGAGGCGGCGCATCCGCTCCGTTTCCGACTGGGCATCGCGCACCCAGGGCGTTTCCTGCAGCAGCAGATTCTTCAGCTCCTGGTTTTGCTCCAGCTTGCTGGCCAGCGCCACCTTATCACCGGATTGGGCGGCGCGCTTCCACTCTTCCAGGGTCATTTTGAAGCGTGGATTGCTTTGCAGGATTTTGGCCGCCAACAGATTGGCATACAGCCGACTAAAGATTTGCTCCGAGCACTCGTACGGGTACTCCATCAAATAAGGCAGGGCCTGCACCGCGTACCAGGCCGGATTCTGCGTCATTTCCAGCGTAAGCGAGTAGTTACGGCGCGTGGGCGAGGTGGTGGTGGTCAGCTTTTTTAGCTCAAACTCCCGCGTGGCCGGCCCCACTATCGGCAGCGGCAGGCTTTCCGTGACGAGCAGGCGGTTCGGCAGCACGGGCAGCGTGTTTTCCTCCCCATCGGAGTAAATGGCTTGGGGGGCTTTTTTGGCTTTGCGCTTAGCTTGTTTTGGGGCACTGGTTTGGGCCACTACGCGGTAGGTAATGGCCTCTAGGGGCGCCCGGCCTTCGGCGGTTTCCGGAATGGCGAGGTCCCAAGCGAGGGCGTTGCTTTGGTTGGCCTTTAAGTCAAACGTAATATTCGCCGCGCTTTTGAGAACAGCGCCTTCTAGAGGCTGCTGGGTGCGGGCATCGAGCAGAAACAGCTGGGCCGTGCCCTGCATGGGCTGGTCGGTGAGGTTGCTGAGCTTGGCGGTGAGGCGCAGCTGGTCGCCTTCGCGGAAGAAGCGTGGGGCATTAGGCGTTACCTGGAGCTGCTTCTGCGTGACCAGCTCCCGGCGCAACAGGCCAGAGTGGAGCTGCTGGTCGTGAGCCAGGGCCAGCAGTTGCCAGCGCGTCACGGCTTCGGGCATCTGGAATTCCAGCACGGTTTCGCCTTGAGCATTGGTGCGTAGCTCGGGCATCCAGAAGGTGGTTTCGCGGAAGTCTTTGCGGGCCTGGATGGCAACTAGATTGGGTTGCTTATTCTGATCAGACTTGGCTTGGTTTCCTATTACTTCTTCATCCTTCTTCACAACTGGAGCTGTGAATCTTACAGTGGTTAGTTTGGAAGCACTTGATACAGCCATATTTTCTCTTTGCCGAGAGCTAACTGATTTATCCTTTAATTCCTCTTGATCAGGAATTTCGAGAGCGTCAGCCACGACTACTTCCGCGAGGCCACTGCTGTGCTCATACAACATAAGAATACCCTCCCCAAAGCCCCACAAGTTGATATGCGGATAAATAATACTTCGCACGTTCGGCCCGTACATGGTCTGATTCATCAGACCTTCTGACTCCTGCATATCAAACCGGCCTTGCCACGCCAGCATAGCCGGATAATAGGGCTTCGGAAACTCCAGCTCCCGAAACGAATGCGAGCGGAATGCATCCAACGACTGGTCATACAGCGTGGCGAGCAGTTCCGCGTCGGCCGGCTTACCGTTCGCTTGCTGAACGGTAATGCGCCAGGTTTCCCGCTGGCCGGGTTGCAGCTTGTCGCGGAAAGTGGCGATGCTGAGCACCAGCGGCGTGGGCAGCGTAGCTACCTGCATCGTAGCTGTATGGGTGTACAGGCGGTTGTCGCGCACTTGGGTAGTGTGCACGTATAGCTGCGTTTCGCCGAGGCTAGTCGGCACCGGGATTTCTACCAAGCGCTGTTCGCCAGCCGCCAGCGTGAGCCATTGGTGGCGCAACGTCTCGCCTTTTGCCTCCGCTTCCAGCAAAATGCGCGCCCCCGCTTCTGAGCTACCTACCAGAAAGCGAGCGGGCTGGCCGGGCGCTACGCTATCCTGAAGCGAGATAAACCAATCAGACGTAGGAATAGGCAGTGTTTTGGCCGAGGGTGCATACAGCGTAAACCGCTGCTCCGTCTTAGCTGGCTGACCGGTTGTGTTGGCCGCGACCGTGGCTTCCAGTAGGTAGCGGCCGGGCGCCTGCTGGGCCAGCGGGGCGGCCAGTGCAGGCAGTAGCACCGATTTTTCGGTATCAAACGGCTGGGTTAGCACCAGCGTACGGGTCCAGGTGCTGTCGTTGTCTTCCTGGGCGTAGGCATCCAGCGGAAACAGGCGCTTGAATTCTTCCGAGCTAAGGGCTTCGCGTTCGGGCCGCTCCCAGGCTCTGGGGCGCAAAGCGCGGGCGGGTGGCGTGAGTCGGTAAAGCTGGAGCGTACCGCGGACGGGCAGTGCCTCGCCCGTAGCGTTGGTGCTGAACAGGCGGATGGGGGGCATTTTTTCGCGGTTCAGCAGTTCGGGCAGCTCCAGGCGCAATGTCAGCGCTTCCTTGCCGATGCTCACCCGTTGCGTGCCGGTACGAGTTTCGCCGGCCGCGTCGGTGACGTCGGCGGTTACCTCAAAAACGTAGCCGGGCTGCCAGGGGCCACGCTTCTGCTGGCTGGCTTCCTCCCCTTTCGCGGTGAACTTCAGCAAAAAGCCCCCCGCCGAATCGGTTTGAGCCGTACCGCTCAGGATTTCCATTTCGTGCCGGCCACCGCCAAACTCCCGGCTAAACATGGGCCACAGCGTGCGGCGCGTAACGCGGTAGCTTACCACGGCCCCATCAACTGGTTGGCCGGCGTAGGCAGTGGCTTTGCCGCGCATCGTTACCTCCTGCCCCAGCACGGGCGTGCCCTGCACCGGCTCAAACGTGACCTGGAAAGTGGGCCGCTTGTAGTCTTCTACCGCAAAGCTAACGTTGCCGTATTCGGTTTGCAGGCTCATTTCGCCATTCAAGAGGCCCGTAGGCAGCACGATAGAACCGTGAAAAGAGCCAAACCTGGAGGTCGTGAAAGGCAGGGTCTGCACAGTTTGCCCATTCACATCTTCCAGCCGCACCGATATGGGCAGTTGGGTTAGCAGGCGGGATTTACCAGCGGTGCTTTCGGTCAGAATGCCTTTGAAATAAAGCGTCTGGCCGGGCCGGTAAATGGCGCGGTCAGTGTACAGAAACGTGCGGCGCTGCGGCTGCTCGGGCTGCGAGTTGCGGCTGCGGCGCGGGAAGTAATAGTTGTTTTCCTGTACCAGCAGCGAGTCGGCCCCTTTGGTGAGCAGCATGGCGCCGAGTTGGGTATTCTGCCCCGTCGTCATTCCCATTGGTACCTGCGTCAGGCCTTCGGCAGTGGTCGTGAGCACCGCCCCCCGACGGCCCTTATATTCCCGGCTGGGTTGGTCGTAATAACGAAAAAAGGGCAGCACCTGCACCCCAGCCAGCGCCTGACCGCTTTGGCGGTGCATTACCAGCAGCTCCGGTCCTTCCTGAGTGCCGGCGCTCCGCCGAACCTGGCTTAGCTCACTCACGCTCAGCTCCGTGAATACGGTCGTAACTCCGGCCCGCTTCTGCGTAGGGTTTTCAGCCGCCGTACTCACCACGATAAGGTACTGACCCAGCGGCAGCGCCGGCCCTGAATATTGTACCGAGTGGTTCTTATAATCGGCCGGGCCAGGCACGCTCAGCGTCCAGGCGGCGGCAGGAGCAGCGGCCAGCGCACGGGCATATATTTTCTGAAACGATTGGTTTTGATATAGTTCGGGTCGCTCCTGCTGGCGGATGGCCAAGGCGTTGCTCACCCGATACGCCTTCGCGTAGAGCGTAGCGACATTGCGCACCTCCAGCTTCAGCAGCCACGGCTGCTTGGGCAGCAGCACCTCTTCCGTGGTGAAGGCAACTTCCACGGCCTCAATACGCCGACGCAAAGCCAGCGCATTTTGCCCCCCACGCGACTTGGGGAAGCGTTTTTCGGCTTCCAAAGCTCGGTTTCGAGCCTGAGCCGGCTGACTTTCCTGGAGGCTCTCCGCCTGCGCAACCAGAAACTCCGTTGATATCGGCAGGGCCTTGAAGGTTTCCGCGCTACGGGCCAGGGCACCGCGGTACAGCTCGTCGTTGTTGACTAGCTCCGTGTGCTCGTGTACATAGCGCAGGCGCTTTAATTCAACATCGGCTAAGGCAGCCGGATTTTTGGCCTCCTGCAGCCGACACGCGGTGAGCGCCTGTAATACTTGGAGCGCATGAAATTGCCCGTTCAAAGAATCGGCAGTCGGCACGGTCAGCTTGAGGCGAACAAACTCGGCGGCGGGGCTGAACAGGGCTTTGTCCTGCAATTCGAACTGCTGAGCCGGCTTAGTGATATAAAACTCATCGTTTCCTAAGCCATCTACGGCCCGATGCGCCAGCAAATCGTAGAGCGTGGGGCGGCGCGTTTGGCCTTCCGCATCGCCCAGGCGCACGGTGTAGCCTAGCTCCTTCGAAGTTAGTTGCTGCTGGCGCTGGGGCTCGTCGGCCACGGAAGCGCGGTAGTGGCGCACCACGGCGCTGCCTAGGCGGGCCGCATCCCAAGTGCGGATATCCGCGTCGGCAGAGTCAGAAGGGGCTTGGGTGGTGCGGTCGTAGAGCTGGTAGTGGTGTTCGTCGTAATACGTGGCGTAGAGCTGGGCCAGCAGACTATGCAGAATAGGGCGCGCCGGAAACTTGGCCGTTTTCAGGTCGGCCTCCACCAGGGCAATTGCCTTTTCGTCCGCTTCTTCCTCTTTGGCTTGCAGTACGCGCAGCTTATACAGCACCGCCCGCAGATATTCCGGCGTATCCTGCCGCTGCCGGACCTGCTGATAGATTTCGTTGATTAGCTTAGCGGCGGACTCGGTTTGGTCTTTGGCTAGCAGAGCGTCAATCTGCCGCCACTTCTTAGGGTCGGGCGCCGAGGTGGAGGGGGGGCTAAATACGACAAGTAACAGCAGAGACAATAAGCTGAGGAGGCGCATACGGGCACGATAAGGGAAAGCTGCGGGATAAGTTGGTAGAAACCAGATGCGCGAACTGCCCTGATTCCATAAGCAGCCATCTGTTTTTTGCTGACTATGTATCTATAAGTGGTCTTCCACTAAGATTGAGATCTTATAAACACTGTTTGCGCAGCCCAAACGCGGCAGAAACGCAAATATGCGTTTCTTCATGTGCACCATTATTATCCGCGTGTACTCACGGCATTTCTGCCCCGCGCGGCCGCTGAGTTACTTCCCCTGCCGGAGCACGAGCATCATCACTACCTGCTACTCTGTTGGTTTGGCCTCTGCTTCGTCCTGGGGGCGCTTGGTAGCTTGCAGCACGCGCTCTATCTGCGCCATATGCCGCTCAAGGTGCGCCAGCAGGAAGGCAAACTCATCGGTGAGCCGCAACTGGAGCAGGGGAATCAGCGGATTGGGAATGCGCACGCGGTTGGCGTTTATGGTCCGGGCTTGGTCAATCAGGTGCAGCATCTCATCAAGCTGACGGCCAAATACTTCTACTACCGTGCGCGGCAGGCGGCTACCACTGGGCGCGTAGCGCTGAGGCGTTTTGAGAGCCTTCTGGCTAACCGGAATACGCATAGACTGCACGAGCCACCGGCCCACAAAGCCTGACTTTACGATGTCGGCTGGCTTGGAGCCCCGCTCCATAGCCGCTTTAATTTTCCGCACCATAATAGGCAGATGATGCCCCCCAACGATGGTGAGATGCTCCAGGCACTGGCCCACGCTCCAGGTATCGGGCGAAGGACGTTGATTCAGCTGGTCTTCGCTCAACTGCCGTAACCGCTGCGTCACTACCTCGCGAGCCGAATGCATGGCGGCGGCGAGTTGATCGAAATACTCAGTGGTACGAACGACGGCGGAAGACATAGGTGTAGGTATGAGCGGCAGAACGAAAAACGGATACGTAATGATACGGGCTACAACGGTTTCCGCCAATTTTTTAGCCAGCGCCCGAACTCCTTACTAAGCCTGTAATTCAGCTATTGTAACTCGCCTTCGCAGATATTGATTGGGTCAGATTGCTTTAAGGCTTGATTTATGCAAATGCGAACCTTGATTTACGTGAGTAGCTAGTATCAATTTTTAGGTATATTCTGTTTTCTGCGTGCTTAAGCATCAGCGTCCCCGCAAAGCCCCGTATATAGCCCTGCGCGACGCGGTACGGCGGTATTTTGGATTCTCGCGCCGCGAGACATCCGGGTTTGCAGTGCTATTGCTCCTGCTCGTGCTTTGGCTCGTGCTGCCTCAGCTGCTTCGGCCGGCCCTCCCCCACTACGACCCCAAAGCTGACCAACGGCAGCTCGATGCGCTAGCCGCTGAGCTGGCCGCTGCCCGTCAGCCCCGCATCTACGCCAGTCGCTATCCGCGCCGAAAAGCCCCCCAGCCAGCCGTAGCGCAGGTAGCCCTAGCTCCTTTCGACCCAAATGCCTTGTCGGCAACGGACTGGGAGGCGCGGGGGGTACCCCGCTACGTGGCCCAGCGCATGGTGAAGTACCGTGACATTATTCGGGGCTTCAAAGCCAAAGCGCAAATACGTCGCACTTACGGCCTCGCCGATTCAGTGTACGCTCGCCTCGCGCCTTACATGCGGCTCCCCGATGAGCTGCCAGTCCGCGCCGCTTACGCCACCTCCAAAAACCGCTACCCGGAGCGGTCTGCGCCCTTCCCGGCCAGCAAGTTTCCGCGTAAGCCGACCAACCTGGCGCCCTTCGACCTGAACGCGGCCGACACCACCCAGCTCATGCAGATTCGCGGTATCGGGCGGGGGCTGTCGGGCCGGGTGGTGGCGTATCGGGCGCGCCTGGGGGGCTTTTCGCGGGAAGAGCAGCTGGGCGAAATCTATAATTTGCCCCCCGACCTCGTGGATAGCCTGCGCAAGTACACGTTCGTCGCGGCGGGCTTTGCGCCTACTCCCATTGACGTAAACAACGCCACGCTGGCCGAGTTGAAAGACCATCCGTACGTGGGCTTGCGCCTGGGGCGCGTGCTGGTAGCCTACCGGCAGCAGCACGGCCCGTACCAGCAAGCCACTGACCTGCGCAAAATCCGTATCCTCGACGACGCCACGTTTGAAAAACTTCAGCCTTACCTGCGGTTTTAGCTTTAGTGCTCGTGCGGGAGCGCAGTCATTAGAAAAGCTTTGCTGAGGCGCGCCATGGGGTTTCATACTAACCAGCAGAGCGTGTAGCCTACGTCAATCCTGTGCCCTTTCGCGCCTTACTTCGCCCATTTGGGTAGGCTTTTCGTATGGGTGGCCAACGCCGGACGCCAACAGTTCAGGCGCAAAGCGCGCAGCGTTTTGCTAACTCCCTATCTCATGACCTTCCTGCTACGCGACAAGCTTTTCCCCCTCTTCGTTTTTTTTCAGACTGTCCTCTGCGGCTGCGCCAATGACAAAGGGCGCGGCGACTTTGAGCGGGTTAGTCAGACGTATCAGGTAAAACAGGTGGGCCGCATGCCGAAAGCCCAGGTAGTGGAAAGCTCCGGGCTGGAAATTGCCAATGACGAAGGTGACCTCTGGACCCACGGCGACGGCGGCAATACTGCTAAGCTCTACAAAGTAACCATGCAGGGCGACCGGCTGCAAGCGTTGAATCTGGCGCCGCTGACCAATATCGACTGGGAAGACCTGGCGCGGGATGAGGACGGGCGCATCTACATCGGTGACTTTGGCAACAACCAGAATAAGCGCCGCAACTTGGCCATTTATCGCCTCAGCGGCCCTGAGTTGCGGGAAGTCGATACCATTCAGTTTGAGTACCCCGACCAACGCCAGTTTCCGCCCAAGAAAATTGCCCGCAACTTCGACTGTGAGGCATTTTTCTTTTATCAGGACAGCCTGCACCTATTTACCAAAAACCGTGGGGAGGGTAAATGGGTTAAGTATTATGTGCTGCCCGCGCAGCCTGGTACTTACACTGCCCGCCTCGTGGACAGCATGCAAACCAATACCTGGATTACGGCCGCCGATATCAGCCCCGATGGACGGACGGTGGCTTTGCTGGGCTACGGTTTTACTTACCTGATTGAGCGCACGGCGGGCACTAAGCTGTTTGATGGCGCCAAAAGCTGCCTGCCAATGCCCCAAACCGGCCAGGCCGAAGCCATCGTGTTTATTAACGACCACGATTTTTTACTGAGCAATGAGAAGGGTAAAATCTTCCGGGCTACTTATAAGGAGAAATAATAAACGCTTAGGGCAGCAATCAGTACATTCAACTCGCTACCTGCACTTTCAACTTCATCCCCTCAACACCTATCAAATGTCTCATACAATTCTGGTTACTGGCGCAACGGGCACCGTGGGCTCGGAGCTGGTTCTGGCCCTGGCCAATCGTGGCGTGACAGTGCGCGCTGGCGTGCATTCTATTATCAAAGGCGACCGGTTCAGCCACATTACCTCCGGCGTGCAGCTGGTGGAAATGGATTTTCATAAGCCCGAAACCCTGCACGTCGCGCTTACCGGCGTAGAGCGCGTATTTATGATTACGCCCTTCACCGACGATCAGGTGGCTATCAGCAAGCAATTCATTGATATTGCCCGGCAGACGGGCGTGCGCCAACTCGTGCGGCTATCGGCGGCTGGGGCCGAGGCCGAGCCGGGAATTCAGCTAGGGCGCTGGCACCGCGACATAGAAAAGCACTTGGAGCAAAGCGGCCTGGCCTACAGCATCTTACGGCCGAGCAGCTTTATGCAGAATTTTGTGGAGCAATACAGCGAGTCCATCCGGCACGAGAGCAAGTTTTACCTGCCCCTGGGGGAGGCCAAAGTCGCTTACATTGATGTGCGCGATATTGCCGCGGTAGCCGCCACCATTCTGACGGCCGACATAAACCAGTACAATGGCCAAGCCTACACCCTGACCGGACCAGCGGCTTTGAGCGGGCAGGAAGTGGCGCAGGCTATCGGTCAGGCCAGAGGCCAAGCAGTGGGATACGTGGATGTACCCGAAGTCGCTGCCCGGCAGGCAATGGCCCAGCTACCAGCCTGGATGACCGATGCTTTGCTGGAGCTGCACGCCATCAGCAAGGCCGGCTACGCGGCCGATACCACTCCCACGGTGCAGGAACTTACAGGCCATGCGCCCCACACCATCGAGCAGTTTGCCCACGACTACCAACGCCATTTTCAGCCTGCTTCTTAGGCCGCTTCAAAACCACTACTTCGGCCGCCTAAAAAGCCC
>NZ_FWWW01000044.1 GCF_900176135.1 Hymenobacter roseosalivarius DSM 11622 | reverse complement strand
CCCCCTCTCCCCTAGGAGAGGGGGCCGGGGGGTGAGGCCAAGCGGTGAACGACGCAAACCGTAACTTTACTCTACTATCTCAGGTTATTACTGCCTTACTCTTTTGCCGCCATGACTAAAGTCATTCAGTTTCTCGCCGATTCGGAGTCCAAAGCCTTTGATTTAGAGCACCGGCGCAAGATTCGCTTCAACATTGGCAAGTACAACGCGGCCGTGCAGACGGGCCTTACCTGGTACTACGACCATGAATTGGCGCGGGAGCGGGCGTCGTATCTGAAGGCCAAGGTGATTAATAACCTCGACCAGTATTTGCTGGAGTTTGAGCGCAACTTCACCGAGCGCGGCGGCAAGGTTATCTGGGCCCAGAATGCAGAGGAGGCTCTGTATGAGATTGGCAAAATCATGGCCCGCCGCCACGCCCGCACCGTGGTGAAAGCCAAGAGCATGACCACCGAGGAAATTCACCTGAACAAATTTCTGGAGAAAAACGGCATTGAGTCAGTGGAAACGGACTTGGGCGAGTACATCGTACAGCTTAACGGTGAGCGGCCCTACCACATCGTGACGCCGGCCATGCACCTGAGCAAGGCCGATATTGCCGCCATCTTTGTCAAACACCTCGGCATCGAGCACACCGACGATGCCCAGAAGCTGGTGCTCACCGCCCGCCATTTGCTGCGCGACAAGTACACGTCGGCCGAAGTAGGTATCACGGGGGGCAATTTTCTGATTGCCGATACCGGGGCCGTAGCCGTGACCGAAAACGAGGGCAACGCCCGCCTGTCGGCCACTTTTCCGCGCACCCACATTGCCATCGTAGGCATTGAGAAAGTCATTCCGACCATGCAGGACCTGAACCTGTTCTGGCCCCTGCTCAGCACCAGCGGCACCGGCCAGCAAGTCACGGTGTACAACACCATTTACACGGGCCCGCGCCAGCCGCTGGAAAAAGACGGTCCCGAGGAGATGTTCGTGGTCCTCCTCGACAACGGCCGCACCAACCTGCTGGCCCAGCCCGACAAGCGCGAGGCCCTGCACTGCATCCGGTGTGGCGCTTGCCTGAACGTGTGCCCGGTGTACAAAAACATTGGTGGCCACACCTACGAAGCTACTTACTCCGGCCCCATTGGCTCGGTCATTACGCCCCACCTCTCGGGCATGGCCGAGAACAAGCACCTGAGTTATGCTTCCAGCTTGTGCGGAGCTTGCTCATCGGTGTGCCCGGTGAAGATTAACATTCACAATATTCTGCTCAAAAACCGTCAGCAGAGCGTGGAGGAAGGCCATACGGAGAAAGAGGAGCGCATTGCTATTCAGCTCTGGATGCGCACCATGAAGAGCCGCCGCCTGCTGAACTTATTACCCGCCAAAGCCAAAAACTGGGTGCTGATGCGGATGCTAAGCCAGGTGGGCTGGAACAAGCGCCGCGACGCGCTAGAAGTAGCGCCCAAGTCGTTTAACAAGCTGTGGAAGGAGCGGCAGTAGCTGCTCTGCCTGGCTGATAGCCAACCTATTTCCTGGCAGATGAGTACAAAGGTGGCCCCTAAGGGAGTCACTTTTTTTGTAGTATGCTCGACTTAACGCTGCACGTACTGGCCTTCACGGTCGGGGTTGTTTTAATTATCACCACCCTGTCGGCAGCCATTCGCTCCTTTGTGCTGCCGCGCAACGAAGTGGTGAAGCTCAATGGCTACGTGTTCCTTAGCCTGCGGCTGGTTTTCGATTGGTTGACCTCGCTGCGCACCACCTTTGGCGCACGCGACCAGGTGCAGGCGCACTACGCGCCGGTGGCGCTGGTGGCGTTGCCTATTGTGTGGCTGACCGTTATTTCGGCAGGCTTCACGCTTATCTATTGGGGCCAGGGCGAAGGAGACTTACTGGAATGCTATCAGCTGAGCGGCAGCTCGTTACTTACGCTGGGCACCCACAAGACACGCGGCCCGGTAGTCACCGTTTTCACCTTTGCCGAGGCCACCATTGGCCTGTTGCTCCTGACGCTGCTTATCTCTTATTTACCAACTATTTACCAAGCCTTTTCGCGGCGCGAAATCGTGGTGGCGCGGGTGGAGCTGCGGGCCGGTACGCCGCCTTCAGCCTGCACCCTGCTCGTGTGGCTGAACCGCACCGGCTCCCTGCACGACGATACGGAGCAATGGGAGCTGTGGGAGGAATGGTTTGTGGAAATCGAGGAAAGTCATACTTCGCTGCCCGTTCTCTCGTTTTTCCGCTCGCCGCAGCCCGGTCGCTCCTGGGTGACGACCGCCACGCTAATCCTAGACACGGCCGCGCTGATGTTCAGCGCGGTTAAGGATTCGCGTGATTCACAGGTTGAGGTAACGTTTAAGGCCGGCTGCCTGTCGATGAACCGGGTGTATCGCTTCTTTAATGAAGACCTACGAACGGAAGCCAACGACATCCTCCCCGACAACGACCCTATCGAAGAAGCCAGCCGCGCCGAGTTTGAGCAAGCCTGCGACCAGCTAGCGGAGCAAGGTCTGGCCCTGCACCCCAACCGTGCCGAGGCCTGGCAGCAGTACAGAGAGTTGCGCGGCCGCTACGCCACAGCCGTAGAATTTATGGGTAAGCTCACGATGGCTCCAGTGTTGAAGTCGCTGTAATGGAATGGAGCGACCTGCTGGTCGGCGCGCCGCACCCAATCCTTACTGCGAGACTTCGTCGGGCAGAATGTTGATGTCCTGCACCAGTACGCGCTGCTCAATTTCGCGGCCGCGCGGTGTATTGGCCAGGCCGCCGAGCGCCGTTTCCTTGTAGCGGGTTTCCATGCTTTGGCCTACTTCGCCCAGGGCCATCACGCACTGATCGACGGGAATAACTGGATTGACCCCGGCAATGGCAATCTGGGCCGAAGAAAACGCAATAGCTGCCGCCGAGGCATTGCGCACCACGCAGGGCACTTCCACCAGGCCCGCTACTGGGTCGCAGATCAGGCCGAGCATACACTGAATGGTAATGGCTACGGCCGCGAAGGTTTGCTCCACGTCGCCGCCCAGACAGTACACGATAGCGCCGGAGCCCATAGCCGCCGCGCTGCCCGTTTCGGCCTGACAGCCGCCCACGGCCCCAGCCAGCGAGGCATTCTGCTCGATAATAAGGGCTATGCCAGCCGCGACCAACAAGCCCTCGTGAATCTTGCGGTCGTCGAGTTTATGCAAATCCTGAAGCGTGACCAGCACGCCGGGCAGAATACCGGAGGCGCCCGCCGTGGGTGCGGCTACCACCCGACCCATGCAGGAGTTTACTTCTTTTGCACCTAAGGCCCTCGTAACAAGCTGCTTAAACTCTGGTGACAACACCGTAACGGGCGAAGCGGCAATCTTTTTGGCCCCGTTGTTTACCATACCTGAGCGGGAAGTCATATCCTCGGTGAGTCCGGTGTGCACGGCTTCGCGCATCACGTCGTAGGCCCGCTGCACGCCCACCCAGATTTCTTCTTCGGTGCGGCCTTTCTGCTCAATCTCGTAGGCCAGTACGGGCTGGTACAGGGGCTCGCTGGTACGGGCGCAATGCGCTTCCCAGCTGGCAAAATCAGTGAATAACAAGGACATGGCGGGTGGGGGCAAAAGTGGGTGGAAACTCTCTGATTGAACGCGGAACAGCGGAGAGGGGTGCAAAAATCGCGATAATTTCGGCAAGAGCCGCGGCACAAAAAAGCAGCTACCTGTTTAAGGCAGCTGCTTTTCATACTTTAGCTGAACACAGATTACCGCCTGTGCTACCTCACTTATGCTTGTTGTGGCTCTTTCACCAGCTGCACGGAGGCCGAATTAATGCACAGACGCAGCCCGCTGGGCGCTGGGCCATCCGGGAAAGCGTGGCCCTGGTGGGCGTCGCACACGTTGCAGAGAACTTCTACGCGGGTCATGCCGTAGCTGGTGTCCTTCTTGTATTTGATGGCGTTGTCCTGCACGGGCTGGGTAAAGCTCGGCCAGCCCGTACCCGACTCAAATTTGGTGCGCGAGTCGTAAAGCGGCGTGCCGCAGCACACGCAGGCGTATAGCCCGGCTTCGTGGGCCTCGCAGTATTCGCCGCTGAAGGCGCGCTCCGTGCCGTGCTCGCGCGTGACGTGGTATTGCTCGGGAGTGAGTTGGGCCTTCCACTCGGCGTCGGTTTTCACTACGCGGCGCTCGGGGGGCATATTTCCGTTGTTAGCAAGGCGGATAACGTCGTTCCAGGTTTGCATGGTTTTGGGGTTGGGTCAGATAAATGGGTCGTTGTGCAAACGCGGCTGGCACCGGGGAAGTTTTATTTGCCCGCGCTACTTTGGTTAAGGCTGTCCCCACGTCCGCATTTGCCGGGGTTAGGGCGGAAAAAGCCTAAGAATTTTCGCGCCCGCGAAACGTGCGCCGGCTTTTCACGCTACACCCTACTATGAAAATTCTCACCGCCGCCCAGACCCGCGCCGCCGACCAGGCCACCATTCAGGCCGAAGGCATCAGCTCCGAAGCCCTCATGGAGCGGGCCGCCACCGCTTTCACCGATTGGCTCACCGCTCACCAGTCGCCAGCCGAGGCGGGTGAAATTCTGATCCTCTGCGGGCCCGGCAACAATGGCGGTGACGGTCTGGTAGTAGCCCGCCGACTGTATGGGCGCGACTATGCGGTGCGTGTTGCCTTATTGCCCGCGGAAAACTCATCGGCTGATTTTCAAAAGAACCTCCAAAAATTGCCCCCCGAGGTGGCAGTTGCTGAGCTATCAGCCACGCATTTACCCCCCATCGCCGCGGGTACGCTCGTGATTGACGCACTGTTTGGCACCGGCCTGACGCGTCCGCTGGAAGATCTGGCTGCAGCCGTAGTGCACCATCTGAACGCTGCCCAGGCGCGCGTAGTGTCCGTGGATATACCGTCGGGCCTGCTCTCTGACGCACCCCAACCAGCCGGCGCCGTGGTGCGCGCCCGACACACGATTAGTTTTGAGCTGCCGAAGCTGGCTTTCATGCTGCCCCATAATGCCGCGTATGTAGGCCAGTGGCATGTGCTGCCTATTGACCTGGACAAGACGTTTATCGACCAGGCCGCGGCTCGGTTCCACTTCGTCGATGCAGAACTTCTGACCGACCGGCTCCCGAAAAGGGCCCGTTTCGCTCATAAGGGCACCTATGGGCATGCCTTACTATTGGCGGGCAGTAAGGGAAAGATAGGAGCCGCGGTGCTGGCCGCGCAGGCCTGCTTACGCAGTGGCGTGGGCCTGCTTACCCTACGCGTGCCCGCCGTGGGGTACGATGTGGTGCAAACGGCCGTACCCGAAGCTATGTGCCTTACTGATCCAACTACTGATTTCCTATCGGAGCTGCCCGACCTCGCTGCCTACTCTGCCATTGGAATCGGGCCAGGGCTGGGCAGAGAAAAAGCCCCCCAGCGGGTGCTGACGCAGCTTCTGCGCGAAGTAAAAGTGCCGCTGGTGTTGGACGCCGATGCCCTGAATATCCTGGCTGAGAACCGCGAACTGCTGGCTGCTCTTCCGCCTGACTCTCTGCTCACGCCCCACCCCAAAGAATTCGAGCGCCTCACGAGCCCCGCCCGCGACGATTATCACCGGCTTGAGCTGCTGCGCGACTTCTGCCAAAAACATAGCTGCTATACCGTGCTGAAAGGGGCCAACACCTGCCTGGGCACCCCCGACGGCACGTTTTATTTTAACAGCACCGGCAACCCCGGCATGGCCACCGGCGGATCGGGCGATGTACTCACGGGTATGCTCACGGCGCTACGCGCCCAGCACCTCTCCCCTCTCGATGCAGCCTTACTCGGCATCTACGCCCACGGGCGGGCCGGCGACCTGGCCGCCCAGAAAACTGGGGAAGCAGGCTTGGTAGCGGGCGATATTGTGCGGTTTATAGGACCCGCATTAGAGGAGCTAACGACAAAAGAGACTTTTTAACTCTGGGTGCTGATTTTGCGGATGGGTGCGGGTTACGACACCCAATATACGGCCAGAAACTGCACCAGCATGACCCCATCGGCCAGCACGGCGAAATAGTAATCGGGGCGGGTTTCGTCGGCGTACCAGACGATGAGAGCAGCTAAAGCGGTAGGCACAGTGAGCACCAGCAGATACGTATGCGTAACCCCCTGTGGAATCAGGATGCCGGCTATGGCCAGGGCCAGCAGGGCCAGTATTTTGGTGGCTTTAATCCCAAAAATACCCGGAAACGTGCGTGTGCCACTCAGTATATCTTTAGTATAATCCCGGATATCAAATACGAAAGCCAGGGCCAGAATAAAGAAAAACCGCCGCGCGAACAGTACCAGTACGAGCGGCGTCGTCAGGCTTTTGTGCAGGTACAGAGCCGGAATCCAGACGGTGACGGCAGCCCAGACATAAGCTATCAGAAACACCTTGAGCAGGGGAAAGTCGCGTAGGGCGCGCCAGCGGCCTCGTATGCGCACAATTGGCAAGGAATACAGCAGCGAAATAGCGGCCAGGTGACCCAGAAAGCTAGTCAGCGGCTGCCAGCCATCGAGCCAGAAAAGCCCCCCAGCCGCCGCCAGCGCCACAAGAGCCAGCAGAAACAGCTCGCGCCGGTGCTGAATCATCCATAGCTTGCGGCCCGAAAGAATCAGTTGCTGCCGGTGCTTATAAGGCAGGACGCTGTCAATGTTGTACAGGAAAAGCGTAGCCACGAAAATCAGTACCCCTAACCGCCCCGGAATATCCACGCGCCAGAACAGAAACGTAGCCCAGGTAAGCCCCGCCGCCGCCGCCGATACCAGTACGCTGCTGTAAAGCACGGCATCGGTCCACCGCTTCAGGCCGGTGAAGGCGGAAGCCGGCGCGGTAGCCGGCGGTTTGTCGATACTCTCGTGCATGGCAGCAGGGAAGCAAGCTGGGGGGCAAAAACACTCAACGCCCAGCCTTAAAGGTACGGTTCCCGCTTATTTACCCGTTTCGGCGTGGCTCGCATCCACGGGCTTGGATTCGGGGGAGCCTTTCTGGCGCAGAAAAATGGATAAGACTACGATGGAAACAATGGACAGGAATTCACTTTGCCAGTTCTGAAATGACTCAAACCAAAATCGGGAGGTTTGCATGTAGCCCCCCACCGTAACCAGCGGCTCGCCTTCGTGGGCCTGCTCGATGTTGTACACCTCGGCTCCGCCCAAAGCATGCAGATAGAACGCGCCCAGAAACAGCAGGAAAAACGCCAAGCTCAGCGAATTCTGGTACAGCTTCCGGACCCAGCCGCCACGCTTCACCGGACCGGGAGCATCCTCTTTGGCAGGATCGGGGTCTTGGTCTACGTCTTCTTTCTCGTATAGCTTTTTCGACTCCGATGAGCCCCGCTGGCGCAGCCAGGCAGTGAGCAGCACGTACAGGCCCATCTGCAGGAATTCGCTTTCCCAGTTCTCGAACGTGGCCTCAATGAAATGCCCTGATTGAAAATACCGGCCCAGCGTAAGCGTGGCCAAGTCCATTTGCTTCAACTCGTCGTTGTAGTCGTGCCAGCCCGTAAAAAACTGTCCTGCCAGCGTAAGCACAACCAAAGCGGTTACGACCAGCGAAAGACTGTTCTCGTAGAGCCAGCGCCGGGGGCGCGAAGCGGGTGGGTGAGGTAGCATATCCGGCCATACGGCCATACCCCAAAAAAGATAAGTGGCCCGCCAGTGAAACACCAGCGAGCCGCTTCCAGGCACAGAAACATCCTTTTTACAGTTCTACCCCAGCCGGGCGGGGCTTCACGGGCGGTGTAGCGCCGCCAAGCGGGAAGGTTTCATTATAGAGCTTGATGCTGTCGCCGATAATGCGGTAAGCGTCTTCGCGGCCCATAAAGCGCTCTACCGATACCTGCTTGTTTTCCAGGGCTTTATAATCTTCAAAGAAGCGACGCATTTCGCGCAGGGTGTGGGGGGGCAAATCGGCGATGTCGTTGAAGTGGTTCACCGAAATGTCGTTGGCGGCCACGGCAATGATCTTGTCGTCCTCCTCATTCTGGTCAATCATCTGCATCACGCCAATTACTTTGGCCTCAATGATACACATAGGCACTACATCAACGGAGCAGATCACCAGAATATCGAGCGGGTCTTTATCGTCGCAGTACGTTTGCGGAATAAAGCCGTAGGCGGCCGGATAATGCACGGCTGAAAACAGTACGCGGTCCAGTTTGAGCAGGCCGCTGGCCTTGTCCAGCTCGTATTTGCCTTTTGAGCCTTTTGGAATTTCGATGATGCCATTTACAACGTTCGGCGCGTTATCGCCGCGCTCTACGTCGTGCCAGGGATTAAAATGAGTCATTAGAAGGAAAGAGAAAGTAAAATCTTGAAATCAGAAGTAGAACCCGGCAACATCCAGGTAATCAGAGGAAGGAGGAAGGAGGCAGATAGCTTATCGAACCGGAGGTGCGTACGGATTAGGCCGCGCGAAGGTGCCGGGCTTCCAATAAAAAAGCTGACTCTATCTAGTAAAGCCGGAGCTGGCCTTAGTGTTTGTGCTAACGCAAAACTTCCACCAGCGGCTTACCAGTGCACCCATCCGGTTCCTGAATATGGAGCCAGCTGGCCAGCGTTGGGGCAATGTCAATGATAGTAACCGGGGCCCTCGATTCGCCGGGGCGCACATGCCAGCCCCAGAACACTAACGGCACATGCGTATCGTAGTTGCTGGCCGAGCCGTGGGTGGTGCCCTTGTTCACCGGATACGCATACGATTCGAGCCAGCCCGGCTCCAATACCACCATTACATCGCCGCTGCGCTTCGGGAAATAGCCATTCTCCAAATACATCAGCATGCCGCTTTCCCAATGCGATTTTTGCAAATCATCGGCCGTAATGGCACGCGTAACACCGGCAAAATTCAGCATTATGTCGGCCACTTCATCCTGAAACTGCCGCAGATTCTGCTTGCGCTGGGCAACCAGCGGACGATTGAGATAAACCTGCTGGTTATCGTAGGCCAGCACCCAATTGCCCGCGCCGTGCCGTCGTACCAGCTCCCGTTGCAAGGAGTCGCGCATGATGCGCGGCCCTACCGAACCGGCGGGAATACGGTGGCTGCGCAAAAAATCAGGCGAGTGCGCCGCGCCATGGTCAGCCGACAGGAAAACCAGCGCGTTGCCCCTGCCCACGGTCTTATCCAGGTAATCCAGCAACCGCTTTATTTCCTGATCCAGCCGCAGATAGGTGTCCTGGGCCTCAATGGAATTAGGACCGAATTGATGACCCACATAGTCGGGTGAGGAAAAGCTGAGCGCCAGAAAGTCGGTTACGCCACGCTGGCCGAGCTGCTCGGCACGAATAGCTTCTATAGCAAAGTCGAGGGAGAGCGAGTTGCCAAAAGGCGTTGAGCGAATCAGATCCAGGTTGCGGGCGGCGGCTACGGGGGGCTTTTCGCCGGCAGCTTGTAGGGTCGCTTGGGTCTGAGCGGGCGCGGTGGCGCTCAGCCTGGGCAGATCATGCGGAAACACGGGTTTCGCCTCGCCCCGGAAGGCACTTTCCCAGGGCACATCGTCGGCTGAGCTCTCGGTGTACTGGGCAATGGGCAGCAGCGTATTCCAGGGCTTGTCGAGGTACTGCGCCGGCAGGTTGCGGCTGTTGAACTGCTTTACCCACTCCGGCAGGCTATTTTGGTAGAAGGTGCTGGTAATGAAAGCGCCATTTACGCCATCGTACCAATAAGCACCCGTGGCCGAGTGGCCAGCCGGCAGAATAGAGCCCCGGTCTTTCACCGAGACGCCAATCACCTTCGCCTGGAAGTTGGTGGCCAGGCGCAGCTCATCAGTAATAGTGCTGGTAAGCATGTGGCGTGGCGACATCTGGCCCGCCTCTACCGTGCCGCCCACCGACTGCACCGTTTTATCTTCAGTTACATAAGTAGCCCGGCCAGCCTCGCGCACGTACCAGTTGTTGCCCACGATGCCGTGGACCGAGGGCGTGGTGCCGGTATAGATGCTGGCGTGCCCCGGCCCGGTATAGGTCGGCACATAATTGTAGTGGGTATTTTCGTAGCTAAATCCCTCCCCCAGCAGCCGCTTGAAGCCACCATCGCCGTATTTCTCCCAGTAGCGGTAGAGGTAGTCGTAGCGCATCTGGTCGACTACTACGCCCACTACCAGCTTCGGGCGTTCCAGCGATCTGCCTTTCTTTTGGGCGAGAGCCGACACTGCCAAGAAGGCGGCCAGCAACAGAAATAGGCTCTTTTTCAAATCAATAGCGTGTGTAACCGCCTGGCTTGTTGCGGTTGGAGACAGAAGCCAGCGTTGGCGGCCGCAAAGATAACCGCCCGCGTTCGGAATCTCGGCTCTGGCAGCCGAAATAGCCCGTCCGTCGTACACCCATCAGGTTATCTTTTCATTAAAAATGCCCTAGGGACCATTTCTAACTCTATTCTATGGCTACTGCCTCCAACTACGCCCTCATCTTTGATATGGATGGGGTTTTGATTGACAATACTGCTTACCAGGCTCGCGCCTTTCAACTGCTCTTCCGCGAGCATGGCCTCACAACCAATGCCCGCCGTCTGCTGGAGCGCCTGAATGGCATGCCCGCCACCAATATTCTAAAAACCGTATTTCGGCATCCCGTACCCGAAAAAGAGCTCAAGCAATACGCCGATCAGCGCGAGTTTCTGTATCGGGTGCTGTATTGGAACAAGCGCCGTGAAGTGGCCGGCCTCACAAATTTCTTGACGGCAGCCCGGACGGCAGGCTTCAAGATTGGCCTCGGAACGGCCTCGCCCCCCGAAACGATCGGGTATATCATCGACCATTTGAACCTACGCCATTTGTTTGATACCATCACGGGCAAAGCCGATGTAGAGCGCGGTAAGCCCCATGCCGATACCTTTACCACCGCCGCCAAGCAGCTTGGTACGCCGCCTGAGCGGTGCGTTGTGTTTGAGGACGCAGTATTAGGCGAGCAATCAGCCTACAAAGCGGGCATGCGCTGCATCTGCTTAAGCACCAGCGTGAAGCCCGACAAGTTTCAGAACCCCATGAAGATCATCAAAGACTTCACAGAAATTGCCCCCCAGGATGTGCTGGAGCTTCTGGAGCAGCACCTCACAGCACCTAAACCCGATAAGCAAATAGCTCAACGCAAGTACGCGAAGCTGTAGCGCCAAGCTTTGGCTTGGCGGATCGTTGCGGTCGTTGGCATGTAGCGCGAACTATGAGCTTAACGGCACAAAAAAGCCCCCCAAATCAAGTCTGGGGGGCTTATCCTTGCAAAGAAACTCCGTCTTAACGACTCGCGGCCAGTGCTTCAGCACCACCCACTATTTCGAGAATTTCAGTGGTAATAGCCGCCTGACGTGTTCGGTTATAGGTCAATTTCAATGACTTCAACAGCTCACCGGCGTTTTCTGTCGCCTTATCCATCGCCGTCATGCGGGCACCGTGCTCCGAAGCGTTGCTTTCCAGCACCGCCTTGTACAGCTGAATCTTCAATGACTGCGGAATCAGCGTCTGCACAATTTCCTCCTTCGACGGCTCAAAAATGTAGTCGACGTTAGCCGTAGGAGTAGCCGTGGCAGGTGCCTCCGCGGGTATGAGCGGCAGCAGCTGCTCAGCCCGTACGATCTGGGTAGCTACATTCTTAAACTCGTTGTACACCATCGTCACCTCATCGAACTGCCCGGCGCGGAAGCCTTGCATGGCATCTTCAGCAGCAACGCGCACGGTATCAAATGACAATGAGCCAAAGATGTGGATGTAATTGCCTAGCATAGGCAGGCGGCGACGCACAAAGTATTCGTGAGCGCGCTTGCCGATGGCTAATACCGTTACGTTACCAGCCGCAGCCTGTGCACTGTAACGAGTAGCCAGCAACTGATTTACACCTTTGAAAATATTGCTATTGAAGGCACCAGCCAACCCGCGGTCGGAAGTGATAGCGATTATGAGCACCCGACGTACCTCACGCTGTGCACTGTATTCGCTGGCTACCTCATTCTCCATAGAGCTAGTCAGGTTGCTCAGAATGCTATTGAGCCGCTGGGCGTAGGGGCGCATGCGCAGAATGTTATCCTGCGCCCGGCGCAGCTTAGCCGCCGCCACCATTTTCATGGCTTTGGTGATTTGCTGCGTGCTTTGCACCGATATGATGCGGCTGCGGACTTCTTTTAAGCTAGCCATCTTTTGATTGTTAAATGGTTAGATGGCTAAATGGCTGAATGGCTGAACAAGTGAGTGTTCTGGCCGCACACTAAACGCAGACAAAACAAAAGCCATTCAACCATTCAGCCATTCAGCCATTTATTTCGCGTAAGACGCCGACAGATCCTTGGCTACCTGACGGATAGCATTAGTAATGCTGTCGTCGAGCTTACCAGCCTTCAGTGCCTGTAGGGCCTCGGGATGACGGGTCTGCATTACCTGGCGGAACTCCGTTTCGAAGGCGCGAACTTTCTCTACCGGCACGTTATCCAGCAAGCCATTGGTAGAAGCGTAGATAATAGCTACCTGGTCTTCCACTTTTACGGGTGAAAACTGGGGCTGCTTCAGGATCTCCAGGTTGCGACGGCCACGCTCAATCGTGAGCTTGGTAGAAGCATCGAGGTCGGAGCCGAACTTGGCGAAAGCTTCCAATTCGCGGAACTGGGCTTGATCCAGCTTCAGCGTACCGGCTACCTTCTTCATCGACTTGATCTGGGCGTTACCACCTACGCGTGACACCGAGATACCTACGTTAATAGCAGGGCGCACACCGGAGTTGAACAGGTTGGTTTCCAAGAAAATCTGGCCATCCGTAATCGAAATCACGTTGGTTGGGATATAGGCCGACACGTCACCAGCTTGAGTCTCAATCAGAGGAAGAGCCGTCAGCGAGCCGCCGCCTTTCACCAAGTGCTTGATGCTCTCGGGCAAGTCGTTCATGTCGCGGGCAATGGAGTCGGAAGCGTTGATCTTGGCGGCACGCTCCAACAGGCGGCTGTGCAGATAGAACACGTCACCAGGATAAGCTTCGCGGCCTGGAGGACGACGCAACAACAGTGACACCTCACGGTAAGCTACTGCCTGCTTCGACAAGTCATCGTACACGACCAGCGCCGGACGACCGGTATCGCGGAAGAACTCGCCGATGGCCGCACCCGTGAAGGGCGCAAAGAATTGCATCGGCGCGGGGTCAGAAGCCGAAGCGGCTACTACCACCGTGTAGTCCATGGCACCACCACGCTGGAGGGCATTTACTACCTGCGCAACCGTAGAGGCTT
Organism: Hymenobacter roseosalivarius DSM 11622; assembly: GCF_900176135.1. Taxonomy (GTDB): domain Bacteria; phylum Bacteroidota; class Bacteroidia; order Cytophagales; family Hymenobacteraceae; genus Hymenobacter; species Hymenobacter roseosalivarius. Next base: position 45,103 of record NZ_FWWW01000044.1, on the reverse strand, counting down.
TTTGACCAACGGCTACATAAATGCAGAACACGGGCTCTCCGCGCTCGAAGAATTCGCGCTGGTTCAGGATAGCATCAAGCGCTACCGTTGATTTGCCGGTTTGGCGGTCACCAATGATCAGCTCACGCTGGCCACGGCCAATCGGAATCATAGCGTCGATAGCCTTGATACCAGTTTGTAAAGGCTCAGTTACTGGCTGCCGATAGATTACACCGGGAGCTTTACGCTCCAGGGGCATCTCGTACACTTCACCAGCAATAGGGCCACGGCCATCGATGGGCTGGCCGAGCGTATTCACCACGCGGCCAATAATACCTTCACCGACTTTGATGGAGGCAATTTTATTCGTGCGGCGCACCGTGGCTCCCTCCCGGACTTCGCTGTAGTCGCCGAGCATTACGGCACCTACGTTATCTTCTTCGAGGTTGAGAACCAAGGCTTGCAGGCCGTTTTCAAATTCCAGCAATTCCCCTGCCTGGGCGTTGCCCAAGCCGTAGATGCGGGCTACACCGTCGCCCACCTGCAGCACCGTGCCGACTTCTTCGAGTTCGGCTGCGGTCTTGAAATTGGACAACTGCTCCCGCAGGATGGCGGATACTTCATCCGGACGTACTTCTGCCATGATGCGTTATAATTGGGGTTGATAGGGGTTCTTGGTAAACTCGCCGCGCAGCTTGCGCAAGCGGTTGCGCACCGAGTCATCAATCTGCTGGTCGCCTATGCGCAGCACAAAGCCGCCAATGAGTGATTCGTCGATTTTCTCGGTGAGCGTAATGCTCTGGAGGCCGGTTTGACGGCGTATCAGTTGGGTAACTTCCTCACGCAGGGCTGGCGTCAGGGGCTGAGCCGTGGTGACTTGGGCCACCTGAATACCACGGAGGTATTCGTATTGACTCTGAAACTCAGTAGCTACCCATTCCAAGGCGCTTTCGCGGTTATGCTGGGTGATGATGGCGAAGAATTTCTCCGTCACTTCCGACACCTTGCCACCGAAAATAGCACGCAGAATAGCTAGCTTTTTGTCGTGCTTCACAATTGGGTTGCGCAGTAAAAGACGCAGGTCACGATTCTGCTCCATAGTCTTGGCCAGCAGATCCATGTCCTCCTTCACTTGCGGCAATGTACCCCGCTCCTGAGCTAAGTCCAGGAGTGACTTAGCGTAGCGGGAAGCAGCTCGTTGTTCAGACATTTTTGTTACTTAGAAGTGAGAGGTTAGACATAAGAAGTAAGACAACTGGTAGAAGCCGTAAGAGTCTATTCGAATTCTTACTTCTCACCTCTAGCCTCTCACTTCTACAGCTGACTTCTTAGTTGAGCTTTACGTCCTTCAGGTATGAGTCTACGAGTTGCTGCTGGGAGCTAGAATCAGCCAGCTCGCGGCGCAGGATGCGCTCGGCAATATCAATAGAGAGCTGAGCAGCCGTGTTTTTCACTTCGGCCAGCGCGGCGTTTTTCTCGTTCTGAATGGCTTCGCGAGCGTGCGCGATCATGCGGTCGCCTTCTTCATTCGCTTTGTTCTTGGCTTGTTCGATCAGCTGGTTCGCCATTTGGGAGGCTTCCTGCATAATCTTATCGCGCTCCTGGCGAGCTTCGGTCAGCAGCTTTTCGTTGCCGGCTTTCAGCTGTTGCATTTCCAGCTTGGCTTGGTCAGCCATGCGCAGCGCGCTCTCGATGGAATCTTCCCGCTCTTTGAGGGAAGCGAGAATGGGACGCCAGGCAAACTTGGCCAGCAGAAGCAGCACTAAGCCAAAAATCACCAACTGCCAGAAAATCAGGCCTATTTCGGGGGTTACTAAGGGAGGCATAAAGCGGTAGTTAGCATGAGGTAGTCAGTAAAAGGAATCGGTAGTTTAGAGTTGCTTGCCAACAAGCAAGCACCATCTCCGGCGCAGTGGGTGGATTCTGTATTCAGTGCCAACTACCAGCTACTAAATACTCACTACTAAAAAGCCAAGTCAGCCCGCCGCGCCGTGCGCCGAAGCGACGCGCAGCGGGCTGCCCAGGCGGGTGCCTCTATCTCTAGAGGTTGAAGGAAATCAGCAAGCAGACTACGACTGCGAACAGGCCCAGACCTTCGATCAGAGCCGCTACAATCAGCATAGCAGTTTGGATGCGACCTGCAGCTTCGGGCTGACGGCCAATGGCTTCCATGGCGCTACCACCGATGCGGCCGATACCCAGACCAACACCAAGAGCAACCAGACCGGCACCGATACCGGCACCCATTACGGCCAAACCAACAGAATTGGAAACGTCACTGACAGCCTGCAAAAACAGAGAAAGAAGCATAAAACAAAAATTAGAGGGAAGTGAAAAACGAAAAAATCAGGATGAGAAATGTTAATGAAATGGCTTAGTGACCGTGTGCTGGAGCAGCCGAGTTGTCGCCGCCAATCTGCAGGTCAGCATCGTGGTGATGCTCCTCTACGGCGCCGCCGATGTACATGGCGGTGAGTAGCGTGAAAATGTACGCCTGCAAAATAGCAACCAGCAACTCCAGCATATTGATGAACAAGCCGAAAGCCAGCGTGACAGGGCTGATCATTACACTCTGGAAAATAAAAATCAAGCTGATAAAGCTTAGGATTACAATGTGGCCGGCCGTGATATTGGCAAACAGACGAACCATCAGCGAGAATGGTTTTACCACTACGCCAATAAGCTCCACTGGAATCATGATGGGCAGCAAGGCCTTCGGTACACCGGGAGTGGCGAAAATGTGAGCCCAATAATTTTTATTAGAGCTGAACAAGGTGATAAGCAACGTCAGGACGGCTAAGGTCAGCGTCACGGCAATGTTGCCGGTGAGGTTGGCAGCGCCCGGCACCAAGCCCAGCAGATTGCTAAACCAGATAAAGAAGAATACGGTGAGCAAATACGGCATGTATCGCTCGTACTTCGGACCGATGGCCTTTTTGCCTACTTCATCCCGAATAAAGATGATGATAGGCTCGAAGAAAGACTGAACCCCTTTAGGGGCACCGCCTTGGTTCTTCTTATAGCTACCAGCTACCGTAAAGAAAATGCCTAACAGTAGGGCGGCAGTTAATATCAGCGAAGCAACGTTTTTAGTAATAGAGAAGTCGTAAACCTTGCTGCCATCCTCGGCTACGAGGTGCTCGTGCTCCAGCTTCAGGCCGCTGTAGGTTTTGCCTTCGGCAAGCTGCGATGAAGAGAATACGTTTAAGCCTTTGCCGGGCTGAAAAGCAATAATTGGCAGCGGAATAGTAAAATGTAACCCATGCTCTTTCTCATCGCCAAGAGTAGCGAAATGCCACTCGTGGGCATCACCAATGTGGTGCAGAATCATCTCGCCGGGGCTGAAGGCTTCCGAGTCGGTGGCTTCTTCAATGGTGGGCGTAGGCGCTTGGGCAAAAACGGGAAGCGAAAGAATGCAAAAGAGAGCTATCAGTAAACGCTTCATTCAGAGTAATTTAGGTGGGGGCGGGATATTAGACTAACCCTGTTTTGAAAACGGGCGCAAGTTACTCAGGACGCTCCAGATTTCAAACCCGGCGAAGAGAAAATACAGGATAAAAAAGCCCCCCAGAAATGTCCATAGCCCTGGGCGCTCCTGCGCACCTCCTTTATAGAGAAATACGAGTACCAGCCCCACCGACAACAGCAGGCGCACGACCATCGAACCGAAATAAGCACCCATAAAATTGTCGGGGTTGGCGCGTATGAGCCGTGAAGTGACCCAATAGGTAATAAGTGTCAGGAGAGCAAAAAACCCGAATACGTAAATCGTAAGCGGATGAATGACGGTCGCCCCAAACTGACTGAATAAAGCATAGAAAATGCCCCCCAGAAGCAAGCAAAAGAGTATAAACTGACGCAGAAAAATCATCGGGTGTAGAGTTATACCTTATTAATGGTGTTTAGCCGTGAGTTATTACGTAATGAGTACTATAAGTCTCGGGTGAGGGAGCGAATAACCTGGTACATAGCCACGAATACACCAAGCAGCATCAATACAATGGTGTACCATGGTCGGTCGTTTTGGAAACGCTCATCCAAAGCAGTACCTGCCCAGGCACTCAGGCCAATGATGGCCAACATCTGAAATCCTAATCCTGAGTACTTGGCGAAGGTGCGCAGGCGGTCAGGGTTAGAGTTGGTAGGCTTATCAGGTGGAGTAGGGGCGGTGGGCATCTATAAATAGTAGGATGGGGGGCAAAAGTATGATTTTTCAACACACAAATGCATGTAGCAATTCCTTAGTATTGCACAGGTTTGAAAAGGAGGCAGGGAAAAAGCCGTAATTTTACCCGAAGCCCAACGTTGAGAAGAAAATGCCCCCCAGCTTCGCCGAACGAATCGGCCATAGGGGCGCGTTAAACTACCAGCCCACTGCCTTGATTTGCTTTCTATTTTGACTACTACTTCGCTCTTTCGGCTGCTTTTAATTCCGCTGACTTTGCTGCTGCTGGTAGCGGGCATAGTTGCCTGCTCCTCGGAGCGCAAATCGGTGGTGGGGCGCACGTACCAGAATATCGTGGCGCGGGATAACGGCTTCTTTCTGGCCCGCGAAAAGATGCGCGCTACGGAGGTGGCGCTCTACGCCGCCCGCCTCAACGACTACAACCGTTTCCTACCTCTGTTCCCTACCTTGGACGACGCGACTGTTACTAAACTAACGGCCGACCTCGATGATATCATTAAAAAAGCCTCCCTGCCGCTACAATACCAAGCCGGCAGCGCCTGGACGGACGATAGCTACCTTGTTATTGGAAAGGCGCGCTATTATAAAAAGGAGTACGAGGAAGCAGCCAAGACCTTCCGTTATATCAACGGCAGCAGTGAGGATAGTGACGTAAAGCAAGAAGCCTTAATATGGCTCATGCGCACTTATTTAGCCCAGAAAGAATACGACAATGCCGCCGCCGTGTCGGACGTGCTGGATAAGGAAGAAGGCCGTGAGAGCACCGCCAAGGAGCTGTTTCTGACCCGCGCGGAATATCATCTGCTCACTGATAATCCGAAGCTGGCCATTGAGAATCTGAACAAGGCTATTCCGTATATCAAGCCCAAGAATGAGCGTTCACGCACCCGCTATATCTTGGCGCAGTTGTACCAGGCACAAGGTCAGGACAAGGAAGCGTATGCCGAGCTCAACCAGATTCTGAAGCGTAATCCGCCTTACGAGTTGGATTTCTACTCCAAGCTGCTGCTTGGTCAGGTATCAGATCTAAACACTGACCGGGCGCGGCTGGATAAGTATTTTGCTAAGCTGCTCAAAGACCCGAATAATAAGGAGTACCGCGACAAGGTGCTCTATGAGATGGCGCGGCTCGACTATCGGCAGCAGCGCTACCCGGAAGCGCTGGCGCTGGTACAGCAGTCGTTGCGCGTCCCGACGCCTAATCGGGTGCAAAAATCCTATACGTACCTGCTGGCGGGCCGCATTTATTACGAGAACCTTCAACGGTATCAATTGGCGGCCGGTTATTATGATAGCGCTGTACAGAATTTGCCCCCCGTAGCCCCGGAGTATGCTGCCACCGCCGAGCGTGCTCAGATTTTACAGGAGTTTGCCAAACAAATCATCATTATCGGGGCGCAGGACAGCCTGCAGGCGTTAGCCCGACTGGATACGGCCGCGTTGCGCATCCGGCTCACCGAATATGCCAAAGCAGAGGTTGCATCTCGTCAGCAGCAAGCCGATCGGTTAGCCGCCAACTCAAAAGCTCAGGAAGTACGTCAGCAGCAGGTACAGGCTTATACGGGCGTCAGCGCGACCCGCGCCGGCAATCCTGATATCGACCCGGTGGCATTCGCTAATACAAGCACCGGTGCCCAGTGGTACTTTGATAATCCGGCGGCCCTTAGCACGGCCCGGTCCGAGTTTATGCGGCGTTGGGGCGACCGGCAGCTACAGGACAACTGGCGGGTGAGTAGTCAGGTTAGCGGCACCCTTGCAACTAATCAGAGCGGTAGCGGGCCGGCTGTAAATGCTGGGGCCGCCGGCACCAATGGGATTACCGCGAATGGTGCCGCCCCAGCCGCATCCAATGACGCCGCTGCGTTTGAGCGCGGCCTGGTTGCCCAATACCGACAGAACATTCCTCTTACCGCTCCGCAGCTACAAGCTTCGCAGAAGCAGATGGAAGAGGCTTTATTCGCGTTGGGGGGCATTTATAACCAGCAGCTGCGGGAGCCCGCTCGTGCCGCCGAAACCTACGATAAGCTGATAGCTGCCTTCCCCAACAGTACTCATCTGCCTGAAGTATACTATAGTCTGTATTTAATTTACAAAGAGCAGAATGACCCCAAGGCCGAAGTATATAGCCAGCGGCTACGCCAGTCGTTTCCCAATTCATCCTATGCCCGTCTGGTGGGCGACCCGGAATATTTGCGCCGCACCTCGCAGGCGAATGCGCAGGTAGGCACCTTGGTTGATTCAGCTTTTGTCTTTTATAAAAAGCAGGACTTTAAAAAAGCCGCTGACTTACTCACGCAAGTAAAACGCCAGTACCCGGACAATGCGCTCAATGACCGGGTAGCCTTCCTTAATACGCTGCTCACTATTCGGACCCAGCCGCCTCTATCAGCGCAGGCAGCGGTACAAAAGTTTTACAAGGCCTATCCCAGCAGCCCCCTGGCCCCGCAGGCAGCCATTTTGCTCAAGTCGTATGAGGACTATAGGGCGGGTAGCATTAACGGCGCTTTGGCCTCAACAGAAAAGCCCCCCGTATCAGCCTTTCGGCCCGGTGAAATAGATAATCGCCGGCGCGTAGCAATAGCACCCGAAAGGCGGCCGGCCGTGCCCGTCACCCGCGTGCCAGCGACACCAGCTTTGGCTCCTGCTCCCAATCCGAATGCAGCCCCTATCAGGCAGGCAGCCACACCCGTTACCAAGCCAGCGGAACCTGGTAGCCCAGCCAAACCTGTTGCCGCACCACCAACGGCGCCAGCTAAAGAAGTAACGGCTCAACCTGCTGCGCCAGCGCCGACAGCGCCGCTGGGGGGCAAATCTCCGTCTCTCCCCACTGAGCCAGCGCCTACTCCTTACCTGAGTAACCCAGCTACGGGTCATGCTGTGGTACTTGTTTTTCCTAAAGGAGCAGCACCGGCAGCCACCATGCCAGCCGCCCTTGCTACCTATAACAACCGTTTTTACCGCGCCAACAACCTACAAGTGCAGCCCACTGCGCTCGGCGATTCGGTGGAGCTGGTGGTGGTGCAAACATTGCCGGTCCAGAAAGCGGCCCAGAGCTACGCCCTAAAACTGCGCGGGCCTCAGTCGCCGCTAAGCCGATTGCGTGGCGCGGGTTACCAAATCCTGATTATCGGTATTGAGAATCTCCCACTGCTACTTCAAAACAAGGATTTAGCTGAGTATCAACGTTTCTACGAAAGAGAAATCAAGAATTGAAACCAGTCTGGGTTGTACGGGTCAACTTTCAACTGCCGTCGTAGCATCCAATTCCTCTACTGATTTCGCGTTCCTGGCTTATATATCTCCCTAAAGAATGGCTATTCCTGCCACCAAACCCAAAGTTCAGCCCCGTAAGCCCCAACGGTTGGGACGCTTTACGGGCCTCACGCGCACGCTGTGGCTGCTTTTTAGCTTCGGGCTCATCGGCTTCGTCGTGTATGTGTTGGCCGTGAGTGTCAACTTTATGAACCTATTTGGGCGGATGCCCAACCTCAAGACGCTGGAAAACCCCAAGAGCGAACTAGCCTCTGAGATCTACTCGGCCGATGGGGTGCTGATGGGCAAGTATTTCCGCGAAAACCGCACCCCGGTAGGCTACGACGAACTGCCCCTAAACCTGATTGATGGCCTGATTGCCACCGAAGACGTCCGCTTCGAGAGCCACTCCGGCATCGACTTGAAAGGGTTGTTCGCGGTGCCGTATTACTATGTGGCGGGGCGCATCCGCCGGGGTTCCAGTACGCTTACTCAGCAGGTAGCAAAGGTGTTGTTCCGTACCCGCGCCGACCTCAATGATGGCACGCTCAGCCACGTACCAGGCTTGCGGATGCTCATCATTAAAACCAAAGAGTGGATAATGGCCATTCGGTTGGAGCGCAACTATACCAAGCGCGAAATTCTGACCATGTACCTGAATATCAATGAGTACGGATCTAACGCATTTGGCATCAACGTAGCAGCTAAGACCTTTTTTAATAAGCAGCCCAAAAACCTCACGCTGGAAGAGTCGGCGCTGCTGGTAGGTGTGCTTAATGCGCCATCTTACTTTAGCCCCGTAGAGCACCCCGAGCGGGCCAAAACGCGGCGCAACTGGGTTCTGAGCCAGATGCGGAAGTACGGCTACATTGATCAAGCCTCCTACGCAGCAGCCACGGCCAAGCCTATCGCGCTGACTTACAATGTAGAAAATGCCAATAAGGGTATTGCTCCCTATTTCCGCCGGGAAGTAAGCAAAGCACTTTTACAATGGAGCCGCGACACTGAACACGACCTTTACGCCGATGGCCTGAAGATTTATACCACCATCGACTCGCGGATGCAGAAATATGCGGAATCAGCGGTGGCGGAGCATATGAAGCAGCAGCAGAAGCTGTTTACGCAGCATTGGAAGGGCCAGCAGCCGTGGCGTGATGAAACGGGCCGTCTTATCCCGAATTTTCTGCAAAATGCCATCAAGCGTACGGAGCGGTATAAGTCTCTTAACACTCGCTTTGAAGGCAATAAGGACTCCATCAACTACTATCTGAACAAGAAGTATAAGATGATGGTGTTCACTTGGCAGGGCGAGAAGGAGATGACGATGTCGCCCCTAGATTCCTTGGCGTACTACAAGCGCTACCTGCAGGCGGGTTTTATGGCAATGAACCCCTTGAATGGGCAAATTAAGGCGTGGGTAGGTGGCACCAACTTTAAGTATTTCAAGTACGACCACGTAAAGCAAGGCACCCGGCAGCCAGGCTCCACGTTTAAGCCTATCGTCTATACAGCAGCCATTGATCAGGGCTATTCACCTTGTTACCAGGTTCAGGATCTAGCGATTACCTTCCCAGCGGAGGCTGGTCGGCCGGCCTACACGCCTCGCAACTTTGAGGGGGGCTATTCGGGCCGTACGTTCACCATCCGACAGGCCTTAGCACGGTCAATGAACTCGATTACAGCCTTTCTGGTACAAAAGCTAGGGCCTGAAACCATCGTCGCTTATGCCCGGCGGCTAGGTATTACCTCTCCCATCGAAGCTGTACCGGCCATCGGCTTTGGCTCCAGCGACGTGAGTATCTTTGAGCTGTGTGGGGCCTATAGCACCTTCGTAAACAAAGGGGTGTGGACTTCGCCCATGATGGTAACGCGGATTGAGGACAAAAATGGCAATGTTCTACGCGAGTTTGTCCCCCAGACCCGCGAGGCCCTAAGTGAAGAAACCGCTTACCTGATGACGCACATGCTGCAAGCCTCCACCACGGAGCGCGGCGGTACATCTACCATTCTCAAGACGGGCTTTAAATTTCCGTATGAGATGGGAGCCAAAACGGGTACTACCTCCAACTATTCCGACGCGTGGTTCATGGGTGTTACGCCTGATCTGGTCTGCGGCATGTGGGTAGGTGGTGAAGACCGCAGTATTCACTTCCGCAATGGCTCCAATGGTCAGGGTGCCCGCGCTGCGCTGCCTATTTATGGCCTATTTATGCGCAAAGTATACGGCGATAAGGCTTTGGATGTAAGCAAAGAACCTTTCCCCAAGCCCGCGCAACCATTGAGCATTGAGATTGATTGCAGTCGTTATTATGGTGGCCAGCGCGATACTATTCCATTGGATCAGAAGCTAAACCAGACTGATCTCGATATTCTCAATGGACAAGAGATTTAGGGAAGCGTATTACTTGGCCAATTGGCTTTGAATAAAATAACAGATCGTGGCTGGTATGCTTTACCGGCCACGATTTCGTTTTTACAGCTTCTTTGTGGGTTTTGGAAATTCCTCTGTACACCTTCGCGTTCTGTATTTGCGTACCTCTCCCAGGATATTCATTCTGCGCCTAATTACCATCTTATGGCCGCCAAAGCCCATTTACAAGAGCAAATTCGTCAGCTGCCTCATCGTCCGGGTGTGTACAAATACTTCGATGATGAAGGCATTATCTACGTTGGCAAAGCCGTGGACCTACGTAAGCGCGTGAGTAGCTACTTTACCAAGCAGGACCATAACAAGAAAACCCAGCAGCTGGTCAAGAACATTAAGCGCATCGAGTTTACTATTGTAGATAATGAATCCGACGCCTTTTTGCTTGAAAACAACCTCATTAAGCAACACCAACCCAAGTATAATATCCTGCTTAAAGATGGCAAGACCTACCCTTACTTATGCCTGACGAATGAGCGGTTTCCACGTCTCATTCCTACTCGTAAGAAGATCAATGACGGCTCGCGCTACTATGGCCCTTACGCCAATTTAACGGCTATGAACGTGGTGCTGGAACTGATTCGGGCCTTGTATCCGTTGCGTACCTGCACTTACAATCTCACCCCAGAGAACGTAGCTGCCGGCAAGTTTAAAGTTTGTCTGGAGTATCACTTGGGTAACTGCAAAGGTCCTTGCGAAGCCTTACAGGAGGAGGAAACATACAACCAATACATCCAGCAGATTCGCAGTATCCTAAACGGTAATCTTACCATTCCCAAAGCTTATTTCCGGGAGCGTATGATGGCCGCAGCCCAGGAGCAACAATACGAGCTAGCGCACACCCTCAAGAAAAAGCTAGACCGCCTGGATGATTTTCAGGCCAAATCCACGGTTGTGAACGCTTCGCTGTCCAACATCGATGTGTTCTCAATTGCCTCCAATGAGAAAAGTTCTTTCATCAACTACCTCAAGGTGATGAATGGCTCTGTCATTCTCACTCAATCATTGGAAGTGCAGAAGAAGCTCGACGAAATGGACGAGGAAATTTTGCCCCCCCTAATTATGCAGATGCGGGAGGAGTTCGAGAGTGACTCGAAAGAGATTCTTACCAACGTTGCGTTGCCCTCGCTCCCACTCCCTGGCGTCACCGTGTCCACTCCGCAAATTGGCGACAAGCGCAAGCTTCTGGAGTTGAGCATTAAGAACGTGCTTTATCTGCGCAAGGAGAAGGAAAGCATGAACGACCGCTCCAAGGATCTGAATGAGGTGCGCATCATGGAGACAATAAAGAAAGATTTGCGCCTGACTGAGCTGCCTAAACACATCGAATGCTTTGATAACTCTAACTTTCAGGGAGACAACCCCGTGGCAGCAATGGTCTGCTTCCGCAATGCGAAGCCGAGCAAGAAGGACTACCGTCATTATCATATCAAAACGGTCATTGGTCCCAATGATTTCGACTCCATGTACGAAGTCGTGACGCGCCGCTATCGGCGGCTCGTGGATGAAGGTGCCTCATTACCTCAATTGGTTATTGTAGATGGTGGTAAAGGCCAGCTAAGCATGGCTGTAAAAGCCCTGAAAGACCTTAATCTCTGGGGGCAAATTCCAGTCATTGGTATTGCCAAGCGGTTGGAGGAAATCTATGTTCCCAATGATCCATTACCGCTTTATATCGACAAGAAAAGTGAATCGTTGCGTCTGTTTCAGCGCATGCGCGACGAGGTGCACCGCTTCGGCATCACCTTTCACCGTAACCGCCGGGATGCGGCAACGCTCAAAACCGAATTGACCGAAGTGAAAGGTCTCGGCCCCGCAACGGCTGACAAGCTACTGAGTAAGTTTAAGTCAGTCAAGAAAATCCGTGAGCTGAGCGAGGCGGAGTTAGTTGCCGAAATAGGCAAAGCAAAAGCGCGTGTCTTACTTTCTTATTTCGAGCAGCAGGAGCAAGCAGCCGAGTAGCTCAACGATATGTACTCCAAGAAGTCGCATAACCGTTAACTCAAGAAAAAAGCCCCCCAGCTGCATAGCTGGGGGGCTTTTTTGACCCTAAATCAAGAGCTTAAAAGCTCCACAAGTTATATTCGTACTCAATCAGGTCGGCAGCAGCTTGTTGCGAGGCCAGAATACCTTGTTGCTGGCTACCATAGATCTCATCCAGACGAGCGTCGCTTGGATTAGAAACCTTCACGATATAGGAGTTAAATAACCACAACTCAAATGCGTCAGCCAGATTCTTATGCTGAGCGTCGTTCTGCGGGTTGAACCAGATAGCCTTATCAGGGTTGTTGCGGAACATTTTTACCAGGTCGCTATACTTGAAATAGCCAACCGTCTTTTCTATTCCTGATGTGTTAGAGCTAAGCGTGGAAGGCACCAATAGGCCAATGGCTTTGATATCATGATACATCCGCGACCTTTTCTTGTCGAAGATCATATCTTCCTTCACCTCCATTTGATACAAGTCTTTATAGCGATACTCGTAGCTGGCTGGCGCACCGGCAGTAGCAGGTGCACTGGAGCCAGCGGCTGGCTTAGCCGCTGGTGCCCCCCAACCGTCGTCGCTGGCACCAGCATCAGCCTCAGTGAAGCCGGCTGCCTTTTCTTCGTCGCTCAGTTCGTTGGCCGACTCAGCAAAAGACATGTTAGCCGTAACTTCAGCAGGGGTGTAAGTGCTGGTCAGCGAGTCGTTACGATAAGCCTGAATCTCGCCACGCTTTACTGCTTCCAGAATAACCTTGCTGATTTCCTTGCCTTCTGAGAACATGGGCTTATTCTGCTTTTCGCGCAAATCAACAGCCCGCCATATCGTCTTACTGAACATGATGTCCGAGTTCGGAATGGGACGGTACGAGCCATTACTGGTGGCAGTAGTAGCTTGCTCCTGAGCCGAAGCTGTCAATGACAGGGAAAGGCCGGCAGCTAGAGCAGCGAAAGAAAGGAATTTGTTCATACCGTGATAAGCAATTAAAAGCGACGGTTAGTTCAGGAAAAAGCAGCTAGACGAGTGGGATGTTGAACTGCTTCGACACCTTCACTTCTTCCTGCTGGTTTTGGAAGTTCAAGCGGCGCACCTCCTTCACTTCGATGTATAGACGGTCGCCTTCACGAGCCGAGTTAACTACATCGTTCAAGTTAGCATCGGGACCGTTGATGGTACGAGCAGGCATAGCCGGACGCTTACCACGAACCAATGTAATCTCGTACTGAGTTACCCGGTAGCGAGCATCTTCAGGCAGGAAGGTTTGGAAACCAGCATCTGGAATTGCCTTCAGGCTCATGTTACGTACAGCGGTGATAGGCGTACCCTGCTTCTCATTGGCCTCACGACCACCTACGATGCACTTGATATCGGGCTTTGGAATCGGGCGTACCTCGAAGGTCTGCGAACCGATAGCGTTACCGTTGCTGCTAACGTTTAGGGTTACTTGCTTAGCATTAGGCACCAAGGTAATATCACCAGTCTTGGAGCCAGGAATTGCCTGTGCACCCGAAGCGGAGAAGCTTGGCTTGTACTGAGCACCCAGAGCGGGAACCTGCACATTGAGTTTGTTACCGCACTTAAAGTACAACGCTTGTACTGAAGCAGATTGGATCTGCATTACTGGCTTAGTTACCGTATAAGCAACGGGCACTTTGAAGGTAGTATCACGGCCGTTCTGCTTGAATCGCACGGTACCAACCCACTGCTTCTTGGCGTTGCCGGCGGCATCAAATCCACCGGGCTGAGCTGTGAATTCCACTTTACCCCTGCCATCCGGGCCTACCTGAATGGGGCTGCCATTCATAGTCATTGAAGGCCGCAGCGTGCTGGCGGATGCAGTTAGGAAGAGCTCAGCCTTGTACTTGGTACCAGCAGCTACGGTGTTTGACTCAGCACTAGCAAAAGCGCCAACCTTATCGAAAACGATAGTCTGAGCACCAACTTTTGCTCCCAGAGCACTTAGCGCGTCAGCTTCCAACTTCAATACTTCCGTTTCTTTTTGAGAAAGTACGGCCAAAGCAGCTACCAATGGGGTATTTTCGAAGTTCAACTCAGCGAAATTCTTGTTCTTCTGCTCTGGGTCGATAACCATTGGATCTTCCTTAGCATCGAGAGCCAGCGGTGCAGCCATAGGAACATACTGCTTGATATATTCTGAGTACTTGTTCAACTCATCCTTCATCGGATAAGCCGCGCCGTTGCGGTTGCCACCTAACATGGTGATGGCCACCTTATCTTCAGCACTCATGTTCTTATACTCGTTCTTGCCTTTGGTATTTTCCGTAGACGTCACAAGTTTGTCACGAACGTCCCGAAGGTAGGTCACCATCTTGGCCGTCTGCTGGCGTACTTCTTCGCTTTGCTTGAGCACAGCTAAGTCACGCGCTTGGTTCTGGTTTTTTTGTACAGTTGCAGCAATGCCTTTTACTGTATTGGCATTAGCGGTGGAAGTCTTGTCATTGACACCCAGCAAACTATCATCCAGAAATTTAAACTTCAGCAAAATTGCTGAGTTGACTTGTAGGGCTAGAAGAGCAGTCAGTACCAAGTACATCATGCCTATCATCTTCTGCCGTGGAGTCTCTTTTGCTCCCGCCATTGTATTTTGCTAATCTATAACTATGTGAACAGAACCCTTCTTGGCTATCGTAGGATGAATACTAGCTGGTAGCGCGCATCGCGTTCAGCATATTGCCGTAGACGCGGTTGAGGGAATGAAGATTGGTAGTAAGGCTAGTAACCTCTTGCTTGAACTGCTCGGTTTCCTTACCAGCTTCGGTGAGGTTCTCCATAGCCTGGCTCAATGTGCCATAGAACTTGTTCATAGACTTGAGGTGCGTATTAGCATCCTGCAACTCCATTTCATACACTGCATTCAGAGCACCCAGATTCTTAGTTACATTCTGCACTTGCAGGTGGTACTCTTTCGCATCGGAAGTAGCATCCGACATAGCAGCCATAGCTTCAGCTGTGTTAGCATAAGAAGCAGTGATGCGCTCCAGCGACTGGGTAGCAGTACGAACTTTCGTGGTGTACTCTTCTGTCACATTTGTAGCTTCGCCTAACGAAGACAACTGCTGTGTGGTGTTGCTCAAACGGTTCAAACCTTCTCCTAAAGAAGATATAGCCGCAGGAGTTACGTTAGCATCCTTCAACATATCGTCCAGCTTGCGAGTCAGACCCGTGCTGTTATTAGTAGAGAAGCTAGGATCACCGGTAGAGGGGTCATAGCCTTCAGCCAATTGAGGATATACGAGGCCCCAATCAGGCTCTTTGGAAGTAGGCTGGAAAGCACTAAGAAAGAAAATCAGGGCCTCAGTGCCCAAACCTACCATCAACATCAAATCAGCACCTTTCCAGTGCAGAATTTTAAACAATGCTCCAATGATTACGACCGCTGCCCCGATGCCATAAACTTTGGGCATGACCACATCAAAGAAGAAATTACCGCCTTTTGCTGCCATTTTAAGTAAGAATTGAAAAAAGTTGGTTGGAAAGGATGAAGAATGTATGAAAAACGTAAAATGAAATAGTGCTTAATAAGCGGTTAGTTCAGTTGGCGGTTAGTTCCCATACCAATTTGAATCATGGCAGTGCGGAACCCGATGTAGGAACGAGCTGAATCCTGGTACTCAAAGTTGCGGGTTCCTGTCTCGAGGAAGTAAGCAATGTCCTTCCATGAACCACCACGTACTACTTTGCGAGGCTCATTGTCATCAGGGTTTGTTGGGTTCATGTCCCAAACTACTGGTACTGAAGCTTCCATGTAGGCATCATCGCACCACTCTGCTACGTTGCCTGACATATCGTACAAGCCAAAGTCATTAGGAAAGAAGCTACCTACGGCTGAAGTGTAAGCGTATCCGTCACTAGCATAATCACCGCGGCCTGGTTTGAAGTTGGCAAGCATACATCCCTTAGAGTTACGCAGATAAGGGCCGCCCCAAGGGTAAGTGGCTAAGTCGCGGCCACCACGGGCAGCGTATTCCCACTCAGCTTCTGAAGGTAAACGGAAGTTAGGAGTTGGAGCTGAGCCAGCTTCCTCGTTAGCTGCATTCTTATGCTTGGTGCGCCAATTGCAGAAATATTTTGCGGCAAACCAGTCAACACCAACCACTGGATAGTCGTCAAAAGCTGGGTGAGTGTAATAATACTCCATCAGGGGATCACCCATATGATATGTAAAGTCACGCACCCATACCGTAGTATCTGGGTATAGTTCTGTCATCACATACTCCTCGCCCAACACGTCAATTGAATCCTGCCGGATGGCATTCATGAACTGCCGATACTGGTTGTTGGTAATTTCGGTCTCATCCATGTAAAAGCCGGCGATTGTCACCTGCTTATTCATGTTTACCATAGAGGCCGAAATGTCCTGATCAGTCTGGCCCATGTGGAAAGTGCCACCGGGACAGGGCACCATGCCAAAAGGCACTTCTTGCGCGTTGAAATCTGGACGATCCTCCGCTCCAACTAGGTCACCCTGTGGTCCTTTGCCAAAACCACAACCTCCCATTAACAGCGCCGAGAAGGCTACAAGAGGCAATTTGAGAAACTTATTCATGTGAAATTTAAAAAGGCTATTGGGCGGCGATACCAAAAGATTACAATTTTTACAATTGGCAAACTTAACAACTATTTTGCCTAAGCAAGGTTCGTGCCCGAGCTAAGGGCAACATTTAAATAGCTAATAAAGCTCCTAATCATAGCATAAAAACAGCACCAAAATGGGCAGCTAGTCTATAATGCTGCTTTGGTAAATAGAATTACAATAAAATTTAAAGCAACCTAGAAGCTATATCGGGGCGTACGGATTGCAGGACGGGTAGCAGGCCCCATTTTAGGCAAGCGATAGGAAAGCATTATCTCGTGTGAACTAAATGCCCTTGCATCTTGATTAAATGCAACTAGATCAAACGCATAACCAACGCGAAACGAGTTGTTTTCTGCAAAACTCATGCCTAGTTGACCCGTGAATGACTCTCCATAACGATACCCAACACCAGCCCAGTATTTTTCCTGCAAAGTTGCCCGTGCCCCTACCTCGAAAGAGTTGTTGTCGAAAGTGAATTTATCGTCATCACCAAACTCCCCTGGCAGAACCAGCTTACCAATGACAGTAGGTGTTACAACAACGGAAGAACTAACTTCAATATTGTAGCCTGCTGTCAAGTAAGCGTGATTCTCTCCAATATACGATGCGGTCCGTTGACTGCTTTCTGTCTGAAACTGGTAGCGGGACCTTAATAAGTTATTAACGCTTAGGCCCACATAAAATTTAGGAGCTTCGTACCATACTCCTGCACCTGCATCAATTTACTGTCGGAGCTTTCGAAAGGCACACTTGGATCGTCAGCATCGTTTGCCCGGTATGTACCCTTACCCAGATTATTAAATATCCCTTGAGCTCCGATACCTAATAAGCCTTCGCCAATCTTAAAATGTTTTGAATAAGACAGAGCTGCGGTAGTAACACTAGCTTCGCCCACTGTATTACGATAAATATTTACCCCCACGCCACCTCCTAAGATACGAACAGGAGTGGAAGCAGATACTAAAAAGGTGCGATCGTTACCACCTGGATCGAAAGTTCCGCCATAGTTAAAGTACTGCTCACGTACTATAGTTACGACTTCGCCTTGCCCCTTGATACCTGCATAGGCAGGGTTCAGAAACATCCCATTAAACCCATAATGACTAAATTGTGGTTGCTGCTGAGCAACAACGGCACCAGTGGCTGCGAGGAACAGAGCCATAGCACCCAGTATATATCTCTTCATATAGGCACCCAGTTTTAGCACAGATTTTAAGTAGGACATGCTACCCTACGTAACTGATTCCAAATCTATGGAAAAAAGTCTGCGCATCAAACGAGCCGCTTAGAGGTTGCAGCCCATAAAAATGCCTCTGTTATACTGTTTTAAGCGTTTTGTTTATCCGTCCGATTCTTCTCCTTTCCCGCATCAGGTCCGTAGTGATAACGGATATACTGCTCAATGGCACCTGTCATGGAGGGGGCATTGGGATGCGGAGCTTCAATATCCAGATCTAAGCCAGCGTCGATCACAGCTTTGGCTGTAGTAGGACCAAAGGCGGCAATGCGAGTACCATCTTGTTCAAAATCAGGAAAGTTGACGAACAGAGAACTGATTCCGGAAGGGCTAAAAAAAGCGATACAATCGTACTTCACGTCCGTCAGATCTGAGAGGTCGCTAGCGACAGTACGATAAATCACAGCTTCCGTAAACTTGAAGTTGTTAGCCCGCATAAACTCTGGAAGATCATCCTTGCGGATATCGGAGCAGGGATATAAGAACTTTTCGCTTTTGTGTTTTTTGATAACATCAAACAAATCAGCCGCAGTACGCTGCCCCACAAAAAGCTTACGCTTACGCAACACGATGTACTTCTGCAGATAATTGGCTGTTTGCTCTGAAATGCAGAAATACTTCATTTCGGCGGGCATATCCAGCTTTGCCTCTTGGCAAATACGGAAGAAATGATCTACTGCGTTACGGCTGGTGAATATGATAGCCGTATATTCAGCAATATTGATTTTATCCTTGCGAAAATCCTTGTAGGAGACTGGCTCAACCTGAATAAACTCCCGGAAATCGACTTTGATACCATACTTATCAGCGATTGCGAAGTAGGGTGATACGTCGCTTGTGGGTTTCGGCTGGGTGACAAGAATGCTGGAGATCCGCTTGGCGTGTCGGCCCGTCCCCGGTTTGTCTTTGCTCTCGGCCATAGAGGGTGGGTAAATGGGTAGTTTTGGAGCGATAAGAAAGTGTACAAAACGTGGCTGTACAGCCAGCGTTAGAAGAATTAGTACGTAAAAACAATTAACTTGAGCAATATGGTAAGAGGTATTACTTCTGTGGCGCAAAGGTACGAAAACAAATGCAAATTTAGGAGGGACACGCGACTATGCAACGTACGCGTAATACGCACCATTGTCCCCACCAACATTAAGGAAACCACCCCATTAGATATCCATAGTACCGTTTCGGGTAGGTTTTGATTAAGAGCCAGATAGAAGAGCATCACGATGGGTAGAAATAAGCCCATAAACAGAATGGTGCGCACAAACTCACGATACTGCACCACTACTAAAGGCGTAACGTCGAAGATGTAGCCCATCAACTCTAGGAACAGGTATTTTCCTAGTACAAATGCAGCTACCAGAGCAGCATAGAGCAAGACCCGAACCACAATGGCTGACTCTGGCACATCGAATAGGCGACGCAGAATTACGATGCTTTGAATATTGGTATGAATAGCGACCAGCAGCAAAGCAAAGGAAAGGGAGAATACAAACACCAGCAGCAAATTCAGCCAGGTGATAGTGGGCTTCGTCAAGAATGCTTCGTCGCTATTTGATTTACCCAGAAGCCGGTCGAACTGGTAGATGCGTGCGAAGCCGGGTTGATACGCAGCTCTAATACTGCCATACAGCAGCCCAATCAGCAATAGAAAGCTCAGAAACACATTTTGTCCTTGGTGGCCCCGCACTCGGAGCTGAGCTTGATAAGGGGCCGGCTCTATCTTTCCTGGTGCAACTACCGGCAGAATAGGTGCATTGGTGAAGGAAGAAAAATCGGGGGAGATAGCTGGATGCCATACACATAGCAAGTGTACGCCGGCAGGAGTACCGGGGGGCAAAAGCTTCTCTAAGTCAAGAAGATATGAGTCCGGCGTGGCGGCAGTAAACACTAGCCGGTTATCCAGAAAAAGGCTCAGGTCTTTACGCGCAGTGAAAGTGATGGGCAGCTTCTGGCCGGGCCGAATACTTACCCACTGATAGTACGCGTTGGCCGGCGCGTGATATTCGGGCAAATACAGAATTAACTGATTACGGGGAGCATCGTAGATGAGCCAGTCGGCAGAGAGGCCGGTGCGGGGTGCTGGTGGCAACGGCTTGTACTCAGCAGCAGTAGCAGTCAGCGATAAAAATAGTAGAAACAGCGGCAGAAATGCCCCCCAGCCCTTACTTCTACCTCTGTATGTACTTCTGACTATCACCGGTTTAGGAAGCTACTCGCTGTTGAGTAGTACGGCTACGATAAACACCCAAAAACACGCTCAACAACACTGAGAAGGCTGTCAACACGACAATAAGGATCGTGTTCCCCAGCTCGGCGAAGTTGATCACGAACAGAATAACTACCAGATTCAATAAACCTAGCAGCATCACGGTACTGATTTGCTGAAAGCCCATAGCTATAATGCGATGGTGCACATGGTTTTTATCCGGTGAGAATGGCGAACGGCCAGCCATCATTCGGATTAGGAAGACTCGTAGTGTGTCAAAAAGGGGCACGAACAGGATTCCCACGGCCACTGAGGGAGCTGACGAGCCAAAAGGCTGACCCAATTGGGCGCCCATTTCAATAAATTGAATAGTGAGAATAGAAACGATAAAGCCACATACCAGCGAGCCGGTATCACCCATAAAAATGGTGGCCCGATGAAAGTTATAGCGCAGGAAGCCCAAAATGCCCCCCAGTACACATACTGATACATACACGTAGTTACCAAAATCAGGGCCGCCGTAGCGGTAGAAAAAGTAGCCGAGTGTGGTGACAATAATGCTGACAATGGTACCCGCTAAGCCATCTAATCCGTCAATGAGGTTGATAGCATTGGTAATGCCCACTATCACCAAAAAAGTGAATGCGTAGCTAATCCCAATAGGCAGTTCATGAATACCCAGAATTCCTTGAAAGCTGGTGATGCGCACATCGGCCATTACCATCACTATGCCGGTAGCGAGGAGCTGTCCCACAAATTTCTTCGTGACCGAGATGCTTACCAAATCATCCTTCAGCCCTACGAAGAATAAGACGATACAGCCGGCCAGCAGCTGCTGGACGCCATTAGTGAGGTCAGCGAAGATGGTTAGAGCCGACATAAAGCCCGCGAACACGGCTACGCCACCTAAGCGTGGCGTAAGCGACTCGTGCACGGTACGCACGTTAGGCGTATCAAGCATATTCTTGAGGTGGGCAATGTAGATAATAGAGGGCACCGCGAACAGCGCCACTAAAAAGGACCACATAAAGGATAGCCCCAGCGTAATTCCAATGGCATTCATCACGTATCGGCTCAAAGAATAAAGTAACCAGCAGAATACGCTCCTGCTCGTCTGCGCGTAAACTTCTACCCGTGTAGCACGCCTTCGCGGCCCAGCAGAGCAATTGGAATCAGGTTGGCAGACACAATTGAATCGGGCACGAAGATGAACTTCTTATCGAAGATCTGCGGGCCGCGATAGTAGCTTACCCAGTATTGATTATTCAGGTGAAACAAATCAGGATCAATAGGTTCGACGGGTACAGCGCTACGGGGCTCTACTTCCGCAAATACGTGCCGTAGTGTTGAAGTTCGCACCTTTTCGCCATCCTCGTGCGTGCCGTAGCCATTGGAGCTGATGATGACGTTGCTCAATGCATAGTCATTATGGTTGAGTAGATACACTTGCCAACCGGGCTTGCCCTCCTCAGTGGCGGCCTCATCGTCGGGCACGATGGCAATGGAAACACCTTCTACCGGATCAAATACAATATCTTCTTTCATAGAATGATCAAACAAGTAGCTCCGCCTCCAGCACAGCTGCCAGGTGAGGAAGCAAACGGTTCTCTACTTCCGTTATGGGTACGGCGTAGCCCAACTCTTGCTGCAAGGAGGTTACGGCCTTATCAGCAATGCCGCAGGGCACGATATGGCCAAAATACGTGAGGTCGGTGTTTACGTTCAGGGCGAAACCATGCATGGTTACCCAACGGCTGCATTTCACGCCCATTGCGCAGATTTTGCGCGGCCGGGGGGCATTTTCTTCGTAGTCCATCCACACACCCGTCAGGCCAGCGATGCGGCCGGCTGACAGCCCGTACTCGGCCAGCGTACGAATAATGGCCTCTTCCAATACTCGCAGGTAGCGGTGGATATCAGTGAAGAAATTGTCGAGGTCAAGAATGGGGTAGCCTACCAGCTGGCCGGGACCATGATAGGTAATATCGCCACCCCGATTGATGCGGTGAAACGTTGCGCCGTGCTTTGCCAGCTCCGACTCATTCAACAACAGATTTTCAGCTTTACCACTTTTGCCCAACGTGTATACATGCGGATGCTGGCAAAGCAGCAGGTAGTTGGGAGTAAGCGCAGGGGGCAAATTTGCTTCCGCAGTCTGCCGGTTTTGCGTTTTGATTGCTACCGTAGCGGCCAGCAATTGCTCCTGATAAGCCCAAGCCGCCTCATACGCGGTCAAACCCAGCCGTTCTACCAGCACACGCCGATTTTGCCCCCCAGCAAGTGAGGCAGGTAAAGTATCAGGCGTGGTGGCAACGAAGAACGTACTCATCAACAAAAGCGCAAATAAAGGCACAAAGGTACTATATTAAGCGCCAAACCCAACCCGCAACCATCCTGCCATGCTCGGCTCCGGCCACCTGCTCGGCCACGCCGGCGAATCGGCCGCGGCCGATTTTTTCCTGGCACAAGGCTATACCATAGCCCGCCGCAACTACCGCCACCGGCGCGCTGAGGTAGATCTTATCGTGCGACAAGGCAACTCGTTATTGGTTTTTGTGGAAGTAAAGGCGCGTTCATCCAGTCGCTATGGCCATCCCGAAGAATTTGTGACGGAGCGCAAGCGCCAGCTTTTTCGCTTAGCTGCCGATCAATATCAGGAGGAAATAGACTGGCGCGGGAACATCCGCTTTGATATTTTGGCGCTCACTCAGCTTGCCGATGGTTTCCATATCGAGCATTTCGAGGATGCGTTTTATTAGTCGACACTATATGCTATAGTGCGCGTAAAACAGGGAGTTTAATTCCGCTTTGAACCCGGCCGATCCGTAACAGCATCCCGCTTGTCGAGCTTGTCTTTTTCGTACACCAATACCCCGTTGCGGTTATACTCCTTGTAGAGAACGGGCTCCTTTACCTCCGGGTCGTAGCCCGTCTCCCCGTAGAGATATTGATAGTGGCGGCGGTTGCGAAAACCCCAGTACTTCGACCACTCCCCTACTTTCTTGCCGTTCTCAAACTGACCATCCCAGTCCTTCTGACCATTCTCCAGAAAGCGCGCGTACTCGCCTTCCAGTTTGCCATTGTAGTACGGAATTATCTCCCTGATTTTGGTGCGCTCAGCATCGTAGTATGTAATTTCGGCGTCGCGCGAAAAGCCTTTTTCGTAGTGAATCTTGGTAAGCAAAATGCCTTCCCGATTGAAACGCTCCCAGCGCAGGTGCTTCGCGCCTATCACAAAGAAGCCCGTTTCCACTATTTTGCCGCCCTGCATTTTTTTGTACGGCCCGTGCAGCACCTTATTGTCGCCGGGGTCTACGCCGGCTCTATCCTGCACAATCCGGCTCTTGCGCGCATCGAAATAGTAGCGGGTGGGCACATATGGGTTAGTAGGCTTGGGAGTGCGCATGTAATAGAACTGCTCCGTAATCTGATTGCGCCCCTTTGGCCCCGACTTCACGTAGGCTTTCTTAATTGGCTCACCGAGGAAAATATTCTTTTTCTTTTTCGGTTTGCGCTGAGCAGCTTTTTCCTTCGCGCGGGCCGCCCGCGCCTCTTCTTTACTGAGCGTTACTTGCCTGGCAATCTTCCCACCAGTCGTGTCGCTGTTCTGGACCAGTGAATCGGACAAGGCACTCAGGGCCGGGCTGTCGGCTTTGCTGTTAAATGAAACCTTTTTGCGGGTGCAGGCCCCGGCGGCTAGCCAAAGCAAAACCAGCAGAACAAGTGAAAAGCGAGAGAAGCGCATCAATGAAACAGGCAGAATTCAAAGCCTCGAACGTAAAGATAGCCTGATTTGGTGTCCAGCTTAAATTTACCCTCCAAGGTGCCTGAAAGATATTATTTCAGAATAGAAGCCTTATCAAAAAGAAAACCCGCTACCCAATAAGGTCAGCGGGTTTTGTACTACTTAAAACTATGTATACTATTTAGTGCTACTCGGTAGCTAATAAGTCGGTGCTGCGCTTCACGAAGGCGGTTAGGGCCTCACCTTTCAACATGTTCTGCGAAAGCAAAGCCAGGTCGAATGCCTGACGCGCCAGTTGGCGGCCAGCTTCTTCGTCGGCTTGCAGCACGCGCTGCGTAATGGCGTGGTTGGCGTTTACGCTTACCGTGTAGCTATCCGGCAACGAGCCAAACATAGCCATTCCTCCCCCGCCGCCGGTGCGCTGCATATCCTTCATGCGGCGCATAAACTCGGGCATGGTAATAATTACGGGTGCCTCCTGCGGCGACAAAGCGTCTACCTGCACATGCATTTGCTCATTGCTGATGGCTTTGGCAAATAGCTCCTGCAAGCGCGTTTTGTCGTCGTCGCTGAGCACGCTCTCGGTGGTTTCGTCCTTTTCGATGAGTTTGCCGATGGTATCAGCATCCACGCGCTTGAAGGTGGTCTTTTCGAGCTTCTGCTCCAACTGACCAATAAAGTGCGGATCGAGCACCGCTTCCAGGGTCAGCACATCATAGCCACGGTTTTGGGCGGCAACCACGTAGCCGTGCTGGGCCTCGGCGTCGGTGGTGTACAAAATAACGAGTTGGTCGTTCTTGTCTTTCTGGTTCGCCTGCACAAACTCCTGGTACTCGCTGAGGGTGAAAAATTTGCCCCCCACGTTCTGCACTAAGGCAAAATCCTTGGCTTTGTCGTAGAATTTCTCGTCCGACAGCATCCCGTACTTCACGAACATACCGATATCTGACCACTTCTGCTCGTAGCCGGCGCGGTCTTTCCGAAACAGCTCACCGAGCTTGTCGGCTACTTTCTTGGTGATGTAGGTATTGATTTTTCGCACGGCCGCGTCGGCCTGCAGGAAGCTGCGCGACACGTTCAACGGAATATCGGGCGAGTCGATTACGCCGTGCAGCAACATCAGAAACTCGGGCACCACGTCTTTTACCTCGTCGGTAATGAACACCTGCCGCGAGTACAGCTGAATCTTATTACGTTGAAATTGCAGCTCGTCCTTCACCTTGGGGAAGTAAAGAACACCCGTCAGGTTGAAGGGATAGTCCACATTCAGGTGAATCCAGAACAAAGGAGCTTCCGAGAATGGGTACAGCTCCTGATAGAACTTGGTGTAATCCTCATCGGTCAACTCAGCGGGCTGCTTGGTCCAGATCGGCTGCGTTTGGTTGATGACCGTGCCCTCAAACTCAATTTCGATAGGCAGGAACTTGCAGTACTTCGTCAGAATGGTACGCAGGCGAGCTTCCTCCAGAAACTCGTCGGAGTCGGCGGCTACGTGCAATACTACATCGGTGCCGCGCTCTGCTTTCTCCGTGGTTTCGAGGGTAAACTCAGTGCTGCCGTCGCAGGTCCAGTGGGCGCCTTCCGTGCCTTCTTTATACGACTGAGAGAAGATCTCCACCTGCTCGGCCACCATGAAGGCGGAGTAGAATCCCAGGCCAAACTGACCAATAATCTGGTCCTTAGCCCCCGCGTCCTTCTCCTTGTACTTCTCCACGAACTCGGTAGCACCGGAGAAGGCTATCTGGTTGATATACTTCTTAATTTCGTCACCCGTCATGCCCAGGCCGCGGTCGGAGATGGTGATTTTGCGGGCTTCCTTATCCACTGTTACCCGTACCTTCAACTCACCCAGCTCGCCCTTAAACTCTCCGAGCTGCCCCAGGCTCTTCAGCTTTTGGGTGGCATCCACGGCGTTGGATACCAACTCCCGCAAAAAGATCTCGTGGTCGGAGTAGAGAAACTTCTTAATGATGGGGAAGATGTTCTCAGTGTGAATCGAGATACTACCTGTCTCTTGCATAGCGCCTTAATAAATGGGTCTTAAATTGAAAAGTGGACAGAATTGCAGGCTACTGTTAGCCCATATTCATAAGGCGGGGATTTTCAAAAGCTGTTCCATGCTAGTCACGGCTGCCAGTTTGACACCTTATTGCCGCGACTTTTTTTACTGAAATTAAAAGTGGCAAAGAGCACGAAGCAGCACTTAAGGGCACATCGTTATTGGAGACTATAACCAATGGTGGAGTTGAATAACAGCCCCTAGGGGCAGCAAAAAGGGCAGCTGAATCCAGCCGCCCTTTTTGCTTTTAATCGTATATTCAGAAACGACGTGCTCCAGCGGCAGGTCGATTAGACAAACAACGCCTCGGCGCTACCCGATGTTGGCTTTTTGGAGGCAGAACGGAGAGCAGCCACAACACGGCGTAATAAGCGAGCTGACAAGGTTTTCATAGCGTGGGCAAAAATTGGGTGGGGGTGTAAAGCTTTATACTATAAAGGTCAGCAGTTGTTGTGACCTGCATGTTGTCCGTAGATTATGCTTTTGCTTTTTCCGGTGCGACAACCGGAGACCGAGGCTTTTTAAGAGGCCGATTGCCATTCGGCTGTCAGGGCCAGCATATGAATGGGGGAAGCGGTGAGCCAATCCAGCGCTGTGGCGGGGTCAGCAAAAAACTGCACTTCGAAACGGGTAAGGTGGCTGCCGAGGCCCAGAATACTTTCTACAACCATTAGATTGTAGGTAGCAACGGACGGCACCACCACAGCTACCTGCCGTACCACTTGGGAGGTTACCCGCGGAAACCAGTGCACGCCCACCCAAATCTGCTCTTTTATATTCAGGTTGGGTAAACCGTTCATATCCACGAGTACTCGCTCAATCTGATGATTTTCTACTAGGTCGGCCAGATACGTCATTGCTTGGGTGAAGCTATGCAGTTGGTTGCCACCGCACCACTGATAACGTAGCAGGCCTAAAGATTCATCGTACTGCACTCGCAGACAATCGATTTGAGCAAGTATCATCCTGAAACGAAAAGCGCAAAGCTTTTTAAAATACTAAAACAGAGTAGTAGCTAGTAGTAGCGAATTACTTGCCACTTATTTATAAAATAATGCCGAATATCCATTATGAATAATTTTAAGCCATAAATAAATTTCTCTTATCTCTTTGCAAGCAAAAAAGCTACCGCTATACAAGAAGCAGGTTCAGTTATTAATTCCTCAATTAATTTAATAATACTACTATGATACTGCTCGCCGATGCCTGATAGGAACCGGCTTCAGATGCATGATTTAACCCTCCGCAAAATCAACACTCTTTAGATAAATGGAGAGTAGTGAAGCAACTACTTGTCGTTTTCCGCGTACTTTTGCCCAATCAGTTCTGACACATTGTTGCAAATGCGGACCCTGCGCTCCCGTCTGGCTTTCCTGTTGCTGCTCTGCTTTACGCGGGTGCTGCTGCCCGACGCGTGGGTACTGGGCCTGCACCAGCACCAGCACACGCTGGAGGAGCCCGCCCAGGCCACGCGCCAGGATAAGAAGCAGGCCAAAGCCCTACTCACGGCCAGGCACCAGCACTGCCAGACGGATCATTTTTACCACGTTCCCTTCCAGCCTACTCCGCCCCTTGAGCTGCCGTTCGCGGTAGTCTATGCCCGGACGGAGGCTGTGGGGGGCATTTTGGGCGGCGCGCACCGCGCCCCCCACGCCGCGTACCTGCGCGGCCCGCCCGGCCAAGCCTAACCGCCTTTAATCAGCCGCGATTATATTGATTTTGCCCCCTGGGGGCAAATCTGCCCGTTTGCTGGCCCCCGCGGGAGGCCTGAAGGCACGGGCGCGGCTGCCGGTTCAGTTCACCCCGGTCTTCCCTTTGTATGCTTTTTTTATTGCCAAGCCGCCTGGGGCTGCTGGCGCTGCTGTGGATTTGGCTGCTCGGCGGCCCGCGCGCCGGGCAGGCCCAACCGGCCTGTACGCTCTCGCTGAGCGGACGCGTGATTGACCATGAGTCGCGCCAGGCCCTGCCGGGGGCTACCGTACTCCTGCTCGACACCCGGGAAGCCGTCATTACGAACGTAGACGGCTACTACCATTTCCAGCTGTGTGCTGGAGTTAGCCGCCTGCAAGTCAGCTTTTTGGGCTACGAGTCCGAGACACTGGAGGTGCGCATGGCGGGGTCGGTGGTGCACGATATCAGGCTGCACCCGGTGGCGGTGGCCCTGCGCGGGGCGGTGGTGCGGGGCACCCGCGTGGCCGAGCAATTACCCCAGGCTACGGGCACCATCGCGGGCCGCGACCTGCAGCAAACCCGTGGGCAGAGCCTGGGCGAAGCGCTGCAAAAGATCAGCGGCGTGACGGCCATCCAGACTGGCCCCAGCATATTCAAACCGCTCATTCACGGCTTACACTCCAACCGCGTGACGATTCTCAACAACGGCGTGCGTCAGGAAGGGCAGCAGTGGGGCCAGGAGCACGGCCCCGAAATCGACCCTTTCATTGCCTCCCGCCTCACGGTGGTGAAGGGTGCGGCCAGCGTGCGCTACGGCTCCGACGCCATTGGGGGCGTGGTGCTGGTGGAACCCCGCCTCCTGCGCGACTCCGTGGGCACGGGCGCCGAGCTGCATCTGGTGGGCATGAGCAACAATGGTCTGGGGGCCTTTTCGGGGCTGGTAGAAGGTAATATGCGCCGGCTGCCGGCCCTAAGCTGGCGGGTGCAGGGTACGGCCAAGCGGGCCGGCACGGCCCGTACGCCCGACTACGTCATTCCCAACTCCTCCTTCGCGGAGTACGACTTTTCCGGGGCCCTGGGCTGGCGCAAAGACACGTATGGCGGGGAGATTTTCTTTAGTCAGTTCAACACCAAGCTGGGTATTCTGCCCGATTCGCACCTGGGCAACCAGTCCGACTTTGACCTGGCCGTGGGCCGGGGCCGGCCGCTGGTGCCCCAGAATTTCAGCTACGCTATCGGCCGACCATTTCAGCAGGTGCGCCACGACCTATTGAAGCTCTCGGGCTTCGTGCGTACGGGCACGGCCGGCCGGCTTACTACCACCCTGGCTCACCAGACCGACGTGCGCGACGAATACGACCGCTACCGTCCCCGCAACGACAACCGCGCCCGCCTCAACCGCCCCGAGCTGAGCTACACCAACCGTACGACTACCGCCGATTTGGTCTGGGAGCATAAGCCCCTGGGCAAGCTCACGGGCAGCGTGGGCCTGAGCGGCACCTACCAGAACAACCGCTACGACGGCCGCCCCTTCATTCCCTTCTATACCAATAAGGTGGGGGGCGTTTTTCTGATTGAGCGCTGGCACAGCAAGCAGTGGCAGCTCGAGGCCGGCCTGCGCCTCGACCGCCGCGACCTGGAAACCCGTCGCGCCATCGGCAACTCCGGCAACTTCTTCGTGGCCACCGACCGCTTCCAGTATACCACGCCGGCCGCCTCGCTGGGGGGCATTTTTGACGCCAGCCGGCACCTGACCCTGAGCGCCACCGGCAGTCTCACGCGCCGCGCTCCGGCCGCCAACGAGCGCTTCAGCGACGGCGTGCATAATGGCCGCTTCGACATCGGCTTCGACCTGAACCGGCCTGACGGCGTGCCGCCTCTCAGCCCGGAAACGGCCTTGCACGCCGGCCTGACGGCCACCTGGCACAACAATCCGCGCTTCAACGGCGAGGTGAGCGTGTACCAGACCTATATTCAGAAATACATCTACCAGGTGCCGGTGCTGCCGCCCCCGCTTAATATCCGGGGCGTGGTGGCTACGTTTCTGTTTCAGCAAACCGATGCCATGTACCAAGGCGTGGATGTGGCCGGCACCTACACGCTGAGCCCGCAGTGGCAGCTGGTGGGCAAGGCGGCCGTGGTGCGCGCTCGCGACCAGCGCCTGAACGACTACCTCATCTTCACCCCCGCCGACCGGGCCGAGCTGAGCTTGCGCCACGACTGGCACGAGCCCACGGCGGGCCGCTTCACGCGGCGCTTCGCCCAGATCGGGGCCTATGGCGTGGCCCGCCAGACGCGCATCCCTACGGAGGTGCTTGACTACGCCCTGCCGCCCACCGGCTACGTGCTGCTGGGGGCCGAAATCGGGACGACGGTGCAGGTGGGACGCCTGCCGCTGGACGTGAGTCTGGCCGGCGCCAATCTACTCAACCAGACCTACCGCGACTACCTCAACCGCTTCCGCTACTTCACCACCGAAATGGGCCGCAATGTAACCCTGCGCCTGCGCGTGCCCCTGGAGTTTACCAAAAAAGCCCCCTGAAGCCCCTGCTTCCCCCCTCTCCCGTCGCTGTACTCACTTCTAATTTTTCATTTCTAACCACTAATTTCTAAAAACATGAAAGACGTACTGTTCAAAAAATCCCTACTGGGCCTGCTGGTGGCTGCCCCTTTCTTCGTCGCCTCCTGTAGCAAAGACAGCGACCCGGAGCCCGGCGACGACAACGAGCAGATCACCACCGTGCGCTACGTGCTGACGCCCACGACCGGCGGCAATGCCGTGACTGTGGAGTACCGCGACCCGGACGGAGACGGGGCCGCCGCGCCCACCATCGGCACGCTCACGCTGGCTCCCAACACCACCTACACCGGCCGCCTGACTTTGCTCGACGAGACGAAAACGCCCCCCGAAAACATCACCGAGGAAATCGAGGATGAGAGCGATGAGCACCTCTTCGTGTTCACGCCCACCGGCACCAACGTGACCGTCACCATCACCGACCGCGACGAGAAAAACCTGCCTGTGGGCCTCCAGACGCGGGTAGTAACCGGGGCTGCCAACGCGACCGGCACCACCGGCAGCCTGCGCGTGGTGCTGCGCCACCAGCCCGAGGGCAAGGATGGCACTCCCACACCCGGCGACACCGACGTGGACGTGAACTTCCCAACCGTCGTGCGCTAAGCTTATGTCAGGCATAGGGGGGCCGGCTGCAACCGGTTTCCTGCTTTTTTTCTCCGGTTTGGTTTTGGAGAATCTGGGGAAGGCACCGGCCATTGGCCGGTGTTTTCTTTTTGTAACACCAAGCGCTGGCTTGGTGAATCGTCGCGGCTGTTGTTATGTCGCGCGACGAAACGCGAACTAAAAGTTCGCGCTATAAGTAACGAACCCAACGATTCCCCAAGCCAGCGCTTGGTGTTACCTTGCCCCCTGAATTCAACTTTATGAAGCATATAGTACTAATGGCGGGGCTGCTGGCAGCGTCGGGGGGCATTCTGGCCCAAAATCCAGCGTCCCCCGTTGCGGGTCGGCCGGTGGCCGCGCCGGTCACCGGGCACGTGGTGGATCAGGCTACCGGCGAGGCCGTGCCGGCCGCTACCGTGCTTTTTCCCGACCTGCGCCAGGTCACGGCGACGGGCGCGGATGGTACGTTTCGCTTCACCAATCTGCCCAGGGGGCGTTTTTTGATGCAGGTGCGCAGCCTGGGCTACACCACCGTGGCCCGCACCGTGGACACGGGCAGCGGCCAGCCTCTGGAGGTGGCGCTCAGCCCGGCGGCCACCGAAATCGGGCAGGTGGTGGTCACGGGCGTGTCGGCCAGCACCGAGATGCGCCGCTCCCCCATCCCGACCACCGTCGTGGACCGGGCCCAGCTTAACCAGACCGCTTCTACCAACGTCATTGACGCCATTGCCCACACCCCCGGCCTGGCCCAGATCACGACCGGCGTGGGCATCAGCAAGCCCCTTATCCGGGGGTTGGGGGCCAATCGGGTGATAACGCTGAACAACGGCACCCGCCAGGAAGGCCAGCAGTGGGGCGACGAGCACGGCATCGAAATTGACGAGGCGGCCATCGACCGGGCCGAGATTATCAAAGGCCCCGGCAGTCTGCTCTACGGCTCCGACGGCCTGGCTGGCGTGGTCAACTTTCTGGCCCCCGACCCGGTGGAGGAAGGCAAAATCATCGGCTCCGTAGCCACTAACTATCAGACCAACAACGGACTACTGGGCTATTCCGCGATGAATGCCGGCAATTTGAACGGCCTGAACTGGCTGGCCCGCAATAGCGGCAAATTAGCCGGCAACTACCAAAACCCCTACGACGGCCGCGTCTTCAACTCCGGCTTCCGCGAGCTGAACGGCAACGGCTACGTGGGCCTGAACAAAAGCTGGGGCTACTCCCACCTCACACTCAGCACCTTCAATCAGCGGGTGGGCCTGGTGGAAGGCGACCGGGACACCGTCACGGGGCAGTTTCTGAAGCCGGTGGTCAGGGGCAATTCCGGGGAGATAACCGGCGAGCCGCAGAGCGCCGACGACCTGCGCACCTACGCGCTGCAAGTGCCCCGCCAACAGATCAATCACCTGCGCATCGGCACCGAAAACAACTTCATTTTCAATCAAAGTCGCCTCACCCTGAACGTAAGCTGGCAGCAGAACCTGCGCCGCGAGTTCGGCAACCCCGCCGACTTCAATGAGGAGTCGCTGTTTTTTCAGCTCCGCACCCTGGACTACACCCTGCGCTACTTTTTGCCCGAAATGCAGGGCTGGAACACCACCCTCGGCACCAGCGGAATGCAGCAGCGCAACGTAAACAAGGGGGTCGAGTTCCTGATTCCGGCCTACCGCCTGCTCGACGGGGGCGTGTTCGCCGTTACCAAAAAGACCTTCGGCCCGCTCGACCTCAGCGGCGGCCTGCGCTACGATCTGCGCCGTATCCAGGCCGATAATCTGTATCTGGATGCCCAGGAGCGGCCCGTGCCGGCCCCGCGGGGCGAGGAGAAGTTTCCGGGCTTCGTGAGTACCTTCCGCAATGTGTCGGGCAGCGTCGGGGGGGCTTTTTCGGCCAGCGAAAAGCTCGTGCTCAAGGCCAACGCGGCGCGGGGCTTCCGGGCACCCAACATTGCCGAGCTGGGCTCCAACGGCATTCACGAAGGCACGATTCGCTACGAAATCGGCGACCCGCGCCTGAAGGCCGAAACCAGCTTTCAGCTTGATGCGGGGGCCAGCTACGAAACCCAGCACGTCAGCCTGCGGGCCGATGCCTTTCGCAACCGCATCCAGAACTACATCTTCCCGCGCCGCCTAGCCGCCGCCGCCGGCCCCGACTCGCTTTCGGCCGCGGGCGACCCGGTTTTCGTGTACGGTCAGGGCGACGCCCGCCTGCTGGGGGGCGAAATCAGCGTGGATATTCACCCCCACCCGCTCGACTGGCTGCACTTCGAGAACAGCTTCTCGATGGTGCGCGCCACCGAGCTCAACCAGCCCGACAGCCTGCGCTTCCTGCCCTTTATCCCCGCCGACCGCCTGCAATCGGAGGTGCGCGTGAACTTCCGCAAAGCGGGCACTCATCTGGCCAACCTCTACGCCCGCGCCGGCCTGGAGCACACCTTCGCCCAAGGCCGCTTTTTCTCGGCTTTTAGCACCGAGACCCGCACGCCCGGCTACACGCTGATAAACGCCGGCCTCGGGGCCGACGTAGTGAACCAGCGGGCCAAAACGCTGTTTTCGATCTACTTAACCGGCACCAATCTCTTCGACGTGGGCTACCAGAGCCATCTGAGCCGCCTGAAATACGCGGCCTTCAACCCCGCCAACGGCCGCAATGGCGTCTTTAACATGGGCCGCAATGTGAGCGTAAAGCTGCTGGTGCCGCTAGCGTTTAAGTAGCTCCAGCACGTCACGCTGAATAAACAATCAACCCATGGCCCACAACCACAGCCACGACCACCAGCATGGCCCCGCCGACGGCAATTACGGCCGGGCCTTTGCCCTGGGCATCGCGCTGAATCTGGCCTTCGTGGCAATAGAGGCGGCGGGCGGGCTGTGGGCCAACTCTTCGGCCCTGCTCTCCGACGCGGGCCACAACCTGAGCGATGTGCTTAGTCTAGCCCTGGCCTGGGGTGCCACCCGCCTGGCTCGGCAGCCTGCCTCCGAGCGCTACACCTATGGCCTGAAAAGCGCGACCATTCAAGCGGCGCTGCTCAATGCGGCTTTACTGTACGCCGCGCTGGGCATTATTCTCTGGGATGCCATCGACCACCTGCTCCATCCCACACCCGTCGATGGGCGCATTGTGATGCTGCTGGCCGGCATTGGCATTCTGATCAATGGCTTCACGGCCTGGCTGTTTCGCAGCGGGCAGCAGGGCGACGTAAACGTGCGCGGCGCTTACCTGCATATGCTCACTGACGCGCTGGTGTCGGCGGGCGTAGTGGTGGGCGGCGGCCTGGTGCTCTGGACGGGCTGGCTGCGGCTCGATGCGCTGATTAGCTTCGGGATTCTGGGTCTGATTGCCTACAGCTCCTGGGGCCTACTGCGCGAAACCGTGCAGCTCAGCCTGCAAGCCGTGCCACCCGGCATCGATATAGCCGCTGTGCGTCAGTTTTTGCTCGCCCGCCCCGGCGTCACGCAAGTCCACGACCTGCATGTGTGGCCCCTGAGCACCCGCGACACTGCCCTCACCGCCCACCTCGTGCGCCCCGGTGGGGCCGACAACGCCTTTTTGCAGGCCTTGCAGGCGGCTTTACAAGCGGAGTTCAGTATCAGCCACTGCACCGTGCAGGTAGAAGACACGGTGCCCGTAGCCGGGGGCCACGGCGGCTGCGAGGAGTAGCGCTAGGCCGCGGCTCGCAATCTTTTACAAAAATGCCCCCCAGCTAATCGCTCAACGATACGCGAACTGAAAGTTCGCGCTACATTCACCGGTAGTAAGCCCGCACCCAGCATCCCCTTCTATATGAGTCAGCCCGCCGCGCCCAATCCTGTTTTATCCTCCAGCAATAAAAACGCCTCCGTATTCAGCGCCGTGGTAATTGTGGCGGCCCTGGGCTACTTCGTGGATATTTATGACCTGATTCTGTTCAGCATCGTGCGCGTGCAAAGCCTGAATGCGCTGGGCGTAACCGACAAAGCTGCCGTCACCAGCCAGGGCCTCTACCTGATTAATATGCAGATGGGCGGGATGCTGCTGGGGGGCATTTTGTGGGGAATTCTGGGCGACAAGCGCGGGCGGATTTCGGTGTTGTTCGGCTCAATTCTGTTGTACTCGCTGGCCAACATCGCCAATGGCTTCGTGCAGACCATTGATCAGTATGCCTGGCTGCGGCTCATTGCGGGCGTCGGTTTGGCCGGTGAACTCGGCGCTGGTATCACGCTGGTAGCCGAAAGCCTGCCCAAGGAAAAACGCGGCTACGGCACCATGATCGTGGCCACGGTGGGCGTGTCCGGGGCTATGCTGGCGTACTGGGTGGGCGAGCGATTTGGTTGGCGCAACGCTTATTTTATCGGAGGCGGACTCGGGCTGGCTTTGCTGTTGCTGCGCGTAAGCGTCTACGAATCAGGCATGTTTGAGCAGGCCAAGCGCAGTGAAGCCGTGCGCGGCAGGTTCCTGGACTTATTCACCAACGGCCCGCGCCTGGCTAAATACATCAAGTGCCTGCTTATTGGCGTGCCATTGTGGTTTGTGGTAGGCATTCTGATAACACTGGCCCCGGAATTTGGTCGGGAGTTGGGCGTGCAGGGCGAAGTAACGGCGGGTCTGGCAGTGTTCTGGTGCTATTTCGGGCTCGTTTTTGGCGATTTTGCCAGCGGCGCCCTCAGCCAGATTTGGCGTAGCCGCAACCGCGCGCTTCAGGTATTCCTGGTTTTCTGCGGCCTGATGGTCGGCGTCTACCTGTTCGGCCTGCGCGGGGCCAGCACGACTACGTTTTACACCGTGTGCTTCGTGTTGGGCTTATCAGTGGGTTTTTGGGCCCTTTTCGTGACAGTGGCGGCCGAGCAGTTTGGCACCAATCTGCGCGCCACGGTAGCTACTACAGCTCCCAATTTCGCCCGCGGCTCCGTGATAATCCTTGCCCCCTCATTTCAATTATTGACTGGCCCATTGGGCCTTATCGGAAGTGCGACTGTGCTGGGGGTGGTATCATTGCTGATTGCCTTTTGGAGCGTAAGCACCCTACCCGAGAGCTACGGTAAAGACCTTGATTATCTGGAAGTTTCCTAAAATAGCAAGAACATTAAGCTTCAATGGCACGTTTCAGGCTAAACGATACTAAGCCTAATTTTTATGAAAAAGATACTTGGCGTGATGGCCCTCATAGGCGTTGCGCTGCTGAGCCAGCCGGCCCAGGCCCAAACCCCCGTTGATTCCACTCAGCTGCGGATTCAGCAACAGCAGGAAGCGCTAAAAAATAACGAGCAGGCGCTGAAGGAACAGCGCAAGGAGCGCGATAAGACTGCCAGTGCCATTGATGACCAGCGCGACGGCATGCGCAAGCAGAAAAAGGAGATGAACCGGCAGGAGAACGAGATGGATGCTGCCCGACGGGAACAGAAAAAGCAGATAGATAGCCAGGAACTGGATCTAAAAGCGACCAAGCAACGCGAAAAAGCCCGGCAGGCAGAGCTCAAGGCTGAAAAGCTTCGTCTGAGAGCGGAGCGCAAACGCTCATAGTCAGTTGAATCCTGATGCTAGGCCGTCGCATCACATAGACAGTTTAAATGCAGCAATTCTAAAACTCCAGCCCACTGGCTGGAGTTTTTTATGCTTATACTATCCCTCTTTGCTCTTGCTCAATGCCCCATCTACCAACCAAAAACACGGCTCGCTATTACCCGCTGCACCATCTAGTACTGCTGCCAGCTGCTCTACTCATGGCCTTTTACACCGGTCGGCGCTACGCGGCGGCGGCCGGCGACGACTCAGACCTTTCGCGCATCTGGTTTTCCATCATGGCCCTCGCGGTTATTGGCTTGGGAGTACTGGTCATGCTGCGTCAGCATTATGCCCTTACCTTGCAGGACCGCCTGATTCGGCTGGAGGTGCGGCAGCGCTACTTTGAAATCACGGGCCAGAGCCTGCGGCCGCTGGAAGACCAGCTTTCGCTGAAGCAAATCTTGTCGCTGCGTTTTGCCGGTGATGCCGAACTAGCGAGCTTGGTGCAAGCTACTGTCAGCGAAAATTTGCCCCCCAAAACCATTCAGGCTCGTATCCAAGAGTTTTACTTCGACCCTATGCGGGTGTGAGGACAGCTTGCACCAATCAAATGGCTGCCTGACCATTTAATAATCAAACGTTTACATCATGATTCTTTACAACGTAACAAGCAGCATCGAGCCAGAAATAGCGGACGAATGGCTGGTTTTTATGCGCGAAACCCATATGCCGGAGGTGATGGCCACTGGTTTTTTCATCCGCAGTCAGCTCTGTCGGCTGCTCGATGAGGAAGAAGGCGGTATCACATACGCAGCTCAATACTACTGTACCAGCCTGGAACAGTTGGAAGAATACCAGCGCGTATGCGCGCCCGGCCTGCGCACCGACCTCGAAATCCGCTTTCCTGGTCAGTACGTCTCCTTTCGTACGGTACTGGAGGTGGTGGAATAAGTTGCTCGCAGTGGAAACACTACAAAAAGAGCCGTTCCTGGTCAGGAACGGCTCTTTTTGTAGTGTTAGAGATAACTATACTTTCTAACTAGCTATGGGGGGCATTTGCTACGGCGGCTTCCGCGGCAGGCGCGCAGGCATAAGTTTGCAGCTGCTCGGCGCTGAGGTTGCCGTTGTACCATTCCGGATCGAGGTTGGCCCCAATCTTCTTGTAGAAGCCGATGGCGGGCTCATTCCACTCCAGCACCTGCCATTTCATGCGGTGCGCGCCGGTGGCCCGTGCCTCGGCCACTACCGCGTCGAAGAGCAGCTTGCCGAGGCCCGTACCGCGGACTGCTTCCGTCACGACTAGGTCTTCAAGAAACAGCATCCGGCCTTTCCAGGTAGAGTAGGCGGTGTAATATAAAGCCAGCCCCACGATATGTTGGGGGGCTTTTTCGGCCACGAAAAACTTGAAAATGGGGTCGGGGCCGAAGCCGTCACGTTCCATGTCGGCCAAGGTGTTAGTCACTTCGTGGGGGGCGCGCTCGTACACGGCCAGTTCCTGAATAAGAGACAGCACTTGGGGCAAATCGGCGCGGGTGCCGCGGCGGATGTTCATGGGCAATGAGTAATTAACAGTGAGCAATTAATAATGAGCAACGCAGGCGAGTTAAAACAAAGATGAGCAACGGCTTTCGACCATTGCTCATCTTTCATTCTTAATTACTCATTGAGCCTACATCTGAGGCTGCATATTCTTGATATCCTCCGTGGCGTTGACGGCGTTTATTTCGCGGGGCACGTTGGGGTCGGGCTTGCCGCCGGTGGTGTCGGCAGCGGCGGGGATGGGCGGCAGGGGCTTTACAACCACATTCTCATCCATGTTTTTATAATCCGGATTCTTGCATGAGGTCACGGATAGGGTCAGGGAAGCCCCGGCCAACAGACCGAGCACAAGCGTTTTCTTCATAAACAGCCGAATAAGGCGGGCAATTGGGTTTCGGGCCGCAAGATACAAAGCGACCCGCGAAAGGTTAGTACGGAAAAAAGCCCCCAGTGGCTATTTCTTCTCACATTGCTGGTAAGCTGAACCGCTGGGGGGCTTTTTCGCGCTTATTTTCCGTAGGGATTCAGGCCCATGCTGTAGTAGGTGAAGGCCCACACATCGGCCCATTCCTGAATTTGCAGCTTAGTGCTCTTGCCCGCGCCGTGGCCCGCATTCACGTCTACGCGGATAAGCTGCGGGTTGGCACCACCAGCTTTTTCTTGCAACGCGGCGGCAAACTTAAATGAGTGAGCCGGTACCACCCGGTCGTCGTGGTCGGCAGTGGTAATCATGGTGGCCGGATAGTCGGCGCCTTGCTTCAACGTGTGCAGCGGCGAGAAGCTGTAGAGGTTCTGAAACTGCGCGTAATTGTCGGAAGTGCCGTACTCGGGAGCCCAGTTCCAGCCGATGGTAAACTTCTGGTAGCGCAGCATATCCATCACGCCTACGGCCGGCAAGGCCACGCGCGCCACATCGGGCCGCTGAATCATGGTGGCACCCACCAGCAAGCCGCCATTCGAGCCGCCCGCGATAGCCAGGTGCTTGGGCGACGTGTAGCTCTGTACCGACAAATACTCGGCGGCAGCAATAAAGTCGTCGAATACGTTTTGCTTGTTCGGCGTCATGCCGGCTTTGTGCCAGGCCTCGCCATACTCGCCGCCGCCCCGCAGGTTGGCCACGGCCAGCACGCCACCATTCTCCAGCCATAGCATGCGCGCTACGCTAAAGGAAGGCGTCAGGGAAATGTCGAAGCCGCCGTAAGCATAAAGGTAAGTGGGATTCTTGCCGTCCAGCTTCAGCCCTTTTTTGTGCACGATAAACATCGGAATCTTCGTGCCGTCTTTGCTGCTATAGAAGACCTGCGTCGTGAGGTAATCATCGGGCATTACCTCCACTTTCGGGGCCTGAAAAACCGTGCTTTGCTTGGTGGCGAGGTCGTATTTGTAAATAGTGGTCGGGTATGTAAAGGAGGTGAACGCGTAGTACACTTCCTTCGCGTCGCGGCGCCCGCCAAAGCCCGCCGCCGTACCGATGGCCGGCAGCTCCACGTCATTCTGAAACTCACCAGATTCGCTGTACACTTTCACCTGGCTGCTGGCATCCTTCAGGTAAGTAGCAATCAGGCGGCCACCTGCCTGCTCCACGTTATCAAGCTTATAGGTGGTTTCAGGCAATACCGTTTTCCAGTTGGCTTGCTGCGGCTTTTTGGGGTCGATGAGCACTAGCCGGTAAAGAGGTGCCTGATAATTGGTGAGCACCAATAATTTGCCCCCCACGCTGCCCACTACCGAGTTATTGTGCTCGTAGCTGCTGATAAGGGTAGTGAATTTGTCGGCCTGCTTCGCGTCGGTGAGGTCGCGCACGGCCAGGCGGTTGCCGTCGGCCACGCCGTCGGTCAGGCTCAGCACCAGAAACCGCTCGTCCTCGGTGGTGCCCGCGAAGCGGAAACCCAGCGGCATTTTTTTGTTTTCGTACACTAGCTTATCTGCCTGCTGGGGCGTGCCCAGCTGGTGATAGTATACCTGGTGAAACTCGTTTTTGCCGGCCAGCTGGTTTTCGCCGGCTTTGGGCGCGGCGTAGCGGCTATAGTAAAACCCATCCTTTGCCCACGCCACTCCCGATACTTTCACCCACTCCAGCTCATCTTTGAGTGGCTCCCGCGTTTTCAGGTCTAACACTCTCACCTTCAGCCAGTCGGAGCCACCGCCCGAGGTGGCGTAGGCCATGTAGCGGTGGTCGTTGGAGAAATAAGTACCGCTGAGAGCGGTAGTGCCGTCGGTGGAGAACTTATTGGGGTCGAGCAACACTTCCGGCTCGCTCTGGGGGGCATTTTTCTGCACGTACAGCACCGCCTGGTTCTGCAAACCATCATTTTTGGAGAAATACAGCTGCCCATCTTCCACCTGCGGCACACCGTAGCGCTCGTAGTTCCAGATGGCGGTCAGGCGCTCCCGAATCTGGTCACGAAACGGTATCTTTTCTAAGTAGCCAAAAGTAAGCTTGTTCTGGGCCGCCACCCACGCCTTTGTTTCGGGCGAGTCGAGGTCTTCGAGCCAGCGGTAAGGGTCGGCTACGGGCGTGCCATGGTAATCATCTACCTGATTGGATTTGCGGGTTTCGGGATACTTCACAGAGGAGCTGGCTGGGGTAACGGCTGCCATATGAGGGTTAGCCGAATAAGTTGACGCTGATTTAGCAGTTGGTCCCGCTGAGCGGCAAGCTGCCAGTGCCAGCAAAGCCAGCAGCGGGTATTTGGTGATGTGCATGAGGTGTGAGCTGGGTCGGAATAGAGGCCGAAGATAACCGACGAACTATATGTTATAGCATATTGCGGCATGATTTGTTGTAATATATAAAGCTACCGAGCTTATCCTTAGTGCTAATAACCAGTCGAGAAGGAATTTTAAATACCAATCGTAACTGCGAGAATTCTTTCTACATGAAGCCTTCTCCCTAACTGAACAAGGCTTACGAAGGAACCATATAGGGGCTGCCAAGCGATTATTTATCTATTAAGAATTTTTCTAAATAACAAATTTATTGTTCCTTTGGGACTCTTTAGAAAGATTCTTAATAAATACCTGATGTCCCTTCTTCGTACTTTAAGCTTGGTTGCTAGTCTCGCGGGATCTGTTATAACTGCCCAAGCCCAGCAAACTTCCGCCATTCGGGGTCGCGTCACTACTTCCGATGGTAGCCCGGCCGAGGCCGTAACGGTAGGCTTAAAAGACCGTGGTCAGGGCACTATCACCAACAGTCAGGGCGAGTATGTGCTGGACCGCATGCGGACCGGTACCTATACCTTAGTAGTGTCGGCGCTTGGCCTGAAACCAGCGGAGAAGATGGTAACGGTGACCGACGGCCAAAGTGCTACGCTGGACTTTGTGCTGACTGAGAATGCCCAACAGCTCCAGGAGGTAGTGGTAAGCGGGGCCAGGGTAAACAAGTTTGCCCGCAAGCAGTCGGACTACGCGGCCAAAATGCCCCTGCAAAACCTGGAAAACCCGCAGGTGTACAATACTGTGGGCAAGGAGCTACTGACCGAGCAGCTGGTGTTTACCGTGGACGAGGCCCTGCGCAACGCGCCCGGCGTGCAGCGTATGTGGGAGGCCACCGGCCGGGCCGGCGACGGCGGCAGCTACTACAACACCCGCGGCTACATCGTACAGAGCCAGCTGCGCAACGGCCTGGCCGGCAACGTGAGCGGCAACGTAGACGCGGTGAATCTGGAGAAAGTCGAGATTATTAAAGGCCCGTCGGCCACGCTCTACGGCAGCGCCCTCACCTCCTATGGTGGCCTGATCAACCGCGTCACGAAGAAGCCCTATGAGACCTTCGGGGGCGAAGTAGCGGCGGCGGCCGGCAGCTACGGCTTCCACCGCCTCAGTGCCGACGTGAATACGCCACTAAACACCGCCAAAACCCTGGCTTTTCGCCTAAACACGGCCTATCAGTACGAGGATAACTTCCAGGGTCAGGGCTTTAACCGTAACCTGACTATTGCCCCCAGCTTATCATTCCGACCCACCGAGCGCCTCACAATCAACCTCGATGCCGAGCTGTACCGGGGCCGCAACGTGGGCAAGCAGATCATCTTTTTCTACTTCCCGGCACCCCAGCTGGGAGCTTCGCGGGCCGATGAGCTGAGCCTGGACTATAAGAACTCCTATAGGGGCAACGGGCTGGAGCAAACCTCGCGCAGCACCAATTTCTTCGGTCAGGTGAATTACCGCCTGT
Source organism: Hymenobacter roseosalivarius DSM 11622 (assembly GCF_900176135.1). Classification (GTDB taxonomy): domain Bacteria; phylum Bacteroidota; class Bacteroidia; order Cytophagales; family Hymenobacteraceae; genus Hymenobacter; species Hymenobacter roseosalivarius. Next base: position 3,393 of record NZ_FWWW01000044.1, on the reverse strand, counting down.
CGTCGGCCTTCACTTCGTCGACCAATTTCTCGGCCAGCCGCAGCTTCTCCGAAGGCTTCGGCTCTTATTTCTATCTGGTGCCCGATGCCGTGGCAACCAACAACCCCAATGCCGCGCCGGGGGGCAATTTTCTGGCTCGCGCCGACCAATCGACCCGCGACAGCTACGAGCAGGTAGTTGAGGTGCAGCAGCTTTTTAACGGCGACTTCCAGCTCGGCCGTCTTCGCAACCGCGTAGTTCTGGGCCTGGACTTTCTGCGCATTGATTCCAACCAGAATTTCTTCGGCAGCCAGCTCGATGTAGTGCCCCTGAATCAGCCGGGTTTCGACTACGGTCAGTTTAATGGCACCACGATGGCCGCTCTCTACGCCGCCGGCCCGCCCGATTTCACTTATCCCATCACCACCAAAATCAACACCTACAGCGCCTTCGCCTCCGAAGTGCTGAACCTGACTGACCACCTGAGCGTGCTGGCGGCCCTGCGCGTGGACCGCTTCGAGAATCAGGGCGGCCGGGTGGGCAGCGAGGTGCCGGTCTACAATCAAACGGCCTTATCGCCGAAGTTCGGGGTCGTGTTTCAGCCCATCAAGGATAAGGTGTCGCTGTTTGCCAACTACCAGAACAGCTTCAACAACCGCGGCTCCTACCTAGCCTACGACGTGGCCCTGCCTGATAGCACCACCCAGCGCGTGGCCGAGCTGGAGCAGGCGAACCAGTGGGAAGGCGGCGTGAAAGTAGACGCCCTGGAAGGCAAGCTCACCGCCACGCTCAGCTATTACGATATCCGGGTGCAAAACCTGCTCCGCGCCGACCCGCGCCCCGAAGCCGCTGCCCGCTTTGCCCAAACCCAGGACGGTACCCAGCGCAGCCGCGGCCTGGAGTTCGACCTGGTAGCCAACCCTTTCCAGGGCTTCAACGCCGTGGCGGGTTTTACTTACAACGACTCCCGCCTGGAGCGCGCCACCGCCCTCGACACGGGCCGCCGCCCAGCTACAGCTTCCTCGCCCTACCTGGCCAACCTGTGGCTGAGCTACCGCCTGCCCGAAACGGCCTTAAAAGGCTTCGGACTGGGTCTGGGGGGCAATTATGCCAGCGACAACAAGATCCAGAACACCACGGCCAGCGTTTTCGTGTTGCCCGCCTACACCGTCCTGAACGCCGCCGTTTTCTACGACCAGCCCAAGATCCGGATTTCGGCCAAAGTAGACAACCTGACCAACGAGCGGTACTGGATTGGCTATACTACCATGAATCCGCAGAAGCTCCGCAGCTTCGTGGGCAGCGTAGCCTATAAGTTTTAATTGTCATTCCGAGTATTCTGCGCTGCAAACAGAGACGAGGAATGACAGTCAGTCGCAATTTTGCTTATGACCACGTTCAAAAAAGCTGTCGTTAAGCTCCACCTCTGGCTCGGACTCGCGTCGGGACTCGTGGTGTTTGTCGTGAGTCTGACGGGGGCCATTTTCGTGTTTCAGGATGAGATTCGGGACGCTACGCAATCGTGGCGCAAGGTGGAAGCGGCCGCTACGGCCGCCCTGCCACCCTCGCGCCTGCAAGTAGCAGCCGAGCGCCATCATCCCGAGCTAACGGCCAGCTGGGTTATTTACATGGGCCCCGACCGCTCCACCATCGTGTACGGCACCGATAAAACGGGGGGCTCTTACGCGGTTTTTTTCGACCCCTACACCGGCCGGGAGCTGCACTACCAGAACCTGGAGCGCGACTTTTTCACTATTGTGCAGCATCTGCACATGTATTTGCTGCTGCCTACCGCCATCGGCGAGTGGGTGGTAGGCATTGGAGTTAGCATCTTCGTGGTAATGCTCGTGACGGGCATTATCCTGTGGTGGCCCAGGCGCAAGACGGATCGGCGGCGCAGCTTTACCATCAAGTGGGCCGGGCGCTGGCGGCGCGTGAATTACGACCTGCACAACGTACTGGGCTTCTACGCAGCCAGCATTGCCCTGGCACTGGCCATCACTGGTCTGATGATGAGCTACGAGTGGGTGCGCGACGCGGTGTATCTGACTACCAACGTCGGCCAGGACTTTCCCGTCGAAAAAATACCCCCCAGCGTCCCTACCCAAGTTGCTGCCCCTGCCAGCCGCCCCCTCATCGACCAGTTCTACGCCCAGGTGCGGCGTGGCTCACCCACCGCCGAAATGCTCCACCTGGCCGCGCCCGGCCCCGCCGACCAGCCCGTGTACGCCATTGCCTACCAGCGCGCCCTCTTCTACGACCACCGCGACGAATACTACTTCCATCCCGCTACCGCCCGCCTGCTCAAAGTCATTCCGCACACAAGCAAGAGCCGTGGACAGAAGCTGATAGATGCCAACTACGACATCCACACCGGCCAGATTCTGGGCCTGGGGGGCAAAATCGTGGCTTTTCTGGTTAGTTTGATTTCTGCTAGTCTGCCCGTAACCGGCACCCTGGTGTGGTGGGGCCGGCGCAACAAGCCAAAGAAGGAAAAGCGGCATTTGCAGGCGGTACAAGCCAGCCTGCTGTAGGGGCGCGTCGCACGCGCCCGTTGTTGAACGACGGATGTATGCATTCAACCTGTAAAGAATAACAACCAAACAACGATGGGCGCGTGCGACGCGCCCTTACCCGCCAATGCGCCCTACTTTCGGAATCACCTGAATCAGGAACCGCTTGTTGTTTCCCTCTTTCGCCCCCCGGTAGCGGCCGGTGCCGTAGAAGCCGCTGCCGCCAATAATCAGCTCGATGTTGCTGTCCTGGCTGAAATTCAGGCCGTTCTGCTTCCAGAAATTCAGCAGATTCAGGGCGCGACGGTAGCTGAGCTGGTAGGTAAGCTGCTCCTGGGATTGGTTGCGGGCATCGTTGCCGGCGTAGCGGGCCGCCATGCCCTCCACGATAACCAGATAGCGCACCGGCTGCTCGGTTTTGATGGTTTTGAGCACTGAGCGCAGCGTTCGGCCGGCTTGCAGCAAGGCTGGCTTGTAGGCATCCTGAATCTCATCCTGCCCGGCCTTGAACTGTACCGGCACCAGCAGCTCGTGGCGCTCCAGATTCGGGTCATAGCGGAAGTATTTGCCCTCCAGCCGCTGCAAGGAGCGCCGGATTTTGGTGATTTGCTCCAGCTCCTCGGCTTTAGCCTTCAACTCGCCATTGGCCTTTTTCAGGTCATTTTCGCGGTCTTTAAACAGCTTGAAGCTGTACACAAACAACACCAGCATCACCACAAACAAGGACGTCATCAGGTCCACGTAGCTGGGCCAGAAAAAGTCGTTGGAAGAGCGGTTTTGGGAGTCTTGCATGCGGTGGACCCCACCCCCCGGCCCCCTCCCAGCGGGGAGGGGGAGTCAGATGAAGGCGTTCGGGGCTCTTTAGATTAAAGCTAAAACTAGAGCCCCTCCCCACCGGGGA
>NZ_FWWW01000021.1 GCF_900176135.1 Hymenobacter roseosalivarius DSM 11622 | reverse complement strand
CCTGGGTGGGAATCGCGGCGTGCAGTAGGCTCAGCATGAGGGCTTCGGTGAGTAGTTCGAGCATGGCAGGGATTATTCCTCTTCCTCGGCGTTCTTCATCTTCGCCAGCAGCGAGTAGGCGCCTTCGGTCACGAAGGTGGTCGTGGCCGGCAAGTCGGCGGGCAGCGTGACTTCGGTGAAACCGTCTTCGCTGCGGCCGGTGGGCAGCGCCACCATGCGGTAGCGGCCCGCTGCTTCGGCTACGAAACCGTAGCTCTGGCCCTCGAAGCGGACCAGCGCTGCGTTGGGCAGGGCCGTCACGTCGGCACGGCCGGTCTCGATGGTGGCCCGCACGTAGAGGCCGGGCAGCAGGGCGCGGTCATTCTCCTTATCCAGGTGGCCGTGGACGCGCACCGTGCGGTCGGCTCCGATGGCCTGGGCAATGAGGTAGACGCGGGCCGTGCGCTCCAGGCTGCTGCTGGCCGAGTTGCTGGGCAGCGTGAAGCGGATGAGCTGGCCCTTCTGCAGCTTGCTGACGTCCTTTTCAAACACGGTCAGCTCGACGTGCAGGTGCTCGGGGTCCACGATTTCAAACAGGGTTTCCGTGGCCGTCACGCTCTGGCCCACGGTCACGTTCACCGTTTTCACGAAGCCGGCCCGCGGAGCGCGCAGCGTGGCCGTGCTCACGATGCGCCCGCCCACGGGCAGGCCCGCCAGCCGCAGCCGGGCCGTCTGGGCGTTGGTTTGCACGCGCAGGGCGTTGTAGTCGGCTTGGGCGCGCTGGTAGTTTTTCTGGGGCGCTACTTCCTGCTCGTACAGCTCTTTCTGGCGGGCCAGCTCGGTACGGGCGTATTCCAGGCGGGCGCGGGTTTCGAGGTAGTCCTGTTGGAGCTGCACAAACTCGGGGTTGCGGATGACGGCCAGGGTCTGGCCCTTGCTGACCCGGGTGCCTTGCAGCAGCGCCGTGTTTTCCACGAAGCCGCCCAGCGGCGCGGTAATAGCCACGGAGCTTTCCGGCGGCACGTCCAGGGTGCCCGTGACGGACAGGCCCGTGCCCATGGGACGCGTGGTTAGCGGGCCGGTTTTCAGTCCGCCGGCCTGCTGTTCCGCGGGCGAGAGGGTTACGACTTCCGGGTCGGCTTCGGCGGCCCCGCCAGGGGCTTCGCCGGCCGTTCCTTCCAGGTCGGTGGAAGCAGCTTCTTTGGTTTTGGAGTCACACCCGGCCAGGGCGAGGCCCAGCAGCAGGAGAAACATAAAGGGAGTACGCATCGGCTAAGTCAGAAGAGGAAAACACTACTGCGCGGGGGTGCCGAGCAGGTAGTCGAGTTCGATGATGGTTTGATTGTGGGCCAGCAGGGCATCGAGGTGGGCGGTGCGCAGGCGCAGCGCCCGGTCCAGGTTGAGCAGGTACTCGGAGTAGCCCATCTCGCCGGCTTTGAAGGCGCGGGTGCTCAGGCGCACGATGACGGCGGCCTGGGGCAGGCCGGTCTGCTCGTAGAACTGCACCCGCTCGGCCAGCTCCTGGCGGCGGGCCTGCAGCTCATCAACGCGGGCGGCCAGCTCGGCCTGGTAGCGCCGGGCCTGGGCTTGGGCCACTTTCTCCTGGAGGCGGGCGGCTTCCACCCGGGCTTTCTGCGGGCCACGCACCAGTGGCAACGCCACGCCGGCCGTCACGCCCTGGAACCGGTCGCCGCCCCCGTAGTAGCGCTCCGGCCCGCCCACACCGCCCACGGTCTGCGGGCCAATCAGGCTTTGGTTGAAGTAGCCGAGCGTGAAGTTGGGCAAGCCCTGGGCCTGCTCGGCGCGGGTCGTGGCCTGCCGTTCGCGTACCTGCTGTTGGAGCACCAGTGCCTGCGGGTTGGAGAGACGAAGCACCGTGTCCTTCAGAGCCGCCGTGGCGGAATCGACGAGCCCCACGGCCACGGCCGATACCAACGGCTGCAACAGGCTGTCGGCCACCGCGACAGCCGCCGGCACTTGCAGCAGGGCCTGCAATTGGCGCTGGGCCACGGCGTAGTCGGTACGGGCCTGCCGCAGCTGCGCCTGGGTTTCACCCTGCTGCACCAAGGCGGTGGCGGGTTCTAAGCGGGCCACTTCGCCGGTTTTAAAGCGTAGGTTGGCGGCCCGCAGAAACTCGGAGTAGATGCTGTCCTGGCCGCGCAGTACCCGCAGGCGGTGGCGGGCGTGCACGGCCTGCTCGTAGCTCAGGCGTACCTGCCGGCGCAGCTCGGCCTGCACCTGCATTAGCTCCAGCTCGCGGGTAGTGACCTGCGCATCGGCCAGGCGGGCCTGGCTGCGGTACACGCCGGGCAGGCTCAGGGGCTGGGTTATGCTGATTTGGTTGTCCTTGCGGTAGGAGTTGGTCTGGCCGTAAGTACCTTGAATGGTGGTGCGCCCCAGTACATCCACGGCCCCTCGGCGCACGGCCTGCTGGGCTTCGAGCGCGCCCCGGGCCGCCGTCACGGTACCGTTGGTTTGCAGGGCTTGCGTGACGGCCTGCGCAGCCGAAAGCGGGGCCTGCTGGGCCTGGCTGGTCAGGGGCAACAGGCCGAGCAGCAGCACCAGACTACCCAGCGTTTTGTGCAGGGCGCGGGAGTTGTTTTCCTTTGGTTCCTCCTCCGGAGCTTCCGGGTTCGGGGCATTTCGCTCCGCTAATGCGTAGAGCACGGGCAGTACCAGCAGCGTGAGCAGCGTGGCCGTGAGCAGCCCACCAATCACCACGGTGGCCAGCGGCCGCTGCACTTCCGAGCCCGCCGACGTGCTCAGGGCCATGGGCAGAAAGCCCAGCGAGGCCACCGTGGCCGTCATCAGTACCGGCCGCAGCCGTACTTCGGCCCCGCGCCGGATGCGCTCCACCAGGTCGGTGACGCCCTCGGCCTTGAGCTGGTTGAAGTAGCCGATGAGCACGATGCCGTTGAGCACGGCCACCCCAAAGAGGGCAATGAAGCCCACCCCGGCCGAGATGCTGAACGGCATCCCGCGCAGCCACAGCGCCAGCACCCCGCCGATGGCGGAGAGCGGAATGGCCGTGAAAATCAGCACCGACTGCTTGAGCGAGCGGAAGGTGAAAAAAAGCAGCACGAAAATCAGCCCCAGCGCCACCGGTACCGCTACCAGGAGCCGGTCCGTGGCCTGGCGCAGGTTCTCAAACTGCCCGCCGTAGGTGGCGTAGTAGCCGGGGGCGAGCTTCAGGTCCCGGTCCACCCGGGTTTGCAGGTCCTGCACCACGCTTTCCACGTCGCGGCCGCGCACGTTGAAGGCCATGGTGATGCGGCGCTTGGCGTCGTCGCGCTGAATCTGGTTCGGTCCGTCCACCAGGGCCACGGTGGCTACCTGTTCCAGCGGCACCTGGGCACCGCCGGACGTGGCAATGAAGAGCTGCTTCACCGAGTTGATGTCCTGGCGCAGGTCGGCGCGTAGGCGCAGTACCACGTCGAAGCGGCGTTCCTGCTCGAACACCTGCCCAGCGGTCTGGCCGGCGAAGGCCGTTTGCACGGTGCGGTTCACGTCCTCCACGTTGAGCCCGAACTGGGCGAGGCGGTTGCGGTCCAGCGTCACCACAATCTGGGGCAGGCCGGTCACTTCCTCGGCGTAGATATCCACTGCGCCGGGTACTTTGCGGGCCAGCGCCGCGGCCTGCCGGGCGTAGCGGCTGAGCTGCTGCAGGTCTTCGCCGTAGATTTTCATCACCACGTCCTGCTTGGCTCCGGTGCTCAGTTCGTTAAAGCGCATCTGAATGGGCTGCTGAAAGCTGAAGGTGACGCCCGGAATCACGCCCACGGCTTCCGTCATTTTCGCGGCCAATTCTTCTTGCGTCTCGGCCGAGGTCCATTTGTCCTTATCCTTTTCCAGCACCACCATCAAGTCAGCCGCATCCACCGGCATGGGGTCGGTCGGGATTTCCGCCGAGCCGACCTTGCCCACTACCTCCTTCACCTCCGGAAATTGCTTGAGCAGAATGCGCTCGGCCTGCTGGGTTTTGTCGGCCGTGTAGCCCAGCGAGCTGCCCACCAGCGTGCGCATTTCGACCGCGAAGTCCCCTTCGGAGAGAGTCGGGATAAACTCGCCGCCCAGCGTGCGAAACAGCAGCCCGGCCCCCACGAGCAGGACCACTGCCGTACCCAGCACCAGCGCTTTCGCCCGCAGCGCCCACAGCAACACGGGCTCGTAGAGGCGGGTGAAAAAGGCCATCATGCGGTCCGAGAAGTTCTTGTTATGCTGCGTGTTGCGGCTGAGGGCCAGCGCCGACATCATCGGCACGTAGGTCAGACTCAGGATGAAAGCCCCCAGAATGGCAAAGGCCACCGTCTGCGCCATGGGCCGAAACATCTTGCCCTCGGTGCCCACCAGGGCCAGCAGGGGCAGGTACACGATGAGGATAATGATTTCGCCGAAGGCGGCCGAGGAGCGGATTTTGGCGGCGGCCTGGTAGGTTTCCTCGTTCATCTGCTCCTGGTTGAGCCGGGCCGTGGCCGCCAGCGTGCCGCCGTGCAGGCGGTGCACAATGGCTTCCACGATAATGACGGCCCCGTCCACGACCAGCCCGAAGTCGATGGCCCCCAGCGAAAGCAGGTTGCCCGATACCCCGAACACGCGCATCAGGCTGATGGCAAACAGCATGGCCAGCGGAATGACCGAGGCCACCACCAGGCCCGCCCGCCAGTTGCCCAGAAACAGGACCAGCACCAGAATGACAATCAGGGCCCCCTCGGCCAGGTTCTTAGTCACGGTGCCGATGGCTCGGCCCACCAGTTCCGAGCGGTCCAGGTACACGTCCACGATGACCCCCTTGGGCAGGGACTTTTGCACCGTCGCCATGCGCATTTTCACGGCCTGAATCACCTCGTTGGCGTTGGCGCCCTTGAGCATCAGCACCACGCCGCCCACCACTTCGCCCTGCCCGTTGCGGGTCATGGCCCCGTAGCGCACCGCCGAGCCCAGGCGCACCTGGGCTACGTCGCGCACCAGCACGGGCAGGCCGCTGTCGGTTTTGCGCACCACGATGTTGCCCAGGTCGGCGGGCGTGGCGGCCAGGCCTTCGGTGCGGATGAAGTAGGATTGGGGGTTGACGTCCAGATAGGCCCCGCCCGTGTTCTGGTTGTTACGCGAAACGGCTTGGTACACCTCGTCCACGGTCACGCCCAGGGAGCGAAGGTGGGAGGGGTCGAGGGCCACTTCGTACTGCTTGAGCAGGCCACCGAAAGAACTGACGTCGGCCACGCCGGGCGTGCCCAGCAGCTGCCGGCGCACCAGCCAGTCCTGCAGGGTGCGCAGCTCGCGGACGTCGTGTTTCTTCTCGTAGCCGGGCGCGGGGCGCAGCACGTACTGGTAAATCTCGCCCAGGCCGGTGCTCACCGGGCCCAGCGTGGGCCGCCCGACTCCGGGGGGAATCTGGTCCTGCGCTTCCTGCAGGCGCTCGGCAATCTGCTGGCGGCCCCAGTAGATGTCCACGTTGTCCTTAAAGACGATGGTGACCACCGACAGCCCGAAGCGAGAAAAAGAGCGCACTTCCTCCAGGTCGGGGATGGTGGCCACGCTTTGCTCCACCGGAAACGAGACCAGGCGCTCGATGTCGCTGGCGGCCAGCGAGGGCGCTACCGTGTACACCACCACCTGGTTGGTGGTAATGTCGGGCACCGCGTCAATGGGTAAATGCTTCAGCGAGTAGCCGCCCCAGGCCACCAGGGCCAGGGTAAGGAGCCCGATGATGAGCTTGTTGTGAATGGAAAAATGAATCAGCCGGTCGAACATCCGTTGCTGGGGGGTTAGGTCTAACGCTTCCGTGAAAACCTGCGGCGTGGCGGCCCTGGCCCGGTGGGCGGGGTGGCGGCAACATGACCCGGCCCGTGCAAAATGCACGAACGGGGCGGCCGGAACGCATATAATAGCGCCCGGCGGCCCGGTGGGGTCAGCAGGAAAGAGAGAGGAAGGTTAGGCCTGCGGCGGCTGCCACACGGCCCCGGCTACCCGGTTGGGAGCGGCCACAATCAGCCGGCCGTGTGTGGCCGCACTGGCCCACTCCACCGGGCGGGGGTACTCCGCCGGCACCGGGTGGGCCGGCGAGATGACGACCCCGCCGCAGCAGTGGCACTGGCACAGCGGCGAGCACCAGTCGCCCAGCACGTCGCTGCCGCAGTCGCTATGCGAGCTGGCGGCCACCGTGGTTTGCGTCTGAACCTGGCACCCCGCTACCTCGTCCGTGCACGTCATGGTCGACAGGCAGGCGAAGTAAAAGGCGAAAAACAGAGACAGCAGGCGCATCAGGGCAAAGGTAATGGGATTCCCGAAGGCAGGTGCTGCCTTTACTTGTGGGGGACGGCAAAGGTTCCCGGGGTGCAATTGCCGGGCTGTGGCACGGGCCGCTCATTCAGAAGTTGGTGTTCCCGTGCGCGCCTCCGTATATTTTGTAAAACAGCAGAGGAGGGACTTAAAAATAGGATGAGAGCCCCAGCTGAATCGGCTCCGATGACCCGTTTGCCAAAACCGGCAAAGGTGCCTGCTGCATGGGCGAGTCCTGCGCCGGCAACGAATGAACGCCTAGAGGCCCGGCGGCACCAAGTTGCCGCCGGGCCAATCAGCTACGGAATAAATCGGGGAAAACGACTAGAAGCTGCCGTCTTTCACGCGCTGCCGAATCAGCTCCTTCAGGCGGTCTATGTTCTTCGTTTCCTGGGTTTTGAGCTCTTGCCAGAACTGCTTGCTGTCCGGCACGCCCGCCTGGTCGGCGTTGGCAATGTATTGGTCGTAGCGCCACAGGGCGTCGAGGCGGCTGCCGAGGTCGTGCACGAGGTCATGGGCGTGGTTGGGCAAGCCCTTGGTTTCGCCGATGTGCTGCTCGGCCTGGTCGTTGGGAGTGTTCATGAGAAAAAGGAGGGGGAAAAATGAATGGGAAAAATCAGTTGCCGTTCTGAGCGGCCCGCAGCAGGTGCAGGTCGTTGGCCCAGCGGGCCAGCTCCGGCGCGTGGCGGCGCGAGTAGGCCGACAGCTTATCCAGCTGGCCCTCGGCAAAGTACAGGTCGGCCAGGGCGTAAAAGCATTGCTTGTACTCGCTCAGCAGCGGGGCCCGCTCGGCGGCCGGCGTGCCCAGGTTGCTGATGTGGCCGCGCAGGCGGGTGAGGGCGGTGAGCAGCGCGCTTTCGGCGGCCTCCGTTTCGTCCAGGCGGGTTAGTGCAGTGCTCTGGCCGCGACTGGCGGCGGCGTAGTGGCGCACCAGCTGGGCGGCCTGCGGCGTGAGGGGCCGGCCGAGCTGGTCGGCCGGCCCCAGGCCCGTCACCACGGCCGCGTAGCGGCCGGCGGCCTGCTGGTACTGGCCGTGGGAGAGGGCGGCGTCGGCCTGGCCCAGGCAAAGTTGACTTTCCGTGTAGCTCATGTTCAGGCAGTAAGTTCGTTGTATAAAGTTGAAAGAGGGGTAGTGCGCCGCCTAAAATGGCACCACCACCTTGGCGCTCAGGTTGCGGCCGGGACTGAAAATACCCAGCCGGCCGGTGGGCGACGCGGTGTAGTACTCAAAGTATTTCAGGCGGTTGAGGTGGGCCTGGTAGGCCACGTCGAACAGGTTGTCGGCCTGCAACACCAGCTGCACGGCCTCGCGGCCGGTTTTGGTGCGGAAGCTGGTGCCCACGCCGGTGCCGCACAGCACGTAGCCGGGCGTACGGGCTTCGGCGCCGTCCACGGCGTAGAAGCGGTTTTGGGTGGCGGTAGCGTCCGCCGTGAAGCGGAAGTAGGTGTTGGTGAGGCGGCTGCCGGCGCGTTCGGGGGCCGTCAGCCGCAGTTCGGTGCGGGCACTGGGGGCCGGAATCAGCGGCAGGTAGCGGCCGGCATCGCCCACGCGCTCGCGCAGGGCGGCGTTTTCGTTGAGGCCGATGACCAGCGCCGCGCCGGTGCGGAGGCTGGCCCAGGGCAGGGCAGTGGGGTGGATGTTAAGCGCCACTTCGCCGCCGTACAGGTTGGCGGCCGCCTGCTGGAATTGGTAGGTCGAGTTGCCCACCGCGTCGCGCAGGGGCTGGCCCTGGGCATCGTACTGCCTGGCCTGGTAAATAAAGTTTTCGACGTGGTTGTAGAAAACTTCCACGCTGCCCTCCACGTCGGGCGACTTGTAGAGGATGCCCAGGTCTTGCTGCACGTTGAACTCGGGGTTGAAGTCGCGGTTGCCCAGGTAGATGATGTGCGCGCCGGGGTCGAGGCCGTTGGAGCCGATTTCGGGAACGTTGGGGGCGCGGTAGCCCCGCGCCACGTTGGCCCGCAGCACCAGGTGCGGCCCCACGGCGTAGGAGCCGCCCAGGCTGGCCGACAGCCCGGTGTAGGTGCGGCGGAAGCTGGGGTACTGTAAATCAGCGCCGGGCGTGGTCGGCCCGGCCCCGGCAGTGAAGCCCGTCCCGGGGTTGGGGGCTACGTAAAAGTCGTCCCACTTCACCTGGCGCCCGTCGTAGCGCAGGCCACCGGTCAGCTCCAGGGCCCCAAACGTCTTTTTCAGCACCCCGAAACCGCCCAGGTCGAACAGCCGGAAGGGTGGGATGGCAAAGTCGGTGGCGTTCAGGTGCTGGTTGTCCTGGCTCATGCCGTTGGCCCCCACCGTCAGCTCGTAGCCGCGCACGGCCGCCAGCAGGTAGCGGGCCTGGTAGTTCACGGTCGTGAGCTGCAGGTCCAGGCCCGGCTGGTCCACGGCGGTGGGGTGGTTGAACTCCTGGCGGTGGTTTTGTTGCACGCCCAGCAGCAGGTGCAGCTCGCCGGTGCCCAGCCGTACCTCGCTGGTGGCAAAGGCCCGGTAGTGGCGGATGCGCTGGCGCAGGTCGGCAATGGTGTAGCTTTTCAGCTCCTCGTCGCTCACCAGCGGGCGGTTCTTGATGTCGTCGTTACTGCCCTCGAACACCTGCCGGGTGAATCGGCGGCTGAGCGAGTCGCGGCTGCCGTCGGGAATTTCCTGGCGGTTGTTGTAGCTGGTCAGCCAGAGGTGTACGCCGCCCCAGTCCTTTTTCAAGCCCACCATGCCGGTGAACTGGGTTTCCTCGAAGCCGGTGTTGTACACGCGCCCGTCCACGGGGTTTTGGTAGTCGCGGGCCAGGCGGTGGGTGCCGCGCACACTGGTCTGAAACCCATTTTTCTGGTAGTTGAAGGCCAGGGAGTTGCCAATCATCCCGTTCACGCCCTGGTATTCGGCCAGGGCCTCGCCGTGCAGCTGCCCGTCAGGGCCGCTGGGCAGGGCCGGAATCAGGTTCACCACCCCGGCCACGGCATCGGAGCCGTAGAGCAGGCTGGCGGGGCCTTTCACCACCTCAATGCGGTCCACCCCGTAGCCGTCTACCTCAATGCCGTGCTCATCACCCCATTGCTGCCCCTCCTGGCGCATCCCGTTGAACATGGTCAGCACGCGGTTGTAGCCCAGCCCCCGGATAAACGGTTTGCTGATGTTGGGCCCGGACGTGACGGCGCTGAGGCCCGGAATGCCCCGCACGGCGGCATCAATGGCGTTGGAATTGGCATTGAGGCGGATTTCCTTGCCCGTAATGGCGGCAATGGGTACCGGCGAGCGGCGAATTTCGGTGCTCCGGCTCACCCCCGTCACCACAACTTCCCCCAAGTTCTTGCCTTCGGCAGCTAGCCGGATGGTCAGGAGCTTATCGGTCGGCAGTGTTACCGCAGGCGTAGTGGTCGCGTAGCCCACGGCACTCACTCGCAGCTTGTGGGGGCCCGCGGGCAGGTCGGGCAGCGTAAAGCGGCCATTCTCGTCGGCCGTAGCGCCTTGGCTTAGCACGGGCACCGCCACGCTGGCGAAGGGCACCGGCCGGCCAGCCGCGTCCAGCACCTGCCCGCGCAGGCTTTGGGCCCGCAGTGCAAATGGACAAATGAGTAGAAAAACAAGCAGGAATTTACCAAACATAGGGGTCGCAGCTTGCCGCGAAAAACCAGGGAACGCCCCTGCACTGATGACAAGCCGAACAAAAGTACGTGAATTTTTTAGGTTAGTCTAAAAATATATTTATAGTATGCTAAAAGCGTATGCCGGGTATTGTTAAACAAACAGGGTAAAACCCCGAGTCGGAGGTTTTACCCTGTTTGTTTAACAGTATTGGCCTGGTTAAAAGGTTGGTCCAACGGTTAATGGGCGAGCTTGTCAACAGCTACTTTTTACAAGGATATAGGCACTGACAGGGCTTTTTCCCGGTAGGAACCCTGCATTCAGCGCGTTCTGGTGGCCACCGGCGGAGTTAACGTACCGTTTTCCCGTCACGCAGGCAGGGTTGTTTGTACGTTGATTGCTGCACAAGTTACCTGAGCTAAACGGACTTGTTTTTTGCTCGATTTGCCCCGTACCAGACGGTTAGGCGAATGGTACAATATAGGATCTGTTTGACGGAACAAACAGCCCTGACAACCTTTAAACGCAGGATTTTAGCGTATAGCTGCCCCGGTTGGAAGCAACTCGCTTAACTTCTGGACCAAACTTTTAACCGAGGCCGATGGTACCTGGGAACGGATAAATGCCTGTTTGGTCGTGGATTGCCGCGAGCGCGAAAAAAAAGTTCTTGCCCCAGCGCCGTCATCGTGGACACCCAAAGCGTGAAAAACACGCCCACCAGCACCCAGGCCGTGGGCTTTGACGCGGGCAAAAGCGTCAAGGGCCGCCAGCGCCTGGCCGTGGTCGACACGCTGGGCAATTTGCTGGCCCGCACGGTGGTGGCCGCTGACCAGCACGACGGCGCGGTCGGGGTGGACTTCTGGGACACCCAGGGCCGGGCCCCCGCCTTGTTGCAAGCGGTGCAACTCGTCTAGGTGGACGGCCCGTTTATGGGCCGTTTTTGCGAAAATAGGGCGCAGACCTACCCCATTCGGGTAGAAAAGCCCACACAGGTCGTCAAAGAGCTGACCCATTTCTGCTTGCATACCAAACGCTGGGTGGTCGAGCGAACGATTGCGCGGCTGAATGCCAACGGCAGCTTGTCAAAGGAGTACGAATGTAAAACCTGCCGCGCGAATGCCTGGCGCTCCCTGGCCAACATCCAACGTATTCTCAAATG
>NZ_FWWW01000017.1 GCF_900176135.1 Hymenobacter roseosalivarius DSM 11622 | reverse complement strand
CCATCCCTTACAGGCACTCCCTCCACCTTGATTTAGACCACCGCCCTTTTTTAGCCCACCCGCATTTTCTGATGCGGACGTATTAAAAGTAATGGGGCTTCGGAAAGATCCGAAGCCCCATTACGTGGCTCTTTTGAAGCTTGTTTAATTTTTCACGAAAGCGCTATTTCAATTTCTTCGCCTGCTCAAGGTGCGTGGCCACATGCGCCCGGGTGTCAGTTAAATGCTTTTTTAACGCTTCATTCTTCGCTTGCGGAAGAAGTTTGTCATCGATCATGGCCAGTACGTCGTTGTGGCCTTTCGTCATTGCATCTATATAAGCACTTCCAAATTCTTTCTCATCCAGCGTTACCAGCGTTGCAAGTTGTGTTGCACCTTTCACATATAAATCATCAACAGCCTTTGTATTGCTGGGCGTCACATTGATTGTCTGGCCCAGTTTCATGGTTTTAACGGCGTTTTCGCCATGCTCTTTGTGTAGCATTTTGGCATAGTCCATCGCGGGCTGTTCGAGTGCTTTTGTTTGGGCCTGCGCGGCGGCAAGTACTTCGTTCATGTCCACTGCGATAATAAAGGCAAGCACTTCGGCATCAGTGCCCTCCGTTCCGGGCACCATGCGGCGAGGCGAACCGGGAACAATAGGCTTATCAGGGAAGAGAACATTTTCAGTGGGCGGAGCAAACTGAAGTTTTTCAACGTAGGCAGGGTGCTTGCCAAGCACATCGTCTGTTACGTTGGTGCCAAATGCCATACGTGCTGCTTCCACCGTTTTTGTGCCGTTAATGATGTCACGGGCCAGGTTAAGGGTCAGCACGTTGTGGCCTTCCAGATCGCAACGGGCCGACATTTCTCCATTTGTTTTATGGATGGTCATACTGGCATCGAAGGCGACCAGTTCATCAATTTTATCCGTGGGCACATTGTAGGCAACCGTATGCTCCAGAAAATCCATGTGCGGTAAAGGAAAGTTATGAGGCATTTCCTTTTTTGTTACCATAATGCGCTTGTAAGGACCGGCATTGTGCCAGACAATCGACTCCGATGAAACCTCAACAGGCTCCCCGTACTTGTCCATCATTTGCTTAACAGCGAGCCTGGGGCGAGCAGGCCAGTCGGACAAATCAGGCATGTCTGTTTTGTTACCACCCATGGCCGACTTATCCGTGCTGGTTTCACTTTTGTCATCAATAGCCGCGTTTCCAGCCGGGCCTGGCTCATTGCAACTAAATAGGGTGCCTAATCCTGCAATTAGCAGGACGGCCATGGGTTTTGAATTTGTTTTCATCTGTAGTGGTAATGTTGGTGGTAGAGTGGGTGGACAGTAGCTGATTTTTGGGTTACACCCCTTCACAGCTTGGTGAAAGGCCTTCTCATCGGCTGAAAAAAGAGAGCATTTAGGCCTAAACCCAGAAATTCTTCCCCCGGTAAAACTTTAAATACTTACTGTCCAAACACTCTCGGAAGCGAGCGAGAACGTGCAGTAGTTAAAGATTTAACGATTTCGTTAATGGTATTTAGACGTAATATTTATCAAATAGGTTGGGCGGTGGTCTAAGACGCTGGTTGAGTTAACAAAA
>NZ_FWWW01000009.1 GCF_900176135.1 Hymenobacter roseosalivarius DSM 11622 | reverse complement strand
TGGCTGTTGCAGAACACCCCACGGCCGCTTCAGGCTGCTTGCGCCCACGGCTGGTCCGCAGTTGGCAGGCGGGGTAACGGCAGGGCGACCGCTAGCTGTTGCGTTCGTTGGGGACGGTGCGTGAGCAGCTTTTTGAGGTTGTAGGCCAGGGCCGTGAGCAGCATTGTCTTGTGGGCACTGGCCAGCCCACGCGGGTTGAGTCGCCGTAAGCCGTAGTGGTGGAGCAGTGTGCCGAAGACCGGCTCGACGGTGCTTTGCCGCACCCGCCGCAGGTACTGCCCCCGGCGGCTCTGCTGGCGCTGCCACGCCCGTTGGTAGGCCGCGTCGTAGATGGTGCGCGTGAGGCGTTTGCACTTCGCCTTTGCGATACAAGTCGGTTTACGCGCACATTGCTTGCAGTCGGCATAAGCGGCCGAGTACAGTTTGACCCAGCCCCCGTCAGCCGATATTTCATAATGTTTGAAGGACAGTGTTTTAGCGGCCGGGCAAGTAAAGCTGTCAGTACCCACGTCATAGGTAAAGCCTTCTACGACTGGCTTGTACTGCCCGAATACGGGTATCCAGGCCGTTATGCGTTGCCGCTCTAGCAGGGCATAGTTGGAGCCGTTGGCGTAGCCGGCATCAGCTAACAGGTCGCGCAACGTCAACTCGTGCGTGCGCAAGCGCTGCTGCAAACCGGTCAACAGTCGGGGCAGATGCAGGCTGTCGCGGCTATCGGCTAGATCAGCTTGCACGTGCGTGATGAGGCCGTGCCCCGTGTCCACGGCCAGGCTACAGAGGTAGTTAAGCGCCCGCGCTTTGCCGGGTTTGACCGAGATGCGGGCCTCGGGGTCGGTGGGACTGTAGTGCGTTTTATTGCTCACCAGCCGGGCCTGGGCGTGGCGAGCCCCCAAATGGTCTGGGGTTTGCTGGCGTTTAGCCTGCCGAGCCGCCTCGCGGCGCAGCTGGTGGGCCGGTGCCGAGCGCACAGCGGCTGGGGCGAGCGCCTCCACTGGTTTGCCGACCACGCTCAGGCCGGGGGCTGTCTCCCCGGCTGGGCGCTTCTCCTGTAAGCTGTCGAGCGAGGCATTGGCTTTCACGGGGGCCGAATCGATAGCTTGGCGTTCACCCGCCACGAGCCCCTGGGCGACGCACTGCGCAAAGACCCAGTCGAATAGACGCTCGAAGAGGGCTGTGGGGTAGCGCTGGCGCGTGCGACTGATGGTGGAATGCCAAGGCAAGTCTTCGTCAACTTCGTAGCCCAGAAAGTAAAGAATATCCAGGCGCAAGGCGCACTGACCTACCAAGCGCCGGTCACTGATAATGTTCTCTAACCGGCCGACGAGCAGTAGTTTAAAGAACACGACGGGGTCGAGCGAGGGGCGCCCAGTGGCGCCATAAAGCAGCTGAGTCTCGTGATAGAGGAAATCCCAGTCCAGCAGCTCGCGCAAGCGGTGGTAGAGATTGTAACGGGGCACGCGTTCGGATAACCGGAACTGCGGGCTGGCTTTGTCGGTGAAGTGTTTATGGCCTTGCATGTGGTCCTCTACGAGCCTTAGACCCCATGCTACCCACTTCTGCAACAGCCACGTTCGTTTCACTGTACATACCAGGCGCGTTGTGTCGTCCGGAAAAAGTTGACCGTTGTCTCGTTCGGGTCCTCATTTAAAATAGTAGGGTAGTCGTACGCTTGTCTATCAGCAGTAGATCTGCCGAGTCCAACCATCCGCTTGCTCTGCTGCTTACTTCTCTGTGTTGACCGGCTGTGGCTTCGGCCATTGTTGTTGCTGCGCCAGGGCCCGCCGCACCTCGGCGGCGGAGTGTAGCTCGTGTAAATACGGCCGGGGGGTTCGGTCGGGCTGATAGCGGGGGCGGCCCGTGTGGGTAAGCCCGGCATAGCGAAATACCTGCGTTTGCCAGTGCGAGAAGTGGCCAACCGCCCGCTGCTTTTTCTTGCCCGGCCCGACGGACAGCAGCACCCATTAAGCGAATACAATCAGCAAAACAACCTAACGTATTCACTTTCAGTGGTACCACTGATATGAAAGTAAAGCCAAGCCAGTAATTTGGCTAACACCATCCATTGGGCGAGAGCAGTGCCTTTACAGTTTCCAAAAGGCGAAGCAAGTTTTTTCGTGCTCCCACCATTGAAAAGAACTTGCCCCAACCGACATGTCGCACCCCCAACGGGTAGATTAGATGCCGCTGCATGTTTAAAAAATATGGCTTGTTCATCTTCCATTTAACCATGCCTATTATCAGTTCTGGCGTTACCTATCGATTTGGACTTGCCCTTTCCGGGGGAGGGTACCGTGCGGCTGCATTTCACCTGGGAACGCTTAGAAAGCTGGAAGAATTGGGCCTGTTGTCCAAAGTAGATGTCCTTTCCACGATCTCAGGTGGGTCCATTACCGGGGCCGCCTATGCGCTACATTCAGGCAGTTACGCCATTTTTCACGATTTCATGGCCGCAGCCCTACAGCGATGCAGTGTGATTGGCTACGTGTTGCGGTCGAAAGTATTCATACGGTTTGCCCTGGGCCTGGTGGGCTTCCTCGTGCTCAGTGGCGGGTTGCTCTTCACGCGGTGGGCCCCGTTGTCGGTGTTGCCCTTGGGGCTGGGTTTGTGGCTAATTCTCAGGTTTCAGTTTCACTTGCTGCCCATCAGCAGGGAAATTGAAAAGGCCTATAACGCTTACTTCTTCCAAGACCGCACCCTTGGGTCGCTGAAAGAAGTTCCAAAATTGGCCATTGGCTCTTCCAATTTGGAAACGGGCCGGCCATTCACCTTCTCCAGACACTGGATGGGCGATTCTACTTATACGTATTCCGAGCCCGCCATACGATTTGTGGCCGAAACCTTTCCCATTGCCCGGGCCGTGACGGCATCGTCGTGCGTGCCGTTTGCATTCGACCCCGTGAGCATTACCCCTCCTTTTTTTAAAAACCCAGAGGATTACAAGCGCATAACCCCCCAACTCATCGACGGCGGGGTGTACGACAACCAGGGTATTCAGAAATTGACCCAGCCCAAAAACCGCTTTGCATGCGACCTGATTGTGGCTTCCGATGCCGGTGGGGGCATGGATTTTGCCGGCAATTACCGCAATACTGCTGCTTTGTTGCTGCGTACCGTTGATCTGTTCATGAACCGCATCAAAAATGTACAGATGGCGGCCAGTCTGTTTCAGAATGTAGCTAGCCGCAACACACCCATAGCGTACTTATCGCTGAGCTGGGAGTTGTCCAAATGCATACCCGGCTTTGTTACCAATATGGCGCACGGCAATGTGTTGCCCCAAGTGCTGGCCGCTCGCCAACTGCTACCGGCTTGGATCGAGCATCCGAAAGAGAACCGCGCAGCCATTGAGGAACACCTACGCAAGCAAGTGAACTATGCAACCATAGCTGCCCGTGACCTGACACCTGACCGTCTTGCATTGGCTAGCGGTGTCCAAACTAACCTGACGCCCCTGACGCCGCACCAGTTCAACGCCCTGGTCCAGCATGCTGAAAACCTCACCGAGCTGCAAATCAAGCTGTACTTGCCCTGATTAAGAGCACCTCGGCCCCTTGGTTTGTCGCAAGTTGCAGACCCATTGGTGGGGCATGCCCATAGCCCACTTATACTTGAGGGCAAACCCACTATTTTCGTGTATGGCTCGGGCCATGACGGATTTTCGATGCCGCGGGGAGGTGTGCAGAACCGCGCCAAATGAATAAAAATTGAGCGTGGTTTACCCTGAATATGTTGATTTACATGCTTTTGAAGTTCGGGGGTCTGTCTTAATCAGAGTCTAACGATAAGGTCCAATCAACGAACAGGGTGTTTCCTGTGGGGTTGGTATGCGCACCCCACTTGACCCGGTCTTTCAATGGGGATCTGGTCGTGCGCTCCTTTGCCAATTCAACGCCCCCTAGTTGATGGCTCTCGGCCATATCCGCTCGGACGTAGGGGATATCTCGGTCATCTAAACGAGCCAGTAAATCATCAAAGGGTATTCTTTTCCACCCAAATGCCAGTGCAGTGGTTGCATTCACTGGTATCATGCTGTGCAGCCCACGGTTGCTTAGCTTATTGATTCCTTTGGACTTAGGGGTAGCATTTTCACTCCCGTGGTGGCCCATCTTATAAAAAATCGTATTGGCAAGCAGTCCTTCTACGGTTACCATCTGATTGATCTTGGCATCCAGCGGTTTCCAAACATACTGTCGCTTGTCGCTGGATCTGGTCCGATCTTTTTCCCAATCTTCCCACACTCCGTATTCAGCGTCGCCGGAAAACAACAACACTTCTTTTGTCTGTTCGATTTCTATAGCCAGAACGAGGCTGGTGTTGTTAGTTCCGGTGTTCAACCTCAGGGCCATGTCATCGGCTTCAAGCAAATAGTTCATATCTATTCGTCGCCACCCTTCCAACTGGTGGGGTTTTTTATTAGCGTCGAAGTAATTCTTATAAACTTGCGTTTTCTGAAATCGCTTAAAAATGTCTTTCACTTGTTTGCTCTCGGCAGAATCCGCCTCCCGCTTACGTGGCTGAGCCTCCCCCTCACACATGGGTCTTACGACACTGTGAGGGATTTGCCCAGTCTTTAAGTCCACGGGCAGGATGAACTCTTCGGTGAACGGGGATTTGTGTACGTAATACCAAAAATCCTTGGGATCAGCTTGGGATTCTTCAATTAAAATGCTGTCTCCCAAGTCATAAAAATCCCGGGACCCGGACGAGTGCAAAGTGGTTTGCCAGTCTTGGGGCTCGTTGACTTTGATAATGCTTAGATCTTTAGGTGGGCCCAATACAAATATCTTAACCCCCTCAAAAGCCGTGATACCTTCGCTGGCTGTTTGATTTATGCCGACCACGTTCCCCTCATGAACCTGGCCTTGAGCGTCTGTATACCCCGGCCTTAAATAGCGCACGTTGGTAGCCTTTACCTGCTCAATTAAGGCCTTGTAGACGGGGTTTAGGGTGTAGTCTTCAACAGTGCCGGATTCGTCTGGCTTTTTGAACTTTTCGTCTGAACCAAGCATCGCAAAGTCGAATTCGGTCATCAATTTTAACCGCTCCGCGAGTTGCTCGGCGCTGGTCTTGCTGGTTCCCCCCGGGTTGGACAAGGCCGCTGTTAAGTTGTTTTCCTGCCGGTTCGGGTTGCTTTGTGTTTCTTGTTGTTCACGGTGTCGCAAACTGTTGATGCTTTTCACCACTTTTTCCAAGGTCGTTTTGGTGCGCGACTTATGTTGCCGCCAACTTTGAGCTACTGGATCGAGCGGATCCTCCGTCCAAGCAAACCACACCTGACCAAACTTGAATTTATCCAGTTGGTCTTTGGCCAATTTAAATCCCGAAATGTGGTCTTGGTGCTCGTGCGTAATTGCGAGCACATCCACAAAAGGCTGGGTTTGCTCTCTGCCCGGCAGCCCCAACAGATAGGCAGAAATATTGCGGGCGATGGCCTGCATTCGTTTTTTATTGCTGGGCCGAACCCCAAAATCGATCCACAGGGTCTTCCACGATTTTAACCCTTTCTCCTTGCCGTACTGAAAAGTAAGTAGAAAGCAATCGCCGAAGCCCGTATTGTACATCCTTACCGAGACAGAACTGAGTTTTTCCATATCAACATCAAATCAAGCATGACGGTGGAGCATTGCAAACGGCTCGTAGTTGCTCATGTCCTTCGGCCAATTTGCCGGGGCAAAGGGCGACTCCCCTTCGGATAAATTTGCAGTATAGCGACGCAACAGTTCATCAACCAGTCGGCTCGAGCTGATTTCGTTATGAAATCGTCGCATTATGCCTTTGTAAATGACCCGAATGATGTTCTTATCAATGTCTAGTATGATTGTCGTGCCGCCGCGAAATTCATACACCTCTGCAGGTTCGGTGGTGTCTTTCACTATAACACTAACCGAACAACGCTGCATGAGGGTGAGGATTACTTGATTGAGCACATTGGCTTCCGGTCCCACCCGTTGCGCGCGGTTGATTGAGTGAACTTCAAAAGTGGGTTGTTTATCCTCATCCAAGTCAATGCTCACGTCGGTCACCTCGAGCACGTCGCTGTGAGCGTTGCGGCGCAGGGATAGGGCCTGATTGATTGCCTTTATGCTCAGTGTGCGAAATTCCTCGTAATCTGCAACAATGAACAGGATGCCCGTCAAGTTCTGAAGAAGTCGCAGTCCGGCCGGTCCCAGCGTCGGAATTTCAAGCTCCAGCACTTTTTTAAAATGCTTGGATCTATCGAAAAGCGCTTCCCTGCTTTCGAGCAACAGTGCCGTTTCGTTGAAAAAATCGCGCAAAAATTTGGTTAGTTGGCTGATCGAGGCGTCAATCTCTTCTTTCCATGCTTTCTCGTCCGTGTTTTCGTGCAAGGCATTGCCCAACTCTCGGAGTTGGGCTACATTAAAGCTGGAATGTGTCAGGCTTTGCACTGAAAGCGTATAAATGCCTTCCGGATAAATGCCCCAGCGCTTGAAGGAGTCGATGAGGGCAATGCGGTAGTTTAAAGTGTCATCCGACACTAAATCCACATCCGCTGTAATCATGGCCCGCAAAAGCTCGCCAAAGGTGGTGCCAACGGGCGGGCAATAGTCCAGAGCCCGGATGAAAATGGATAGAAAGTGCCGGGCTACTCTGGCCGCGTACGCGGCCAGTTGGCGCACTAAATCGGGGTGGATTTCTCCTTCGGGCAGCACCCCCCGCCCCTCGGTGGCGATGCGAAACAGGTCGGCCGTGCCCCGCTCGTAAATGCTTAGGAACGCGTGGAACATGGCTGCCACCAAAATACTGCCGCGTGCATGTGGTTCCTGGACATCCGCCAAGGCTTGGGGGTTGGGCACGGTAAGCTTGCCGTCAGCCCCAAAGGTGATGGCGTTGCGCAGGGAATTGTACCGGCCGATGGCCCACCCGAATTGCTGTGCGAGTTGCGACAACCAATGGTTACCAGCCAAATTGCCACGGGTGCGGGCAATTTGGTTTTCTAAAATATCGGGAAACGTGAAATGCTGAAAAAGGGCCACAATATCGGAGAAAGCTTCGTGCACAGCCAAGGTGTCTTCGTGGATCGGCAAAACATACCGTTTGTGAATGCCATCAATGAGGGCGTGCGTCACTTCATGGGCAACGATATCGTGGGACAAACACGAAAACACCAAACTTCCCGGCATGACCAAACTGCGATCGCTGGGGCGGGCTGAAAAATAGCCGAACAGTATGGATTTCTTGAGCGAACTGTAGTAGGCGTTGGCCCCGCGAAAAGCGTGCGGATAAAGGCGCAGTCGCTCCACAAACCTCTCTGAAGTGCTAACTTCCTTTCCATTGGTTTTTTCCGGATCTCGCGAGGACCACTGCACCCGCCGACCCAAAGCCTTTTCAAAATGTTGGATTGTAAGCATGCCCACTGCGTAGACCATCTGTTGATGAAACTGCGGGTTGCTTTCCGAAGGAAACAAGCCATCTTGCGCCAGCAACTGCGGGTCATCCAAGTCCACGGGTGGATAAAACACGCTACTGGAGGGGTCAACATCGATTACTTCCAAGTATTCGCCAATGGGACCTGGCTGTAACACTTCCCAGCGAATGGGATAAACCAAAATATTAATCCCGCTGCTGTCTAATTTAGTAGAAAAGCTAGGATCAAACGCGTAGCCACGAAGCCGACGGTACGCTGGTTTTAGGGCATTATGACCAATATTGAGCGGGTGGCGATTTTTCATTTCGAGATTCAAGCCTTCTATTTCTCTAAACCCGATAATGGTCGTCACACGCTCTGGTTACCTCTCAAGGTTTAAGTGTTCTTTGTAGAGGACAATCCTAGGTTTAAGTTCCAATGGCCGCGGCGAGGCCGTATTGGTTTCGGACGGCGATTGGTGTCATATGATAACGGACAGGAAGCGCCTCCCAAGGTCAGGTGCAGGGTATCACCACTCGGGTGGTAGTTGAACTCAAATGATTTAACGCATGCTCATACCGGTAATCAGGCGGCGGCCGTGGCAAGACTGCCTTTCCCGACCGCAACCCAAGTGTTTAGCGTTCGTGAACCGCCCGACCTCTCGACGAATAACGACTATCAAGGTTCACTTAGCGCACCAGGCAGGGTGCGCGCCTGCCGGTCACAAGGCAAAAATTTGCGTTTACGCTCTCCGTTGCATGCGCCTAACCAGAGGCTCTTGCCCGTCGGTCGGGCCGCTGCCCGTTCGCCGGCCGGGTAATAGCCAGGCCGGCACGTTCAGGCGCGGCTGGGCTTCGGAAAGGAAGGCGTTATGTGAGGCTCCGCACCCGGATTTTGAGAAAGGGCGTGCTGCTAAGTAGTTAGCGGCGGATCCGCGTCAAAAGGACTGGCAGGGCTATTGGGATGGAGCACCAGTTGCTTCAGGAAGCTCAGGGACGGGGCAAAGAAATATTCCCCCCCCTTCAACGTTACGAACCCACCGAAAGAGCTTGCGCCCACAATCGTTGCGGGCTTGTTGTACTGTTTGGCGTACTTCTGCCGATGGTTAACAAACGTGCCTTGGCCGATCACGCCGTCTTTTCCCGTCGGCCCTTTGGGAGGACCGGCGTTGACGAATTGATCGTTGTTTACCCAGGTTTTCTGGATGAATTCGAACTGGTTGCCCAGCCGGCTTTGGAAACTCATGAACAGCAAGCCCACGCCGCCAGTGGGCATTTGCGCCACCGTGGCCTCGTTCGGGTGGACGGCCCGGTGACCGTAGATGATGCCGCGGCGGGCCATCATGTGGGCCTTTTCGCTGTCCAACGAACCGGGCGCTTCCCCGCGCGGGTTGCTTTTGCGGATGTGGGCGTGGAACGGGCACTTCGCGCCGGCGGTATCCTGGCCGTAGTTAAAGTTGTTTACGGGCGGAACCCCCGCTTCGGCCGCGTGCAGCGTCACGGGCGTGCCGTTTTCGAACCGCCCCACGACCATCGCGCCGGCTAGCTCGTTATCGGCGTTCCCGAATAACTCCCGGCCCAATGCCTCCTCGCGTTGGTTGAATCCGCGCACGTTCTGCTCGAGCTTGCGGAACACGAAGTAGCTGCCTAACGCGTTCGCGTGGTGCCCGCCCGGGTCCGGGACCAAGACCAAGTTGAGCGGCATGAGTGGGTTCCACTGGTCCACGGGGGTGCCGGTGATCTCTTCGTGGAAGAACTTCGGCTGGCTGATGCCGTCCACGTACCCAAAGTGTTCGATGTCCTCGCCGTCGCTGTTCTTGATGCCGTCGCCGTGCTCGACAGCTAGGACCGTTGCCAGGCCGTCATGGCGCAACGCCCCCACGATTCCCCGCGCTTTGAGGTCGAGCCGCAGGCGGTCCGGTTCCCCCAAGGCCACCAAAATCATGCCGTGCACTTCGTCCCGATAGCCGGGATCCCAGCTGTCAACCGGTGCGTCGTGCAAGGCCAGGTTGGAGGCCTTCATGCCGGCCCGGAACTGCGGGTCCGGCGGGGTTTGAGCGGGCTTGATGCCCAAGTGATTATAGGCCGACGCACTCAGCAGCAGGCCGATCACAAACCGCTGTACGTGATCAACTTTGGTCTGGGCGGTGTCTTGCTTCTGGCGTTGCGCCGACGTCACCTCGGTGGCGGCAAAATGCTGAATGAACCGCTTGGCCTTGTCCCGCTGGCCGGGGTTAAACCGGAAAAAGATGTGGGACGTGTGCCCGCGGCCGTGCGATTTGAGGATGTTGCCCTGAATTTGGTCGGCCAAGGCGGTGAACTCGGGGCCGTCGAAGCTGACGCCCCGGCGGGTTAAATCCACGGGGAGGATGGGAGCCGGAGCGAGCATGAGCGAGGGGGTTAAGTGGGAAGAAGGAAAGGAGAAATGTGTTAGCGGCGGGCATTGGGGCATTCAAGGGGACCGGCCTGCCGTGCCCCGCCGTCCGAATGGACTGGTTTTGCTGATGCACGCTCGTGTTAGCGTGCCACCAGGAGTCCATTCGCGGCAGCATCTCCACAAGCAGCATCTCGTGAATCGCGTCGTGTGTCTACTCGCGCGGTGAATTTGGGAAGAGGTGGCGTCACGGGACGTACCCGGGCAGAAGGCGTTCGCTTTACTACGGGGAGAGCAAGTGCCAAAAGGCCTGCGCCCACGGATGGACCGGGCTTCACGGCGTGGTTGAGCGGGAGGCGGTGCAGGGCCCGGACCGGAAGCGCAACGCAATACTACTTCTTTCGGGGGCCTAACGCCTCAGTGCCAGCACGGAATTTCGTCGCTCCATTGGGTTCGCGCTTGAAAGCAGATAAGGACTGATAAGATTTACTTATCAGTCCTTATCTTAGCCCCGTAAAAACAGTTACTTTTCGCCTCGCTACTCCTTATTTATATGGCCACCGACAATCAGTTCCCCGTCGTTCCGTCTGGGTCCTCTGCCCAAGTGCCCGCGCACCTGCTGGAATCGACCCACCGCTACGTCGAGAGTGGCCTGCGCGGAGCGGCCAACACCATCCGCGCCTACGCCGGCGACTGGCAGCGCTTCACAGCCTGGTGTCAACTCCACGGGATGGCATCCCTGCCCGCGCCGGTCGAGGCCCTGGCGGGCTTCCTCACGGAGCTCGCGGACTCCAGTAAGAAAGTGTCCACCATCCAGCGCCATGCCGCCGCCATCGCCAAGGCCCACGAGCTGGCCGGGCTGGACTCGCCCACTACGGATAAGAAAATCAAAGTGCTGCTCAAGGGCATTGCCCGCGAGAAAAAGACACGTATCAAGCAGGCGGCCGCCTTTTCGCTGGCGTCGTTCAAGCGCACCATCAACAGCATGGACGTGACGACGCCCACCGGTTTGCGCAACCGGGCCCTGCTACTGCTGGGCTTTACCGGGGCCTTTCGGCGCTCCGAGCTCGAAGCCTTGAACATGGAAGACTTGGCCTTCGACGAGGAAGGCCTCGTGGTCTCGCTAGACAAAAGCAAAACCAACCAGCTGGGGCAGGCCGAAGAGAAAGCCATCTTCTATTCGCCCGACCCGGCCCTGTGCCCCATCCGCTCCTTGCAGGCCTGGCTGCGGGTGCTCGATCGCACGGAGGGCTGCGTGTTCGTGTCCCTGCGCAAAAACCAACAGGTCACGTCCCGCCGCCTGACGACCAAGTACATCAACCTCATTGTCCAGCAGTACCTGGGGCCTGGCTACACGGCCCACTCCCTGCGGGCCTCCTTTGTGACGGTGTCCAAGCTTAACGGGGCCGACGACAGCAAGGTCATGAACCAAACTAAGCACAAGACCAGTGCGATGATCCGCCGTTATACCCGCCTCGATAACGTGCGTCATCACAATTCGGCCAAAGAGTTAGGATTGTAGGATACTTTTCATAAGATAAATGATTCTACTTAGTAACATA
Organism: Hymenobacter roseosalivarius DSM 11622; assembly: GCF_900176135.1. Classification (GTDB taxonomy): domain Bacteria; phylum Bacteroidota; class Bacteroidia; order Cytophagales; family Hymenobacteraceae; genus Hymenobacter; species Hymenobacter roseosalivarius. The sequence continues at coordinate 5,765 of NZ_FWWW01000009.1, read as the reverse complement.
TAAAACAGCTGCGCGAATTCTTTAATATTGTTTAAGTATTTTAAATAAAAAGAATTGAAAAACAACACTCCAAGTTCAGAAAACAAAGCAAGGCTTGCGTTTAGAAGCGGGATGAATGGCGCAAAGAATAAGATGACTTTCTTAATCGAATCTCGTCAATGGTTACCATATACGCTATTTACTGAATCTATATCATGGCTTCATAAGCAGAATAAATTATCAATTGCTTTTCACTCACCCTTCCCAAGTTCATTAATTGAGCTTGGGGCATATTTACCACATCGTCCAGTTTCATTAAAAAGAGAACTTGAATGGTCAAAGTCGCTCATTAATGTTTATAACAAGCAGATTCAAGAATACATCTTTCTAAGGAAAAAAGTACAAGAATTAACTTTGCTGGGTAATTTTTCCAATGCAATTGATACATTAACGCTAATTCAGAAACAATTTGGATTCTCATTTTGGTGGATAAAATATTCATTAGCTTTACACCAGTTAAATAAAGGCATAGAGTCACAAAAGAAGTTGGCAAACAACTTTAAAAACCAATTTGCTTCACAAAGTGCCTCGCGTTATATAATTCATCAATTAAGCATATTAAACGAACCCTCAGTAACACCTAGCAGATTTGTTGATGAAATAAAAGAAGAAATAAGTGGTTTTTCGCTTACTAATGATTGGAAGCTTAAACTTATCTATCACATAACTGGCGAGGCACAACAGACTTTAGAAGATGCACTGCAAATATTAAGGCTGTCAACTGCCGATTCATTAATTGACACGTATGAAGCATTTATAAATATCAGTCAAGTTGCATTTATTACAGAAATTAGCAACCAAGACAAACAAGTATTATTAAACTCTTTACTTAATATTAATCTCTCAATTAAAGATCCGAGAATAGACTCTCTACTTTTCGCACTATCACTAGGCGAAATAGGTAAGCCAGAAATAAAATATTTACAAAATTCGAGCAGGCAATTGGTTAAAGACAATAATAGTGCTGTTAATGAGCGCACAATTATATTTCAACCATGTGTTGGCAATTTGATATCAGCATCTTTAGAAAACCTTAACAAACCAGGCAAAGACTTATATACGCGCTTATCTAGCTACTTATCTGCTGTCTTATTTAAGACTAAAGATGCGGATCTTTCTGCAACGGAAATAGATAGGATAGCCTTAATGTTACCAGGGCTTGAAGTGGCGAGCTTAGTTCGAGCAATAGCCAAGTATGAGCTTCAGCCTGAACCAGCAGGCAGACAGTATATAATAAAAGAGATAATTGAAAACAAAACTCTGTTTTTTAAAAACCAATTTAATTATACTTTCTCCTCTGCTTTATCTTTTCATCCATTAATATTAAAATATATACCTAGCGATATTTTAACTCCTTTGACTTTATATGCTCTCAAAGAAAGTGATATTTCAAAATCAAATTTTCTGTGCACAACTTCTGAAGTTGATGAGCAAAATGTTTATCAAGAAAATGAAAACATATACAACCGAGCTCTTTTTGCTTTAAATAACGAAAGTTTTGATCAATGTATTGAGCTGGCACAAGAACTAATCCAATCAAATACTGGATATTATGAAGCAAGTGGTATCAAGCTTTTGATCTACAGTTTATTAAAAAAGGGTAATTTTATTGAAAGTATTAATACTGCTACTAAGTCATACTTAAAGAATCCCGAACTAGCACACATATTACCTATTCGAGAACTGGCAGATCGAGTTGACAAACAGTTACGTCGTGATATGAAATCCGATTTGTCGCTCACAATATTATTCGATATCTATACTAGAACAATTGATGGGGCCTACGAAAGTATATTACGTAAGTCAGTATCCGCTGCACTTTTTGGAAATGGGGTTACACGGCCCTCGGAATTAAAAGACAAAGAAGATGAGTTTGATAATGCACATTTGATATATTTTTTGAAATATACTTGTCTACCAGAAATAATCTACATAGCTGGAGATTATACTGAAGGAACATCATCTTTATTAGAAGAAAGAATTAAGATACTTAAATGGCTAATTGAATTAGATCCCAGTAATTTATTAGAATATGATTCTGAGATATTAGATTATACAAGAAAAATTGTTTTGCAAACTAGAAGGGTTGAAGTAGAGCAAAGTAAAATAGAATATAACCTTGAAGGGCTTATAAGAGCTGCTGAGAAAACGGTAAAAGAAAACTATGAGCGGTATATAGCATACATTAACGCTGGCATTGAGAACAACCCCAATGGGGAGCCACTGCAAAGATCATCCAAAGCTAGTATCCCTTTGATTCCGATTTCAATCCCAATTAATGAAGTAAGTGAATTATTAAAATCAATTGCAATAGACTTAATGGATATTTTTGTAAAGGACAGGAACTATGGAATGGACGGCTTCTTAGCCACTCGCATTAGGCACAACGAGCTCGAGAGTGAAATGTTAAGCTCTGTAATTGCGCTTAAACTTGTAACTACAAGAACTTTAGAAGGCAAGTATAAATTTAATGAATACTGGTTGAATGAAATCAAGACTCAAATGCCTGACAAAGCAGACAACCTACATTTACATCTAAGTGAATTTGCCTATAGCTATGACAATCTCATTAAGGAAATCAATGAACAATGGGTAAGAATACGTAGAGATTCAAATGATTATGGATTGATTGAAATAAGCAATAACTCTATAGATTACGATAATTTAGTTACTATAATTAACGACAGAAAATTAACATTTATAGATTTATGCAGCTTACTGTTTCATACTTTCTTCACAATTCTTGAAATTGGTCTTAATACGATTAGGCAAAAATTAAACAATGAAGCAAAAAGTCGAGCAATTACTTTAGTAGATACTCTCGAGCTTCAAGTCTTAAACACTGACTTTCATAATACTACCCTACTTAACTCAGTCAGAGAATTAAGAGTGACCATTCCTAGATCTATAGATAAAATTATTTCTTGGCTCAAACCAAGCAAGGAAAACTCTAATGAACCTTTAAGATTTGACTATATCATACAGATTGCTATCGATATGGCAAAGCATTATAATCCAGGATTTAGTGCAGAATTACATTTAGATGAGACGGAAGGATGTCATGTTGAAGGTATATATGTGAATGCTTGTACTATTATTTTTATGATATTATTCCAAAATACGATTAGACGAGCTGGCCTTGGCCACCATCCATCTGTTGTTGTTAAATGTAATGTAATCGATGACAATATTCGATGCTGTGTAATTAACCGTATTGGTCAAGAAATTGATATTAATCAAACAATAAAAAAGGTTAATTGTGTAATGGAAAGCTGCGCTGATGAATCATATAGAGAAAAGGCACGAGGCGAAAGCGGAACAGGGCTTTATAGAATTTATGATGCTATAAAAAATGTAATCAAATGTGAACCTAATTTAAACATCATTGTAACTAATGACAGGACTTTTGAAGTAAGTTTCCAACTTCCTCAAGCAAAGCAATAACAATGGAGCTTTTATTAATTGAAGACAACGAGCATAAAAGTTTACGAATTCAGGAGTTCTTAAACAACGCGTTGAAAAACACAAAAGTTACAACTGCAAGTTCTGTACAAGCTGGACTCCAAAAAATCCGTGCTTCTGCTCCAGATTTGATATTACTTGACATGAGCCTGCCCGCCTTCACATATACAAATAACGATAATGGTTTCCAGCATAGCTCTTATGCAGGTAAAGATATACTGGAATACCTGGATAGTTTCGAAATTAATATTCCCGTAATTGTGATTACTGCTTTTACCACTTTTGGTGAGCAAAAAAACGCTTTAACTCTAGAAGAGTTAGACTCAGTGTTTGTTAAAGATTATCCCGAATACTATATAGGTAGTGTATGGTATAGCTCCTTAGAAGATGGTTGGAAAAGCAAACTCTTAACTCTTATTAATTCAACTCAAAGAGAAAACAATTAGTAGCATGTTAAACATTCTGATTTTGGAGGATAATTCTGCAAAACTTGCTGAAATTTCTCAAGTTTTATTACAAACTACATTAGTCGATCACGACTCTATTGAAAGTGTTGGCGATGCATTATCTGCTAGAAAGAAAATAAAATCCGTTTCTTTTGATCTGCTTATACTTGATCTCTCTGTTCCCGAAATGTTGGGAGAACATCCTAATCAAGATGCTGGAATCAGGTTACTTCAAGACTTAATCGATGATGATGATTTGCAGATGCCGCAGAAAATTATAGGGCTAACAGGGTATATAGAATTAGCAGCTAGCGCAGCTGCTAGATTTCAATCATATGGCATTGTTTTAGTCCATTACGTTCAAAGGTCCACAGAGTGGCATACGCCACTTATAATGCAATTAAGACAAATATCAAGCTGGTTATCAGCTGAAAGAACAGTTCAGTATTCCTACCAAGATTACTTAGGGATTGTTTGTGCTCTAGATGTAGAATTTGATGCAATTCAAAAACTGCCTTGGCATTTTGAAGAGATAAAAGTTCCTGGTGACCCTACGTTATATATTAGAGGGCACTTTTTTCAAAATGGGAAAAAACTTGATGTTGTAGCCGCTTTGTGCCCCCGTATGGGCATGAGTGCTGCTGCTATTACATCCCTCAAGCTCATTCAAAATTTTAGACCTAAAATTTTGGCAATGACTGGAATCACTGGTGCAATTCGTAATCAAGCACGTTTAGGCGATGTAATCGTTGCAGAGGAGTGCTGGGATTGGGGTATGGGTAAATGGATAAAAAAGGACTCAGTGACAACTTTTATTCCAGGTCCACATCACATTAGCTTAGATTCTGGATTACAAGGCGCTGCTCTAAGGCTAAGCAGAAATACTCATGCTTTAAACCAGATCCGTGAACTCTGTGATGGCACTAAGCCTGAAACCACTTTCAGAGTTTTGATAGGGCCAGTAGCTTCAGGTTCTGCTGTCATTTCAACACAAGAAATGACAGAGAATATTCACGCTCAACATAGGAAGCTTATTGGAATTGAAATGGAGGCTTATGGTTTGTATAGTGCTGCTTCCGAAGCTCCCCATCCTAGACCAATACCAATAGCTATCAAAGCAGCTAGTGATTTTGCAGATGATCAGAAAGATGACAATTATAGAGTTTTTTGTGCCTCCGCTAGTGCTCAAGTGCTACGTTATTTAGTAGAAAATGGCTTCGATTAAACTAGCCCTTTAGTATCGAAAGGTAAAGGTTATCGGTACTAAGTTGCCGGTTTTATTAGTGGCGCTGGCGCAACAATCTGGTTTTCTACCATGCGGCCTCATCGCTGGGCTTGTGCCTTCACGTCAGGGATGACCCTGTGTTGCTTAACCGGGTGGGCCATCTGGTAGGGGCTCCCTCCCTGCGCGGGCTGCAAACCAACTAGACCCGGCCCGGTGAACCCTTCTTGAACCCTCTCAGGCTAGCCAAGTCTGCGTTATAAAGCCCCTTAGGAGGCTAACAATCCCTTATTCGCTGGCTAACGCACCGTCTTACCTCGTCCCGGTGCGCCCTTTATGAACCCTTTAGCACGTACTCCGTGCCCACGCCCGTGGTGCCTGACTTTTGCAAAAAGCCCAACCGGTCCAGCTCGTTGAGGAAGCGCGTGGCTGTGGATTTACTTACCCCCGTTAGCCGCTGCACGGCGGAATTGGTAACGCTCCCCACGGACTGCACCAACAGCACGATTTTAATCAGTTCCTCGCGCAGCCCCTGCTGCCGCAGCGCCGCCTCGGTGTACTTGAAAAACTCGACCGTGCAGGCCTTCTTATAGCAG
>NZ_FWWW01000013.1 GCF_900176135.1 Hymenobacter roseosalivarius DSM 11622 | reverse complement strand
CGAAAATAGGATATACTTTAAACGCTGATGCTAAAAAGGTGATGAGAATAGGTAGAAATAATATAAAGAAATTAAATTTATGTGATTTAAATAGTATGCCCATTCCAAAGACAATAAATGTGCCTCCAACCCAGCCTAATTTTAGAATAAACTTAACGCTTGAATTGGTTATACTATCATCAAGATCCAACAACAAGCCAAGTGGGTGGTAGAGTACGCTGTATGGTTTCTTAATAAACCAAAGAACCCGATCAAAAGAGGTCGGTCGCAAGGGCATAAAGGCATCGTACGCTTTGTCGAAGAAGTCAATCAGCCAACCAGACTGGTGATATTTGCTAAGAAATAGCCCGTATAGTAGGCTGAAACTGACCAACCAGAGACCAAAAGGAATCAGATAAGTGAAGAAGCGTTTCCACTTGCGCTCAAAAATCGCCTTGAGGGTAACGACCGAAGCAATACCGGCGAGCACAAAGATGAGTGAGAATGCAAACCACAATAAAAGCCCCCCAGCAACCCCCCATAGTACCAGTTCCCGCAGCCGAGTAGCACGATGATACTTGGTGTAGAGTAGTAATGCCAACACCGTTGCCAGAAGCTCAGCACTGTACTGCTTCGCTTCTACGGAATGATAGATTGTTGCCCACGATAAGGAGAGCAAACCCACCGCAAGAGCAACGCCCCAGGCCTTTAGATAAAAGCGAGCGACGGGAATAAACGCAAATAGTGCACCGATGCCGCAGACCAAAGAAAAGAGCCGAAGCGCTTTTTCGCCTTTGCCAAAAAGCATAACACACAGCTTAACGACCCAGAGATAGCCGATAGGGGCTTTCTGCTCATAAGCAAGGGGCTGGGTGGCCAGTTCCCAGAAGTTGAGTTTGACTAAGCTGATATTGAGATAAAGCTCGTCGATGAATAAAGACCGATTGTAAAAGAAATGGAAGAGGCGAAAGCCAATCCCGATTGCCAATCCCACATAGAGGGCATAGCGTTGATAGTACTCGGCCTTAGTGGGACTGGTGGGCACGGGTGCCTGCACCGTTGGTGCAGGCGTGGCTAAATGAATACGCGACATCAGGCAAGGCTAAACCGGAGAAGGGTATCCATCGGTTGTTGAGGTTGTAATGATCCTGTAAAAGCTGGTGTAACCAAGGAATATCCAAGAACATCAAACCCGTAAGCAGGATACAAAACAGTACTACATAGAGCATAAACCACTTGCGGGTATAAAGCTTCTCGGAGCCTTGAACGGGCGAGTCTTTTAGAGTCTGTTAAAGAATGTAAGTAGCTGAGAGACAAAGAGGAGCCAGCCAGGTTAATGGTTTTCGTCAATCCGACCAAAGATGTACGAAACCGACCTGACCGACTCCCAGTGGCAAGTTATGGAGAAAAGCTTGCCCACCCAACGCCGCCGCAAGTATTCATTGCGTCTCATTCTCAATGCGTTACTCTACCTGACCAAAAGCGGCTGCCAGTGGCGATTGCTGCCCAACAACTTTCCACCCTACCCGATCTGCTTTTATTATTTCCGGCGCTGGCAAGTCAGTGGGCAGTGGGCACGGCTCCATAAAGTACTAGTCGGACACGAGCGCCAGCAGTCCGCTCCCTCGGGCCAGCCCAGCCCGAGCGTGGCCATCCTGGACGCCCAATCCATCAAGTGCAGTGAGCGGGGCGTGCCCGACAAAGGCTTCGACGGTCACAAAAAGGTACAGGGCCGCAAGCGCCAGCTTGTGGTCGATACGGGCGGGCGACTGCTGGCCGTGTCGGTGGGGCCAGCAAACGAAAAAGACCGCATCGGCGGCCAGAAAGCGCTGCAAAAGCTGCATGAGCAGGGCTATGAACGCCTCACGCTGGTGCTCACCGATGCCGGTTATGCGGGCCGCCCGTTGGCTGAGTGGGCGCAGACGCACGGTGGCTGGCGGGTGGAAACAGCGCCCGGGCTGAGCAGCCATGGCGGCTTTAGACCACAGCCCATCCGCTGGGTCGTGGAACGATCCAGCAGTTGGCTGCACTGGGATCGACGCTTGAGTCGGGAGTACGAATGCGAACCTAGTGCTTAGTCAGAGGAATTTTATAAACAAAAGCAAGGGTTGGTCGTTGCTGCGGAATGGGACGACCAATTACGCCATTCCTGTTGTCAGCAACTGACCGTACGCAGATTGAATCCTTAACGCGCAGAGGCCGCCACGCCGGGCGCACGGTGCAACGCGGGCGGATGCTCTTGCGCCTGGCCGACGGGGTCAGCGGTTATACCGTGGCGGCCGAAGTAGGCTGCTGCGTGCAGACGGTGTATCAGGTACGCCGCCGCTTCGTCCAGCAGGGGCTGGCCACCGCGCTCGGCGAAGCGCCGCGCAGCGGCGGCCCCCGGCGCTTTGACGGGGCGGCCCGCGCGGCCCTCACGGCCCTGGCTTGTACGCCGGCCCCGACGGGGCACAGCCGCTGGACGCTGCGCCTGTTGGCCGACAAAGCCGTGGAACTGTGCCTGGTAGAGACGATTTCGCATGAAACGGTGGGGCTGGTGCTCAAAAAAACGAGGTGCAGCCCCAGCGCCAGCAGCACTGGTGCCTGGGCGCCGTGAACGCCGCTTTTCTGGCCCGCATGGAAGACGTGCTGGCCGTCTACGAGCGCCCGTACGACCCGCGCTTTCCCCTCGTCTGCTTCGATGAGCGCCCCTGCGTGCTCCACGGCCAGCCCGTCGCCCCATTGCCCCCCGTGCCAGCCCAGCCGGCCCAAGGGCAGCAGCCCGCCAAACCGGGCCGTCCCCGGCGCGAAAGCAGCACCTACGTGCGCCAGGGTACGGCCTGCCTGCTGGCGGCCTTCGAACCGGGCACAGGGCAGCGCTTGGTGGAGGTCTCGGCCCGGCGCACCGGAGCCGACTACTGCCGCTTTATGCAGAAGCTAGCCGCCCACTACCCGCAAGCCGAGAAAATCGTGCTGGTGCAGGACAACCTGAACACCCACACCGATGCCGTCTTTTACCAGTACCTGCCCGCGGCCGCGGCCCGCGCCCTGGCCGCCCGCTTCGAGGTCCACTACACGCCCAAAAATGCCTCCTGGCTTAACATGGTCGAGCTTGAACTCTCGGCCATCGCCCGCCAGTGCCTGCACCAGCGTATTCCCACCCAAGAGGAATTAACGGCCCAGGTCCAAGCCTGTGTCGCGGAACGTAATACCCGATGCGCCACCGTCCACTGGCAATTCTCGCTCGACAAAGCTCGCACGAAACTAACCCGGCACTATCAAAAGGTTTGTGCTGGTAATTCCCCTGACTAAGCGCTAGCAGTGCCGAGGCAACCTTATTTTTATCCAGTATTCGACACCTCATTCGGAAATTTTAACAGGCTCTTACC
>NZ_FWWW01000008.1 GCF_900176135.1 Hymenobacter roseosalivarius DSM 11622 | reverse complement strand
CCGTGCAGCCGCCCGCCTCGAAGGTGTAGCGGGGCACCGGCAGCGCGTGACGGCGGCACTCATTGATCATTTTGAGGGTGCCGCGCCCCCACGATTCAATGTAGCCCGCCCGGAACAAGGTGTTCGCCACGTCTGGGTTGAAGGGGCGGGAAGGGTGCTTGCGGGTTAGGTTCTCCACCGTCCACTGGTCGGGCAGCTGCCCCTCATTCCAGAACACCAGCCGGTCGTCGTACACGCTTATCTGCACGGGCGTGCCGCTGCTATAGTCTTTGTGGGCGAGGGCATTGAGCAACGCCTCGCGCAGGGCTTCCGGCGGGAACATAAACGCCTCCGTCCGCTGCACGCCTTCGTACCGGATGTCGGCGACCAGGTATTTAGTCAGCAGCAAGTCGAGGCCTTTTTCAATCTGGTCTAGTAACGGACCGTGTACCTCGTCCTGGTAGCGGAGGTCGTCGTCGGTGGCAAACCGGCCAATCTTTACGTAAGCCCCGGTCACGAACCGCTCCGGGAGGGGATGAAACAGCAGAATCGCGGCCCGCTTCAGGTAAGTGCCTTCCACCAGGTGCAAGTTTTCTAGTAGGGTGCTGTCCGCATCCAGCAGCACGTCGGCATCGACGCGGCCGCTGCGCCGGGCCCGCTGGCGGAACAACTCCATCGCCGGGGTGCTCAGGCTAGCGACGTCGGCCCCAGGCACGGGCACGCCGTCCCACTGCTTGCCCTGCTTGCGGAGCAGAAACTTGTCCAGGGCCGCGCCTTTTAGCTCCTGCTTGGTGCTGCCGCTACGGTAGTGGTACTGGCCTTTGTAGCTGATGGGGTACGGATACGGCTCCACCACGATGTCCAGATACGTGAGCTCGCCTTCGCTGCGACTGTGCACGTCCACCAAGATGCCGAGCAGGTCACGAACTTTGTTGGGAATTTCCTCCAGCAGCTGGCGGCTGTTAGTGATGCCCACCACCTGGCCCTGGTCATTTTTACCAATAGTCAGGGTGCCGCCCTGCGCGTTAGCAAAGCCGCAGAGCCACTTAATGTACTCATCGCGCCACGACTCTTTCCATTCCGTGTTTTGGCTTTCGTGGGCGGTTGGTGGCATTAGGACGGCGGTAACGGCAAGAGTTGAACAACCCAAATTTAAGCGTTAAACCCCGGGATACTAAAAACGATGGGCGCTACGGCTTGCCGAATACAAATTACCTAAGCACGCTAAGTTCTTTAGCTTAGATTTGAGATAGGGACGGGTTAATCTGTGCCTGATGCCGTCTACCCACTACTTGCACCAAGATGAAAATTATTCGATACAAAGTCACAAACTTCCGGTCTGTTAGGGATAGCGGCTGGATTGATTGCGACGATGTTACGACCCTTATTGGTGTCAACGAAGCCGGCAAATCAAACCTCCTGCTGGCGCTCTGGAAGCTGAATCCCGCACAGGGAGGAGCTATTAATCCGCTGCAGGATATGCCCCGGCGTCATTACGCGGAATGGCGTGACGCAGAAGAGAAGCCGGTATTTATTAAAACGCTATTTGAGCTCTCACCGGAAGAGGTGACGCAAGTAGTGAAGCTTTCCAACGCCATTCCGGCGAATGCCAGATTCGTGGAAGTTTCACGCGACTTCAGTGGCCAGCGGTTTGTGTATTTTCCGGATGCTACTACTGCTAGTGGCATTCCCGTTGAACTGGTCCGTGACATTATTGCCGCAACCCTAGAACAATTGTCAACAGCAGTTGAAATGGGCAAGGGCGAAGCGGGTATCAAAGTCAAGTCACAAGCAGTACTGACCGAAACCACGTCGCTGGTGGAAGCGGCGCAAAATGCAGCTGGCCGCATTAATGAAAAGTCACTGAATGAAGTAATTCAACACTTCTCGGGAGTGACTAGTAGTATATTGAAAGGCTCTACTGTTGCGCCGTTGATGTTGCAGGCCAAAAAGAAACTAGAAGGGCTAAAGACCGCGCTGAATAAGCCAGCCCCGCATAGTATTGAAGAAGTTCGTAAGCTCGTTGTTGCGAAGCTGCCTTCGTTCGTCTACTATTCCAACTACGGCAACCTCGATTCAGAAATTTATCTGCCGCATGTAATCAAAAACCTCAGCCGCACAGATTTGAGCGGTACAACCGAGGCTAAAACCCGGACCTTGCGGGTGCTATTCGATTTTGTGGGGTTAGACCCGAAAGAGATACTGGCGTTGGGAAACGAGGTGAAGCCTGAACAGTACCAAGAGGTTACGGAGAAGCAGATTCAGGAGGTAGCCGAGAAAAAAAAAGAGCGCGACGTGCTTCTGCAATCTGCTTCCTCCCTGCTCACCCGCAAGTTCCGGGAATGGTGGAAGCAGGGCGACTACACCTTCCGCTTCGCCGCCGATGGTAGCCATTTCCGCATCTGGGTATCTGACAACCTGCGTCCGGATGAAATTGAGTTGGAAAACCGCAGTACGGGCTTGCAGTGGTTTTTGAGTTTCTATCTAGTATTCCTGGTAGAAAGCCGCGACGCACACGAAGGGGCCGTTCTTCTACTGGATGAAGCCGGCTCGTCCTTGCACCCGATTGCTCAAAAAGACCTTAGTAAGTTTTTTGAGCACTTGGCCACGACCAATCAGATTATCAATACCACGCATTCGCCATTTCTGATTGATACAAATCATATTGACCGAGCAAAAGTGGTGTTCGTCGATGACGACGGATTTACCGTCACATCCAGTGACTTGAAAGCGCCCCAAGCTGAACAGGTTCGACAGGGACGCTCCGTGTATGCGGTGCATGCCGCGCTGAATCTGAGCATTTCGGAAGTATTTCTTCAGGGGTGCCTTTCCGTTATTGTGGAAGGCACTTCCGACCAATACTACTTGAGTGCGGTCAAGCTATTCCTCATCGGGGAGAAGCTGATTGCACCCCATCAGGAAATTGTCTTTGTGCCCTCGGGCGGGGTGCGCGGGATGCAGAGCCTGGCTTCTATCCTTTCTACTAAAGAAAATCAGCTGCCCTTTATTCTGCTGGATTCCGATAAGTCTGGTTTAGATATGCGCACCAAGCTGTTGAGTGACCTATACAAGGGCAACGATGAGCAGGTGCTTCAGGTACAAGAGTTTAATGGCTTGGCTCAGGCTGAGATAGAAGACCTCTTTCCTTTGGCGCTGCTGGAATTTGGTATCAACAAGCTATTCCGTGCCGTGGACGATGAAGCTTTTGAGGACGTGTACGACGCTAAACAGCCTATCATCAATCAAATACAGCAGTTCGCCGCTAAACATCGGGTACCATTACCCGGCGGCTGGAAAGTGGGATTGGCCAAACAAACCAAAACCCGATTGCTCCAGCGTGGCCGCCGCGATTTGACAGAGGAGGTGATTGCTGCCTGGACTGCGCTATTCCAGAGATTCCAGTAGCACTTCAGCAAGTTATTGCTTCTGAGGACAGTAGCTAAGAGCAAGGCAGTGGCTTTTTTTGAAGCTGCTGCCTTGCTCTTTATGGATTAGTTCGGGGTTTTGGCCTTCCGTACCTTCGTCCTTACACCTATTGCTAGCCCCGCATGCCCACCCTCCACTGGATTGGTAAAGACAAAGTCATCAACCACCACCAGGACGTTCCATTTCGCCTCCTCGACCACCAGTATGGGGCCCTACCCGACGGCACCCAAACCACCGAACCTACTGGCAGCGGCAACCAGATTATCCACGGCGACAATCTCGAAGCCTTAAAAGCCCTGCTGCCCCAGTACGAAGGCCGGGTGAAGTGCATCTACATCGACCCGCCCTACAACACCGGCAACGAGGGCTGGGTGTATAACGACAACGTCAACGACCCCAAAATCAAGAAGTGGCTCAGCCAGGTGGTGGGCAAGGAAGGCGAAGACCTTTCCCGCCACGATAAATGGCTGTGCATGATGTACCCGCGCCTTAAGCTGCTGCATAAGCTGCTGGCGGAAGATGGGAGCATCTGGATTTCGATTGATGATAACGAGTACCCGAACTTGAAGCTCATTTGTGATGAGATATTCGGTTCGGCCAACTTTGTGACAAATGTGATTTGGCAGAAAAACTACAGCCCAAAAAATTCGGCAAAGCACTTTTCTGTTGACCATGATTCCATTTTGGTCTATGCAAAACATGGAGAAACATGGCGGCCAAATCTTATGGCTCGTAGCGAAGAACAAGATAAAATCTACAAGAATAGAGACAACGACCCACGAGGAATATGGCGCCCTGACAACATGAGCGCCAGGAATTTTTATAGCAAAGGCACTTTTGCAATTCAATGTCCTGGAGGGAGGATTATAGATGGCCCGCCTTCCGGTAGATATTGGGTTTATTCTGAGGATAAGTTTAAAGCACTTGATGCTGATAACAGAATTTGGTGGGGAAAGGATGGGAATGGCGTACCCTCTTTAAAGCGTTTCAAAGAGGATGTTAAGCAAGGTGTTGTACCGCAAACGCTGTGGTTTTATTCTGAAGTTGGGCATACTCAAGATGCCAAAAAGGAGACGAATAAGATTCTATTTGACATAGAAACCTTTCCTACTCCAAAACCAACAAAGTTGCTGGACAGGATATTGAATATTGCCACTGACAAAGAGGCTATAATCTTGGACAGCTTCGCTGGCAGCGGCACCACGGCCCATGCCGTGCTCAAGCTCAACCAGCAGGACGGCGGCAACCGCAAGTTCATCCTCACGGAGATGGAAGACTACGCCGAGCACATCACGGCGGAACGGGTGAAGCGCGTGATGCAGGGCTACGGCGGCCAGCCCGGCACCGGCGGCAGCTTCGACTACCTCACGCTGGGCGAGCCGGTATTTACCGACAGCGGCGAGCTGAACGAGCAGGCGGGGCTGACGGGCCTGCGCCAGTACCTCTACTACGCCGAAACCAAGCAGGTCTTGCCCCCCCCAGCCCCGGCTGAGGCCGACAACGCGGCGTTTCTGGCCCGGCACGACGACACGGCCTACTACTTTCACTACGAGCCCGATGCCGTGACCACGCTCAACCACGACTTTCTGGCCACCATGCGCACCCGCGCCGGGCAGTACATCATCTACGCCGACAACTGCCTGCTCACGTCGGACTTCCTGACCCAGCACGGCATCATTTTCAAGAAAATCCCCCGCGACATTTCGCGCTTCTAACCCCTGGCCGATATGGAGCTCAAACCCTACCAGCAGGAGGTCATCACGGACCTCGCCCGCTTCCTCGACTGCGTGCAGGCCACCAAACACCTGCCCGACGCTTTTCACGACTTCTGGGCCGGGCACCCGCGCACGCCCCTGCAACCGTTTCCGGGGGCGGCCATCGAGCCCTACAAAAACACGGTCCTGGGCGTGCCGCACGTCACCGTCAAGGTGCCCACGGCCGGCGGCAAAACCTTCCTAGCGGCCAACGCCCTGCGCACCATCTTCGCCGCCTTCCCGGTGGGCCGCCCTAAAGCCGTGGTGTGGCTGGTACCTTCCATCACCATTCTGGAGCAGACGCTGCGTAACCTGAAAGACCCCGGTCACCCCTACCGGCAGAAAATCAATACTCACTTCGCCGGCCGCGTGGAAGTGTACGACAAAGCGGCCTTGCTGCAAGGCAGCGGCTTTTCGGCCAGCAGCGTGCAGGAGCAGCTGAGCCTGGTGGTGCTGAGCTTCGACAGCCTCCGGGCCAAAAACAAGGAAGACCGCAAGGTGTACCAGGAAAACGGCAACCTGCAATCCTTCGGCACCCTGCTGGGCGACGACGAGGACATCACCCTCATGCGCGTGATTCAGGCCCTGAACCCGGTGGTGGTGGTGGACGAGAGCCACAACGCGGAGAGTGACCTGAGCGTGGACATGCTCAAGAACCTCAACCCCTCGTTCATCCTCGACCTGACGGCCACGCCCCGCAAAAACAGCAACATCATCAGCTTCGTGGACGCGCTGGCGCTCAAGAAAGAGCACATGGTGAAGCTGCCCGTCATCGTCTACAATCACAACGACCGCACCGAAGTCATCAACTCGGCCCTGCAATTGCAGCGCAACCTGGAGCTACAGGCCAAGCAGGAGCAGAAAGCCGGCGGGCGCTATATCCGGCCCATCGTGCTGTTTCAGGCCCAGCCCAAAACGGCCGACGACAACACCACCTTCGAGCAACTGAAAAAGAAGCTCATCGACCTGAAAATCCCTGAAAGCCACATCCGCATCAAGACGGCCGGTCTTAACGAGCTGAAGAACGAAGACCTGGCCTCACCCAAATGCGAAGTGCGCTACATCATCACCGTGAATGCGCTGAAAGAAGGCTGGGATGCGCCCTTTGCCTACATCCTGGCCTCGCTGGCTGATAAGTCGTCGGCCGTGGACGTGGAGCAGATTCTGGGCCGGGTGCTACGCCAGCCCTACGTTGCCCCGCACGCCGCGCCTATGCTCAACATGAGCTACGTGCTGACGGCCTCCAGCAAGTTTCTGGAAACGCTCGATAAAATCGTGGTGGGCCTTAACAAGGCCGGTTTCAGCGCCCGCGACTACAAAGTAGCCGAGGCTGCCATCCTAGCCGCACCCGACCCGCTGGCCACCTTCGTGCAGGCCCCGCTCAACTTCGACGCGCCCGCCCATAGCCCGGCCGCCGATGACCTGGCCGACATCGACACCAGCCGCATTGCACCGCTGGTGCCCGCCACCGATGAAGCAGCCGCAGCCGTGTCGGTGACGGACCCGCTGCCCAGCCTGCCGGCGGCCGTCGGCTCGGTGCAGGCCATTGCCGAAGCCGCCCTAGCTCAACAGGCCGAGTTTGAGAAAACCGTGGCCGCCAGCACCGCCGGTGGGGCCATGCCCCTGCCCACCGTGCTCCAATCGCTCGTGAAGACCTACCCCATCAAGGAAATATTCCGCACGCAGGCCGCCGCCTTGGTGTTGCCGCAGTTCTTTTGGAAAAAGCCCGCCGCTAGCCTCTTTGACAGCGGCGAAGGCAGCCAGGCCGTGCTACTGGAAAAGGAATACCTGCTCGAAGGCTTCCTGCTGGGCAAGGCCGATACCAACATCAAGTTCGATGGCGTATCAGCGGAGCTCTACCGCGTGGACCTCGACGAAACCAAGCAGGAAGCCACGCCCACCTTCACGCGCATCGACGGCGACGCCAAGGAGCGCATCATGGCCTATATCCTAGACCCTAGCCGCAAAGACAGCCGGGTAAAAAACTTCACGCGCCGCATTCTCGACCTCATTGGCAACCTCTACCCTATTGCCGACAAGGAGATTGAGCGCTACGTGAAGCGCATTCTGGAAGACTTCACCGACGAGCAGTTTACTGACTTCGCCAACCACGAGTACACCTACACTGGCAAAATCAAGGACAAGATTAAGCTGCTGTCGGAGGAGTACGCTTACAAGCAATTCCGCAACTTCCTTGACCAAGACAAAGCCTTTATGCAGCCCGCTTATGTCTTCCCTACCCTGGTTTCCCCTGGCGGAACCAGCAAGGACATCACCAAGTCGCTCTATGAGCAGGAAGGCAAAATCAACGGTTTCGAGGAAAAGGTCATTAATGAAATTGCTAACCTATCTAACATTGCCTTCTGGACCCGCAACCCCGAGCGCGGCAAAGGCTTCCGCATCAATGGCTTTTTGAACCACTACCCCGACTTTATCATCCAGACCAAAAGCGGCAAAACGCTGGTGGTTGAAACCAAGGGCGACCACCTGGATGCCGAGCAGAAAATCAAGCTGGGGGCTACCTGGGCGCAGAAAGCGGGCAACGCTTATCGCTACTTCATGGTGTACGAGCGTCGCGTGGTGGATGGGGCCTACAAGCTCGACGACTTCCTGAATTTGGTAAGAGATATCTAGCGCCACTTAGACAAATGAACTGTAAGACCAACATTCCATCTAAAGCATAACTTTACGTTCAATGGACTACAAAAAGCTTAGTGCTTTACGGGATCGACTTACAGCTGTAAAACTGCCGCCTGTTGCTAAAAAAGGAACCTATCAGCATCACCAAACCGATGAGAAGACTCAGCAAGAGCTAGCGGCTATTGCAGCAGGGGCAGCAGCTTTACTTGGCAAAGCCAAATTGGTCCGAGGAGCCGCGCATCAGGAAAAACTGGTGAAGCTGGCTGGTAAGCTTAAAGCGAAAGGGCCTTACAGGAGCACGGAACGCTTGGAGGTGGCCACCCTGCGTGCCGCTCGTACAACCCTAAGCACGGCGCTTAAGGCTATTGATGCCGAAAGCCGCAACGTGTTCATCGTCCACGGCCGCGAGGAAGCTATGCGCAAAGACACTCAGGCTACCCTGCACCGCTTTGGGATTGATGGCATTGTGCTCAGCGAGGAAATAAATAAAGGCCAAACCATTATCGAGAAGTTTGATAGAGTGGCCAAGGAATGCGGTTATGCGGTTGTTTTATTTAGCCCCGATGATATCGGGGGCCTCAAAACGACGGGCAAGACCGTACCTACGCTTTCCCCACGGGCCCGCCAAAATGTAATTTTGGAGCTAGGGTACTTTGTGGGACTGCTGGGGCGTGATAAAGTATTCGTGCTCGTAGCGGGCAACGTGGAACAACCGAGCGACTTCCATGGCGTCGTGTACCAGACCTATGATAAAGCGGGTGCCTGGAAGCGCCGCCTAGCCCAGGAGCTAGGTGCCGTCGGGTTTTATATCGACCCTTCCACTCTTAAAAAAATGTAACTAGGTTGGCTCAAATTCGTATATTTGTAGCAACAGTACTCGCCACGCTTCCCATCGGAACAGCGTACCAGGGCGAGTCTTTTTTTGTCCTTCCCCCAGCGGTTGAATTATTCTTATAATTTTTGGACTACAATAAGCAAGCGGTTAGTATAGCAGACCAACTCCTTATGCTGCAGCAGCGGGGGTTGATAATCGGTGACCACGCCGAGGCCATCCGTCACCTTAATAATATCAGCTACTACCGTTTGGCAGGGTACCTGCTGCCTTTACAGGCCGACAAGCAAGCGCACATTTATAAACCGGGCAGTTGTTTTGAAACCGCCCTGGAGTTGTATCAATTCGATCAAAAGCTGCGGGTCCTCGCGTTCGACGTCATCGAGCGGATCGAAGTAAGTGTCCGCACTCGGCTGATTTACACCATGTCTCACAATCATTCTCCTTGGTGGTTTGAGGAGGTAACCCTGTTCACCAGTCCCGAAGATCACGCCGAGGCGCTAGCATCTATTGATGGTGAATTAGCGCGGTCACACGAAGAATTTATCTTAGATCACCAAGCCCGTTACAGCACCGACGTACGCCGACCACCTGCCTGGAAAACATTGGAAATAGTTACGTTAGGAACCCTCTCCCGCTTGTATGGTAACATTCGCAAGGATTTAGCGGGGCGCGATGAAATAGCCGCGCACTTCCTCGTGCCCCCGAAACAGTATTTATCGGGCTGGTTGGGGTTGCGTTAGTAGTTGGACAAAG
>NZ_FWWW01000030.1 GCF_900176135.1 Hymenobacter roseosalivarius DSM 11622 | reverse complement strand
CTTACCGTAATCCTATGTTTGGGCCATGGCCTAACTTGTAGAAGCCAGCAGCGACAGGAAGGAGCAAGATGGATTACCGTAAAGGGCCATCCGAGCCCGTCAAAAATGAGAATCCCCTTCCTGTTCCAGGGCGACATTGGACAGTTCCACAAGGCCAGAGAGCCTGTATTAGGATTGAGAATTGCTTCCTGGAAGGCGCTGCGGTTAGTGTATTTTTTCACCTACTCCCTTACCCCATGAATCAGCCAGCAACCATTGTCGGGATTGATGTGAGCAAAGCCACCTTGGCGGTTTGCCACCAAGTGCAGGATAAATTCCAGCACACAGAGGTAAGCAATTCGAAAGCAGGATTTCAACAGTTGGTCCGCCGATGCGGCGTGGAGTGCTGCTATGTGATGGAGGCCACCGGGGTCTACTACTTAGCCTTGGCGTACTACCTGGTCGAGCACGGCGCACAGGTGGCGGTGCTCAACCCACTGGTCGTCCGGCGCTTTATCCAGATGCACCTGGGCAAAGGCAAAAGTGACCGCAAGGATGCCCAGTGGCTGCTGCGCTACGGCCAGCAACAGCCCTTGCCGGCGTGGCAACCGGAGGAGCCCGTACTGGTGGAGTGCCGGCAAATCGAGCAAGTGATGGAGCAGTTCATCCGGCAACGGACGATGGTGCGCAATTCGCTGCAAGGATTACAGCAACAGCCGGTGGTCAGCGCCGTGGCCCGTAAGCGCCTGCAGCAGACGCTCCAATCACTCGACCAGCAAATCCAGGCGTTGGAGGCGGAACTGCTAACCTTGTTGGAGCAGCACTACACGCGGGAGATGCCGCTCTTATGCTCCATCCCGGGCATCGGGCGCAAAACGGCTGCCCAACTGCTGCTGTTCGCCAAGGGCTTTGCGCAGGTGCAGAATTATCGTCAACTGATTGCCAAGGCGGGGCTGTGCCCCCGCGAGTACAGCTCGGGCAGTAGTGTGCGCGGCAAGACGCGCATCACGCGCATGGGGGGCGGCTTGATTCGCAGCAAGCTGTTCATGTGCAGCTTCGCCGCCAAGCAGTCGAACGCGGCCTGCAAAGCGCTCTATGACCGACTGGTGGCCAAGGGTAAGAATGGCAAGGTCGCCCTGGTAGCCGTCTGCAACAAATTGCTCAAGCAGGCCTGTGCCATCGTCCAATCCGGGGTGCCGTATCAAGCAGAATTTACCTCGAAACTAGTCCCCAACCCTTGACTTTTAACACAGTTCATTT
>NZ_FWWW01000049.1 GCF_900176135.1 Hymenobacter roseosalivarius DSM 11622 | reverse complement strand
AAGGAAAGCATCTCGCTTGCCCCACACAATATGTACGGGCACCCGCACGCGCCCCGGCGGATTCAGCTGCCGCATGTAGCGCGCGGCGGCCCGGTACCAGTTGAGCATACTCGTCAGAGCTCCAGCCTGTCTCCAGGCTGCGCGGTACTGAGCTAAATCGTCGGTGCTGAATGCCCCCCGCCTACTGGTTCCGCGCAACGTTTGTTCGCCGAGCTGGTAGTTATTAAAGCTGAAAGCCTTTTCGGGCAGCCACGAGAGCTGAAAAAAGAAAATATACCAGCTCTTACTCAGCTGCCGAAGGCTGTGCCGTAGCTCCTGGGTCATCACCAGTGGGTGCGGCACATTGAGAATAGCCACTCGCGCCACGCGGGTGGGAAAGTAGGCTGCCAGGTTCCAGGCTACGAGCGCCCCCCAGTCGTGGCCGACCAGAAAGGCGCGCGCGTGCCCGGCCGCGTCTATCAGCCCTAGTATATCAGCTGCCAAAACCGGCATCTTGTAATCCGCTACGCGCGCCGGCTTGTCGCTGAGGTTATAGCCCCGCTGATCAGGTGCCCACACGCGGTAGCCTGCTTCGGCCAGCGCCGGGAGTTGACGTCGCCAGCCGTACCAGAACTCGGGAAAGCCATGCAGCAATATGATCAGCGGACCAGCTGTGGGTCCGCACTGCACGACGTGCAACGTAATGCCGTTAGTAGGGACGTAGTGGTGTTCAAGTTCGTAGCACACACCCGTCTTACCTACTGTCGGAGCAAGAAGTTACAGCTCAGCTGTAAACCGTACACGCAAGATCAAGCCGCCTCCGGGTGCGACTCTTCGCGGGCGGTGGTGGTCCGCACCGACTCATGCAACTGACGGACAAGCGGCAGCAGGTCGCTTAACTTGCAACAGCAGGCTAAGCGCGCCACTTTCAGGGATTTGGAGGCTTCAGAAGGAGTGGCCGACGCGTCGGCGCCGCGGTGAGAAATAGTCATGGTAGTAGTTGTTGGTCGCTAATGTTTGGTTATATGAAGAGTCGCCGGGCGACGTTGGGGTGGCAGAATCAGAGAAAAAGCGGTGGGCCGCACCACGGCGGATGAAAGAATACTTAGAGGTTGTTCACCGTGGGGCAGCGTAGCGCTTTGTGGGGGGCTTTTTCAAGTGATAATGTGATACTTACTTATGCCTATACTATTGTTTTTAGATTTATATTAGAACTGACTTTACTACTTTAAGAAGCCTGAGCAAAAAGATCGAGCTGCTGGGTGACGAGGGCAGAGCGTACCGCGCCCGACCCGAACAGAATCTGCCGACGCAGGCTCTGCTCATCGTATTCGCGGCTATCCAGCGCCTGGCCGCGGCAAGTCAGAAAGAACTTGGCCCGCTTGAGCACCACCCCAAACTTGTGCAGATGATCCAGGGAGAGTGGCGCGAAACGGCGGGCCGCAATAATGCGCTTGGCTGAACGAGCCCCTACGCCGGGTACGCGCAGAATCATTTCGTAATCAGCTGTCTGCACGTCTACCGGGAAAACGTGGCGGTTACGCAACGCCCAGGCGAGCTTGGGATCGATTTCGAGGTCGAGATGCGGATGCAGAGGGTCCAGAATTTCGTCGGCCTGAAAGCCGTAAAAGCGAATCAGCCAGTCGGACTGATACAAGCGGTGCTCCCGGATAACGGGCGGCCGCGTGAGCTGGGGTAGGCGCGCGTCATCCGTTACGGGCACGTAGCCGGAGTAATACACCCGCTTCAGCCCGTAGCCTTTGTACAGCGAATCGGACAATTGCAGAATCTGGTGGTCATTCTCATCGGAAGCGCCCACGATGAGCTGGGTGCTTTGGCCCGCGGCTGCGAAGGCCGGCACTTTCTTGAATAAGGCCTTCTCCTCTTTATTCTGCACGATGCCCTGATGAATCTGCTTCATCGGAGTCAGAATCTCTTTATAATTTTTCTCGGGGGCCAAATTCTGTAAGCTCAGCTCCGACGGCAGCTCAATGTTCACGCTCAGCCGGTCGGCGTACAAGCCAGCTTCCGCAATCAGCTCGGGCGAGGCGCCCGGAATAGTCTTGACGTGGATGTAGCCATTGAACTTGTGCTCCGTACGCAGCTTCTTTACGATGCGCACTAGCCGCTCCATCGTATAGTCGGAATCTTTGAAGATACCGGAGCTCAGAAACAGCCCTTCGATATAGTTGCGACGGTAGAAGTTCATCGTCAGGTCGACCACTTCATCTACCGTAAAGGCGGCGCGCTTCACGTCGTTGCTCCGCCGCGACACGCAGTAGGCGCAATCGAAGATGCAGTAGTTGGTCAGCAGAATTTTGAGCAGCGACACGCAACGTCCGTCTTCGGTATAGCTGTGACAGATACCCATGCCCTCGGCATTGCCCAAGCCTTTGTTCTCGTTTTTGCGCTTGCCGCCACTGCTGGAGCACGATACGTCGTACTTCGCGGCGTCTGCCAAAATACTTAGCTTTTCCTGAATTCGTTCGTTCATCCGAGGGCCTTTGATGGCTTAAAAATAGCAACCAGACTTCATATACACAATAGTAGTCTAAGCTAATTTTTTTAGGAAAGGTTTCAAAACTACCGCGCAAAAAGGCCTGTTTGCACGAGAATTTTGCCCCCCAGCGTCCCAACCCTCAGATTATTGTCCCTAATGATTTTTTGGCCTTGATTTGGGGTATTTTTCCTTCGTAGCGCAGCTGATAATTCCAGCTAAGCTTCAGCTTCGTACTTACCGAGTGGCCGATGACGTTTGTACCTTGCGGGTTGCCATGTGGCTTTCTTGTTGTTTCGCCTTATGCTTGCTACCCTCGTGTCTGCTGTCCAGTGGCTGCGCCGTTTTCGGTGGCGGCTGGTGCTGCCATTGGTAATAGTGGCAGGCATGGCTCAGGCCCAGGACCCGCGGCCGCCCGTGGTCGACTCCGTTCGAACGCAGCCCGAAACCCGCCCCGACTCCCTGCGGCGGCGCTTCGATGAAGAGCGCATTCTGACGGGTTTGCAGGCCTATGCCAAGCGCAAGACCATTGCGGGCAAGGCAGTGGCGGCACTGTTCAACTTCACGGCCCGCGCCGAGGAGCGGGCCGGCCTCGATGCTACCTTGCTCGACCGTCAATACAGCCAGCACAACTACAAGATTGTGCGCAGCATCAACATCACCACCCTCGACGCCTTCGGCTACAGCATCAACAACCCCGAGCGCAAGCCGCGTAATTTTCTGGAAAAGGGCGGCAACGTGTTTCACATACGCACGGCTCCTTCGCGGGTGCGGCAGCTACTTCTGTTTCGGGTGGGCGAAGAGCTGGAGCCCCAGGAGCTAAGTGAAAGTGAGCGTCTGTTGCGCCAGACGGGGGAGCTGCTCGACGCCCGCGTATTCGTGAATGAGGCCACCACCACGGCCGACAGCGTGGACGTGCAGATAATAACCAAAGATGTGTTCAGCCTAAGTGGCTCCCTACAGATTCGCGATGTGGATGCGGCCGTTATTGGGCTCAACGACGTGAACTTTCTGGGGCTGGGGCACCAATTTCGAAACCGCTATGAGTATGGCCGGGCCAGTCCTCAGCCCTGGCGCTACCGGGGCAGCTATCTGGTGCCTTTCCGCAACTTTGTGAATGCCCAGGTTCGCTACCGCAATGAGTATGAAAATAAGGAAATAGGCGCCTACGTGGCCCGCGACTTTGTTTCCATTAATACGCAGTACGCCGGTGCGGTGGCGCTTGATTTTTATGATCGGCTTATTCAACTGCCACAATTGCCCCCCATCGATCCAGGCCGCCTGGAACGCCTGCGCTACAGCACCCGCGATATATGGCTGGGGCGGGCTTTGCGCCTGAAAAGCTATGATCTGGGGTATGAGAACCCGGCCCGCTTTGTTGTATCGGGGCGCTTTCTGAATACTACCTACACCGAGCGCCCTATTGAAGACTACGCGGATGCCAGCCTGTTTCTGGGCACCATCGGCTACAGCGTGCGACGTTATTATAAGGACAAATACCTCTTCGGCTTCGGCCGTACCGAGGACGTACCGACGGGCACGTTGCTCAGCCTTACCGCTGGCTACGAGCTAAATGAGCTGGGCAATCGGCGCTATTATGGCGTACGAGCCTCCAGCGGCCTATATGGTGTGCGACGGGGCTACCTTTACCTGAGCGGGGAGTTTGGCACGTTCGTGCGCCAGCGCGACCGGGACTGGCAGCAGGGACTGCTGAGCACGCAGGTGCTTTATTTTACGCGCCTTTATAACACGGGCAACTACCAGTGGCGCCATTTTCTGTGGAACCGCATGGACCTGGGCTTCGACCGACGTCCGGGCGAGCAGCTTTTGTCTATTGAGGGCGAACGGGGCCTACGCGGCTTCCGCTCCGATGGCACTCTGCGCGGCACCAGTCGTTTCGTGCTCAACTACGAGGCTACCATGTACACGCCTGTCTCTTTCCTAGGCTTCCGGTTGGCGGGTGTGGCTTTTGCTGATGCCGCCTGGCTGGCTACCACGCCCGGCCGCGATTCCCCGTTTCTGGACAAGCCCTTCACCGGCTTCGGCCTGGGTTTGCGTTTTCGCAACGAGTACACGGCGCTGCGCACCATTCAGGTTTTATTTGGCTTCTACCCTCGGGGTCAGTTGACCAACAATGGCTATCGAATCTTTGAGAATTCGGGGGCTTATTATGACTTCAGTGATTTCAACTTTACCCGCCCCGGTGTCGCGCCATATCAGTAGCGACGCGAATACGCGCCTCTATCTGATTCTGAGGTAGCGTATGCTGCTTTTTGAATTGATGCGCTGTATTCTTCTACCGTAGGATGTTTTCTTACAAGGCAAAAAACCAAGCGAAATTTGCCCCCCAGCCTTCAGTACCTTTGGGTGCTGAAATTATTCTAACCTCTTACGCCTACCCCATGCTTGCCCTCGGCGACTATAACGAACTGGAAGTAGCCCGCGCCGTGGATTTCGGCCTCTATCTTAGCTCCGACGACGGCGATTTGCTGTTGCCCATTAAGTACGTGGCCGAAGGCACTCAAATCGGTGACCGGCTGCGCGTATTTGTGTACCGCGACTCCGAAGACCGCCTCATTGCTACCACCCTGGAGCCGCTGGCACGGGTAGGCGAATTTGCGGCCCTCAATGTCCGCGACGTCTCCTCCAATGGCGCTTTCCTTGACTGGGGCCTTGAAAAAGACCTTTTTCTCCCCTATCGCAACCAGCGCCAGGCCCTGCGCGTCGGGCAGCGAGCCACTGTCTACGTCTATATTGATGAGACTTCCGACCGTATCGTGGCCTCGTCCAAGTGGGAGAAATATCTACCGCAGGGGGCTTTTCCGGGCCAGGTTGGCGATGAAGTGCAGTTGTTTGTAGCCCAGGATACCGATTTAGGCTACACCGTCATCGTGAATGGTGCCTACCTAGGATTGCTGTATCACAACGAGGTGTTTCGTCCGCTGCGCCTGGGCGATACGCCTACCGGCTACGTGCGCCAGATCAGGCCAGATGGTAAGCTGGACGTGAGTCTCCAAAAAGTAGGCTACGACGAGGCTCTGGCCGCTACCGAAACCATTCTGACGGCCCTGCGCGCCAACAATGGCTCATTGCCTTTATCTGATAAAAGCGAGCCCGACGACATTTACCGTCGCCTGGGCATGAGCAAGAAAGTATTTAAAAAAGCGCTCGGCACCCTGTATAAACGAGGCCAAGTGCAACTCGCTCCCGATGAAACCCGACTCTTGGAGCAGGAATAAACAGGGAAAAGAAGTATGCAGCTTAGCATACTGGCTTTCAATTTAAAAGAAGCCATATGCACCGCTTGGTTTGCAAGCTAGTTTCCGGCTTCTTTGCTCTCAGGCGGCATTATATCGGAGGAGGTAACGCACTCCGGCCTTCTGCTCCCGTGCTCCCAGCCACCTTATGACACCTCAAAAAACTGCTCTCATTGCCGGCGCCAGCGGCTTAGTTGGCAGCCAGCTTCTCACGTTGCTGCTATCCTCTGAGCGCTACGCAAAAGTCATTGTGGTTGGGCGCCGCCCGCTGCCCCAGGTGCATCCCAAGCTGGAGCAGCGCGTGCTCGACCTCGACAAGCTAGATCAGCACCGCCTGGGGCTCATCGCTGATGACGTGTACTGCTGTCTGGGCACTACCATGCGGCAGGCGGGCTCCAAAGCGGCCTTTTACAAGGTCGATTATTTGTACGTAGTGAAGCTCGCGGCGCTTACGGCCGGTAATTTCGCGGCGCAGTTTTTAGTGGTATCAGCCATGGGAGCCGATGCTGACTCGCGCATGTACTACAACCGCGTGAAGGGCGAGATGGAGCAGGCAGTACGGCAGACGCCCTTTCGGGTCATTCACTTTTTTCGGCCTTCGTTGCTGCTGGGCACCCGCGCCGAAAAGCGCTTAGGTGAGCAGATTGGAGCCGTTTTATTGAAGGCCCTGCGCCCGCTGATGGTGGGACCACTACGTAAGTATCAGCCCGTTGGGGCGGCGGCGGTAGCCCGCGCCATGCTACGGGCAGCCGAGGAAGACGGCGGCGGTATTCGCGTTCATTTGTCCGATGAAATTGCCGAGGCCGGCTAAAAACTTCTAGTGCGGTTAAGCTGAGCATGAATTTTGCATTTTGGGGGAAAAACTGTCTTTTTACCTCAATTTTTTTCGCAATGAAGTTTTTGTACCGCATTCTTTTCCTGGTGTTGCTTACCACCACTGCTACTTACGCTCAGAAGGGCGGCTACACTACACTACTGGTATTGGCCTGCGCGCCGGTGGCTACTCTTCGGGCCTCACCGTAAAGCACTTTTTGAGCGGCAAGAACAACGTAGCCTTTGAGGGCTTACTGACCAGGGAGTATGCTGCCCGAGGCGGCCGGCTCACCTTACTGCTGGAAAAACACCTGCCCGTAAGTGATATTAAGGGTTTGCAGTTTTACTACGGCGCTGGTGGCCACGTTGGGTCCTATAATGGGCGCTACTACTTCGCCGACAGACGTTACTACGGCCGTAAGGGCAAAGAGTATTATAACGTCTATTACGTTGAAGATCGTAATTATGTCGCCTTCGGTGCTGACCTCATTCTGGGTTTGGAGTACAAGTTGCCGGACTTGCCTTTCGTGGTAGCCGTGGACTATAAGCCATTTTTCGAGGTATTCGACGGTGTAACGGGTCTGTACTCAGACGCAGCCTTCAGTTTGCGCTTTGTTTTCTAAGCTAACGAACCAGTCTGTTCCTCATTAAACTAAAAAAGCCCCCCAGACCTTATCTGGGGGGCTTTTTTGTCTTGGTTTAGTCGTCACTAGCGAATCCGGCCGCGTGCACGGCTGGAGTGGCCGCCCCGCACGGGCTGGCGAGCATCCTGACGATAGTAACCGGGCCGGGGCCGCACCACTACGGGCCGCTGCCGGGATGGCCGCACGATAACGGGCTGACGCTCCACCACTACCACCCTGGACGGACGGTAATAATAAGGGCGGGCCCGATACCCGTAATAGGGGCGAGGCGGCGGATAGTAAGCGGGGCCGCCGGCCACCACGACGCCGGGTTGGGCCGAGGCCACGCACCCCGTCAGCAGGGCCGCGGAGAAAACAAGCGCCACTAGTACTACAGAAGATTTTATCAGCTTTTTCATAGTCTGCACAATGGAGCCTTGGATCGGCTTCCACTTATGATCAGACCCGGATTTTAGCGCTGCGTTTAACGGGGTGCAGCAGAAATATCATACACCTTTCGCCATAACACGCTAACAGCCATAGCGAAGCAATCAGCTGCCAGCACACGTAGCTTAGTCAAAGCCATTGAGCAATGTACTAAAAAGCAGGCCGGGGAGCTTTTTAGAAGGCGCTAACAAATGGTTGGTCTCAGTTTACGGCAATGAAAAAGCGCCCGCTGCTACTTGGAGCAACGGGCGCTTTTTGGTTATTTCAGACACTCCTTATCCGACTACTTTTTTCCGTATTCGGTGTTCAGGCGCTTGAGTACGGGAGCCGTCACATCGAGTTCTTTGCGGCTGTAGGCAATAGAGCCGCCGGGCTGCGCGATGAGAATAAACTCGTAGCCATTGTCCTTACCGTACTGTTCAATCAGCTTATTCACGCGGGTCAGCACTTGCTGGCTCATTTTGGCTTCTTCTTCAGCGGCTTGGCGCTGCAATTTTTGCTGCTCCTGGGCTACCTTCTGCTCCTGCTGTTGCAGCTGTTGCTCGGTAGCGGCGCGCTGCTCGGGCGTGAGACTGGCGGCCTGGGCCTGGTATTTCTGTACGGCCGTCTGGAAGCTGGTTACCAAGGTATTGTTTTGGCGCTCCCAACCTTTAGCCTTCGTCTCGAAGTTGCGGCGCGCTACCTGCATGCCTTTATAGCCATCAAGCAGCTTGCTTGACTCCACGTAGCCGATTTTTATGGCGGCGGGCGCGGCAGCTACGGTCGTGGGCAGGGTAGTGGCAGCGGCTGTATTATCAGGGGCGGTGGTAGCGCTATCAGAAGCAGTAGTAACAGCCGTAGTTTTAACCACGGCGGGCACACTGGCGGGCTTCTGGGCGAAGTGCAGGTAAAACAATACGACCACGGCGACAACCAGGACCGCGTTAATGGCTAAGAGCAATGAATTCGTCTTCATTCAAAAAATAGTAGCGGCCGACACCTCGTCGGTACCCCAAAGAAACGCAGAAACCAGCAGGTTGAGAAATCAGGCCTGCGGATCAGAGCCTTTAGCAACCGCTCAGGGGCTTGTATGGAGCCGCAAACAAGCATTTAAACCTGCTCTTCGTCCTCTTCTTTTGACTTGGGGGGTGCTTCTAACAAATGGGGCCAGTGCTCCGTGCGGCCGGGGGGCAAATTATCGGGCCAGGCGATATGCACGAGCGCGTCGCCCTGATTCACGACCGGCATGTGGTTTAACCCAATCACGAAGCCGGCCGTCGGTGACTCTAGGCGCACGGTGCCTTCGCCATAGGGGTCGGCTACGCTGCCGTACACCTGTCCTTTTTCTAGGAATTGCCCATTCTGTACATGACTACGAAACAAGCCCGCGAACTTGGCCCGCAGCCAGGTGTGCCGTCGGCACACGATGCTCGGCTGCGCGGCCGGTACGGCGTTCGGGACCATGCCCAAGTGGTGCAGTACCCGAAACGTGCCCGCGATGGCCAGTTCAATCCCGGTCTCATCGAGGCGGAGCGATTCGCCGGTTTCATACACGATAATACGGCGCCCCTGCTGCATCGCGGCTTCGCGCAGGGAGCCAGGCCGAAGCGAAGCGTGCAGGGTAAACGGCGCGGCAAAAGCGGCGGCCAACGCATCCGTTTGCTCGTCTTCGCCCAGCAGACAGCGCACCTGGGGCATATTGGCCCTGGCCGCGCCGCCCGTATGGAAATCAATGCCGTAATCAACCAACGGCATGATTTCGCGCATAAAGCGGTGGGCCACCCGGCTGGCCAGCGACCCGCGCGGATTGCCCGGAAAGCTGCGATTCACATCCTTTCCATCGGGCACTTCGCGGGAGAAGTTGAGGAAGCCGTAGATGTTGAGAATGGGAATGGCAATGATGGTACCACGCAGGGGCTGCAATAAATCGCGGCGCACCAGACGGCGGATCGTTTCAATGCCATTCACCTCGTCGCCGTGCATGCCAGCCATCAGCAGCACCGTAGGCCCCGGCTCCTGCGCCCGATACACGTACACGGGCACATCGATGACGGTGCGGGAAGGCAGGCGCGAAATCACCAGCCGCGTCATTACCCGCTCGCCTGGCCTGATAACCAAGCCATTAATCAGCATATCGGTTGGGCCGTAGGTGTGGGGCAATGGCTGAGCTGTAACGCGAAGCGGTGCTTCGCTCGTTGAACAATAAGGTTGGAAGCATTTCAACAACGACCGCAAGGCCAGCTGTTCAACGAGCGAAGCACCACTTCGCGTTACACTACATCGGGTTGAGTATCGGGCTGGGGGGCTTTTCTGGTCGATTTTTTAGTGGCATCCTTGCGCTTGCTATGCACCAGCGCCGCCGTGTATTCAATGATTTTGCCGGCAATATCCAGGCCCGTGGCCTTCTCAATGCCTTCCAGACCCGGCGATGAGTTTACCTCCAATACCAGGGGCCCGCGCTTGCTCTGCAACATATCGACGCCGGCAATGCCCAGACCCAGCGCTTTGGCAGCCAGCAGTGCGGCAGCCTTTTCGGCCCGGCTCAGCTTCACCAGCTTACCCGAGCCGCCCCGGTGCAGGTTAGAGCGAAACTCTCCTTCCTTGCCCTGGCGCTTCATCGCACCCACCACTTCCCCGTTCACCACAAATGCCCGCAGGTCGGCCCCTTTGCTCTCGGCAATAAACTCCTGCACGATAATACGGGCCTTCAGGTTGTGAAAGGCCTCAATGACTGATTGGGCCGCTTTTTCGGTTTCGGCCAATACGACGCCCAGGCCTTGCGTGCCTTCCAGCAGCTTGATAATGACCGGGGCACCGCCGACCTGCTTGATCATTTCGGGCACCTCGTCGGAATAGTTGGTGAAGGCCGTCTTGGGCATGCCTACCCCGGCCCGCGACAGAATCTGCATGGAGCGCAGCTTATCGCGCGAGCGCACGATAGCTTGGCTATCAATGGCCGTACGCACTTTCATCATCTCAAATTGCCGCACGACGGCCGTACCGTAGAACGTAACCGAGGCGCCGATGCGCGGAATGATGGCGTCAATGCCAGCAAGCTTTCTGCCTTCATAAATGATACCTGGCTGGCCTTTCTCCAGCACCAGATTGCAATGCAAATGGTCGATAACCACCGCCTCGTAGCCGCGCTGCGTAGCTGCTTCGACAAGGCGCATGGTGGAGTACAGCCTCGGCTCACGCGAGAGAATGGCCAGTTTCATTGGAAAGATAGGTCAGAGGAGAGTTGAGAGCGGAGGCAGGAGAACACGGGAAAGCCAAAGCAATTCAGGGCCGCGGATGTTTGGCTACCGCCTGACTTTTGTACGACAAATGTAGGCGAGCCACATCAACTACCAGTTGCGCGCGGCGCAATAAGGCCCGCCCAATGAGGACGGGATAGCGCATATCGGAGCGGTCGGACAGGGAAAACTCGGCGGAAATATCTTCGCCAAATAACTGAATAACTGTCTGAATAACATAGCGTTCCTGCACATCGCCATTCGAGCTTTTGATGTCACGCAGGGAGAAGTCGACGAATTGCAGCGGCCGGCCATTAAAATTTGGGTGGGAAGGGTCGAGCAGGAGTACGCAGAGCAGCTCGCGGCCGTCGGGCAGGGTATCGATGTGAATATCGGAGCAGTGAATAGCGCCCGTATAGGCCCCCGTATCAATCTTCGCCTCTACCCCTCGCAACTTGAATTGCGGGAAATCAACCAACTCTTGTCGCCCCACTACTCGTTTCGGAACCCGCTTTTTTATCATGGTACAGGCAATATAGTGGAGCGAGGAGTTATGTTCTCAATTAAGACCGTCATGCAGAGCCAAGCGAAGCATCCCGCGTGTTAACACAGGATTACTAATCAAACGACTTCACGCGAGATGCTTCGCTTGGCTCTACATGACGGTCTTTATAGCCTAACAACTTCACCCCTTATAGCTGATTCGATACACGGCGTCGTTTTGGTCATCGGACACGAGCAGCGAGCCATCGGGAAGCTCCAGCAACGCGACAGGGCGGCCCCACGACTGGCCATTCTGGAGCCAGCCTTCGGCGAAGGTTTCGTAAGCGGTGGCCTTTTTACCGCTGGCATCTACGCGCACCAGCGTGATGCGGTAGCCGATTTTGTTGCTGCGGTTCCAGGAACCGTGCTCAGGAATGAGGATCTGATTGCGGTACTGGGCCGGAAACTGCTTACCCGCATAGAACGTCATGCCTAGTGGCGCGACGTGGGGGCCAAGCTTGCGGGCTGGGGCTGTATAGTCAGCGGGCTTTTTGCCGGCCCCGAATTTGGGGTCCAGAATGTTGCCGCCGTGCACGTACGGGAAACCAAAGTGCAGACCGGCCTGCGGAGCGCGGTTCAGCTCGCAGGGGGGCGTATTGTCGCCGAGCATGTCGCGGCCGTTGTCAGTAAACCACATCTCCTTCGTAACGGGGCTCCAGTCGAAGCCCACCGTGTTGCGCACTCCCTTGGCAAAGATTTCCAGGCCGGTGCCATCGGCGTTCATGCGGTTGATGGTGCCAAAAATCGGCTCTTCGGGCTCACACACGTTGCAGGGAGCACCCACCGGCACATACAGCTTGCTATCGGGCCCAAAGGCGATAAAGCGGTAGCCGTGGTGGTCCCGGTCCGGCAGCTGATCATACACGACCGCTGGCTTCGGCTTTTGCTTGAGCTTTTGAGCAATATTATCGTAGCGAATAATGCGGTTAATTTCAGCAACATACAGCGCTCCGTTGCGCATGGCCACGCCGTTAGGCGCGTTCAGGCCGCTGGCAATGGTGATGACCTCATCGGCTTTACCATCCTTATTACGATCGGGCAGGGCGTACACTTTATCGCCGCGGGTGCCCACGTATACGGTGCCGTCGGGGCCCAGGGCCAGCTCGCGGGCGCTGCTTACGTTTTGGGCAAAATAGCTGATGGTGAAACCGGGGGGCAATTTTATTTGCGCCAGCCCGGCGGCCGGCGCTACGGCAGGCCGCTCAGTGGTAAAAGCCAGAGCCAGTGGGCTTAGCAATAAGGAAGCAACGAAGAGGCGGAGACGCATAGGACGGCAAAAAGGAAGTGAACGTTTTCTGTTACGGGCCGGGGGGCTTTTTAGCTTAAACCCTAAACCCCGCCCGACGTTCCCAGAAAATCCGCGTTATCCTTTCAAGCACCTATTTTCCATTCTGCTATGAGTAACCAGTCTTCTACCAGTTCCTGGCGTTCCGAAGCCCAATCATTTGGACGCATCCTGCTATACCAGGGCGACATTACTACCCTCGACACAGACGCCATTGTAAATGCCGCTAACTCTTCGCTGCAGGGCGGTGGCGGCGTAGATGGCGCCATTCATCGCGCCGGCGGCCCCCAGATTTTAGCCGAGTGCCGCCAGATTCGGGCCAAGCAGTACGTCGATGGGTTGCCCACTGGCCGGGCAGTTTTGACCTCCGGGGGGCAATTACCAGCCGCAAACGTCATTCATACCGTTGGCCCAGTTTGGAATGGTGGGCATAAGCAAGAGCCAGAGTCATTAGCCAACTGCTACCGCAACAGCCTTTCTATTGCTGCCCAAAAGAAACTAGCTAGCGTCGCTTTTCCGGGCATCAGCACTGGCATTTATGGGTATCCCAAGCCGGAAGCCACTGCCATTGCCGTGCGCGAGGTGCTGGCATTTCTGGAAACCCATGAGCATCCGGCGGAGGTCGTTTTTGTGGTGTTCGACGGGGAAAGCAAGCGGCTTTACGAGCGCGAGCTGGGGGCTAAGGTGTCGGGGTGATGACATCGGGGTGGCGGCGCAGGTAAGCGGCTACGTCGTGAATAAGTCCGGCGTGGCCGGTGTCGAGCAGCACGGTGCGCGCCTGCCGCAACGAGCCAATAAAGCGCTGTAAACCCGCGTGCGGAATTACCCGGTCGTATTTGCCCAGGAAAAAAGTAACCGGCACCTGATGCTCATTCAGAATGCGGGCCAAGTCTTTTAAGCTGAACACCAATAGCCGGAAGCCTACCCAGCTACGGTACACGCGCAGGCGTTTTTCGCGGCTCTCGAGCTGCCATTCAGCAAAACGTATCAGGTTGGTATCCACTACCCGGCGCTCGCCCAGCGCATTCAGAAAGCGCAGTAGCCGCTGAGGGCGCAGCACGGCACGGCCCAGCACCCCGCGCATCCAGGGCGGATACGTAGCCAGCGAATACCAGAACTGCCGTTGTAGCCCATCGGGAGCGATAAGCCAGATTTTTTCTACCCGACCAGGAAAATGCTCGACGGCCGTAAGGGCAAATTTGGCCCCCATGCTGAATGCGAGCAGGCTAAATTTTTCTATCTGATTTTCGGCAAGAAACTGCTCCAGCAACTCTCCAAGGCGCGTTTTGGTGAGCGGAGCATCAATCTTGGCAAGCCGGCTACTACCGTGATGAAACAGATCGAATGAGTAGAGGGTAGTTCTGTCGCCCAGCACGGCAGCAATGCTACGCCAGTGGCCTTCGCTTTGCCCGTAGCCGTGAAAAGCCAATACTATCCGCGGGCCGGTGCCGTAGGTCCGATAGTGCAAGGTCGTTTTCAATGGCAAATGTGAGGGCCTTTGTTAAGTCATCATGCGCCCAGCATGTAGAGACGCATACTTGCGTCTAATCGTTGCGGTTGTAATCTAGTAGCGTGCGGTTCCGGTCGTTCAATTCCAAGACGCAAATACGCATCTCTACTAGGCGTATGCTGTACTTACAGCCGCGACACGCCCCCCGATACTACGAACTTCATGACCTCGCTGCTGGGCAGTTCCAAGAAGGTAACATTCTCCTTCGGCACTAAGAATAGCTCGCCAGAAAAGTTGTAGGAGTGGGGGCAGTACACGGCCACCAGGTCGGGACGGTTGGCGGGCTCCATGGTTTCCTGCGTGACAAAGCCCATTTTGAAAATTTTGGCTTCCGGATTAATACATATGACGACGGGGCAATTAAACTTCTGATTATCACCAACGAAGGCATCGAACAGGTCCTTGAGGCTGGAGTAAATAATGCTCACCAGCGGCGTACGGTGCAGTACTCGCTCGGCGATAATCAGGAAGGGGCGCACCATAAACGATTTGGCCACGAAGCCTACAAACGTGAGCAGCACTATAGCCGTCAGCAAGCCGATGCCGGGGGGCACATTGTCCATGCGAAACAGGCTGTCCAGCCACCGGATAGTGGTGAACAGGATGTAGATGGTAAGGCCAACCGGTGCCACGATCAGGAAACCGTTGAGGAAGTAATTGAAGAGTTTGCGCATACTGCAGCAGGAGTAAACAAAAATGCCCGACCAGAAACCGGCCGGGCAAATAACGTGATGTTAAACAGAAATTCGTGCGGCGCTACGCTGCCTCTAGGGCTACCTGCTCGATGCGGTCGGCGACGCGCTGCATCAGCCACATGGGCGTGCTGGTAGCGCCACAAATGCCGACAGAACTGGCCCCCACAAACCACTCATCGTTGATGTCCTGGTCGTTTTCGACGAAGTAGCTGCGCGCATTGGTTTGGTTGACCACCGAAAACAGGGCCTTGCCATTGGAGCTTTTGCGCCCACTTACAAACACCACGACATCGTGCTCCACGGCGAACTTAGCCAGGGCCGGCTCGCGGTTGCTGACCTGCCGGCAGATACTGTCGTTGGCGTCAAAGCTGTCCAGGCTACCCCCGGCAGCGGCAATACGGTCCGCAATCAGCTGCTTCATACGGTAAAAGCCGGCGGTGCTTTTCGTCGTCTGGCTAAACAGCGTGACGGGGCGGGCAAAGTCGATCTGGTCGAGGTCAGCTTCGGTCATCACGATGAGGGCACGGTTACCGGTTTGGCCCGCCAGGCCGGTCACTTCGGCATGGCCGGGCTGCCCGTAAATGACAATCTGACCCTCGTGGCGGCGGCTGACATCATAGGCATGCTTCACGCGGTTTTGCAGCTTGAGCACTACCGGACATGAGGCATCAATCAGCTCCAGATTATTGCGCAGCGCCAGCTCATAGGTTTCTGGCGGCTCGCCGTGGGCGCGGATCAGTACTTTGCTGTCGTGTAGCTGTTGAAGCTGTTCGCGGTCGATGATGCGCAGGCCGCGCTGATGCAGACGCTCCACTTCCATACGGTTGTGCACAATATCGCCCAGGCAGTATAGGGTAGACTCGTTCTCCAACTCATCCTCAGCCATTTGAATGGCGAACTCAACGCCAAAACAATAGCCGGAATTTTTATCAATCGTGATATTCATGACAGGGGAAATATTTCGGCAGCCGTAGCTGCAACTTTAGTGCCCTAACTGGCTGTCAATGATGCCAGACCTTGTTCATTTTTTTGGCATTTACCCGTGTAACCCTCTGCGTAATACGAAGATTAGCCGAAAAAAATGCCCCCCAACAACAAGATAGCCTCCCCCGACCCGCACTCAAGGCCCCGTAGGCATTATAAACCCAACTACTTTTAGGTATGATGCATCGTGGGGGCATTTTTCGTCGTTTGGCCCTGCTTAGCCGCCAATGGCAGCCAAAGAAAACAGCGTAGCCGACACGCGCTCTAGCACGAAATCCACCTGCTCATCGATGGTAATATGCGTGGTATCGAGGAGCACGGCATCGGCGGCGCGGCGCAAGGGACTTTCGGTGCGCGTCGAGTCGATGTGGTCGCGCTTGGTGAGGTTGTCGATGATAGCTTCCACTTCTACGTGCTCGCCGTTCACAGCCAGCTCCTCCTGCCGACGCAGCGCCCGCACGCGGGTTTCGGCGGTCATAAACACTTTTACCTCCGCATCCGGGAATACGGTAGTGCCAATATCGCGGCCGTCCATTACGACGCCGCGCTTGCGGCCCATGCGCTGCTGCTGGCTGACCATGGCGTGGCGCACGGCCGGAATTACGGACACCTCGCTGACCGAGTTGGAGATGTACATCTGGCGAATCTCGTCCTCGCGGATTTCACCGTCCAGACACAACTCATTTCGCCCCGTGCGGCGGTTGCGCTTAAACGAGATGTGCAGCTCATGCAAGGCCTGCTCGATACGGGGCAGATTATCGAAAGCAATTTTGTGTTCGAGCAAATACAGGGTCACGGCCCGGTACATGGCGCCCGTGTCAATGTAGGCATACCCTAACTCGGCGGCTACGGCTTTGGCGGTGGTGCTTTTACCGCACGAAGAGTAGCCGTCGATGGCAATGACGATTTTTCTCATGAGGAAGTCGTTCGGCGCGAGGGGACGGGAATCCAGGTTCGGCGACGCGGTACGGCAGCCGCTGCTAAGCGGGTGGGCAAAGAGAGGAAGAGTACCATTACGGACTCCGCCGCGCCATGCACCAGTTGCCGCTCCACGTAGCTGAACGGATTGGTAAAGGTATAACCAGCTATTTGTACGCCGACCAGCCCGGAGGCGTCGCGGTGCCAGTGGCCGCCAAAGCTACGGATTATGCACTCTCCCAAAAAGCACCCCAGCGCATTTATTACCACGGGCCGGGCTTCATGATTCACACTAGCTCGCTCACGATCAATGAATTCGGTAAGCTTTGATACCGCTCCTCCGTTAAGAGAAGGAATGTTTAAATTTTGCTGCACGGCTTCGGCGGCGCTTCGTAGCTCTTTCATAGTAGAAAAAACGCAGCATCCGGTAACTGACGCAGGTAAGGTTCAAAATGAAAACTACCGGATTAGTTAAGTTTTAAATCTACCACAGAATAAAATAATATTTTAGGAGAAAAATAGTAATTAAATCCAATTCTTACGAGGAGCTTCAGCGGCCAATCGAGCGGGAATCCGCGTGAAAAAAGTCACCACCGATTCGGCCGTACCTTGGGTTAGTTGCTGCTCAATGCGATAAAAAGGATTGAAAAACAGTTTGTTGCGCAAGCCTACGCCCGTCGTGCCATCTGGTCCGGTGGCCCACTCGCCTTGGTAGGTTTGCACTAAGCACTCGCCCAGAAAGCAGCCCAAGGCACTTATCACACCTTCGCGGCTCGTGGCAGGCAGCCCGGCCCGTTCGGCCTCAATAAAATCGGAGAGGCGCTGCACACCGGTGGCGTCAAACGCATTAACCTGCAACTGTTGGCGCACGGCATCAGCGGCGGCGCGGAGGGATGGAAGGGGCGACTCGGGGGGCATTTTTTGGCAGGATATAGCTATTGGAGTAGATTATTTGGCGCGGCGCGGAAATTCAATTCACTACGTAGAGACGCGTATTAGCTACGCCGACCTTCGGTTCGCGTCTAATCGTTGAGTGACCGGGCCGTTCAACCAAACAACGTCAGCAATGGCCAGACGTAAATATGCGTCTCTACATGGCCCCGGCAACAATTGCTAGGATGTATTATCAACCTCTACGCGACAGCGAACAGAGGTAATCTCAGTAGGACAATCTACTTTGATAAGCCATTTTGCGTCAACACATACGTCGTCAGAATATCCGCCGCATCGGGCCACGCTCGAAACTTATTCGAGCGGAGCTGCCGCGCCAATTCCGGGTTATCGCCAACCACGGCCAGCATGGCTTTATTGAACTTGCGCCGGCCGGTGGGCAGGCGGCGGGGCAGCTCAGTATGCACACGCAAAAGCAGCTGTTGCGTCGTCCAGCCCAGGAAGGCGGATGGGTTATTGCTTTTTTGAAAGTCAAACAGCGTGTAGCCACCCGCGTTAAACAACTCTCTGGCAAAGCCCTGCGGCAGCGCACTGTAGATTTCGCTGTCGGCTGTAAAGCGGATTATTTGCTCTGGTGAATACGCCCGCGAAACACCAGTACCTACTGTGCCCAGATGTACCCGGTCGCGCTTTATCTCATACACCAGGGCCTCATGCCAGGTGCTATCGGGCAGTTGGTAGCGGCCTCCGGTTCCGTTGTCGGCCCCTTCCCGGCGTACGGTGAGGTCGTTGGGAGGCAATGGTGTGGTGGGAATCAGGAAGTTCGCGGGCTGCCGCCGTTGCGCTATTGCCGTGGCCGCGGAAGCGGTGATCAGCAAGAATACAAGCACGAATCGCCAGCTACCTATTTGCATAGCTACGGCCAGCATTAGCAGTCGTGGGTGGGGCAGGGCATGCGGCCGCCTTTGCTCTGGCGCTTGAAGGCTTTGGTTTTCTTCTGCTGGGCCGTACGCTGGGCGCAGCCGGCCATGGGGGCCAGGGTAGAGCCTGCCAGCACTGCGGCCAGCAACAAGGTCATCATCTTTCTCACGGGGCAAATTTGGCAGGGATAATTAACCAAATATAAGGTTCTTTGCCCGCCCGCTGGTCTGGGGGGCAAATTTTCAATCCTGTTCTCTCCTGCCCTATGTCTGCCGAATTTAGCCTGCGCGCCAACGTCATCAACCTGTTCTCTAACACCATAACTCCCGCTACTATTTACGTGGCCGGGGGGCAAATTCAGCGGCTCAAACCCCTACCCTCTTCCGCTCCTGATCCAGCGTTACCGTATG
Source organism: Hymenobacter roseosalivarius DSM 11622 (assembly GCF_900176135.1). Taxonomy (GTDB): domain Bacteria; phylum Bacteroidota; class Bacteroidia; order Cytophagales; family Hymenobacteraceae; genus Hymenobacter; species Hymenobacter roseosalivarius. The sequence goes on along the minus strand of NZ_FWWW01000049.1, from coordinate 108,955 downwards.
CGCTGCCGGGCTTCGTGGATGCCCACGTACACGTCGAAAGCTCTTTGCTGGTGCCCGCCGAGTTTGCCCGTTTGGCCGTGGTGCATGGCACGGTGGCTACCGTCTCTGATCCGCACGAAATCGGGAACGTACTGGGCACGGCGGGCGTGGAGTACATGTTGGCCAGTGGGCGCACAGTGCCGTTTAAGTTTTGCTTCGGCGCTCCTTCCTGCGTGCCGGCCACACCTTTCGAAACGGCCGGGGCAGTTATATCGGTGCAGGACATTGAGCAGCTATTTCAGAATCCCGAAATCGGCTACCTGGCCGAGATGATGAACTGGCCCGGCGTGCTCCACAACGACCCCGATGTAGCAGCCAAAATTGGGCTGGCCCAGCGCTACGGCCGCCCCGTGGATGGGCACGCGCCCGGTTTGCGTGGCGAGGCTGCCCAGCGCTACGCCGCCGCCGGCATCAGCACCGACCACGAGTGCTTCACCGCTGACGAGGCCCGCGACAAGCTGGCCGTGGGCATGAAAATCCTTATTCGAGAAGGCTCGGCGGCCCGCAATTTTGAGGCGCTGATCGACCTACTACCCGAGCACTACGAGAACATGATGTTCTGCTCCGACGACAAGCACCCGGATACGCTGGTCCTGGGCCACATCAATCAGTTGGTACAGCGGGCTGTGGCTCGCGGTCAGGACATATTAAAAGTGTTGCGCGTGGCCTGTCTGAACCCCGTGCTGCACTATAGCCTGCCCGTAGGCTTGCTGCGCGAAGGCGACTCCGCCGATTTTATCGTGGTAGATGACTTAACTGATTTCCGGGTGCGCCAAACCTACGTGGGGGGCGAATTGGTCGCTGAAAGCGGCCAAACGCTTATTCCGCCTGCTCCCGTAAGTGTGGTCAATAATTTCCACGCTCAGCCCGTAAGCCCCAAAGATTTTCAACTTTCAGTTCCGCAAAAAGCCCCCCAGACATACCAAACTGAAATCCGCGTCATCGAGTGTTTCGACGGCCAGCTCATCACCGCCCGCCACGACTTCCCAGCTAGCGTAGAAAATGGCCTCGTCGTGCCCGATGTAGCCCGCGACATATTGAAGCTCACGGTAGTTAATCGCTACCAAACCGCCCGGCCAGCCGTAGCATTTATCACCGGCTTCGGTCTGAAGCGCGGCGCGCTAGCCTCCAGTGTAGGCCATGATTCGCATAACATCACTGCCGTCGGTACTGATGATGAGAGCATCGCCAGGGCCGTAAACCTGGTTATTGCAGCGAAAGGCGGCTTGGCGGCTGTGGGGGGCAAAAACGAGGAGATTCTGCTCCCCTTGCCCGTTGCCGGTCTAATGTCCGATCAGGATGGCTACCGCGTAGCCGACGCGTACGCCGCCGTGGATGCGCTGGCCAAAGAGCTAGGCTCGCCCTTAGCCGCGCCGTTTATGACGTTGTCCTTTATGGCTCTGCTCGTGATTCCGAGCCTGAAGCTCAGCGACAAAGGCCTGTTTGACGGTGAAACATTTCAGTTCGTTGAGGCTGTAGTGTAGAAGGCCGTAAGTATGTGGTACTACGAATCGCCCAGCGGGCTTCGTAGTACCACTATCGTTGTACGACTGAGTATGGCAAACATCAACGACGATAGTGGTTACGACGAAAAAAGTCGTAGTACTACATCTTGCCTTTGTAAAAACAGAAAAGCCGCTGACATGCAGCGGCTTTTCTGTTTTAATAATAATCTAGATTTAAACCTCCGCGAAGCGCTTACTCATCAGCTTATTTAGCTTCTCCTCGGTAAGTGGCTTGGCCAGATACTCTACATCAGGATACTGCGCCACGCGGGCGGTGTCGGCGGCATGCATGGAGGTAGTGAGCACCGTCAGCACCGTGCGCGCCTTTACCTCCGCGGGCAACGCACTGTAGCGTTGCAAAAACTCAAAGCCATCCATACCCGGCATCTTCAGATCAACAAATACCAGAGCTGGAGTCTCGCTGAGCATTGGATCAACGAGGTTGCGACCTTCGCCCCAGAAAAAATCGTAAGCCTGCTGGGCACGAGTAAAAACCAGCACGTTATCGGCCACATCGAGGCGGCTGAGCAAGCGGTTATTCAGAAAACAGGTGGTTTCGTTATCATCCACCAGCACGATATTGCGCAGCTTTTTAGTCACGGTCATAGGTCTTTATATTTCGATAAGGAGAATACTAAACCGGAAGCCGGCGATAAAGATATTTTTTCTTTACAGCCAGCCTTGCTCACGCATCCAGTCGTCGTTGTAAATTTTTCCCAAGTAGCGAGTCCCATGGTCGGGCAGGATAATAACCATCGTATCATCTTCCTGCAAATGCTCACGGGCGTATTCCAGTGCTCCGTATACCGCCGATCCGCAGGACCAACCCACGAATAAGCCTTCCTCTTTGGCCAACCGGCGCGTCATCACGGCCGCGTCCTGGTCGGTTACTTTAATGAAAAGATCAATCAAGTCGAAGTCGACATTTTTGGGCAGAATATCCTCCCCGATGCCTTCGGTTTTGTAGGGATAAATCTCATTTTCATCGAAAATACCCGTCTCCTTATACTTCTTAAACACCGAGCCGTAGGTATCCAAGCCCACAGACACCAGATTCGGGTTTTGCTCCTTCAGATACTTACTGGTGCCGCAGATGGTGCCACCCGTGCCCACACCGCAGGCAAAGTGCGTGATTTTTCCATCCGTCTGGGCCCACAGCTCCGGGCCGGTGCTTTCGTAGTGCGCGGCAGTATTGGAGAGGTTGTCGTACTGATTGGGATAGAAAGAGTTGGGCGTTTCGGCCGTCAGGCGCCGCGCCACCGAGTAGTAGGAGCGCGGATCATCGGGAGCCACATCTACGGGGCAGATAACTACCTCTGCGCCCACGGCTCGCAGAATGTCCTGCTTTTCCTTGCTCTGCTTGTCGCTCATCACGAAGATGCACTTATAGCCTTTTTGAATGGCGGCCAACGCCAGGCCCATGCCGGTATTGCCGCTGGTACCCTCAATAATGGTACCGCCTGGCTTGAGTAGGCCGGCTTTTTCCGCGTCTTCTACCATGCGCACGGCCATGCGGTCCTTCACGGAGTTGCCCGGATTAAAATATTCAACCTTGGCCAGCACCGTGCCTTTGATGCCGTCAGTTACTTTATTGAGTTTGACCAAGGGAGTATTGCCGATGGCTTCAACTATGTTATTCAGATACATACAGTTGGGTACGCGGAGTAGTTGGGTGGACCGCAAAGGTACGAAATTCACCATTCGGCGCGGGCTACTATTCGCCAACTTCGGTTATGGCTAAGCTGAATTGGCAACTTAACGCGCTGGGTGGCAGCAAGGGGCTAAGGTGTAATGGGTTCTTGCCCCGGCCCTAAAAAAGCCTACTTTTGCGGACCGGTAGCCCCAACTACTATAAGAGCCGCCGTACCACCCCAACTCGTATTTTCCTCCTAACCCTTCTCCTAATGAGTGTTCTGGTCAATAAGGATTCCAAAGTGATTGTGCAGGGCTTTACGGGCTCCGAAGGCTCGTTTCATGCCCAGCAGATGATTGAGTACGGCACCAACGTGGTGGGTGGCGTGACGCCCGGCAAAGGCGGCAGCACCCACCTCGACCGCCCTGTGTTCAACACCGTAGCCGAGGCCGTAGCGCAGGCCGGCGCCGATACGAGCATCATCTTCGTGCCGCCCGCCTTCGCCGCCGATGCCATTATGGAAGCCGCCGACGCGGGCATCAAAGTCATCGTGACCATCACCGAAGGCATCCCGACCAAGGACATGATTGCGGTAAAAGAATACCTGAAAGGCCGCGACGGTCTGCGCATGATCGGGCCAAACTGCCCAGGGGTAATGACCGCCGGCGAGTGCAAAGTGGGCATCATGCCCGGTTTTATCTTTACCAAAGGCAAAATCGGTATCGTGTCGAAGTCGGGCACGCTGACCTATGAGGCCGTGGACCAGCTAACCAAAGCCGGCCTCGGCCAGACCACGGCCATCGGCATCGGCGGCGACCCCATCATCGGCACTACCACCAAGGAAGCGGTGGAGTTGCTCATGAACGACCCCGAAACCGAAGGCATCGTGATGATCGGTGAAATCGGCGGCGGCATGGAAGCGGAAGCTGCTCGCTGGATCAAAGAAACTGGCAACAAGAAGCCCGTTGTCGGCTTCATTGCCGGCCAAACTGCACCTCCCGGCCGTCGCATGGGCCACGCTGGTGCCATCGTCGGCGGTGCTGATGATACAGCCGCTGCTAAAATGGCCATCATGCGCGAGTGTGGTATCCACGTAGTGGACTCGCCCGCTGAGATTGGCGACACGATGCTGCGCGTGCTGCAAGGCGACAAGGTTACCGCGTAATCTTCGAGTGATTATATTACAAAAAAGCCCCCAGATATTTTCTGGGGGGCTTTTTATGGTGTTTACTAGTACAAAGCGTCATAATTAACGGAAGCTATATTTTAGTTTCGCTTCATCCTCAGATAAGGCCATCAATGTCTGTGGCCCTCCACCCTGCACTTCACTGTTTGGATAAATTAACTCCCAGTATCTATTGTCAGTTGGGTCTTTATAAAGTGTATTCCAACCGTTTTCATCAGTCTTTAGCTTGACAAGATAATTTGAGATTAAGAAGTGAATTCGCTTTGAGATTTGATCTTCAACAACCTGCTTGCCGTCGAATACCCAAGAGCCAACTAATGCTACCTCATCCTTCTCAATTTTCATTTACTTCCGCCCACTTTGCCCCCCAACATTCACCACCACGCCAAAATTAAACACCGAATTAGAGGCCTTCAAATACTTCTGGCTGCGCAAGCCAAACATACCGCCGCTAATCAGTTGCAGCTGCACCGGGCCGGCTACCTGCACGCGGGTGAAGGTGATAGGCTCCACGAATACGTTGTCTTCGGGCGTGGTGGCTATATTATCGACGCGTAAGTTGCTTAGCTCCAGGTAGCTCAGGCGCAACGCCGTGCCGTACGAAACCGGAAATTCATTGCCAAACAGGCGAAACGACTTCTTCTCTTTTGAGCTGTAGTTTACCTGCAGGAAATATTTGTTCAGGTTGCCTTCTACGGTGCGCGTCGTGGTTTTTATGCCGTTCTCGGTTTTGAAATCGGTGCGCTTGGTGGAGCCGGCACCCAGGCCTACGTAGGCTTCCAGGGCGCGCTTATCAGGCAGACGAGTGAAGTAGCCCCCGCCTATTTCGGCGAATCTGTGCTCTTCGGCTTTGCGCTTTTTGTCGGTCTGCAGCGTGGTAAATGTGCCCAGCACCCCGATGTGCTCACCCACGGCGTAGGCACCTTGTATGGCTAGGTTATTATCCAGATTAGTATGGATACCGCCGCTAAATTCGCCTTTCTGCGTGAGCAGGGGCACATTGGGGGGGGGCGGAAAGTACAGGGAAGTACAAGCGCCCAGCCCCGGCAGAACGGCAAGCAGGGCGAGGCGGCGCAGAAATCGGTTAGCCACAAGGCGGGAGTTATTGTTAAGAGTACCTGAGCCAACAATCCGCTTATGGGGTAGTCGGCTGGCAAGCTGAACCGTATAGGAATAGCTCTGGGGGGCAAAAATAGCATTGCCCCGCGCATTACTCGTCTTCTCGCTCTCTGATTTCCGCATTCTATGCCTGATTCCTATGATGTTGTGATAATTGGCTCCGGCCAGGCCGGCAATCCACTGGCTACTGCTCTGGCCGACGCCGGCCGGCGCGTGGTGCTGATTGAAGAGTACCTGCTGGGCGGTTCGTGTATCAACTACGGCTGCTCACCCGTCAAAACCATGCTGGCCTCCGCCGAGCGCGCCCACCAAGTGCGCACCGCCGTCGACTTCGGCGTGCTGGCTGATGCGCCGCGCGTGGATATGGCCGCCGTGGTAGCGCGCAAAGACGTGGTAATTGGGGCGATGCGGGAAGGTGTGCGCAAAAACCTCACCCAAGAGCACCCTGGCATTACCGTGCTGGCTGGTCGGGCCGTCTTTACGGGCCCGCACAGCGTACGCGTAGCCCTGGAAACTGGCCCCGAGAAAGAGCTGACCGCGCCGCTTATCTTCATCAATACCGGCACCCGCGCCGCCATTCCGGAGGTGGACGGCTTGGCCGAAACCGGCTTCCTGACCACCACCGAGCTACTCGACCTGCCAGAGCTGCCTGAGCACCTGCTGATTTTGGGCGGCGGCTACATCGGGCTGGAGTTTGGGCAGATGTACCGGCGCTTCGGCAGCCGCGTCACCATCATCGAGTCGGGCGAGCAGGTACTGGAGCACGAAGACGCGGATGTGTGCGCCACCCTGCAGGAGCTGCTGGAAGCGGAAGGGGTAGAATTTGTGCTGGGTGCCAAAGCCTACCGCGCAAGCAAAGGCGCCGGGGGGCAAATTACCGTCGCGGCCCGCACCAGCAGCGGCGAACGTCGCCTGCGCGGCACCCACCTGCTCATTGCCACCGGCCGCACGCCCAACTCCGACAAGCTCAATCTGTCTGCCGCCGGCGTGCGGGTCGATGAGCAGGGCTATATTCAGGTCAACAGCCGCCTCCAGACCAACGTGCGCGGCATCTACGCCCTCGGCGACGTGCACGGCGGCCCCCAGTTCACCCACCTCAGCTACGACGACTACCGCATCGTGCGCGACGCGCTGCTGGGGGGCAAATCACGCTCGGCCCGGCAGCGGCCCCTCCCCTACGCCGTCTTCACCGACCCGCAACTGGGCCGCATCGGCTTGTCAGAGGCGCAGGCCCGCGAAAAGAAGATTGCCTACCGCGTGGCCGTGATGCCCGTGTCCAACATCGGCCGCGCCCGCGAAACGGGCCGGCTGGGGGGCTTTTTTAAGGTCCTGGTCGATGCCAAAGACCAGATCATCGGGGCCGCCATTCTGTGCGCCGAGGGCGGCGAAATCATGACCATGCTTCAGCTGGCCATGACGGGTAGGCTGAAGTACCAGGTGTTGCAGCAGATGATTTTTGCCCACCCGCTGTGGGCCGAGGCGCTGAACAACGCCTTTGCGAAGCTGAAGGAGCCAAAGAAGTAGTACGCTGCCTTTGGTGGCAGACGGTTGGCTGTTTTTTAGCTTAATAGTCAGCGTCTCTCCTAAATCGGTGCGGATAGATGACAAAGCCCACCGACGTAAAAACGCGGGACTCTTTGATGTAGGCCCGGTGCTGCTCGATAGGTACGCTCTTCTCATAATCCGGTGACCAGGACGTGCTGAGAGCTACCTGGAATTGCCCCCACGGCAGAAAGCCCGTCCGGTTGCCGAAACGCATAAATACCATCGGCTCGCTGCGGGTCATGCGCCGCAGATCAACCGGTAAGCCATTGTTGGTCAGAGAAGCAAACCGCACCTGTGACAGCCGATACGCTGCCCCAATGGTAGCCCAATCGCCCTCGTACGCCACGAAAGCTTCGCCATAAAGCTTGTGAAACCGAGAGGCATAGTTAAACCTAATAGATGGATCGGGACCGGAATACTCAAATTCATTTATCGTGAAGCGGCGCTGGCTCTGGCCCCGGCCGTAGCCGCCCAGAGCACCAACCAGCCACTGGTCAGAAAGCGACCAGTAGGTGCCAGTTCCCACCTCAAACTGACGAATATGAAAACTAACGGAGTCCTCATTGTTAGGTGACAATCCGCCCGCCGCCCGCACGAGCACGTGCTTAGCCGGCGAGTAAGCCACCGAGCCCTCCAGCCGACCGGAGAGGTAAAAACTAGCCGCCACTTCCGACTGCCCTTTGTCGCGCAGCAGGGGCGCGCTGGGTTGCAGGGGCACATATACTGAGCAGCTTGATAAACCACCTAAAAGCAAGGCAGTCAGCGCAGTTGCGCCAGGGCGAAATAAGGCCATAATCATATCGTGCAGTTATAAAGCGTCTAATATATATTGTTTTCAACTCATAAAGATGAGCAGTTGTTTTTCACTCTTTGCTCTGGATAGATTAGGATATTTTTATTTTTTCCTACAACATCTTTACTTCTTCACCAACAGGTAAGGAAACAGTCACTTCCGTGTATTTGCCCTCCTGGCTTTCCACCGAAAGCGTACCCCCGTGGCCCTTGGTTATGATATCGTAGCTTAGTGAGAGGCCCAAACCAGTGCCTTCGCCAGCAGGCTTGGTAGTGAAAAAGGGCTAGAAGATTTTTTCCTGGATAGCGGCCGGAATGCCAATGCCGTTATCGCGCACCCGCAGCTTCACCTGCCCATTGCGGCGGCGGGTAGTTACCTGTACCTGTGGCTGATATCCATCCTCCTGGCGGGCAGCCTGTTGGCGCACCGCATAAAAGGCATTCGCGTACAGGTTCAGTAATACCCGCCCGATTTCCTGGGGCACCACCGGCACCAGCCCCAGGTCCGGGTCGAAGTTGGTAGTAAACTTGACCTCGAAGCTGGGGTCCTTAGCCCGCAGCCCGTGGTAAGCCAGCCGCAAGTGCTCATCGCACAGGACATTTAGGTCGGTCAGCTGGCGCTCGCCGGTAGAGGGGCGCGCGTGCTCCATCATCCCCTGAACAATACGCGCGGCCCGGTTGCCGTGCTCCCGGATCTTGAGCAGGTTTTGTGATAGATACGTGAGCAGATCAGTTTCCAAGGCTGCATCGCGGTGGGGGCTTTGTTGGGCTGCTCCCAGCCCGCCAACAAGTTCGGCCGACACGTCGGCGAAGTTGGTGACGAAGTTCAGCGGGTTCTGAATTTCATGGGCGACACCCGCCGTGAACTCACCCAAGCTGGCCATCTTTTCCCGCTGAATCAGCTGCGCCTGCGCGGCCTGCAATACTTCCTGCTGGCGCTGGAGCTGGGCGTTGGCCCGCTGCTTTTGTTGGTTGTTATTCCAGAGCATAACACTCAACCCGGCCACCACCGCCAAAGCAACCAGCGCCCCAACCAGCAACAGTCGCTGCTGCTGGTTCTGCTGGCGGCTTAGTTGTTCGTTGCGGGTCAGCAGCTGTATCTGCGACTGCTGCTTATCCAGCTCGTAGGTGTACTGCAGCGCAGCCGTCCGACGGATAATATCCTGGGTGCTAAGGCTGTCCTTGTAAGCCGTAAACAATGTTTGGTAACGGTAGGCATCGTCGAAGCGTCCCAGCCGGGCACTTGCCTGAGCCAGCACGTCGGCGGCATCATGTATTACTTGTTTGGTGCCACTGCGCTGGCTGGCATGTAAGCTGGCTCGGCCATAAACCAAGGCGCTGTCTGGTCGGCCTGTGTGCAGAAAAGCCCGCGCGAAAATGACTTGAATAAGGGGAATATTGCCTATGTCTTCCATTTGCTGAAGCCGCTGCAGACCGCGCCGACCGACGGCAAAAGTCTCCGCGTAGCGGCCCAAGCGTTCATTCATTTCCGCGCCGCGCAATTGACCGAGTGTAACGAGCCGCTCATTGCCCGCCTCGTGGGCCAGCGTCATTTGCTCCTCGAAATGGCGGAGTGCCTCCAACCACTGGCCTTGGGCACCAGCCAGCCTCCCCAGCCCACTCTGACAAAAGGCCGCGCCCTCCTTATCGCCTGCCTTAGTAGCCAATTTCAACCCACTTTCTAAGTATTGCCGGGCCTTCGCGTACTCCCCCACAATCACACACGCCAACCCCAACTGGCTGTTCATAAGCGTCAACCATTTCTGGTTTTTCATAGACTCAGCCAGATTTAGACCTTCGAAGCTATGGGACATAGCTTGGGTAAAATCTCCCTGCCCATAAAATACAAAGCCAAGGTTATACAGACACGAAATCTGGTTCAGGCGGTCGTCGAGTTGCCGAAATAGCCGCTGGGCCCGGCGCGTATAGGTAAGCGCCTCCTTATACTCGCCTCGAAAACGATAATAATACCCCAATCCCATCAGTGCCCGCGCTTCTCCCGATGTGTAGGCAAGCTTACGGGACAGACCTAATGCCTCCTGGTAACTCGCTAATGCTTGGCTAGTTGTCTTTTTTTGCTCCGCAAATGCTATAAGTCGGTCTACCCGAATAGTGTCGGGATGCGGGTAGTCCCGCACCGCTGCCTGCTGAGGAATGATGGCCGTATCCTGCGCGCTTATACCGCTAGAAAGTACGCTAAGGCAACAGATGAATAGGAGCTTCTTCATACAGGCCAGCGCTTCGTGGGCCAATCCGTTAAGTATCGGCACAATCCATTACAAGATATGAATTGTACCACTACTTAAAAAGACACGATTGCATTGAAGTAGATGCTAACGACATCTAAAACATCCTCTTACATCACACTCGTTGACACGCTAGTGTACGCATGGCTGGTCTTTTGCCCAAATACCCCCAGCCAATATACCTCCTCTCAGTATATGGAGCTTCGGCAACAGGAATCAGTCGCCTCCGTAGCAAGATGATCGGTGGTAGCTACAAGGCCAGAAATAGTGCTGCCACTTTCAAGTCGAGGTAGTAAATTAGTAGAGCTTGGTGATTATAATCTATTGAGTCTGCTTCTTGCGGCGCCCTTCCAGAATACGGAAGAAAGAGCGGGTATGAACCTCCTCCAGGGTCAGGCCCGTGGCGGTGATTTCCTCCTCCGTGATGGCCCCGCAGTTCAGCGCTTTCAGAAAGAAGTTGAGCAGGCCCTGGCCGGTGGCCGCATCGTCGAAAATATCACCGGTGAGGGTGGAAATAGCGGCGCGCTCCACGAAGCTTTTCAGCCGAAACAAAGCCTCCTCGTAGCTGCTCAGAAAAAAGGCGTAGGTAGCCGCGTAGCGCATGGGCAGCTGGGCCGGGTTCAGGTCCCAGCCCTGGTAGAGGCCGTTGATAAGCGAGTGCGTGGTGTGGTGAAAGCCCTGCCGCCAGGCGTTATGCACCGATTCGCGGTTTTCCTGCTGCTGCTCATACGTCAGGTTTTCGCCCCGGTGCGGACCGATGGGCATTACGTTGGTGGCCCCGTCGGAGAGGAAGATGCCGGTGCCGCCCAGCGCTACTTTGGTCATGTGGTGGGCAAAGTCGCAGACGGGGTGGGCCATGGTCTGGTAGCGGGCGGTGATGCCGGCCGAGGCCGTGTAGTCGTAAGTGCCGAAGTGGGCCGCGACGCAGCGACCTTCGCTGGCCCGGATGATGCGCATGAGCGGGTTGCGGCCTTCCTCATCCATGATAATCTGGGTGGCCTCCACCATAGTTTCCATCCGCAGAGTACCGGGGGGCAAATCGTTCGCCTTTTCCAGCAGCTCGAACAGACGCACCATCGTCGTCATCTGCTCCGGAATGGTCACCTTGGGCAGCATTACCACAAAGTTGTCGGGCAGCCGGCCGCCGGTTTGCGCCAGCAGCGTCGTCAGAAAAATATCCAGCGTCCGGACGCCGCGGTGCTTCAAGTCCTCCGTGAACGGCTTGATGCGAATACCAATAAACGGCGACAACGTGCCGTTCCGCATACCCAGTGCCGTTTCGTTGGCGGCCTGCACGGCGGTGGCATCTTCTTCAGCATCGGGGCGGTTGCCGAAGCCATCCTCGAAGTCTATTCGAAAGTCCTCGACGGGCTCGGCCTTGAGCTTGGCTATTATTTTATTGTAAACTGAGTACGCCAGCCAGGCGGGCTCTTTCTTGCGGGCTTCCGGCGTCAGGGCATCCAGCCGGGCGGTCAGCTCCGCAATGTCTTTGCCCGACCTGGGCAGGCGCTCATATCCCTTGATTTGCAGCACATTGGCCAGCTCCACGAAGTTGGGCGCGTAGGTGCGCAGGTTGTTCAAGGCAATATCGCCCATACGCACGCAGGTATCCGATTTGAACAGGTTGGCCCCGCCATACACGGTATGCACCGGCTGGCGGTCGGGCTTGTCGCCGGGATAAGTTTGCTGAAAGTTAAGGTTAGCGACGCCGAGCTGATTGAGCAATTGCTCTTTGTCGGATTCTTGTATGCTAAGCTTCATAAGCGTTGGGGGGCAAAAATGGATGGGGTGGGAACAGCCGGTTTTCCGGCTTCAGGAGCCGCGATACGTAGAGTAGCCGAAGGGGTTGAGCAGCAGCGGTATGTGGTAGTGCTCGGGCGCGGTGACGGCAAAGACAATCTCCACGAAAGGATAAAAGGTGGCAATCGTCTGCTGGTCGAAGTATTCCTGGGTAAAGAATTTCAGCTTATAAATACCCCGCGCCAGCACCTCGCCCATCGGCAGCAAATCCGCGACGCGGCCGTCCGGGTTGGTGGTGCCGCGGGCCAGTTCCTGCCACGCGTCGGCCCGCTGGCCATACAGCACGATGGTCACGCCCTGGGCGGGTTTGCCTCGGGTCGTGTCGAGAATATGGGTGGTAATCTGACTCATTCCGCTAATAGCTTTTCCAGCCGAATTTGAGTGATTTTAGCCTGCTCGCCCCTGGCCAGCTTGATTTCCGCAGCGGGCTCATTCGGCAGGCGGGCTTGCAGCAGCGCCAGCATCTGCGCCGCCGATTTGCCGGTCGCGCAGACGATGAAAATATAGCCGAATTTCTGCTCGTAGCAGGTATTTCCTTCGGCTAAAGCCTCCAGCACTGCCTGCGAAGAGTGTTGCACGGCCGCCTGCTCGCCGGCGGCCCAGGCGCTGGTGCTGGCAAATTTTTCTTTCAACGAGTTGATATCGCCAATCTTTGGATGATGCGTGAAGGCCTCACGCCAATCGTGCTCCGAAAGCCCGTACCAGATGGTGGAGGCCTGCTCAAACAAGGTTTCCAGATCGGCAACGGGAAAAACTCGGGTCATCGCCTCCACCCAAGCCGTGCTACCGCAGCATTTACGCAGGGTTTCGGTTAGCGCGGGCGTTGGTAGGGCATTGAGTTCAGCTAAGGTCATTCGTTATCAATTTATTCAATTAAACAGGCCGTCATACTCTAGGCGGTCATGCAGAGCATTCTGCGCATGAAGCAGCGACGGAGTATCTCGCTCGCGGTTGTGGGATTACTAATCCTGTTAAACACGCGAGATGCTTCGCTCTGCTCTGCATGACCGCCTCGAAAAATTATTCCTTAAACCACCGTCGGGAAGCGGTTGACGTTTTTGTAGTAGATGTACACGGCCGGCTCTTTGCCCATGGCCGTGAACCACTGCTGGCAGTAGGGCGCCATCCAGATGGAGTCGCCCTTTTTGATGGGATACCACTCGTGGTCAAGCATGTAGATGCCCTGGCCCTGGAGATAAAGCAGACCGTGTTCCATGATGTGGGTTTCGACCATAGGCAAATTGCCCCCCGTCTGGTAAGTGAAGATGTTCACGGCCATATCGAACCCCAAGTGGTCGGGCAGCAATACTTGGATGCGCAGGGCCTCATCGTTCATGTAGACGGGCGCTTTGGTGTCGTCCTTTTCGCCGAATAAAACGCCGGGTACCTCGTAGCCTGCAAGCGGCTCGTATACTTTGTGAAAAGTCAGTAGCTGGGTGCCGGCTGTGGGACCTTCAAATAGGTATTCTTTGCCAATAGGCACGTACACAAACTGGCCGGTAATGAGCGTGCGCTCCTCACCATCAACCCGAACCCGCACCTGACCTTCGACTACATAAAAGAAGATCTGCGACGCCTGGGGTTTGCCCGCTAATTGCCCCCCAGCCTGTAACGTGACGAGCGTTTGGCAAAGCCGGGCCCCCATCTGCTCGTTAATAATCACGTTCACGGTGCAGCCCGTCCAGCCCGGCACGTTGCTGTTGATGTAGCCATCGGGGCTGATGACGGCGTGGTTGCGCTTGACGACGGAGCGGGTTAAAGCGGAAATTTCCATGAAGAGTTACGAATGGTGGGTAATGAGCTGGGTTAGAAAACGCTCGGCGACTCGCAGCGCCGCGGCCAGGTCTGGCAGCTCCACGTTTTCCAAAGGGTTGTGGCTAATGCCTTTAAAGCACCGCACGAACATCATGGTAGCCGGCGCGACCTTCGAGATAGGCACCGCATCGTGGCCGGCACCGCTGACCAGCGGAATTACTTTGTAGCCGGAGTCGGCAATGGCGCGGGCCAGCAGGCTGTTCAAGTTGGCATCGCACGTCACCGGAGCCGTCTGCTGAATGAGGTTCCAGTCCAGCGTGCTATTGCGCCGCTGCGCAATGGCTTGCACATTTTCAAACAGGGCTTGGGAGGCCCAAGTTAGGTGAGCTTCATCGGCGCTGCGCACATCCAGGCTGCATACCACTTCACCGGGTATCACGTTGCTGGCCGCGTGGCGAATATCAAGCTTGCCTACTGTCGCCACCAGTGTCTGCCGGTGCTCCTGGCCAAACTGCTCAATAGCCAAAACGGCTTCCGCAGCGCAGCACAGCGCATCCTGGCGCATGTTCATGGGCACCGTACCCGCGTGGCCGGCCATACCCCGGAACACCATTTCGATGCGTTGCTGCCCGGCAATGGCCGTCACGAGGGCCACCGGAATATTCCGCTCGTACAAAACCGGCCCTTGCTCGATGTGCGCCTCAAAATAACCAAGCCAGTCGGCGGCGGGAATGGCGTCGTGCGTAAGCTGCTGGGCATCGCAGCCCATTGTAGCCAGAACCGTCGCCAGGTTTATGCCAGCCGCATCCCGTTTTTGGAGTAGGTCAGCTTCAAAAAAGCCCCCCACGACTTTGCTGCCCAGATAGGTGGTATGAAACCGGCAGCCTTCCTCATCGCTGAAAGCAATCAACTCGATGTGAAAGGGTAGCTCGACTTTCTGGTTAATAAGCTGTTCCAGCAAATCAAGCCCTAGCAATACGCCCAGGGGCCCATCAAATTTGCCGGCATTTATAACTGTGTCAATATGCGAGGCTATAACAAAGGTTTTAGCGTTGGGGTAAGTGCTGACCAGCCGGCCCCGCACATTGCCAATGCTATCGATACGGGTTTCCAGACCTGCTGCTTCCAACCAACTTTTTACCAAAGCGCTGCCAGCCAGAAAAGCTGGCGTACCGACAGTCCGCGTCACGCCATTTGAGTCTTCGCTGATGGCAGCCAGGGTATGAATGCGCTGCAGGAGTTGCTCGGCGCGGTGTAAGTAGGCATCCATGCAGCTAGCGCGTAATGATTTCACCCTGATTGAGATGAGTAAAGCTGGGATGATCGTACACCTGACGCCCCCTCAGAAACGTCTGGGTCACCAGGCCCCGTAGCTCCTGTCCAATGTAGGGCGATACTTTGTGCCGATGGTGCAGCATATCAGCCGTTACAGTGAAAACTTGCTCTGGCTCCACGACTAATAAATCGGCATCGTAGCCCTTGGCAAGCTGGCCTTTGCGGCCCTGCTGCCCGATCAGCCTGGCCGGATTGGTGCTCAACCACCGAACAAGGTCCGCCAGACCTGCGCCGCGTTTTTGGGCTGCTGTCCACAGCACGGGCAAGGCAAGCTGCAACGACGCAACACCACCCCAGGCCGTAGTAAAATCTCCGCTTTCCAACTGCTTCAAATCGGGCGGCGCGGGCGAATGGTCGGTGGCTACAAAGTCGATAATACCGTCCTGCAAAGCCCCCCAGAGCTGGTTGTTATTCAATTTTTCCCGAATCGGCGGGGCGCACTTGAACTGCGTCTGGCCGTCTGCTATGTCTTCGGCGTTGAAAAACAGGTAGTGCTGGGCGGTTTCTACGGTCAGCGGCAATCCTTTGTCTTTAGCCGCGGCAATGGGTGCAATAGAATTGCCCGACGATAAATGCACGATGTGGGTCGGGCAGTTATATTCCTCACACAGCCGAATCATTAGCGCCACGGCTTCATCCTCCCAGCTTTTGGGGCGAGAAGCGAGGTAGCACTGGTAAGAGCGCTTATCTGCTGGCTTCCACGCCTCATTGTCGGTCGTTAGCTCGCAATGTACCAGCAGCGGCAAGCCATGGCGGGCCAGAATAGGCATCACTTGCCGCAGATCCTGCTCAGTGGCATTCGGAAAATCGTCGATGCCGGAGTGGGTCAGAAAGGCTTTAAAACCCAGCACACCGTGCGCAATCAGCCCTTCTATTTCGCCAATATTGCCTGGCACGACGCCGCCCCAAAACCCACAATTCGTGTGTAGCTGACCTTCTGTTGCAGCGAGTTTTAACGCCAGATTAGCTACTGAGGTAGTCACCGGTGCCGAGTTCAGGGGCATATCCACCAGGGTCGTGAGGCCGCCGGCCAGGGCGGCGCGGGTGGCCGTGTCGAAGCCCTCCCATTCGGTGCGGCCCGGCTCATTGATGTGGACGTGCGGGTCAATCAGGCCCGGTAGCAGCGCCCTTTTTTGCACGTCATGAATTGGGCAGTCGACGGCCGTGGTGGCGGGCACCACATCCACAATGCGCCCGTCTTGCAGCAACACTAGCGCCTCCCGCACACCCTGCGGAGTTACTACGTTTTTACTTTTTATAGCTGCATCCAGCATATAAGAGAACAGAATGGGCGGTTGGCAGGATTTATCCTTCAATCTAGCAGGATAATTTTCTAGATTGGAAATCTTTCTAAGTGCAACCAACCACCACAAATGGGTATCAAACTAGGAATCAATGCCTACGGGAAAAATGCGGTCAATCTATCCAAGATCATCCGCCACGCCGATCACCATGAGTTTCGCCAGATTTCGGTGAGTGTGGCGCTGGAAGGCGATTTCGAAACCGCCCATACGCTCGGCGACAATTCCAAAATCCTGCCCACCGATACCCAGAAGAATACGGTGTATGCGCTGGCTAAAGAGCATTTCACTTCTACCATTGAAGCATTTGGTATGCATCTGGCCAATTTCTTTTTCACCCGAAATCCGCAGGTAAGCAAGGTTAAAATTGAGTTGGTGGAGCACGGCTGGCAGCGCATGTTTTTCGACGGGGAAGCGCACACGCACGCCTTTACCGGTGGCAGCACCGAGAAGCGGCGCGCTATCATAATCCAGACAGCCGATGGCGTGCAGGTTTCTGCCGGCCTCCAGGATTTGTTACTCCTAAAAACTACCGACTCAGCTTTCGAGAAGTACATCAAAGACGAGTACACCGTTTTGAAAGAAACCACCGACCGGATTCTAGCCACAAAGTGCGAAGCCACCTGGCCATACTCGGCCACCGATATTGATTTTGAGGCTACCTACCAGCGAATCCGTAATACACTGCTGCGCACGTTTGCGGGGCACAAGAGCCTGTCGGTGCAGCAAACACTTTATGCTATTGGGGAGCAAATTCTGCTGGAGAATGAAGTGGTGAAGGAAATCAGCCTCACCATGCCCAATAAGCATCACATTCCCTTCAATCTGGAGCAGTTCGGAATGGAGAACAAGAATGAAATCTTCATCGCCACCGACGAGCCTTTTGGCTACATCACTGGCACGGTGGTAAGAGAGTGATTGGCTCTATAAATACCCCCCAGACGGTCATGCAGAGCGGTAGCGAAGCATCTCGCTTGCGGTTGTGGGATTACTAACCCAGCATCAGCACGCGAGATGCTTCGCTTTGCCCTGCATGACGGTCTTGCTTGAAGTAATATTACTTAGAGGCACTTCTACTTCGCATTCTTTACTGCAATCAGTTGCGCGGCGATGCTGATGGCTATTTCCTCGGGCGTTTGACTATTGATAGGCAGGCCAACGGGCGCGTATAAGCGCTGTAATTGCTCAGGCGGAATGCCTTCTGCCTGGTAGTCATTGAGCATCTTCTCTATTTTCTTTTGGCTGCCGAGCAATCCCAAAAACCGGAGCCGCTTGCTCAGGAGGGCTCGCACGGCTACATCATCGGTGCGGTAGCCGAAGGTCATAATGACCACATACTGGTTTTCGCCTTCGGGAATTAGCGTTTGTAACTCAGCGTAGCCGGCTACCTGCGTTTTATTATGGACGTAGTTGTTGGCCAGAAAAGTATTGAGCTGTGGCCTGTCTTCGTAGAGGTGAAGGCAAAAATCGAGTGGACGAAGAAGCTGAGATAGAGCCAGCGCGCAATGGCCGCTGCCGATGATATGCAGGTGATTTTTGTAACCAATTTTCTCCTGATAAAGCCACTCATTCTCGGACTCTTGGCGGAACAGATAATCTTGCGCTGGCAGCTTGTTTGCCTCGAAAGAAATGCCCCCCGGTGCCAAGGTCAGCGTGCCGGTTTGCTCTTGTTGAAGACCCGTTAGAAGTTGCTGAATTGCCGGCGTATCTGTGGTACGCACGGGATATAGCAAAACGGTTTGCTCGCCGGAGCAAATCATGCCGCTCTGGTCCTGGGGGGCTTTTTTGTTATGAATTTGACGGTGCAAGGAGCTACTAAGTGCTAGCTGCGTGAGTTTCTCGCGGGCCAGTTGTACCAGCTTGTGCTCCATAATGCCGCCGCCGATGGAGCCTTGCATGGTGCCGTGTACATCTACGCTCATCGCGAAGCCTTGCCGCCCCGGACTACTCCCTTGGCTTTGAACCACATAAAGCAGCATAGCCGGGACTCTGTCGCGCAAACTTTCACTAAGAAGCTGCCACGTGGCGAAGGCTCTGCTCATGTACGTGTTGGGTGCCGGTAGCCGACTGCGGATATAAGCCCAGCAACACTTTCTCCGGAGTCATCGGAGCGTCGAAGGCAATGGGGGAATTGGGGTTAAAGGCTTTGATGGCGTTGCGCAGGGCGAAATAAGTGCCGATGCCATACATAAACGGCGGCTCACCCACAGCCTTGGAGCGGAAGATAGCGAGGTTGTCCTGCTCTGTTTGCAGGGGCTCAATGGCAATTTCCTTCGGTACTGAGTAGATATCGGGTATTTTGTAAGTAGAAAGTGTATTGGAGCGAAGCCGGCCCGCTGAGTCATAAAGTAGTTCTTCCAACGTCATCCAGCCTATACCCTGCACAATACCGCCTTCAATCTGGCCCCGGTCGACGGCTGGATTCATACTACGGCCGAAGTCGTGCACCACTCTTACCGCGTCCACCTGGTAGGTGCCACGCACACAATCCACCGTTACGGTTGTAATGGCCGTGCCATAGACGTGGTAGGCGAATGGATGCCCCTTTTCGGTGGCTTTATCGAAGTGCACATCCGGCGTGGCGTAGTGGGCGTGCTCCGACAAGCTTACCCGTTTCAGGAAAGCTGCCGTTACCAGCTTCTTCCAGTCAAGCTCGGTTTCCTGGCCGTTGAGCAGCACCTGTTCATCCTGTAGCTCAATGGCTGTTTCCGGCGCTTGTAGCACCTGGGCTGCAACCTCTTTAAGTCGCTTTATTATTGCCTGACAAGCCAACTGAACAGCTTTGCCGTTGAGGTCGGCGGTGGCGCTGGCAGCGGATGGCGACGTATTGGCAATGCGGTTAGTGCTGGTGGTTTGCACGCGCACCTTGGCGGGGCTGATAGAAAGCGTTTGAGCGGCTACCTGCAGCATTTTGGTATTTACCCCCTGACCCATTTCAACGGCCCCCGTACTCACCCGCACGCTCCCATCATAGTAGACGTGGACCAAGGCCCGCGCTTGGTTCATGGAGGTGTTGGTGAACGAGATACCAAAGCAGATGGGCATCAGTGCTAATCCTTTTTTATACAAAGTGCTTGTCGCGTTGAAGGCATCCACCTCCTGTCGCAGCTTTTCCACGTCGTACAACTCTTCCGCCTTATGCCAGCAGGCCTGCGCCTCGCTCACGGCTTTCTGTCCGAATGGAAATTCGTCGCCCGTCTGGTTCAGGTTCTTTTTCTGAATAAGACAGGCATCAATGCCGAGCTTTTCGGCGGCGGTGGCAATAGCGGATTCCATTACGAACTTAGCCTGTGGGCCACCGAAGCCCCGAAAAGCTGTATTGGGGGGCAAATGGGTGCGGCAGCTAAAGGCCGTGGCCCGCACATTGGGAATGAAGTAGGTGCTGGTGGTGTGAAACAGCGTCCGCTCCATAATGGCCGGCGAGAGGTCGGCGGCGGCCCCGGCATTTTGGTAAAAGTCTACTTCGTAAGCAACGATTTTGAGGTCTTTATCCAGTCCGATTTTGAAGTCAGAGGAATATGGGTGGCGCTTGCCGGTCATGGCCATGTCTTCGAGCCGGTGTAGCACGTACTTTACCGGCCGGCGCAGGTGGTGCGCGGCCAGCGCGCACAGGGCCACCCAGGCATTGGCCTGATCCTCTTTTCCCCCAAAACCGCCTCCCAGCCGAATAACATCTACTTCCAGCTGATGCATAGGCACACCCAGAACCCGCGCCGCTGTGCGCTGCCCGGCCGTGGGGCTTTGGGTAGAAGAGTAGATCTTCAGCTCACCGTTTTCCTGCGGAATGGCGTAGGCACACTGCGTTTCGATATACAGGTGCTCCTGCCCGTTGGTGTCGGCTGTGCCTTCAAACACATATTCGCACTGCTCCCAAGCCAGCTCGGTATTACCAAGGCGGAAGGTACGCGGCGGCACAATCAGCTTGCTCTGGGCATGGGCTACGCGTGGGTCGGTAATTACGGGCAGCGGCGTGATATCGACCTTAATTTTCTTCACCGCCGCCCGCGCCGCCTCATCCGACATAGCCACGACGAAGGCAATTGGCATTCCACAAAAATCCACCTCGTGCTCGGCCAGCAAAGGCTCGTCCGGAATGATGCCGCCAATCTGATTTTCGCCGGTAATATCCTGGTGGGTGAAAATGCGCACCACGCCGGGATGCTGAGCTGCCTCAGCAAGGTAGAGCTGCTCAATATGCCCATGCGCGACCGGGGAGCTGAACACAGCTCCAAACAGCGTTCCGGCCACCAACGGAATGTCATCCAGGTAGACCGACTGGCCTTTCGTGTGGTTGCCGGAATCTATGTTTTTCATGATAGTAGTTAGGGATTATAGGTACTCGGGCATAAGTAACCGCACACTAAAAAGGCGGTCATGCTGAGCGAAGTCGAAGCATCTCTACCGCTTCGTTGCAATGCTATTCAGACGAAGCGGTAGAGATGCTTCGACTTCGCTCAGCATGACAACCGACGCAGCAATTCCCGCGCATTCAGCCGCGGAAACAGTGCCAGGAAATGCGCTTTGATCAACTGATTTAAGAGGAGACGCTTATATGTCTCGGTGCCGCGGACGTCGCTGATGGGCGAAATTTCGGTCTGCGCTATTTCCAGTGCTTTCTGAATAAGTCCTTCCGAAACTTCTTTACCGATCAGATACTCCGAAGCTTTGGGCAGCAGCATCGGGACAGGGCCTACACCCCCGGCAGAAATTCCAGCTTTCACAATAAAGCCGTCCTGAACAGTGAAGCAGCAGGCCGAGTTGACACTGGCAATATCCAGATGGGTGCGCTTACTGACTTTCTCGAAGTGGAAGCAGCTGGCCGCGTCGGGCAACTCAAACCAGATAGCCGTGACATTCTCCTGGGGGGCTTTTTCTAATACTTTATAGCCCAGGTAAAACTGGCGCAACGGAATTTCGCGCGCCGTATGACCGTCGCTGAGTACCAGCTGCGCGTCCAGCGCCAGAAACATAATAGTCAGGTCGCCGATGGGGGAAGCGTTGACGAAGTTGCCCGCCACGGTAGCCATGTTGCGGATTGGCGTCGATGACACCAGTCGCAGAAAGGGGCGAAACGCCGGAAAAAATTCCTGCATCACCGCCGACTCGGCGAGGTCGCTTACCGTGGCCGCGCCACCGATTACGCAGCGGTTTTCCTGCCGGACAATACCCTGTAAATCAGCTTGATTGAAGAGAAAGCGAGTAGCCAGCTCACGCATCTGGTCGTGCTTCTGCACGTACAGATCCGTGCCCCCGCCTACAAATTGCAGCGTGCCGCTGAGGACATGCCCATTGGGCGAAGTATCCACCGCCAGTGCCCGCAGCCGGCTTTTAATGGAGGTAAAGTATTCGGGCAGAATCTGCTGCTCAGCAACATAAGTTGCCGGATCCTGGCCCTCCCCTGCTTCCAATAGTTGCGCCACTCTGGCGGCGGCCCGCTCAATGGATTTGTAGCCCGTGCAGCGGCAGATATTACCATCCACGGCAGCCACGGCATTTTGAGCCGTTGGCTTTTTCCCGCTCAGGCAGAAGCCGGCCAATGATACCACGAAGCCCGGCGTACAGAACCCGCACTGCGTCGCCGACTCGTCTACCATGGCCTGCTGAATCGGGTTGAGCTGTTCCATGTTAATCCCTTCCACCGTCACCACATGCTTGCCCTGCACATTGCCGAGCGGTGTGAGGCAGGAAGTAAAGGAGCGGTAGCGCACTTGGTCACCGGCAAGCTCGCCCACTAGTACCGTACACGCGCCGCAATCGCCCTCCCGGCACCCGATTTTAGTACCCGGTAGGTGCTGATTATAGCGCACATAGTCCAGCAGCACCGTACCCGCCGGCAAGTCCGTACTTACTTCATTGTTGTTGAGAATAAACTTCAGCACGGGAAAGGCATTTGAGGGGTTTGCGGAAGTTACTTGATTTGAGTGATATAACAGCGGCTGACCGAGTCCCAGGCATCTATGGGCATTGATCTGGCCTATTTCCTTGAGCTTTTTCCAAGAAGACCAGAATACAGAACTCGTAATATCAAACCTGATTTAGTCAATCAGCGCTGTCCTTAATTTGTAGCTTCTTTGTTCTCTTTGCTTACATACTACTTTCGTTTTCCAATCATTATGACTCCTTCACGCGATTGGGCGCTTAATCTTCTTTGGCTTGGTGCCGGAATGGTACTGGGTATTCTGGCCGTCGCCGGCTTTATCTATTATACCCTGACCACTGGTCCGCAAGTATACGAGGGTATGCACAACAGCGAAAAGCTACGACAAGTTAAGATTGGTATGACGCGGCAACAGGCTATAACCATCATGGGCCCGCCCCTATCCAAACGCGTACTGCTACCAGGGCTTGGCGGGGCTTATAATACCCCCGTAACCATTTACAACTATAGAACTTCTCCACTTGCTTCCGATGCAATCGCTTTTGTTCTAGACCCAGACAGTATAGTAGTCGGCACCAGCCATGGTAAATAAAAATTGCTGATAAACTTGGAGCTACAAGTTTATAGAATTTGACATTGCAATAGCTGTTCATTTATCAATATGATAGGACTGCTCGACACAAGAGTAAAAGGTAAAAAAGCCCCCCAGCACAAGTGCTGGGGGGCTTTTTTGACGTTTGAACAGAAGATCTACTTGGCATACGCTACGGCCCGCATCTCCCGAATGACGGTAATCTTGATCTGGCCCGGATACTGCATCTCCTTCTCGATCTTCTGGGAGATTTCGTAGCTCAGCTCCTGGGCCCGCTCGTCACTCACGTTCTCCGCATTCACCATCACGCGCAGCTCGCGGCCGGCCTGGATGGCGTAGCACTGCAGCACGCCGTCGAAGCCCACGGCCGTTTCTTCCAGCTGCTTGAGGCGCTTGATGTAGCTTTCCATCATCTCGCGGCGGGCGCCGGGGCGCGAGCCGCTGATGGCGTCACAGGCCTGCACCAGGGGCGAGACCATGGCAGTCATCTCAATCTCGTCGTGGTGAGCGCCGATGGCGTTGATAACGTCGGGATGCTCTTTGTACTTTTTGGCCAGCTCCATGCCCAGAATGGCATGGGGCAGCTCAGGCTCCTCGGTGCTTACTTTGCCAATGTCGTGCAGAAGGCCGGCGCGCTTGGCGTGCTTTACGTTCAGGCCCAGCTCGGCGGCCATGGTGGCGCAGAGGTTGGCTACTTCGCGCGAGTGCTGAAGCAGGTTTTGGCCGTAGCTGGAGCGGAAACGCATCCGGCCGACCATCTTGATCAGCTCGGGGTGCAGGCCGTGAATGCCGAGGTCGATAATAGTCCGCTCCCCGATTTCCACGATTTCCTCGTCGATGTTCTTACGGGTTTTAGCCACAATTTCCTCAATGCGGGCGGGATGGATACGACCATCCTTCACCAGCAAGTGCAACGACAAGCGCGCCACTTCGCGGCGCACGGGGTCGAAGCCGGAAATGATAATGGCCTCAGGCGTATCATCCACGATGATTTCCACGCCCGTAGCGGCTTCCAGCGCCCGGATGTTGCGGCCCTCGCGGCCAATGATCTTGCCTTTTACGTCGTCCGACTCGATGTTGAAAATCGACACGCAGTTCTCGATGGCGTGCTCGGCGGCCGTGCGCTGAATAGTTTCCAGCACCACTTTCTTGGCGTCTTTGGTTGCCGAAAGCTTAGCCTGGGCTACTACGTCTTTAATATAAGATGAAGCCTGAATCTGGGCCTCATTCTTCAGCGACTCCACCAGCTGCTCGCGGGCTTCGGCAGCGGAAAGGTTAGCGATGGTTTCGAGCTGGTGCTGCACGTCGTGGACGCGGGCGTCGAGGTCCTGCTCCTTCTGCTGGAGCTTGGCTTGCTGGGTTTCGAGGGTGAGGCGGCGCTTTTCTTCCTGGCTATCGAGGCGCTCGCGCTGCTGCTGGGCCTCCATTTGGAGCTTTTCGCGCAGGTTGTCAAGGTCTTGTTCTTTACGCTGGAGCTGTTCGAGCTGCTTTTGGGTAGTTTCGGTGAGACGCTTGATGCTTTGCTCCTGCTCTACTACCGTGGCCCGGCGCTCGGTTAACTCTTGTTCCAGAGCTTGCTTTTGACGCTTGCTTTCCTGCTCAAACTCGTTTTTGAGGGTTCGAAACTTGTCTTTGGACTGCTGAATCCGCTCGTCGCGGGTGCGGTTGGCCTGGGCTTCGGCTTCCTGCAGCAGTTGTTGGGCGCGGGCCTGGGCCTGGGCCTCATGGTCGTGCCGGGCCTTGCCGGCCAGACGGCGTCCCAGCAGGACGCCGGCCACGAGGGCAACGACGGCGGCCAGAACGATATAGATTATGTAGTTGGGCATGAGTTATGGTTTTTAGGGGTACTAACAAACCATAACAAAAAAGGCTGCCCAACAGTCACCGGGCGACGGAGCGCGAGCCCCGCCCGGTCGGGCAAAAAACTGCGCCAGTGCTCAGCTGAGCACCAGCGACGAAAGCAGCGCATCCAGGCGCGTAAGGCGCTCAGTGAGAGCGGCATCAGTGCCATCCTTTTCCTTGCTGACCTTCAGGCCGTCAGCCATGGTAGACAAGGCAATCATGGCCAGCAGGTCTTGCTTGTCCTGAATGCCGTACTGCTCGCGAAATTCCTTGATCCGCTCGTTGAGCTGCCGTCCGGCCAGGCGCAGGCGCTCCTCTTCCGGGGGACTCACCCGCATGGGGTAGTCGCGGTCGGCAATACGAATTTTAATGGATAAGTCACTCATCAGCAGGCGACTGGATGTTCGATGATCGTTATTCCCTCAAATAAGCGAGGCACTTGTCAATCTCGCGGATATATTCGTTTAGGCGCAGTTTAAGCTCGTTGACGTTGGCAGGTTCTTCTGCTATGGTATGGACAAGTTTAGCGATATTCTCCTGATTCTGGAAATCCTTGAGCTGCCGTTCCCGGTCGCGCACGTCGGCGTGGAGCTGCTGGATGGTGGTCTGAGCATCGGCTAGGTCCTCGCGCAACTGCTGATAGGCAGCCACTAAGCTGGTTACCTGCCGCTCCAGGCGGTCGAGTTGAGCAAGCTGCTGGGAGGAGGCCATGCGGGAGAATTATTTTTAGCGAATGTAAAGATGTAGCGCGGAAATCCGTTGCGCGTCGAGCAGCGGGCGAGAAGTTAGTATTGCGCTCACGCGTGATTTCTCGCTGCGCTCGACGCGGAATGGATTTCCGCGCTACCGGCGAATTACGGCGCCAGCCTGCTTCTCAAACTGCTGCATCAGGCGCTGCATTACGCCATCAATTGCCTGGTCAGTAAGCGTTTGGGTGAGGTCTTGCAGGCTGAAGCTGACGGAGTACGACTTCTTGCCTTCCGGCAGCTTGTCTCCTTCGTAGACGTCGAATACGTTCACACCGTGCAGCAGCTTGCGCTCGGCGCGCTGGGCAATCTGGCGCAGCTGGTCGAAGGTCACGGCTTTGTCCACTACCAGCGACAAGTCGCGGCGTACCTCCGGAAACTTGGGCAGTTCGCGGGCCACAAGGGCATTCTTGTATTTCTTCACCAGCCAGTCCCAGTCCAGCTCGGCGTACCACACGGGCTGATTTACGTCAAGGCGCTTGAGCACTACGCCAGAAATGCCCCCCAGGTGAGCAACCGGTTGGTTGTGAGCCAACAGTGTCAGGCCCCCAGCCAGATACAGGTGCTGTACGGGTTGGGAAGTGGGCGCGGCGTGGCCCAAGGCCGTCAGTACTTGCTGCACGGCACCGGCCAAGTGGTGGAAGGTTGTTTTTTCGGCTTTGTGCTGCCAGGTTTCGGCGGTGGCGTTGCCGGTGAGCAGGATTATCAGATGGTTTTTCTCCGCGTACTGGCCGTCGGCCTGGCGGTGGTAGGTCTTGCCGAACTCGTACAGCTTCAGGTCGCGCTGACGACGATTGAGGTTGTAGCGGACTACTTCCAGGGCGCTGTGCAGCACGGTGGGGCGCAGCACGTTCAGGTCAGCGCTGTTGTAGTTCAGCACGCGCACCAGGGCCTCGTTGGTTTCGCCTTCGGCCTCGAAGTAGCGGGCGTTGGTGATGGAGTTGGTGATGATTTCCGAAAAGCCCTGGCCGCTGAGCAGGCGGGCCGTGTTCTGGCGCAGAATCTCCGGGTCAGGGTTCGGGAACTTGGCCAGGAAAGAAGCCGCGTTGTGCGGGCGCAAAGCCACATTGTTGTAGCCGTAGATGCGCAGTATCTCTTCGATAACGTCGGCTTCACGGGTCACGTCCACTTTGAAGGAGGGTACGGTCAGCCACCAGTCATCGCCGTTTTCGGCGTGGATTACGATTTCTAAATCACTTAAAATCTGACGAATCTGCTCGGTGGCGATGTGCTGGCCCACCAGGCGCTCCACCCGCGAGAGGCGCAGTCGCACGGTGGCAGGCAGCATATGCTTGGGGTACTCATCCACGACTGGCGCGGCGATACGCGCGCCGGCCACTTCCTGAAGCAGCAGGGCCGCCCGCTGCAAGGCGACCAGCACTATGTGCGGATCGGTGCCGCGCTCGAAGCGGAAGGAAGCGTCGGTCTTGAGCTGGTGGGTTTGGCTGGTGCGGCGCACCACGGCGGGCGTGAAGTAGGCACTTTCCAGAAACACGCGTTTGGTGGCGGCACTCACGCCGGAATTTTGCCCCCCGAATACGCCGGCTAAGGCCATCGGCTCCCCGCCCCCACCGGCAATCACCAGGTCTTCGGCGCGCAGGGTGCGCTCGGTGCCATCCAGGGTCATGAACTTCTCGCCCTCAGCGGCGCGCTTCACCCGAATTTGCCCCCCAGCAATCTGGTCGGCGTCGAAGGCGTGCAGGGGCTGGCCCAGCTCGTGCAGCACGAAGTTGGTCACGTCTACCACATTATTAATCGGCGATAGGCCAATGCTGCGCAAGCGCCGCTGCAGCCACTCCGGCGATGGGCCGATCCGCACGTTTTCCAGCAGCAAACCAGCGTAGCGCGGGCAGGCTTCTTCGTCCTCGATAACAACCTGAATATTTTGCGCAGCCGCCGTGGGGGGCAAAAACGCGCTGACATCGGGCAGGTGGCAGGGCTGACGCAATAGGGCACGCAATTCGCGGGCCACGCCGTAGTGGGAGGCCGCGTCGGCACGGTTAGGCGTCAGGCCGATTTCCAGCACAGCATCGGAACCCAGCCCGAAATAGTCAGCGGCGGGCGTGCCGTTGGGCAAGCTCGTGTCGAGGACGATGATACCGGCGTGGGAAGTGCCCAGGCCGATTTCGTCCTCGGCGCAGATCATACCCTCGGAGGCGGCGCCCCGAATCTTGGACTTCTTGATTTTGAATGGCTCGCCCTGGGTTGGGTGCAGGGTAGCGCCTTCCAGGGCTACTACTACCTTCTGGCCGGCGGCTACGTTGGCAGCCCCGCACACGATCTGGCGGGGGGTGGCGTCGCCCACGGCTACGGTGGTCAGGCTCAGCTTATCGGCGTCGGGGTGCTTTTCGCAGGTCAGCACTTCGCCGATTACGAGGCCGCGCAGGCCGCCGGGAATGCTTTCCAGCTCTTCCACGCCTTCCACTTCCAGACCCGAGCCCGTGAGCAGAGCCGCCAGCTCAGTGGCCGATTTATCGGTGGGAATGAGCGTACGAAGCCAGTCGAGGGAGATTTTCATAAATAATAGTCGTTGTCAGGGGCCGGCTGACGGCGTTTTACCATCAGCCGGGCAAGCAAAGGTAGGAATTTGCGGAGCGGGCCAAAAAGCCCCCCAGCCCGGAGAGTTTTGCGTATCTTCGAAAAAAGCTATCAACCGCGTTATGACCAGCCGACCCACTATTTCGGAAGAAGCCGTTATCCTGCGTGGCCCCCTCATCACGGGCTTCAGCGACGAGGAGTTTTTCCAGTTCTGCCAGGATAAGCCCGATTTGCGCGTGGAGCGCACCTCCGACCACGAAATCGTTTTTATGTCGCCCGCCGGCTTTCTTTCCAGCGCCCACAGCGGCGAAGTATTTTTTCAACTCTCCCTTTGGAACAAGCAAACCCGCTTAGGCCGCGTGGGCAAGTCGTCGGCCGCCTTCGTTTTACCTGACAAAGCCACTCTTTCGCCCGATGCGTCGTGGCTCAGCAATGCTACTTGGGCGAAGGTGCCCGTGGAGCAGCGCAACAAGTTCCTGCCCGTGTGCCCGGAGTTTGTGGTGGAAGTAAAGTCCCCCTCCGACCGCCTGACGACCTTGCACACCAAGATGGAGCAGTGGCTGCGTAATGGCGTACAGCTCGGTTTTCTGCTCAACACAGAAGACGGAACCGCCCACGTATACCGTCCTGGCCAGCCCCCGATTGAAGTGCATGGCTTTGATAATGAGCTCAGTGGCGAACCTGTGCTGCCCGGCTTTGTGCTGGATTTGCGGCCGTTGCGCGAGGAGTAGTTAGTCCTTGTGAAAGGTCTTCTCCCCGGCCTTTATATACACCGATAAGATATTTTCAGCCGGCGGCACGGGGCAGGCAAACGACGCACTATAAGCGCAGAAGGGATTATACGCCGTGTTAAAATCGAGCACGATTTCGTCGTCGCCTTCTGCTACCGGCTCGGCATCGAGGTAACGGCCACCGCCGTAGGTATCGAAGCCGTTGGTTTTGTCGGTGAAGGGGATGAAGAGCGTGGTATCGGGGCCGTTGGCTTTGCGGAACACGGTAAGGCGCTGGGCTTCCTTTTGCCACTCAAACGCGGCGCGGCCCCAGCGCAGATACTTCTCATCTTTCCCGTCAGTGAGGCGCATGGCGATGGTGTCGCGCACGGGAAAGGGCTCGAACTGGGCCGTGAGGCGGTAGGTTTTGTTGGGCGCGAAGTAGTTAAGGCTGTCGAACTCCTGGCGCTGCTCGGCCGAGAGCGGTGAGCCTTGCACCCGCCGAAACTCGTCGTTTTTGGCGTGGCGGGCCTTCCCGATGCGGGCTACGTACTGCTCGTCGTTCAGCACGAGGTCTTGCAGAAAATAGCCGAGCACGAGGAGCAGGCCGAGAAAGATAAAGAGCTTGGGATTGAGGCGCATGGTAGCGGCAAAGATACCGGGGCGCGGCGGCTCTTGCTAGGTTTGAATCAGAAAAGCCCCCCAGCGGCGCTGGGGGGCTTTTTTAAATGTAGAGACACGTACCTATGTCTCCTCGTTGAACAATCACAGCGCTTGATTAAACAACATCAGCAATGATGAGACACAAATATGTGTCTCTACACGCAGCAATGGCCGCTTACGTGCAGTAACCCGCTTAGCATTACAGCACACCCTCATCGGCGAAGCTGTAGTAGCCGTGGTCGGTGTAGATGAGGTGGTCCAGGATGGGCAGGTCGAGGAACTGGCCGGCTTCTTTGAGCTTGCGGGTGAGGGCGATGTCGGCAGCGCTGGGCTTGAGGTTGCCGCTGGGATGATTGTGGACCAGGATGATGGAGCTGGCCAGCTGCTCCAGGGCGTGCTTGAAAATCATCTTCGGGTCGGCGACGGTGCCGGCCACGCCCCCGCTGCTGATGGGCTGCTTGCGCATGACCACGTTGGCTCTATTCAGTAGAATCACCCAGAACTCCTCGTGGGGCAAATCCTGAAGATTGGGGCGGATGAGCTGGTAGATATCGCGCGAGCAGGTGATGGTGGTGCGGGCCGCGGCGGCGGTTTCCTTGCGGCGGCGGCCCAGCTCCAGGGCGGCTATGATGGTAATGGCTTTCGCCTCGCCGATGCCTTTGTGGCGCATCAACTCCTTGACCGACAATTTGGCTAGCTCATTCAAATCGTTTTCTACCGCGCTCAGAATCAGCCGGGCCACGTCCACGGCCGAGAGCCGGGCAGTGCCCGAGCCGAGTAGAATCCCCATCAGCTCGGCGTCGGAGAGAGCGGAGCGGCCTTTTTGCAGCAGCTTTTCGCGGGGCCGGTCTTTTTCGGCCCAGCTCTTGATGCCGAAAGAAGTCGGGGCTTCGTAGCGGATGAGCGCGGCCGATTCTTCCGCCAGATTGTCAAACGATTCCATGCTGCATCATTGTTGCGGGGAGCGGGCGTTTAAAGTAAACTTCGCATTCCGCCGTCTATCCTATTTTACTACGGTTGTTTCAATAACTAAACCAAAGCCGCCGGAATCCTCCTTACCCACCTGCATGTCACGAATTCTGAGTTTTCCCTTCATTCTATTGCTCATCTTAGCCGAATGGTACGGCTACCAGGCTATAAAAACTCTACTTCCAGCCAGCTCACTGAGAGGGCGGCGGCTCGCGGCGGCTATTTACTGGGTCGTTACGGTCCTAGCCTGGAGCTTGGCTGTCTGGGCCATTAGCACCCGTCATAGCGGACCGGCTCCTTACAAAACCTATTTATCCAGCGCTCTGGTTGGCTTGCTGCTGGCCAAGATTGTGGTGGTACTCTTTTTACTTCCCGAAGACCTGGTTCGGATGGGACGCTGGGTAGTGCGCCAGTTTACCCAACGTGCTACTGCCGCCTCGGGCTCGCCGATTACCCGTAGTCAATTTTTGAGCGGCTTGGCGCTGGTGGTGGCCGGCATTCCGTTCGTGGCCTTTATCTGGGGTATGCTGCGCGGCGCTACCGACTACCAGGTGAAGCGCGTGACGCTGCGCTTTCCCAACCTGCCGGCCGCGTTCGATGGCTTCAAGGTGCTCCAGATTTCGGACCTGCACACGGGCAGCTTCAACTCGAGCGAGCCGCTGGCGCGGGCCGTCCGGCTGATTAACAAGCAGCAGGCTGACCTCATTTTCATGACTGGCGACCTGGTAAATAACGTGGCCACGGAGGTGGAAGCGCATATTGATACGCTGGCTCAGATTCAAAGCCAGCTGCCCAAGCTCTCCATTCTCGGCAACCACGACTACGGCGACTACGTGGAATGGCCTTCGCCGGAGGCCAAGCACGAAAACCTGGCCCGCCTGGCCCGGAACCACGCCAAAATCGGGTGGCGCCTGCTGCTGGATGAAAGCCACACCATCGAGCGCGACGGCGAGAAAATAGCCGTGCTGGGCGTACAGAACTGGGGCGCCCAGATGCGCTTTCCCAAGTATGGCAACCTGCCCAAAGCCCACGCCGCCAGCGGCGACGCACCCTTCAAAATCCTGCTTTCCCATGACCCCTCGCACTGGGAAGGCGAGGTGCTGAGCTACCCCGACATCGACCTTACCCTCTCTGGCCACACTCACGGCATGCAGTTTGGCGTGAATCTGCCGTTTTTCAAGTGGAGCCCGGTGCAGTACGTGTACAAGCAGTGGGCGGGGCTCTACCAGCAGGGCCAGCAGTATCTGTACGTGAATACCGGCCTGGGCTACCTCGGCTATCCGGGCCGGGTGGGCTTCCTGCCCGAAATCACCGTGTTTGAGCTGCGGCGTGCTTAATCAGCCGTATTACTTGGATATAAAAAAGCCCCCCCAGCACCAACGCTGGGGGGCTTTTTTATATCTAATAATTCAATTTAACAACTGTAAAAAAGCTGAACCGTATAGCGGCCGTGGTCTGATTCTCGGACTGCTACTTTCTCCCTCCTAACTCTTTGTCATGAAAAAGACCTTCTTATTATTCTCCTGCGCCGGCGCACTGGCATTGGCGTCCTGCTCGCAGGAAAAAGCGGCCGAAACTACGACCACAACCACGACTACCGAGACGGTCAGCACGCCCGCTACGGAGGCTACATACCGTACCCGCGCTAACCGCATTGCCACGCGTATGGCTACCGACCTGAAAATAACGGATACGACTGTGGTGGCCCGCGCTGAGGATATATATTTCAACCGTTCGCGCCGCCTTGCCGAGCTGGAAGCGCAGTACACCACTGATACCACCGGCATGTATACGGCCATGCAAGCCATCAATATCGAAACCGATAGGGAGTTCAAAACCGTTTTCTCCGATCCAGCTCAGTACGAGGCGTATGTGGCCAACCGTATGAACTACGCCGAGGAAATGTACGTGGCTGAAGCTGCTACACAAACGGCTTCGGCTGACCAGGGCGTAACCAAAGTGGAAGCCGATGGCGACACCAAAACCAAGTATGCCGACGGCACCAAGGTTAAAACGGAGTCGGACGGTGAGATGAAAATAAAGGCTGCCGACGGCTCCAAAGCAAAAGTGGACGACGACGGCGAAATCAAGATGAAGGAGGAATAACGAACCCCTTCGTCTGTTTTATGGTTTTAAAAAGCCCGCGCCTGCAACGGTGCGGGCTTTTTTTGACTCTGTAGTTGGCTACCTTGCAGTTTGGTTGCGTTAGTATAGTTAATGATCTTTCTGCTTCGTCTACTACCCCTATTCTGGAATAAAGCGGCCCTGCTGCTGGCGCTGGGCCTGTTGCTGGCTTTGTCGGCGTCGGCGCAGCTGCGCGTGTCGGGCACGATTACCAATGCCGCCGACGGCACGCCTGTACCCGGCACCACGGTACGCATCAAGGGCAGCAAGGCTGGCGTAATAGCCAATAACGACGGCGACTTTCGCATCGACGTGGCGTATACCGACACGTTGGAGTTTATTTCGCTGGGCTTCCAGACCAAGCGGCTGGCCCTGGGCCGTTCGGGGCTTTCCCAGCTCATTGTGCAAGTAAAGCTGGACCGCGCCAGCATACAGCTGGGCGAGGTGCGGGTGCAGGAAGGCCGCCCGGCTGATGCGCAGATAAAAAAGGCCCTGCGCAATGTGCGTCGCCCCACGCCGCCCGCCAACGCCGTAAAACGCCCCCCAGCGCCCAAGCCCCTGTTTCCCGTCGACTCCACGGCTCCGAAAGCCCCCGTGGCTACCCTGGAAAACCCCGCCAGCCTGCTCTACGACGCCCTGTCGCGGGAGGGCAAAGAGCGGCGTAAGCTGGAGGAATTGCAGCAGCAGGAGGCCCTGAAGAAGAAACTGGAGCAGGCCCGTCGCGACCGGGAGCGCTACAATCGCAATTTCAAGGATAACCGGGGGTATGAGTAAAGGCATTCGGTAGTGATTAGGACAATTGCTAACCCTGACGCCCATACCGGCGTTTGTGTGGGTATACTACCCGCCCAAGTGTACTTGCGCTTCGCTGGCCAGATTTCTCTCGATGGGGGCATCCGACAAGGCATAAGTGGTGGATAAAGGCTACGGCAATACGTAGCGCTCCTAACATCTCTGCTTATGGCCAACTCTTCCAAAACTGGTATTTACGCCGCCATCGGGGCCAATCTGGCTATTGCCGTTTTAAAGTTTGTGGCGGCCAGCTTCACGGGCTCCTCGGCCATGCTCTCGGAAGGCATTCACTCGGTAGTGGATACGGGCAACGGCCTGCTGCTGCTACTGGGTATTCGGCGCAGCAAAAAAGCCCCCGACGACGACCACCCGTTTGGCCACGGCAAAGAGTTGTATTTCTGGTCCCTGATCGTGGCCATTCTAATTTTCTCTATTGGCGGCGGTATGTCGTTTTACGAAGGCATTTCCCATATCCGTAACCCCGCCCCGCTTTCTGACCCTACCTGGAACTACGTGGTGCTGGGGTTAGCCGCCGCTTTTGAAGGAGCCGCACTGTTTCTGGCCCTGAAAAACTTCAACGCCACCCGCGGCGACAAACCCTTTTGGTTTGCGCTCCGGGCCAGCAAGGACCCCGGCAACTTCGCCATCATCTTCGAGGACACGGCCGCCCTGCTGGGCTTGGTAGTGGCAGCTCTGGGCGTGTTCCTGGGTCATGCCCTGAACAATCCTTACCTCGATGGCGTGGCCTCCATTGTTATCGGCTGCATTCTGGCTTTGACAGCCATATTTCTGGCGTATGAAAGCAAAGGGCTGCTCATTGGCGAAGGTGCCGACCCGGCGGTCATACAGAGTATCCGGGCGCTGGTGCAGGCCGATGCGGCTATTCTCAATGCCAAGCGCCCGCTGAGTATGCACTTTGGGCCGAACGACGTCTTTCTGGCTTTGGATGTAAACTTTCAGCCGGGCTTGTCGGCGGCGGAAGTAGAAGAATCGGTGGACCGCTTGGAAAAAGGCATTCGCCAGCTGCACCCCGACGTGCAGCGAATTTTCATTGAGGCGCGGGCCGTGTCGAAAGAGCGGACGAACAAGGCCCAGCGGGAGGAAACCGGTATTCCGTTAGCCCGCTGATCAGCGCCTAGGCACAACAGGCGGCGCGCGACGCACGTAAGCCTAAGCTATGAAAATTGGGTATCCCTGCGTAAATGAAACGCTCGACTGCAGTGCCGCCACCACGTTTCGGCTGGCTTCCTACAACGATGAGCGTCTGGTAACCACCGTCACCAATAATCTGACTTGTTTGCAGCGCATTCTGGAGTATAACGTGCAGCATGGTCTGCTCTTCTTCCGGATTGGCTCGGGCATAGTGCCCTTCGGCTCCCATACCGTGAACACCTACCCCTGGCAGACTGAATTTGCCCCCCAGTTCCGGGCCATTGGCGACTACATCAAGACTGAGCAGATGCGCGTGTCCTTTCACCCCGATCAGTTCGTGGTGCTCAACTCGCTCGACCCCGGCATTGTGGAGCGTAGCATCGCCGAGTTGGTGTATCAGGGCTCCATGTTGGATCTGATGGGCCTGGACAGCACCGCCAAGCTGCAAATTCACGTCGGGGGCCTGTATGGCGACCGGGATGTGGCCATTGAGCGCTTTATTACAACGTATCGCACGCTGCCCGAAGCGGTGCAAGTGCGCCTGGTAGTTGAGAACGACGACCGTTTGTTTAGTCTGCGCGACTGCCTTCGGGTGCACGAGGCCGTGGGCATTCCCATTCTGTTCGACAACTTCCACCACGAGTGTCTGAACCACGAGGAGCCGATGCGGGAAGCCCTACGGCTGGCCGCCGGCACCTGGCACCCCACCCACGACGGCGTGCTGATGATGGACTACAGCTCCCAACAGCTTGGCGAGCGCAAAGGCAAACACACCTTCTCGCTGGATGAGAATCGGTTTCGAGAGTTCCTGACCCACCTCAACGGTCTCGATGTGGATATGATGCTCGAAATCAAGGACAAAGAAGCCAGCGCATTGCGGGCAGTAGCTATTTTGCGCGAGCTAGGGCTGGCAGCGCCAGTTCCGCTGGCTACCTCGGTTTAGCGTATACTCTTCTTCATTCCCTTTCTTATGAAACAACCAAATGCCCCCCAGTCCGGTGCCGACCTGCTTGCCGGCACCGTACACGCCCTGCAAGGCGGCCTTACCTCTCTGCCCTTGAGCACGGCTCATACCAACATCGACACCTGGCAGGAAACGCTCCAACAGAGCGGCATCCCGGAGCTGCAGGACATCGACCGGGAGCTGGGCAATTTGCAGTCGTTGCTTAGCGATGCCAACGGCATTGATGGTGAAGCCGTGGGTCAATCATTGGATATACTGGGCACCCAAACCCTGCAAGCCGCCGCCCACGCCACCCCCGACGCGCAAACGGCCCTCCGCGCCCTCGGCGACTTGCTGCTACAACACGGCGCAAAGTTGAAATAGCGGGCCTTTTTTAAAATTTCAGATGCACGAAAAAGCCCCCCAACGCTACGGATGGGGGGCTTTTTCGCGGGTACTTGTTTCTCTTGCCTATTGCGGCGGGCCGGTAGATTCCGGGGCGCGGGCCGGGCGCGGCTTTTTAGCCTTCGTCCGCCTAGAGCGCTGCTTATCCGTGTTTTCCACGCCCGGCGAAGCCTTGCCATCCATTACCGTTTGGCGTTTGCGCACGCGTTCCTGGGTCGGCTGCTGGGTAGGTGGGGGGCTTTGATCAATGGTGCCGATGGGCTTGATTTTTGGATCGGTGGGCGAAGGCATAGCAGACGCCGGCGAGGTCGTGGTGGGTGTTGTTTGAGCTTGCGCCGCACCGCCTAGCAGCAGGGCCGCAACTATAAGTCTATTTTTCATATTTAACGGCGTAAGTACGTAAATAATCATCCAGCGCGTTGGGGTGACTTCAGTGTGTACGCACAAATACTTTACGTAGCTATTGTATATAATTACGGCAAATTTTTAAATCATTTTAAGTGCTGATAAAAAACACTTTCTTAGAACATAAACATGCTGGAAACAAAAAACAAAATCCCGCCTTACTCTCGTAAGGCGGGATTTTGTTTAAGCTGCTAAACAAGCAGGAAGACTTATTTCGAAGGATCAACCTTCATTTTAGATTTCTTCTTTTTGCCTTTTACTTTCACGTCAGCGTCTTTCCGCGTGGTGGCAGGAGCGGCGGGGGCAACAGTGGTGCTTTGCGTCTCTACGGTTGTGCTAGTCTGAGCGGGCACGGTCGTAGTGGTATTGATAGTGGCGTCGGTGGCCGGAGTAGTCTGCGTTTGAGTGGTCGTGCTCTGGGTGGCAGCCGGAGTCGTGGTCTGCGTGGTCGTCGTGCTCTGACCCGTGGTAGTTTGGGCATTAGCGGCAGAAATTCCGGCAACCAACAAAGCGACTAAAATCAGGGACTTTTTCATATAGGCAGTACTAAGTTAATCATATAGGCAGTACTAAGTTAAAAAGAGATTTAAAGAGTCAAAAGCAAGTGCTAACGCACTAGCGCTATCTGTCAGAAGATAATCGCAAGCCCTCAACGACAACAGGAACAAATAAGTTACAAGGCTTCGTGTTTATATAAAATAAAAACTCCATTCAATCTATTTAATACTCGCCTACTACATTCACGAAGCATATTTTACGAGGTATGAATGGAATTAAAAACACGTATTGTTTTTAATTCACAACCATCATTTTAGCCAAACCAAATAGCCCTCGCCTGCCACCTCACAACGCTCATGTATCAGGCAATTTGCCCCCCGGCCGGGGCTTAGCCGGCGCGGCGCTGTTTAGTTCTGCTTGCGGAAGAACACGTCGCCGCTGATGGATTCGAGGTGAATAGTGGGGCCGCTGCTGCCCAGCGTGCCGCGCACCTGGTAGCCCACGGGAGAGTTGTTCTTGCGGCCAGTAAAAGCAATATCCTGATTGGTGTACACCTCGCCGGAGATGGTTTTGAGGGCTACGTCCGCGCCTTTTGCCGGGGGCCAGCTTACATCCACGAAGCCACTGATGGATTTGGCTTCCAGCGGCCCATTCAGGCCTTTTACCTCAATGTTGCCGCTAATAGTATTGACTTTAACCGTAGCGCCGGCGGGCACTTCAATCACGTAGTCGATGCGGGCGCAGAGGCGGTACGAGCCCTTGCCATTAGCGCCCGTATCGTTCCAGGTGCTGTAGCCCTCGCTATCGGGGCAGTCGGCTTCCTGGCTGGCGCCCAGCAGCTTTTTGTCGAACGCCGACTTCACTTTTACCTCGTCGCCTTCCGTGTTCAGGGTCAGCAGCAGGGCGTCGTTGAGCTTATTTCGGTTGATGGTAACCGTGGCACGCACGGCCACTTCCTTGCCGCTGCCGCCTTTGATCTGAATGCTGGAAGCTTGTTGTAAATCCAGCACAAGCCGCTGCCGGGCGCTCAGGGGGGCTTTTTTCTCAATTATTTTCTGGGCTTCGGCGGGGTTTGTACCCAGGAGCAGGGCACCCACGGCCCCAAGTAGCAGGAATAGTTTCATGATGCGGTGAAGTGGTGAAAGGGTGAGGTGATGAAGTGGTGAGGTGATGAAGGGTGAAGTGGACAGATATTCACCATCTCACCATCTTACTTGGCTTTGCGAACGAACACGTCGCCGCTCACCGATTGCAGGGAGATCTTGGTACCACCGCCGTTCACGGTGCCTTCCACAGTTTGGCCACCCACGCGGCGCATATCGTCATTCTCATTGCCCTTACCCATGTTGATGTCGAAGTCGGTGTAGACCTCGCCCGAGATGGTGCGCAGCTGCAGCGTAGTTTTGCTGCTGGCCGGCATCGTGACATCTACCGCCCCGCTGACGCTGGAAATAGCGCTGGGAGACTTGCCCATCCCGGAGTAGCGCACCACAATGTCGCTGCTGATGCTGTTGGCTACCACGCCGCCGCCCATATTCAGGAGTTGGGCATCGCCATCTTTCATATTCACTTCCAGGTCGCCCTGCAGGTCCGTTACTTTCAAGTTGCCGCTGCCAAACTGGGTTTGGGTGAACACCACCGACGTTTGGCGCGGCACCCGGATCACGTAGTCGGTATCCTTGCGGGAGGCCTGCACCACGCGCACCGTATTGTCCTTTTCGGTAACCGCGAGGCCGATGCGGGTATTATCCACGGCGGAGTTATACACGGCGCGCAGCCCCTCGGCGCGCTTCGGTGTCGGCTCGAAGCCGTTGCCCCGAATGATGAGCTCATCGCCGTTATAGCCTTCCAGCGTTACGTCGCTGCCGTGCATGTCCAGCACGATTTTGCGGGCTTTGCCGCCGAGCTTGAGCTTATATTCCTGGGCCCACGAGGCAGTGCTGGCCGCCAGCAAGAAAAGTAAAGTGAGAAACAGCGTCTTTTTCATGACAATGAGAAGAGGAGTAAAAAGAAGTGTCGAACGCACCCGCAACCGCGACTTCCGGGGGGCTTTTTTCAAGCCCGGTTCGTTGGGAAAAATGAATTGAAATTTTTGTGTGCTTATTTCTATTAAGCTGTCATGCCGAGCTTGTCGAAGCATCTCTGCCGCTTCGTTGAGCAACGATTGGGAATACTTCTCGGTAGAGATGCTTCGACAGGCTCAGCATGACCACCTTTTTATTAACAGTTGGCATTACAACGACCGCACATGCGATACTGCACTCGCATGACGTTGCGCTTTATATCTGTATCAATTGCCCCAGTCCCGACTCGGCCTGCTGCCGCACGATGGGTAAAGCGTCACGCCGTTGAGACAAACGCTCCAGCTCAGGCACCGCGCGCCGCTCACGCAGGGCTACCAGCAGCTCAATAAGCATGATCTGCACGTTGGGATCAGTCTGGATGGTGAGGGACTGCACGAAGGCCTCCCCTACTCGTGGGTCGTCGCGGAGGCGATATAGTGCCTGCCCGGCGGCCAGCCGCACGTTAGTATTTGGGTCGAAGTTGAGCGTGTTGATGAGCGCCTGCACCGTTGGGTCGCTAATGCCTTCCGCATCAACGGCCATCTCGTTTACCAGTTGAATCCGGTCGCTGGCCGAGAGCGAAGGCGCCGTAGGGTTTACCTTGAGTGCACGAAAGCGTGGGTCGGAAGTAGTAGCAGTCGTTACGCCAGCAACATCAGTTCCCGCTGGCCGCCACAGGTTACCCAGCAGAACACCCGTGGCCAGTAGCAGAAGGCTGGCAGCGATGCGCAGCCACCACATACCCGTCGGGTCCGAAGCGGCAGGCTCCATACGCACTATTTTCGCTTCGCCCGCTACCGATTCTGGCTTAGCCAGCGCCGCTTTTTCCCGCTCAAGGGCGGCCATAAAGTTGACACGCAGCGCTGGCGGCGGGTTTACGGGCTCAGCTGCCTCAAATTTGCCCCCCAGCTCCCGCAGCTGCGCTACCCGCTGCTGGCAGCGGGGACAGTGGGCTAGGTGCGCAGCAATCCGGGCCGTTTGCTCCGGGGGCAGACTGTGCTCGGCGTAGTCAACCAGCAGGTCGGCTACGTTGAGGCATTCGGAGGAGTATTGCGTGCTATTCATGGTAGTTAGTCGAAATAAATGGTGCGCAGGGCTTGCAAGGCCCGATGCGCTTTTACTTTGGCCGCGCCCGCCGTGCATCCCAGCATCTCCGCGATTTCCTCGTAGCTAAAGCCCTGGAAGCGGTGCAGCACCAGGATTTCGTGCTGAGCGGGCGATAGTAATGCCATGGCTTCGTGCAAATCCTGCTCGCGGTCCACGGCGGCCGTGTGGCGGAAGGCGGCTCCACCCAATGCCCCCTGGCGCTCCACTTCCACCACGTCGGTGGTGCGCAGGTATTGGCGGCGCTGCCAGTGGTCGGTGTGGGCATTGCGGGCTAGTTGGTAGGCCCAGGCCCGGAAGGGCTGACCGGGCCGGTAGCTGGCCCGGTACTTTAACAGGCGCTCAAACACGGTTTGCGTGAGGTCCTGGCTGGCTTCGTAGTCGTTGGTGAGACGGTAGAGGAAGTTGAACAGCGGCCCCTGGTAGCGCTCGAACAACGGCACCACCTGGTCGAGGTCGTCGGCCTGCACGGCTGCCATTAGTTCTTCGTCGCTTCTGGTTTCCACCGGGTAGGGAGTAGGAGTTGGTTTGCAGCGAGTACCGAAAGTTTGGGCAATCGTTACAAGCGAAGGGCATTTTTTTTTGTGAAATAGGAAAAAGCCCCCCAGACGCGTCATTAGCGGCTATCCGCCAGCCACTGCGGTAGTGCTACGCTATCTAAAGACATAAGAAAGAAGACCGGGCAAATAATTATTCGCCGCCGAACAACTTGCTAGCGGATTAGTCATCTTTGCCTTATTCCATTTCAGCCGGGCAACTCTGGAACATTGCTTGCTTTGCCAGCGAAGAGCCGGCACCGTGGCCGCCCTGCCTTTTGCCTTTCACTTACGCTGTCTGCCATGCTTTCCTCCCGTGCTATTGCCACCTACGGCACCGTTCTGCTCCTCGGTATTTCAGGATTAACGGCCTTCAATTCCCCTCCTTCCTGGCTCAGGACGAGCGGTGTGAAGTTGGAGAATCCGAAGGATGAAGTGCTACTGAAAACGCTGGTACAGGGCTTGAGCGAAGCACACTACCAGCCCCAGCCCATCGACGATCAGTTCTCGCAGCGGGTATTTGAGCTGTATCTAAAGCGCCTCGATTCGGGCCACCGCTTTCTGCTGCAAGCCGATGTGCAGCAACTCCGCAAGTATCAAAAAGCGCTCGACGATGAGTTGAAGAAAGGCGACCATCCTTTTCTGGACCTGAGCACTAGGCTGATTGAGCAGCGCATTGGCGAAACCCAGGCCATGTACCGGGAGCTGCTGGCCAATCCGTTTGATCTGACCGTAGCCGAGACGTTTGAAACGGACCCCGACAAGCTCGACTACCCAGTCGACGCCGCCGCGCGCCGCGACTACTGGCGGCGGCTGCTAAAGTATCAAACACTGGTGCAGGTATCCGAAATGATGGACGAGCAAGCCAAAAAAGCCGAAAAGCCATTGGCGTCTAAGCAAGCTGGCCCCATAACCAAGCGCACCCCCGCTGAGCTGGAAGCAGATGCTCGAAAGCGCGTATTAAAATATTATGACGAGTGGTTCAATGATATAAAGCAAACTGACGCCGCCGACCGCCTGGCCCTGTACGCCTCCTCCCTCGCGAATGCCTTCGACCCGCACACCGAGTATTTTGCCCCTCAGGACAAAGACAACTTTGATATTGCGCTCACGGGCCGCCTTGAAGGCACTGGGGCTTTACTCAATGAGAAAGACGGTCAGATTTCGGTAGCGGATATTGTGCCGGGCAGCGCGGCCTATCGGCAGGGCGAGCTCAAAACCGGCGACATCATCCTGCGTGTGGGGCAAGGCGATGCGGAACCCGTAAATATAAGCGGCATACGCCGGGATAAAGTGGTGAAGCTGATTCGGGGCAAGAAAGGCACGGAAGTGCGCCTGACGGTGCGCAAGCCCGATGCCAGCACCCACGTTATCAGCATTATCCGCGATGTGGTCATTATCGAGGATACCTATGCTCAGTCGGCCGTTGTGAATGAAGGTGGCCGCAAAATCGGTTACATTTTTCTGCCCAGCTTCTATGCCGATTTCAACCACAACGGCGGCCGCAGCTCGGCCAACGATGTAAAGAACGAATTAGAAAAGCTCAAAAAAGCGGGTGTACAAGGCGTCGTACTCGATTTGCGCTTTAATGGCGGCGGCTCTTTGCAGGATGCGGTAGAAATGGCGGGCTTATTCGTGAAAAGCGGCCCGATGGTGCAGATAAAGAGCCGCCAGCGCCCGGCCCAGATTATCGCCGACCCCGACGCCAGCTTGCAGTACGAAGGGCCGCTGGTAGTGCTGGTAAACAAGTACAGCGCTTCGGCCTCCGAGATTCTGGCCGCAGCCATTCAGGATTATCAGCGGGGGCTTATTCTGGGTAACACCACCTACGGCAAAGGCACCGTGCAGCAGATATTCGACCTGGATCAGGTGCTGCCCAGCACCTTCGACAACCTGAAGCCATTCGGCTCGCTCAAGCTGACGGTGCAGAAGTACTACCGCATCAATGGCGGCTCCACCCAGTTCAAGGGCGTGACGCCGGACGTGGTGGTGCCAGACGCGTACAGCACGCTCGGCGACGGGGAAAAAGATACCGAGTATCCATTGCCCTGGGACGAAATCGCGCCGGCCTCTTACAAGCTGTGGTCGGGGGCAGCGGCTCTGAAGCAGCTGGTGGCTGCCAGCAACAACCGCGTGGCCACCAGCGCGGGCCTCAAACTCATCACCGAATCGGTGCAGCGGATGCAGAAGCGCAAGAACGACACCCAGGTTTCGCTGAATCTGGCGGGCTACCGGGCCGAGCAGGAGCTGACGCGCGCCGCCGCCAACAAGTATACGGAGTCGCAAAAGCTGGTGCCGCCCCTGGAAATTTCCCTGCTCAGCGCCACTGCCACTACCGCCGACACCACCCAAGTAAACCGGGCAGCTCGCTTTGTGAAGCCTTTGCGTAAGGATTTGGCCTTACGCGAAGCCGTGACCGTGATTAAGAATGCCGCCCTCTAGGGGGCTTTTAGTTGGCCCTGCGGATGCCGTGGCTGCCATTCAGCGACTTTATCATACTCGCTCGGTGTTCCCCGTTGGTGTTGCCGCGGCTCTGGTCGTCGGTGCTCACGCGGCAGGTTCGGATTTCAGCTTCAGCGCAGCCTCGCCGTTGAAAAAAGCCCCCGGCAATGTGTACGACTGACGCTGGGGGGCTTTTTTTGAGCTCAGTTGCCGTAGGCCGGACTTAAGGCACGCGCGACTCGGGTAGCCATATCGTAAACTCGCTGTACTCACCGGCCCCCGAGTTCACGGTGAGGGTGCCGCCGTGGCCTTTGGTGATGATGTCGTAGCTGAGCGAAAGACCCAGGCCTGTGCCTTCGCCGGGGGGCTTGGTGGTGAAGAAGGGATGAAAAATCTTGTCAATCACCTCCAGCGGAATGCCGGTGCCATTGTCGCGCACCCGCAGCAGCACGCCCTTCACCGCCCGCTGCGTACTCACCGACACGGTGGGTTTGTACGCGCTGGGCGGCAGCTGGGAGGCTTTTTTATGAATCGCGTAGAAGGCATTCGTAAATAAATTCAACAGCACCCGGCTGATATCTTCGACCACCACGGTTACCGGGCCTAATTGCAGGTCGAAGTCGGTCGTGAGGGTGGCGTTGAAGTCTTTGTGTTTGGCGCGCAGGCCATGGTAGGCCAGACGCAGATACTCGTCGGCCAGGGCGTTCAGATCCGTGGGCTGCCGCTCCCCCCGACTGGTGCGCGAATGCAGGAGCATACCCCGCACGATGTTGCCGGCGCGGTCGGCGTGCTCATTCACCTTTTTTTGGCTTTGGGCCAGATCATCCAGAAGCACTGTTATTATATGCCGGCGCTTCTCCGAAATTGGCTCGCGGGCCAGCTCTTCGCGCAGCTCTTCTACCAGCTCCATCCCTACCTCCGAGAAGTTGTCGACGAAGTTCAGGGGGTTTTGAATCTCGTGGGCAATGCCGGCCGTGAGGGCCCCCAGGGAGGCCAGCTTTTCCTGCTGCACCAACTGAGCCTGCGTGTTCTGCAAATGTTCCAGCGACTGGCCCAAGGTTTCATTTTTCTGGCTGAGCAGCTGTTCCTGCCGGAAGTTTTCCGCGCGAAAATAAGACACCACGAAAAACAGCGTCATGAAGAACAACAGCACGTTGGCGTTGTAGAAATACGCGCTATCCTGCACATACAGAAAGGGTTTCACGTACTGCATGGCGTAGCGCACCGCAAAATAGGCAGCCACGTTCAGCAAAAACAGAAGGAGAATTTTCCAGAACCGGCGGAAGAACAGCATGGCTACAATGCTGTTGGAAATCAGGTAATACTCTACGCCGTTGTATCTGCGGGCAACGGCAATAAAGGAGCACAGCAGCGTGACACTCAGAACGCAGTAATAAGCCGAGGCATCGTAGCGACGGTAATAATTGAGAACCAGGGGGGGCAAATTTAGGAACACGCCCGCGAGGCAGATCCGAAACGTCAGCCAGTCGGGGGAATTGAAGAACACGACAACATAGCCGGCATAAATGGCAATCGTCACACTGCTGATACCATTCAGC
Source organism: Hymenobacter roseosalivarius DSM 11622 (assembly GCF_900176135.1). Taxonomy (GTDB): domain Bacteria; phylum Bacteroidota; class Bacteroidia; order Cytophagales; family Hymenobacteraceae; genus Hymenobacter; species Hymenobacter roseosalivarius. The sequence continues at coordinate 64,738 of NZ_FWWW01000049.1, read as the reverse complement.
AGCCGCACGCGCTTCCCTTGCCATTCCGTGAGTTCCTGGTGCACCCCAATATTGACGAGGCGCTTCCACGATTCCTGCAAGGGCGAAACCAACTTAGCCAGTAGGCCAGCCGAAGCACCATCCCCTGCCGACTTGTGAAGTGTGAGCATAGCAGTACTAAACTAACCAAGGATAGAATAGCGCGAAAGCCACCGGAAAGACAAGCGCGCTTCGCTACCGTTGCTTATGGCTTATGATTGAAACACACAGGCTGAATGGTTAAGAATGAGTAATTTAGTTGAAATGGATTCATTTATAATTGTTCCATTTATAATCATACTATATTTAGTAATAATCATCTTGTCTCTGAGGCCTTAAGCAAACAGGGTATAGTGCCTATGCTACTGCCTCAGCCTTCCACCCGACCCAAGCATAAGAATTTCACTATACAATGAGCATACCCAGCCGTTGGGGCTGGAATTTCCGCCACCGCATCAGAAGCAATCCTGCCTGTTATGCACTGCTATCTGCCCATAAAAGCGCTTATGCTACTGGCACTGGTTTGTGCCATACGGGCAGGAATGGCACAACCAGGCACCAGCAAGGCGGTCTATCTCGATAAAATGCCCCCCGCTGGAATCGTGCTTGATAACGGCTGGAAATTCCAGGCCGGCGACGATGAGCAGTGGGCGCGTCCGAACATCAATGACCGAAACTGGCAACCGATTAACCCCACCCTCCCCCCCCGGCAGCTTCCGCAAGTGCGGCAGGCGGGTATCGGGTGGCTGCGGCTACGGTTCCGGGTAGGCCCTGAGCTTCAGCGCCACGCCCTGATCCTGAGCATTTTCCAATACGCCGCTTCTGAGGTGTACCTGAATGGGCAGCTGCTGCGTCAGTACGGAGTAGTCAGCACCATCCCCGTCCTGGTAAGGGCCTATTGGCCTAATGGAGAGCCCATCGAGCTGCCGCTGGCGGATGAGGGCGAGCAGGTATTGGCCGTGCGGGTTGCCTACTGGCCACCCCTTTCCGCCTTCAACGAGTTTTTTGCCCCCACTTTCTTTCAGCCGCGCCTGAACGGACTACAGCAGATGGAGCAGAATTTTAAGCAGGAAGCCAAGTATAAAGTGGCCGATATGCTTCTTTTTGGAGCCCTACTGCTGCTGAGCACGCTGCACATCGCGTTCTACGCCTACAACCCAAACCAGCAGGCTAACTTTTACTTTGCGCTCTATACGTTGGCCGAAGCCTGCGCCTTTTTCTGTACCGGCTTTCTGGATGATGTAGGCCGCCATGGGCTGCGGCTTGGTATGGATATCGTATCCTACGCGAGTCTGCAGATTGGGAGCGTATTGGCCGTGCGGGCGCTCTACAGCTTTTTTTATATGCGGGTCGGGCGCATCTACTATGCCCTCTGGATAGCTAATATTTTCAGCCTGCTGCTGTTGATGTTTGGGCAAGGGCTCAGCTGGTATCCTACCGTCGGCTTTATGCTGCTGGTCACGGCAGAGCAGCTGCGTATTACGCTGGGCGCCCTTCGGCAGGCGAAGCGGGCGGCGGGCATCATCGCCCTGGGGTTTGGCATTGCCTTCGTACTGCTCCTCACGTTTGCTACTCTGTCGGCGCTCCGGTCGGAAATCCTTCACCAGGAAGTGCTGGGCATTCCGCTGCACACCATGCTCACGTTCTCCGCTTTTCTGAGTCCTGTGCTGGCTATTTCGTTATTTCTGGCCTGCCGCTTCGCTCTGGATAGCCGCCTGCTCATGATTAAGCTGGCCCAGGTGCGACGGCTTTCGGCCCAGGCTACTGCCCAGCAGGAGGAGAAGCAGCAGTTGCTGGCGCAGCAGAATGAGTTGCTGGAGCAGCAGGTACAGCAGCGCACCGCCGCTTTGCAGCAAACCCTGAGCAACCTGCAAGCCACGCAGCAACAGCTTATTCAGAGCGAGAAAATGGCCTCACTGGGCGAGCTGACCGCTGGCATCGCCCACGAGATTCAAAACCCCCTGAACTTCGTCAATAACTTCGCCGAGGTAGGAGTCGATCTGCTGACGGAGCTGAAAGCTGGCCCCCTACTCAGCCTGGCTGACAGAGAGCGCAAATCGGCCGAGGAGCTGGTTGATGACCTCTCGCAAAACCTGGAGAAGATAACGTATCACGGGAAGCGGGCCGACAGCATCGTGAAGGGCATGCTGGAGCATTCGCGCGCCAGTCGGGGGGAGCGGCAGCCCACGGATCTGAACGCCTTAGCCGACGAATACCTGCGCCTGGCCTACCACGGCCTGCGTGCCAAACACAAAGACTTCAACGCCACCCTCACGACCGATTTCGACAAGAATCTGGGCCTGGTAGAGCTTGTGCCGCAGGAAATAGGCCGGGTCCTGCTCAATCTGATCAACAACGCTTTTTATGCCGTGCAACAGCGGCAACGGCTGGGCCAGCCTGGCTACCGGCCGGAGGTGTGGGTGGCCACGAAGCGCCTTACCAACGGGCAAGTAGTTGTCTGGGTGAAGGATAACGGCATGGGCATTCCGGACGTCATCCGGCAGAAAATATTTCACCCCTTTTTCACCACCAAGCCGCCGGGCGAAGGTACGGGCCTGGGCCTCTCGCTCAGCTACGACATCATCACCAAAGGCCACGGCGGCACTATCACGGTCAGGACTAAGCCGGGTGAATACACGGAGTTTGCGGTATCTCTACCAGTAAGTCAGGAACACGTACAGGCACAAACGCTAAGTTATTCTATATGAGAAAGATCTTGGTTGTAGACGATGAGGCCGATGTACGGCTCCTGTTTGAGCAGCGCTTCCGCCGGGAAATCCGTGAGGGAATATTTTCTTTTTCCTTCACCTTTTCCGGCGAGGAGGCGTTAGCGTACTTAGAACAGGAGCCGCATTATTCGGAAGTGGTGCTGATTTTGTCCGACATTAACATGCCGGGCATGAGTGGCCTGGAGCTGCTTCGCCTGATCAAGAAAGATCATCCGATTCCGCCGCCCTTGGTGATGATGATTACAGCGTATGCCGATGCCGGGAGCTACGACACGGCTATGAAGCTGGGAGCCAATGATTTTTTATCAAAGCCGCTTGATTTTGCTACGTTAAGACAAAAGCTGCTTCTCCTGAATACTACCTGAAAGCCACGCTATGAAAACCAAGATACTGGTGGTAGATGATGAGGCTGATTTAGAGTTGCTGATCAAGCAGAAGTTCCGACGCAAGATTCGCGAAGGCACCTATGAGTTTCGGTTTGCCCACGATGGGCAGCAGGCACTGGATAAGCTCAAGGAGCAGCCCGATGTCGATATTGTGCTCTCTGATATCAATATGCCCGTGATGGATGGGCTGACCCTGCTTACCAAGCTACCCGAGGTAAATCCGACCCTGAAAACCGTGATAGTTTCGGCCTACGGCGATATGCAGAACATCCGCACGGCTATGAACCGCGGAGCCTTCGACTTCGTGTGCAAGCCGGTGGATTTCGCAGACCTGGAAGTGACGCTGGAGAAGACAATCGGGCAGGTAAAGCAGCTGCGCGAGACAATCCGGGCTATTCAGGAAAACAACATCCTGAAGATGTACGTGGACGAAACGGTGCTCAATTTCATGGCGCGACCAGGCCTGGAAAACCGTCTGATGGCGAGTGAAAGCATTGAGGCCACCGTCATTTTTATTGATATCTGCGGCTTCACGGCGCTGGCTGAGAAGCTGCCCGCTGATGCCCTGGTACGTTTGCTGAATATGTACTTCGATCAGATGGTGAAGGAAATCATTGCCCAGGGCGGCTACGTCGATAAGTTTATGGGCGATGCCGTCATGGCTGTTTTCCGGGGCACGTATCATCTGGACCGCGCCATCGATGCGGCCCTGTCGGTGCGGACCTTACTGCAAACCAACTCTGAGCCGCTGCCTGATGGCGTTACCTACCGGCCAGATGTAGCCATTGGCATCAGTACGGGGGAAGTGGTATCCGGCAATATCGGTTCGGCCTCGCTGAAGCGTCTGGATTATACTATCATTGGGGACACCGTAAATCTGGGGCAGCGCCTGCAGTCAGTAGCGCAGCCGGGGCAAATTCTGGTTACCGAAGCTACATACCAAAAGGTCAAAGAGTCGTTTCAGTGCCAGCCCGTGCAGGAGTTTACCTTAAAGAACAAGGCCCATCCCGTGATGACGTACGAAGTAGTGTCGTAGGCAGTCTGTCGTTGAACCAATAGGAAATATGTCCAACTCGAGTGTGCTCTCGCTTGGCTTTTCGCTTTAACACGTCATCAAACAGCGTCTTGCCCACATTCTACATCAGAACTGATGCAGTTGCTGTTGCGAAACCACTTTGCCCGCACCTGGGGGGCTTTTTTACGTTGCCGCAGCCACTTTTGGGCCTTCGACCGCTGATTGGCTTTCCAGGATTTTTGCTTCGAGTGCGTAACTTCTGGATTAATCGTGCCGCGCCCTGGACCAGGTGAATCACATGATCCAAAGCGTATCAGAACACGCCCTGAGTTAGTTCGGGGCGCAGCTTAGCGCTTGGTAAACGTGTAGGTGTAGCGCTTGTCGGCAATCGTTTGGGCAAAAGTTAAGGTATTCGCGCTCAGCTCAATCACCTGGTGCGCGCCGTTGTGGCCGTTGCTGATGCCCATGCCGAGTATCATTTTCCCGTCGTCCACCCACCGAACTCCCTTTATCCGTTGTGGAGATGCAGCCGAACACTTGGAGGCTCCCTCGTCGTAGAACATCTCCTGCGCCTCTTCAAAGCGCATATAGTCATCCTTGTCGCAGGCACTTAGCGTGGCGTGCGTATCAGTAGTAACGCCATTGACCGTTATTGTGCTGCCCGTACGCATCCAGTCTTTACCGGTCAGGAGCTCAACTTTCAGGGCGGGTTCCGGCTCGGCGTTTTCTTTGGTGTAAGCCGCTATGAAAGGGACAGCGAGGAGGGCGAGGAAGAATAAATTTTTCATATAAAAGTTAGCAGGAGAGATATAGAAAGACGAAGCAGTTGGGAAGGGTACGCGGCAGGCAGTGTGGGCGCTCAGGCGGCTCCCGATGCTTTTTATCCCGTAAGATGTGCCACCGCTAACCAGTAAGGAGACGGAGTAAAGTGGCTGTAAAGTACCTTACTACCTCCACTGCCTGCAATACCCCTTTTTAGGTATTATTCTATTTTTTGGTAGTATTATACCTTCCTATATATTCTTGCTAAACTGTGTTCCCTTGGTCGAATAAATGCTATGCCTTCCCCTCCGTTAGCCCCTTCTGCACACTCACACTTTCCAGCACTGGCCGGCCTGGCACTGGAGACAGCAATGCGGCCTGTTTTCCTGGCTTTGCCGGAGCTCTCGCTGCGTGTCGCCACCTACGAAGGTGGTAACCCCATGGGGCCCCCACTATTATTTGTACACGGCAATTCGCTGGCAGCCAGTACTTTTCAGCGACAATGGACGGCACCCGAGCTCCAGGCCTTTCGCCTTGTGGCCCTGAATCTGCCCGGCCACGGCCAGTCGCCTGATGCTCCCGAGTGGTATTCGCCACCGCGTCTCCGGCAGGTGCTGGTAGCCGCTATTCGGGCCCTGCGCTGCGAGCAGGCCCTGATCGTGGGTCACTCCTACGGGGGCCATCTGCTGCTCGATGCCCTACCGGAGCTATCTCACCTGCGGGGCCTGCTCACGGTGGGCACCCCACCCGTGAGCACCCCTACGGACTTAGCTGCCGCCTTTCGCCTGAGCGAAACGGGGGGGCTATTCTATGCCCCTTCTCTTACGGCTGACCAAGTCACTGCTTTGGCGCGCTACTGCCTGCGCCCTACTAGTCCCGATGACGAGGTGGCCCTGCTGGCAGCTGCCCTGGGCCGGGCCGATGGGCGGATGCGTACGGCTCTGGCCGCCAGTATCGCCGCAAGTGAGCTTGCCGATGAAGTCGGGCTGGTCCGCGCTACCTCCGTGCCGCTGGCTTTTATTCTGGGTGAGAAAGAAGCGATGCTCGCTCCTGACTACTTTGCCTCTCTGCTTATGCCTACCTGCTGGGGTGAAGCGGTGCAAATCGTGCCGCGGGCGGGGCATCTACCCTTTCTGGAAAATCCGACTGCTTTCAACGCCCTGCTGCTGGCCTTCGCCGCACACACCTCCCCTGCCTCCCACTAGCGCCTAGCCTAAAGTCAGGTATCCAAGTGGCTCAACAGGTGGCTCAGGTCGCGGTTTCCCAGCTTGCGCCCGATATTGCGGCGGTGCGTGCTGATGGTATGGCTGCTCACGTACAGCTGCTCGGCAATCTGCTGGGAGGTATAGCCCCGCAGTACCAGACCCAGCACGGCCTGTTCCCGCGGACTCAGCGTATCGGCTTCTGGGGGTGCGGCGGTCCGTACCCAGGCAGCAAAGCCAGGATGGGAAAAATGAAAGCGGATGTCCGTCGTGACCTTGTGGTGAGTAATATCAGTGTAGATGCTGCCCACCAGCACGAGTTTGCCGTCCTCATCCAGGCGGACGGGAAAGTTTTGGCGCAGCACGCGTACCCAGTGCCCGTCCTGGTGACGCAGGCGATAATCTATAGAGAATACGTGCCCCTGAAGCTCGTGGCGGCAATGGTCGGCAAAGCGGGCGGAGAGGGCCGTTGCTTCGGCAACGAGCGGTCCGTCGTCGGGATGCATGCGGGCATAGAGCCACTCGAAGCTGAACTCCGCCGGCGGGCACCCCAGCAGCGTCTCCACGCCGGGGCTGCAGAAGTGAACCTGCAGTTCCGGCAACTGGGTCACGAGCATAAACTGCGTGCGGAGCAAGTGTTGGCCGAGCGCCTCCACCGCCTCGCGGACCGTCTCGGCGGGAGGTAAGGCGATCAATTCTTCGGTGTGCAGCTGTTGCCAGGTACGCCGTATAAGCGCCAAAGTAGAAGGAACATCAGGGCCCATAAGCGGTAAGTTCACTTTTTTTGCTTCCGCGGGCAAGTGAGCACCACCTCAAGATCCAGCGGGGGTGGTTTTCGGTCATGAGCACCAGAAGGCAAGACTTGTCCCTGTCTGTTTCAATCAGATCATTTCACAGGAAAACCCGCTTTGGCATCCTACCAGAAGTAAAACATGGCCGCGCTGGCTACCAGCGCCGCCATGAACACGGCAATTATCAGATTGTCTCGGGTATTTGTGTTGATGTTCTGCATGACCGGGAAAATTAAGGTGGGAGCAGGTAGCTAATGTGCATAAGCAACCGTGCGTACACGGACATCAGGGCCTGAGGCTTTTTGAGCGGACCGCAACTTGTGGGGGAGCCAGCACTGCCCTAATTTTTGTGCCTTCCGTAAGATTGCCACCGGCAAGGCTACGCAGCCGCAGGTCCACGACCAAAGTGCCGTCGGTGCTTAAATGGGAGCCCAGAACTACCCCACTTGCCGCGAACGATTTGTCTTCCCAACGGCTTAGTCGGGCTTCCCAACCGGGAGCAACAGGCTGGGTATAGGCGCTGGGGGGCATTAATTGCATCTGGAAAGGCTCCAGCTCCAGCAGCGAAGCCACGACGGTATTATAAGTCAGATACGTGCTGCCATCAATCAACTTCTCCGCAACAAAGCCATTGACGGGTGCTACCACATAGTTGTGGTTGTAGCCCTTCACCAAAATGTGGCCTTTGCGCACGTACTGCCCCGGCTCGAAGAATATGCGCTTGATGCGCCCCTTGGTATGCGCGAGCAGGGAGTGGTACCGGCTCATAGTAACCACGCCCGGCGACTCCGCCAATACCGGCGCGGGCACCAGCTCAGATGATAATTCCTCCTCGGCTGCCAGCGCTGGCGCAGCACCCGGCTTCATAGCCGGTATCAATTCTGTTGGGCCCTTCCAGCCACACCCCTCACAGCTAAGCATCATTATCAGTGCTGCAGCAACCAAGCTCACCTTAGAGGAAGGCAGAACGTATTTCTTGCCCATACACAAAAGCTTAGTGGATAAACTGTGCGCCAAGCCAGGTAGCCACAGTACCGTAGCCATAACCAGCGGCTTTGGTAGACACTGCTTCAGAAGTACTTATATGTTGCTCTGGGTAAGTATTATGCAGACTTTAAGACCTCGGCAAGCCACATAGTGAAGATAAGAAACCAAACTATCTTTTATTAAACTATTTTGATAAAAATTTATACCATTTTTGTCTGTCGTCAGCTGTAAACAGGTGCTTCATAAGTTGGCATAATTGATTACTCAGCAATGAATGGCTTTCCTTGAACAGCATCGAAGCCTATAACGGCTTCCGGAGCATAGACTTCCCAGCGGCCCTACCTAACTCTTCTGAGCCCCAACGCCTGCTCTATCCCGAAACCGAACGCACCACCGACAGCCCGGAAGTAACCCAGCCGGGTTCGTTGGATGACCTGCGGGATGGCGTTTGGTGGAATAAGTAGGTGCTAATAAGAGGTTGTTAGCTAATGCATAACAACTATAAACAAAAAAAGCCCCCCGAAACCGGGGGGCTTTTTCATGTGGAGCTGCAGGGATTCGAACCCTGGTCCAGACAAGGAAACCGACGAGCTTTCTACGTGTGTATCTATGCTTGAATTGTCGGGGAAATCCGGGCGCACATCAGGCCTTTGAATTTCCCTTAGATGCAGTTGTTTTCGCCTGAGCATCACACCTCTGCCCAAACTATCCCTTTACTTACGACGTCCCGTGCTCACCCGTGAAAAGGAAGACGGATGCGGAACGATGGCATTACTTAGTACCTAGACTAAGCAGCCATGGCGTAGCTATACTCGCCATTTACTGTTTGAATGACTTTTTAACAGGAGATCCATTCAACTCCTGACACGCTTACTCGCGACCTGCACAAGCTGTCAATTCCAGTCAGCCCCAAATTAGAAAGAACGATACCCGCGCCGAAGAGCGGGGTGCGAATGTACGCACATCACCGGGAAAACGTTGCCGGGGGGCAATTTTGTTCCGGTATAGGTAATCCCAAGCGCCGGCTTGGGGTTCCTTGCCTTTCGGGGTATCTTTGTAGGTAGAAGTATGGAAAATTTCGTCGTTTCGGCCCGTAAGTACCGGCCTGCCACCTTTCGGAGCGTGGTGGGGCAGCAGCACGTAACTACTACCCTGCAAAATGCCATTGTCAGTAACCATCTGGCACAGGCTTTCCTGTTTTGCGGTCCGCGGGGGGTGGGCAAAACCACCTGCGCCCGCATTCTGGCCAAGACCATTAACTGCCAGAACCTCTCGCCCGAAACCGAGGCCTGTGATCAATGCGACTCCTGCCGCTCGTTCAACCAGAACGCGTCGTTTAACGTGCACGAGCTGGATGCGGCCTCCAACAACTCGGTGGAGGATATCCGCAGTTTGGTGGAGCAGGTGCGCTATGCCCCGCAGACCGGCAAGTACAAGATCTACATTATTGACGAGGTGCACATGCTCTCCAACGCGGCCTTCAACGCCTTTTTGAAGACCCTGGAAGAGCCGCCGTCGTACGCTATTTTCATTCTGGCTACCACCGAGCGGCACAAAATCATCCCCACGATTTTGTCGCGCTGCCAGATATTCGACTTCAACCGGATTCGGGTCGATGATATCGTGGGCCATTTGGGCTATATCGCGCAGCAGGAGCAGATTACCGCTGAGCCCGATGCCCTGCACTTAGTGGCGCAGAAAGCCGACGGCGCTCTGCGCGATGCCCTCTCCATCTTCGACCAAATGGTCACGTTTTCGGGTAACTCGCTCCGCTATCAGGATGTGGTGCAGAACCTGCACATTCTGGACTATGAGTACTACTTCCGGCTGGTCGATTTTCTGGTGAATGAAAACCTCTCCGGCTCCTTGCTTTTGCTGGAGGAAATCATGCAGAACGGCTTCGACCTGCATAATTTCGTGGTGGGCGCGGCCGAGCATTTGCGTGGTTTGCTAGTGTGCAAAGACCCCGTGACGGTGCAGTTGCTGGAAGTGTCGGAGGGCATTCGGGCGCGCTACGTGCAGCAGGCGCAGACGGCTCCGCTGCCTTTTCTGCTCTCGGCCCTGAACCTGGTCAGCCAGTGCGACCGGGAGTTCAAGCAAGCCAAAAACCAGCGCCTGCATGTGGAGCTGACGCTGATGAAGCTCACGTACTTGAACGGTGCTGTGCAGTTTGCCCGCGAGCTGGGGGCTGGCTCCAACGGCGAGGCTAAAAAAAAAGTAGCGTAAGTGGTGCGACTCCGCAAAATGCCCCCCAGTCAAATGGAATGGCTACGAATGGCGCTTCGGTAGCCGCTGCTTCGCCCAATGGGACGGCAGCTAGTGCGCCGGCTGTGCGCCCGGCTGTTACGCCAAGCGCGGCATTGTCTACGCCTCCCGTTGCGAGCAATGGTGCAGCCAGAATGCCCCCCAGCGCGCCTTTTTCGGGCGCAGAGCTCGTTTCGGCCCCCGCTGAGCCCGAAGAAATAATTCCGGTGGAAAGCGGCGTGGAGGAATTGCACGACACGCCCAGCATAGAAGACGAAGAGGCTGACTTGCCGACGGCGCAGCATCAGGTGCTGGACTCGGTTCCGCACGTAGATACCGGCGCGCCTAGCATGGCTGGTCACGAGCCGGACCAACCGGCACCAGCGTCAAAAATGCCCCCCACTCCATCGTTAGCCACCTTGAAGCCGTTGAATGGGGGAAGTAAAATCCCCAGTCTGAAAGACCTGAAAGCCCAGGTAGCCCAGCAGGCCGCGGTGGTTAAAAATGCCCCCCAGGAGGTGGCGGAGCCGAGCGGCCCGACTCTTGGTCTGCCAACCATTGATGCGGAGCTGCTACAGCGCGTGTGGCAGGAATTGAAGGAGGAAAAACGGGCTCAGGACCGCATGAGCGAGTACATGGTTTTAAATCGGGACGTGACCGCCAATGAGCAGCATGTGATTGAGCTGGCAGTGGATAACCCAATTCAGATTGATCAGTTCAACGATTTCCGGATTGAGTTTCTGACCGAGCTGCGTCGTCGCACGGGCTACCCGCGCCTCTCGGTGCAGCCCGTCATGACGGAGCAGGCACCGACGGCGCGCAAGCTGTATACCTCGGCTGATAAGTTTGAGTATCTGGCCGACAAGTTTCCGTCGTTGCGCGAAATGAAGCAGCGCCTGGGCCTGGACACGGATTTTTAAGAAGCTGGTTGAGCTGGCCTAACGCTGTAGAGACGCATATTCGCGTCTCCTCGTTGCTGATGTTATTTAAACAGATGTATTCTGAATCGGTCGTTTAACAAAGAGACGCGAAATGTCGCGTCTCTACAATGTCTTGACTACCTGAACATCAGCCCTTCCACCTTTCCCTGAATTTAACAACAACCTCAGCTTGACTTTCTTTAGCCGCTTGATCAACAAGCTTTTGCCCGCTCGTCATCAACGTCTACTCACGGGCTTGCTCTTCGGACTGCTGCTGCTCACGGGCCTGCTGCTGCACCGCGACTACGGCGTATCCGCCGATGAGCGGATTGACCGGCTGAATGGGATGATCAACGTCAAGTACATCGCGGAGCTGGTGGCACCCGAACTGGCCCGCCAGCAAGCAAATTATCACCTTATTCCCCCGTTAAAAGGCTTTATCGATAACACTCACGGGGTAGCGTTTGAGGTGCCCATGGCCGTGATGAGCTTCCTGTTCATGCGGGGCGATTCGCAGGCCGCCTACTACTGGCGGCACTTCTGCATCTTCCTGATTTTCACGGCCGGCGTGTATGCCCTGTTTCGCCTCAGCAGCCTCTACCTGAAAAGCTGGCGCTGGGGCCTACTCACAGCGCTTTTGCTGGTGCTTTCGCCCCGGCTTTTTGCCGATGGCTTCTACAATCCCAAAGACATCGTCTTTATGGCGCTGTTCACTGTTGGCATTCATACTCTACTGCGCTTCCTACGACAGCCTTCTTACCGGCGGGCGTTGCTGCACGCCTTAGTCACTGCCCTGGCCGTGGATATTCGCAGCCTGGGAGTGCTGCTGGTTGCTTTTACCGTGGGCATGGTGAGCCTGGAGCTGCTGCTGCCAACCGAGAGACGAACGACTAACCGACAGCTGTTACTGGGCACGCTACTGTATACGGCCCTGACCCCGGTGCTTATAGTCATTGGCTGGCCGGCGCTGTGGGAAGCACCGTTCAGCAACTTATTGAACTCCTTCCGCAGTCTGAGTAAATACCCTTTCCGGGGCTCCTTGCTGTATTGGGGGACCATCATTCACGTACCGGCCAATCCGCTGCCCTGGCACTATATTCCGGGGTGGATTCTGGTCACCACGCCGCTGGCCTACACGCTGGCCGCCTTCGGAGGACTGCTGCTTACTCTGCGCCCCTTACTGCGGCGCTGGCATACTTGTTTGCGGGTGCCGGAGCACCGCCAGAACCTGCTGTTGCTGCTGTGGCTGTTTGGGCCGCCGTTGCTGGTTATAGGGCTGAACTCCATCATTTATAATGCCTGGCGGCATCTGTTTTTTATTTATCCGGCTCTGCTCATCCTGGCTGGTCGGGGCCTGCGACACTTGTATGCGCTGACGCGTCATGCTTCCCGAGCGCGGGTTTTCGCGGCTACTTTGCTACTGGTCGCGGCCGGGCTGGAAGGTGTTTATACCGTCGTACGCATGGTTCGGCTCCATCCGCATCAGTACGTGTACTTTAGCTTTTTGCCCCCCGCCACGGCCGAGCGGTTGTTTGAGCTGGATTATTGGGGCCTCTCGTACCGGGAGGGGTTGGAATGGGTATTGGCCCACGACTCCAGTCAGCAGATAACCATCAGCGGTAACCCGAGCTACCTAGACAATAACATGCTGATTTTGCCCCCCAGCCAGCGCGCGCGCCTGCGCTATATTCCCAGCCGGGCCGAAACGCCTACGGATGCCCGCTATTTTCTGACGGCTTACCACTACTATGGCGGCCGCCCCAAGACGTATCCAGATAGCTTAGGCAGAGAGGTTTACACCATTCGGGCCGATGGCCTGCGCATCTTTTCGGTATTCAAGCGCTGGTAAGCTTCATTTTTGCCTTATGCCATTCGTCAGTTCCTTTCTGAAGTCGCTGTTCACTCCTCGCCGAGTAGTTGGCTTGTTCTTCGGGCTGCTACTGCTCACGGGCCTGCTGCTGCACCGCGACTACGGTGTATCGGTGGATGAGCCGCGCCACAAGCTCAATGCGATGGTAAACATCAAGTACGTGGGCGACTTGCTGGCCCCGGAACTGGTGCGTCGGCAAGCGGGCACTGAGCTTATCCCGGCTCTCAAAGGCTATAGCGAAAATGACCACGGGGTAGCCTTCGAGGTTCCGATGGCTCTGCTGAACCTGGCGTTTACGCGCAATAATCCGCAGGCTGGTTACTGGCTGCGCCATCTGTGTATTTTCCTGGTTTTCGTGGCGGGGGTGTATGCTTTGTTTGGTCTGGCTACTTTCCGTTTTCAAAGCTGGCGCTGGGGGCTGCTGGCCGCTTTGCTGTTGGTGCTCTCGCCCCGCTTCTTTGCTGAGGCTTTCTACAACGCTCAGGATATTGTGTTCATGGCCCTGTTTACGCTAAGCGTTTACTCCCTGACCTGTTTCCTGCGGCGGCCTACTTACCCACGGATCATGTTACACGCCTTAGCTACGGCGCTGGCCATTGACGTGCGCATCCTGGGAATAATGAGTGTGGCGTTTACCCTCGGAATGGTAAGCTTAGAGGTAGTTCTGAGGCCCCAGGCTGAGCGGTCTATTAAGCAGCAGCTCTTCAAAGGCACGTTACTTTATCTGGCCGCATCGGCCGCTTTCGTGGTTGCGGGCTGGCCCGCGCTTTGGGAAGCGCCACTCGCCAACTTTGCGGCAGTTTTTCGCAGTATGAGTCACTTTGGCTGGCACTCCAAAGTATTTTACTTCGGACAGTATTTGCCCGGCCATCAGATTCCGTGGCACTACATTCCGGTCTGGATTGCGCTGACCACGCCCCTGCCCTACCTGGTAGCCGCGGGGCTGGGTTTGTTCACGGAACTGCGGTCCGGGCTGCGTGGGGGGCTTTTTTACGTCCGCTCGCTAGAATCTCGGTTCGCCCTGCTTTTCCTTGTCTGGCTGCTGGGCCCTATTCTACTCGTGATTGCTTTACACTCGGTGGTCTATAATGGCTGGCGGCATTTGTACTTTGTTTATCCAGCCCTACTGCTGTTCGCGGTGCAGGGCGTACGGACTTTGATTGCCTACAGCCGGCCGTCTTTGAGCCGCCAGCGCCTCGTCTATCCGATCTTACTACTGGGGGGCCTGGAAGTGGGCCACACGCTGGTGCGCATGGTGCGGATGCATCCGCACCAGCAGGTGTATTTCAGCTTTTTGCCCCCCGATGCGGTGGTGGGCCAGTTCGACCGTGACTACTGGGGCCTCTCCTACCGCCAGGGACTGGAGTGGGTGCTGGCCCACGACCCCAGCCCCACCATCACCTACAGTGGCGACCCATGGATGCTGTACTGCGGCACGTTGCTGCTGCCGGAAGACCAGAAAAACAGGTTACGCTACATCTGGGATGCCAACCGCCCGGAAGTCCGCTACTTCCTGACTACCTACCACCAGCACAACTACCCACACTCCTACCCTGATAGTGTGGGCCTGGGACGCGAGGTGCATACCATTCGGGCTGGAGCAATCCCGATTTTATCGGTGTACCGGCAACAGTAACTCTCTATCAACTCCCCGACCCTACAGGCCAGCTTTGCGGGTATGGTTTCGCTACTTACCACGTTTTACGATGGGTAACTGTAATGCTATCTAAATAGATTAGACAGATCAGTTTCGCTTTTTTTCCTATATGCCAAATAGTCGTTCCTTTTTACAGTCGTTGCTTACCGTTCGTTGGGTGGTTGGCCTGTTCTTCGGGCTGCTGCTGCTCACGGGCCTGCTGCTGCACCGCGACTATGGCGTATCCACCGACGAGCCCAACAATCACCTCAACGGCTTGGTAAGTGCAAAATATCTGGCCCAGCTGGTAGCGCCTGAGGTGGTTGCCCGGCAGCCAACCAGCCACTTGATACCCGATATTCGCGCCTTCCGCGACGCCGACCACGGGGTGGCTTTTGAGCTGCCGATGGTGGTACTCAGCTACCTTTTTACCCGCCACGATCCGCAGGCCTATTACTATCTGCGCCACCTGCTTATCTTCTTCATATTCGTGCTGGGCGTGTGGGCGTTGTACCGGCTGGGCACCCTACGGTTTGGCGACTGGCGCTGGGGACTGTTAGGGGCCGTTCTGCTCGTACTTTCCCCGCGTTTTTTTGCCGAAGCTTTTTACAACGGCAAAGACATCGTGTATATGGTGCTGTTCACGGTGGCTATGTACACGCTTACCCGGTTCCTGCTGCGCCCTACTTATGGGCGAGCTATAGTCCATGGCCTGGCTACGGCGGTGGCAGTCGATGTGCGGGTGCAGGGCTTGTTGCTAGTGGTGGTAACGCTGGTGATGCTGCTGGTGGAGGCAGCTAATCGGCCGGCGACTGAGCTGCCGCGTCGACGCATGATAGGTTTGGGGGCTCTTTACGTGGTCGCTGCCCTCCTATTTACTTTTATCGGCTGGCCCTATCTGTGGGCAACCCCTTTATCCGAACTGCTCGACGTATCCCAGCGCATCAGCCAGTACGCGCTCTGGCCAGGGCGCGTGGTATATTTTGGACAAGTATTGCCCGGCCATCAGATTCCGTGGCACTACATTCCGGTCTGGATTAGCCTCACCACGCCCCTGCCCTACTTAGGGGCCGCGGCCATCGGGCTGGGAGCGGAGGTATGTGCCTGGGCGCGCAAGCCCGTGGCTTCCCTGCACACGCTGCCAAGTCGCCTGGGCGCACTGGGTATCGTGTGGCTGGTGGGCCCAGTTTTGCTAGTTATCGTGCTGCACTCGGTGGTCTATAATGGCTGGCGGCATTTGTACTTTATTTATCCAGCCCTACTGCTGCTGGCCGTGCAGGGCGTACGAACTTTGGTTGCCTACAGCCAGCAGACCACGCCCCGCCGCTGGTTGGCCTATGGACTGTTGCTACTGGGCGGGCTGGAAGTGGCCCATACAGTAGTACGCATGGTGCGGATGCATCCGTATCAGCAGGTGTATTTCAGCTTTTTGCCCCCCAGCGCGGTGGTGGATCAGTTCGACCGTGACTACTGGGGCCTCTCCTACCGCCAGGGACTGGAGTGGGTGCTGGCCCACGACCCCAGCCCCACCATTACCTACAGTGGCGACGCTACTATGCTATATTGTGGGGGCTTTCTGCTGCCACCCGAGCAAAAGGCCCGACTACGCTATATCTGGAAAGACAAGCAACCCGAAGCCCGCTACTTTCTGACAAACCACCGTCCGCGCGCTTACTCGCTATCATACCCTGACAGCATGGATTTATGGCGCGAAGTGCACACCATTCGGGCCGAAGGCATTCCTATTCTCTCCGTGTATCAGCAACGGAGGCGCTAAAAAAGTCCCCCAACATGATATTGGGGGGCTTTTTTGGTCAATACATTAACTACTCTCGCTCACGAACAGGCAGAGGTCGTAGTGGGGTCTGGTGCTTCAGGTATCAAGGCTTTAGTGCCGGAGCCGCTCCGCTACAGACTGGGCTGTACATGGGGCGCCCTGCGGGTTGGATACAGCATAATCTTACCTAAATGCTGTAACGTTTTTAATTCCAGCCCCCACCAAGTATCTTTGATTTCTCATTGCTCTGCCCTGTTTTCTGCACCGGAAATTCTGTGAAAAAACCCTTTCTGCTTCTATTTCTGGCCATAGCCGCGCTTGGCCTGACTACCCAGTGCCAATCAACGAAAACGGCCTCTACTGGCAACGCCACCGCTGACGCTTCCACGCAAGCCAGTCCCTCTGCCGCCAAAGAATACAAATACGAGACGGTAGAAGGCGACCCGCTCAAAGCGCGCATCTACACTCTGGATAATGGCCTGACGGTGTATTTGTCGGATTACGACGATGCGCCGCGTATTCAGACCTATCTGGCGGTGCGAGCAGGGTCCAAGAACGACCCGAGTACTGCCACCGGCCTGGCGCACTACCTGGAGCACATGGTGTTTAAGGGTACTTCGCGCCTGGGCACCCAGAACTGGGGAGCTGAGAAAACCGAACTAGCTAAGATTGAGGCGCTTTACGAGCAGTACCGAGGCACCCGCGACGCCGGGCAGCGTAAGAATCTCTACCACCAGATCGACTCCGTATCGGGCGTAGCGGCCAAGTATGCTGTGGCCAACGAGTACGACAAGATCATGGGCACCATTGGCTCCAAGGGCTCTAATGCCTACACTTCGGTGGAGCAGACGGTGTATCAGGAAGATATCCCGAGCAACCAGCTGGAAAAGTGGGCTGCCATTCAGGCCGAGCGCCTGGGCGAGATGGTACCGCGCCTGTTTCACACGGAGCTGGAGGCTGTTTATGAAGAGAAAAACCGAACCCTTGATAACGATTTCAGCAAGGAGTTTCAGGCGCTGAATGCTAGTCTGTACAAGAAGCACCAGTACGGCACCCAGACGACCATCGGTACGATTGAGCACTTGCAGAACCCGTCGATTACGGAAATTAAGAGCTATTTCGACAAGTACTACGTTCCGAATAACGTAGCGCTGGCGCTGAGCGGCGACCTGGATTACGACCAGACCATCCGCCTCATCGACCAGTATTTCGGCAAGCTTCCCCGCAAGGCCGAGCCCACGTTTACCGTAGCTCAGGAAGCTCCGATTACGGTTCCCGTGGTCAAGCAAATCGTCGGGCCGGACGCGGAAAACGTCATGCTGGGCTTCCGCTTTCCCGGTACGACTACCCCGGACGCCGTAGTGCTGCGCATGATTGACAAGATTCTGACCAACGGGCAGGCCGGCCTGATCGACCTGAACCTGAACCAGCAACAGAAGGTGTTGCAGGCGGCCTCGTTTACGGACATCAACAACGACTACTCGTCCCATATTCTCTACGCGACGCCCCGCCAGGGCCAGAGCCTGGACCAGGTGCGCGACCTGCTGCTAGCCCAGCTGGATAAAGTAAAGAAGGGTGACTTCCCAGACTGGCTGATTCCGGCCATCATCAACAACGAAAAACTCCAGCGCACCAAGAGCTACGAGAGCAACGAATCGCGCGCCGGCGCTTTCGTGGCCGCTTTCGTGGCGCGCATGCCTTGGAAGGATTATCTGAAGCAGTACGACGAGTTTGGGGCCGTTACGAAAGCCGATGTGATGCGCGTGGCCAACCAGTATTACGGTCCAGGCTATGCTCTTATCTACAAGCGCACGGGCAAGGACACGAGCACGCCCAAAGTGGTGAAGCCCGCCATTACACCGGTGCCGGTGAATCGGGAGGTGGCGTCGGCTTTCTACAAGGAAGTGGTAGACAAGCCGACGCCGGAGTTGCAGCCGGTGTTCGTTGATTACAAGAAGGATATTCAGGAGCTGAAGCTGACTTCGGGCATTCCGGTGTTTTACACCCGGAACACCGAGAATGAGCTATTTAACCTGTATTACATCCTCGACCTCGGCACCAACAACGACCCCAAATTGGGTCTGGCCGCCGACTACCTGCAATACCTGGGCACTGATAAATATTCAGCGGCGCAGCTGCAGCAGGAGTTTTATAAGCTCGGCTGCTCATTCAGCGTAAGCAGCGGTGCCGACCGCGTGTACGTAAGCCTGGCTGGCCTGGACAGCAACTTCGAGCCGGCCTTGCAGCTGTTTGAAAGCCTGCTGGCCAACCCCAAGCCCGACGCTAAGGCCCTGAGCGACATGGTGGCCGGCGTGCTCAAAGCCCGCAAGGATGCCAAGCTGAATAAGCAGGTGATTCTGAGCCAGGCAATGGTGAACTACGCCAAGTACGGCTCTAAGAACCCATTCACGACCCAACTCTCTGAGAAGGAGCTAAAGGCGCTCAAGCCTCAGGATCTGACGGCTCTCACGAAGAAGCTGACTTCCTACCAGCACCGTGCGCTGTATTATGGCCCCCGGCCTGCCGATGGCTTGGTAGCGGTATTGAATACGGCCCACAAAACGCCCCCCACGCTCACACCCGTGCCCGCCAGCAAAGATTTTGCGGAGCAGCCCATGAAGGACCGCAAGGTGTATTGGGTGGACTACAACATGGTGCAGGCCGAAATCCTGTTCCTGACCAAGGGCGACGTGTACGACAAGAACATCGTGCCCACGGTGAGCTTGTACAACGAATACTTTGGTGGCGGCATGGGCAGCATCGTGTTTCAGGAGCTGCGCGAATCGAAGGCGCTAGCTTATTCTGCTTCTTCGCGCTACTCCAATGCCGACAAGCAGGGCCGCTCCAACTACGTGATGAGCTACATCGGCACCCAAAGCGACAAGCTGCCGGAGGCGATGACTGGTATGGCCACTTTGCTCAACGATATGCCCGTGGCCGAGGCCAACCTGCAAATCGCCAAGAACTCCATCCGCAACAGCATTGCCACGGAACGCATCACCAAGTCGGATATCCTGTTCAGCTACGAGCGCGCCAAGCGCCTGGGCCTCGACTACGACCTGCGCCGCGACGTGTATGAGAAAACGGTCGACATGAGCTTCGACGACCTGAAGAAATTTCAGGAAGCAAAGGTGAAAAATCAAGCCCAGACGATTTTGGTCATTGGCTCGAAAGACCGCCTCAATTTCAAGGAGCTCGCCAAGTATGGCAAAGTAGAACAGCTCACGCTGAAAGAGATATTCGGGTATTAAAAATACCCCTCAGCAACTAAACAAATCCAACCTCCTACCAATAACTGTCAACTAACCACTGACAACTCTTAACAATGGCAGAACAGAAGATCACCATCAAAAACAGCAAGCTGAATGTACCTGATAAGCCTACTATTCCCTTCATTGAGGGTGATGGTACGGGACCAGACATTTGGGCTGCCTCCCGGAGAGTGTTTGACGCGGCCGTGGAGAAAGCCTATGGCGGTAAGCGCCAGCTGATGTGGAAAGAGGTGATGGCCGGCGAAAAGTCGTTTAAGCAAACCGGCAACTGGCTCCCCAATGAAACGCTCGATGCCTTCCGCGAGTATTTGGTGGGCATAAAAGGCCCCCTGACGACGCCCGTGGGCGGTGGCATTCGTTCGCTGAACGTAGCCCTGCGCCAGGAGCTGGACCTCTACGCCTGTGTGCGGCCCGTACGCTGGTTTGAAGGTGTGCCCTCGCCCGTGAAGCAGCCCGAGCTGACCGACATGGTCATCTTCCGCGAAAACACCGAGGACATCTACGCCGGCATCGAGTACATGAATGGCACGCCCCAGGCCCAAAAAATGCTGGAATTCCTGCAGGATGAGATGGGCGTGAAGAAAATCCGCTTCCCCGAGTCGTCGTCGTTTGGCATCAAGCCCGTCTCGAAAGAGGGCACCGAGCGTCTCGTGCGCGCGGCCATCAAGTACGCCATCGACAACAAGAAGTCTTCCGTGACCATCGTCCACAAGGGCAACATCATGAAGTTCACCGAGGGCGCGTTCAAAACCTGGGGCTACGAGCTGGCCGAGCGCGAGTTTGGCGACAAAGTGTACACCTGGGCCCAGTACGACCGCGTGGCGGCCAAGCAGGGCCAGGACGTAGCCAACGCCCAGCAGAAAGCAGCTCTCGACGGCGGTAAAATCCTGATCAAGGACAGCATCGCCGACGCTTTCCTCCAGCAGATTCTGCTCCGCCCCGCCGACTACTCGGTGGTAGCTACCCTGAACCTGAACGGCGACTATATCTCCGACGCCCTAGCGGCCATCGTGGGCGGTATTGGCATCGCGCCGGGGGCCAATATCAACTACCTCACCGGCCACGCCATCTTCGAAGCTACCCACGGCACGGCTCCCAAGTACGCCGGCCAAGACAAAGTAAATCCCGGCTCGGTGATTCTCTCCGGTGCCCTGATGCTGGAGCACCTGGGCTGGCAGGAAGCCGCCGACCTCATCTACAAAGGCCTCGAAACCGCCATCGCCTCCAAGCGCGTTACCTACGACTTCGAGCGTTTGATGGAAGGTGCTACACTACTGAAATGCAGCGAGTTTGGCGACGAGATTATTAAGGATATGTAGTAGCTTGGCTTTCACCAATCACCTTAACGGAAACCCCGTGTTGGCTTTGGCTAGCGCGGGGTTTTGAATTTTATAATCAAAAAAATAGAAACATTAAAATGGGCAAAAAAATAACACTGTTTCTTCTTGATGGAAATGACAGCGGACCTAGAACGATTGAAATAGGTAATTAGTCAGGCAAAGCAATACATACGCCAAGAGCAACATTACATAAGCTATTATCTAGAGAAGAATATAACAAGCCAGGTGTATATCTGCTTAAATCTGACCCAATTAATGATTTATTCTCAGAAAGAATTTACATTGGAGAATCCGAAAATTTAAGAGATAGGTTAAAACAGCATTTAAACAATCCAAACAAGGATTTCAAAGAAGCTATAATTTTTATCAGCAAAGATGAATTATTAACGAAATTACATATCAAATACCTGGAATCAAGGATCGTAAGATTAGCACATGAAGCCAAGAATTCAGAAATAGATAACGCGAACCTACCTACACAATCAAGTTTGTCAGAAGCAGATATTTCTGATATGGAATACTTTTTAGACCAGATAAAATTAGTGTTACCAACTGTTGGAATTAGCTTCTTGATATCAACTATACAGATTAATAAAAATTTACCTAAAGAATCAATACAAGATGAAAAAATATACAAGCTCAAGGGAGATAGGTTTAACGCAAAAATGACTGAAACTAATAAAGGTTTTATTGTAAAAAAATATTCAGAAGCTAATTCTATAGTTCATCCTTCGATTTCAAAAGGCTGGATTAAACAACGTGATAAGCTTAAGGCGATTAATATTCTTATTTTGAAGAATGGCAAATATATTTTTAATGAGGACACCGTTTTCTCAAGTTCTAGCGCAGCTTCCTCTGTTATTCTGGGGCGTAATTCTCCTGGGCCATCTGTATGGATTGATGAAACAGGACGCTCTTTAAAAGAGAATGAGTTGAAAAGCAATTGAGATGCTCCTAACAGTCACGAGTTACACTGCGCTACATGCGCGCCAGTGGGGCAGGTAGTGCTATTAAAAAACAGCGGCAACTGATACTTGGACTGATTGAAACTTAAATTCCTGCAGACCCAAGCTTGCCTTGAGATTAATATGATTCAGACCATGTGTATATCGGGCGTTCAGGCTTAGATTGTCCAATAGTCTCACTCCTATGCCGGCCGTGGCACCAATACTTCGCTCCTCCGTATCGTGTGTAGTATTGACTGCTTGGCTATTCACACGCTCTTTGGCCTGAATCAATAAATCAAACTGTGGCCCTGCCAGAAGGCTGACGCGTGGGAAAACAGTGTATTGCAGCATAACCGGCAGGGAGAGATAATCGAAGACGTAGTCCGTTTCGCTACTCGTTTCCTTGCTCTGCATGCGTGACCACAGGTACTCCTGCTGAAGAGCGATTTTTTCATTCAGCATAATTCCAAGGAGCAGTCCAGCGGTAAAGCCCGCCTTCCAATTATTTTCAACGGGAGAAGGCGGCCTAGGATAGCCTTTATTGAAATTCATGGTGGACAAATTGCCCCCCACGCTAGCCCCAAAGTAGACAGCCTTGTTTCTAAACTGCATTTGCTGCATAGCAATCGTTGGTTGTAGCAAATCGGTATTATTCTGCGCTTTAATTTGCGAGCAAAGACACATAACCAGGCTTAGCGTTAGGGCATACTTCATCTCCGAAATATATATAGTATACTATGTATTATGCATCTCCTGACCGCACGCTTGATGGCATATTTTCGTAAGCGCTCGGCGTAATCAAGTAAAGATGCCAACAGGAAGCTGAGGGGGGCTTTTTTATTCAAGCCGCAGGATTACAGCTGCTTCGTGATCAGCAAGCCGCCGTACGAGTACCCGTTTACATTTAAGCCCTGAATCGGGATAAAAGAAAGACCGCGGCGGCCGGCGGTTTTGTGCAGCTGCGGAACCACAATACCGGCCGTGGCACCCACGGCGTAGCCCACGATGTTGTCGGAGAGGAAGTGTTTGCCGGCTTCCATGCGGGAGTAGGCTACGGCGGCCGACACCAGAGCCGCCGCGCCCCACACGAAGGGCTCGGCGGGCGAATCGGGGTTGAAATCGTGGAATACTTTGGCCGCGAAGAAGGCAGCGGTGGCCGTGTGGGCGGTGTGGCCGGCGAAGAAGGAATTGGTGGAAATCTTGCTGTTGCGGTCGCCGCCGCCTTCCGTGCCGTACAGGAACGGGCGGTAGCGGGTGACGGTGCCCACGGTCATGGTGAAGGCGGCGGCCGTGGTGGCCATGGTCTGGAGGTAGAGGCCGAGGATCTGGCCGTAGTGGCCGCGCGCGTTCTCATTGAGGGCCAGCATGCCGGGGGCCACTACCAGAGAGCCGTAGGTGAGGAAATCGCCCACGGTCTGGGCCCGGTCGCTGTAGTTGCCGGCCACGAAGCGGTCGAACTTCGGGACGTCGTTTTTGCTGAGAGCGGCCAGCCCGGCGTCGCTCAGGCCATTTTTTTGCTGCACTAGGTAGAGGCCCAGGCCGCCCACGGCTCCCAGCCCCAGCGTGATGGGCGCATCGACGGCGAAGCGGGTACGGTAGGGCGAGGAAGACGCCTGCTGGGCCATGGCGGCGGGCACCGGAGCCAGCATGATGGTACCGGCAATCAGGAGAGAGGAGAAATATTTTATCATAGGAAGGAGAAATGGGTTGAGGCTGAAACGGCTAACTCAACTATAGGGTTGGTGCCGGTGCCGTGACTTGCGGGGGGCAAATTTCCGTTGTGGCGCTTCGGTTTCGGGCGCGGCGGGGCGCAGCCAATGCGCCGGGCGGCCAGCGTGTTGCCGGGCTCTGTTACCTTCTGGCCCACAAATGGTTTATTTACTACTTCATCCCGTATACACCGCTCCAAAGAACCATTTCCAGCCTATGAAAAACCATGTGTTCCGCTACCTGCTGCTCCCGACGGCCCTGGTCGGAAGCTTGTCCTTGTTGGCCCTGAAAACCGAGAACAAAGTAGTGGCCGACCCCGACAACGCGGGCCTGAAGCTGCCGGCCGGCTTCGGGGCCCTGAAAGTGGCCGAAACCGGGGCCCGCACCCGCCATATCACCGTGACACCCCAGGGCACGCTGTACGTCAAGCTGAACCGGCCCAATAAGGAGGGGAAAGGCATTCTGGTGCTGCGCGAGACAACCGGCGGCAAGGCGGAGGTAATAAACGGCTTCGGCAGCTACGGCGGCACGGGCATCTACAGCGTACCGGGCTTTTTGTACGCCTCCTCCGATGAGGATGTGTTTCGCTACAAGCTCAACGCCAAGGGCGAGGTGACCAACCCCACCCAGCCCGAAAAGATCATCACCGGCCTGATTAATCGGCGTCAGCACGAGGGCAAGTCCATTGCGCAGGATAAAGCGGGAAATATCTACGTCAACATTGGGGCGTATTCCAACTCCTGCCAGGTAAAAGACCGGCAAAAAGGCTCGCTGGGCAAGCCCAATTGCCCGGTGCTGGACTCGGCGGGGGGCATTTGGCAGTTCCAGGCCGATAAGCTCAACCAGACGTACGGCGACGGCACGCGCTATGCTACCGGCCTGCGCAACGTGGTGGGCCTCGATTGGAATGCGCAAGCCAACCAACTCTTCGTAATGCAGCACGGCCGCGACCAGCTCCACGACAATTTCCCGGAGCTATACGACACGAAGCAGTCGGCGGAGTTGCCAGCCGAGTGCATGTACGCCCTCAAGAAAGGCGACAACGCCGGCTGGCCCTACGTATACTACGACAACATCCGGCACAAAAAAATGATGGCCCCCGAGTACGGCGGCGACGGCAAGAAGGAAGCCACCGGCAACTTCCTGGAGCCCGCCGCGGCCTACCCCGCCCACACGGCGCCGAACGCGCTGCTGTTCTATACTGGCACCATGTTTCCCGAGAAATACCGCAATGGGGCCTTCATCGCTTTTCACGGCTCCTGGAACCGTGCACCTGAGCCGCAGAAAGGGTATTACGTCGCTTTTCAGCCCTTTAAAGACGGTAAGCCTTCGGGTGAGTGGGAAGTGTTTGCCGATAACTTCGCGGGCTCGCCCGAAAAAGCTACTGCCGGCCGCCCCGACCACAAGCCCTGCGGTCTGGCTCAGGGGCCCGACGGCTCGCTCTACGTCACCGACGACAAGCAAGGCACGATTTACCGTATTGTTTACGCTAAAAAATAAGCTCGTTGATGAAACAGATCTTGTTCGTTGTGTACGCGCTGGCTTGGTTTAGCCAGTTGGCCGCTGCCCAACAAAAAACGCCCCCCAAAGTCAAGCCAACTACTAAAACAGCCGCTAAACTTGTCGCCGTTTCGGCCGCTACGCTTACGGCTGGCAAAGCGGTATACACCCAGAACTGCCTAACCTGCCACATGGCCGATGGCGGCGGTGTAGAAAGAATGAATCCGCCCCTAAACGGCACCACCTGGGTACTGGGCGACAAAACCCGACTGGTGAAAGTGGTGCTCAACGGGTTAGAAGGCGAAGACATCGACGGCGAGTCGTACGCCAGCGTGATGCCCGCCTTCGACGCTCTGACTGACAAGCAGATTGCCGACGTGCTGACCTACGTGCGCAATAGCTTCGGCAACAAAGCCACCGCCGTGGCACCCGCTGAGGTGAAGGCTATTCGGGCCGCGAATAAGAAGTAAACGGTTGCCGGCAAGCTAACCGGCCGTTGCAGCTCATGGGCGGCGGCCGGTTTTTTTTGTTGTAGAATGGATTTGCAGACAGAAAAAGCCCCCCAGCACGCGGTATTATAGCGGTTTCACGAACATTGTAGAGACGCATACTTGCGTCTCGTCGTTGAACGACCAGCTCTGCAACGACTAAACAAACAACGACCGCGACGAGTAGACGCGAATACGCGTCTCTACAACGTTCGTAAACCTGCTGTAAAGTACTAGCCGAAGTATATTCCCTTTCACATTCTACTACTTAGGCTTCCTTTACTTTGGCCTTTATTTTTTGAAACTGCAAGTCGCCGCTGATGGCTTCGTGCCTTAGGATGGAATCGTGGACTATGAGGGCCTGCTTGCCAGTTTGCTCGGCTTTTTGGAGAAATAGTGCCGCTACATCGGGTTGGTCGTCTTTACTAAAATGCTCCCCCAGGCTTTGCAGCAGCATTTTGGTTTCTTCCAGCCCGCGCATCGACTGGTAAAGCAAGCTCTCCACCGATTGGGTTACTTCGCCCAGCAGCGCGCTCAGGGTGTAAGCGTGTCCCGTGTGGCAACGGTAGCGAATCAGCTTGCCTTCAATAAGTTGGGTGAGGGCCCCGTGGCAATCCGGGCAGGTAAAGGGGGTCAGGAGGCCTTTTTCGATGATGCCCAGCTCGAACCCTCCGCCCTGCTTGGCAATGGTGAGCTCGATTTTGAGCAGGTCTAGCTGAGCGGCGGGCAGGCGGGGCTTGCCAGGGGCAAGCTCTGTGGTCAGGCGGACCAGCAACGACCCCAGCTCGGCCAGCGGCACGATATGATCGGCCGTTACAAACTCCAGGGCGTTGGTGGGCATGGCGGGCTGCTGGGCATCCAGCGGATCCTGCACTACGGCCAGGCCGCCCATGCGCTGCACCGACCACAGGCCGGAGGTGCCATCGTCCAGGTAGCCCGTCAGCACCACCCCGATTACGCGGGGGCCATAAGTGTACGCCGCCGAGCGAAACAGCGCGTCAATAGAGGGCCGAAATCGGTTTTCCTTCGGGCCCCGCGTTACCAGCACTTTATCGTCCTCGACGAGCAAATGATGATTGGGCGGAGCTACGTAGATAACTCCCGGCTCGATGCTTTCCCCATTCTCCGGATGCCGGGCCGTGAGCGCCGAAAATGAGCTTAACAGCTGCGGCAGAATACTGGGCGAATCGGCGGCCACATGCTGCACCACAAAAATCGGGGCCGGAAAATCGGCCGGCAAGGTTTTCACCAGTTCCAGCAACGCTGTTACGCCTCCTGCCGAGGCTCCAATGACCACAATGTCCCGGTGATGCCTTCGGTGCGCACTTTTGATTCGCGGTGTCATTGTATAAATCCAATTTGTGTGAAGAAGGAAAATTAAGCCACAGGGAATACGCAAAAATGCCCTAGGGGGGCGAGAAGGCTGCTGGGGAAATAACGAAAGTAGCGGAAATGCACGCGGGAACGGCACTTGCAATGGCGGCTGTCAAGAGACCAGGCCGAACCTTGACTGGAATAGCAGCAAGATTTACAAAGAAAAAAGCCCCCCGGACAAATAATTTGCTTGCCGACAGAACATAAATTTTCCGCGTAAGCGAAAGCATTGCTGGGGGATATAGATGCCATGTAAGCACCCAGTGTCCCTTTTGGTAGCGGCGCGGGCTGAAGGAAGAGTGCAATCGGTAGCGTCACGGTGACGTAACACTCAGTTTTTCAGGCAGTTTTACACAGTTACGACCGTAGAAGGGGTACCTTTAAGGATGCTGTTCTCCCAGACACCCAAATCTTCTGCTCTTCAGCCAGCAGCCTCCGAAGTATCCGGAAAAGCGGCTGATCAGGCGTGCTTGGCACTATTCTTTGAGCAAGCTCCCGCGCCGATTTGCGTATTGGCCGGCCCGGACTTTGTGTACGAGCTGATTAATCCCGCTTACCAGCAGCTGTTTCCAAACCGACTCCTGCTGGGCCTGCCGTTGCTGGAGGCGCTGCCTGAGCTAGTGGGCCAGGCGCTGCCGTTGCAGCTACGCGACGTGTACACGACGGGCCTTTCCTTTGAGGAGTGCGAGATACGGTTGCCGCTGACGCGCTTGCCCGGTGGCGTGTCAGAAGATGGCTACTTCAACTTCATCTATCAGGCCCGCTACAGCAGTGCCGGCTTGATAGATGGCATTCTGGTAATCGGCTCCGAGGTAACCGAGCAAGTGCTGATCCGTCAGCGGGCCAACGCCTTACAGGCCGAAATGCTGGTCGCGGCCCAGCAGCTGGCGGCTCAGCGCGAGAGTTTCTATCAGGTATTTGAGCAAACTCCTGCTCTGATCTGCATTCTCAGCGGGCCGGAGTATCGGATGGACTATCACAATCCGGCTTTCGGGCAGCTTTATGCCGGCCGGGAGCTGCTGGGCCGCACCGTAGCCGAAACGCAGCCCGAAGCCGTAGCCCAGGGATTTGTAGCCCTGCTCGACCAGATTTATAACACGGGCGAGACTTACCAGGCAGCCGAAGTGCTCGGGATGGTGCAAAGCCCGGCGGGTGGCCCGCTGCAGGAGCGCTACTTCGACTTCACGTATCAACCCTTTCAGCGGAACGGCCAAACTATCGGTATTTCCGTGTTTGCCTTTGAGGTGACGGAGCAGGTGCTGGCCCGAAAGGAGGCAGAGCAGAGTCAGACACAACTGAACATCTCTGCCCTCGATCTGGGTGTTGCCAACGTAGAATTAGTCGCTATCAACCAGGAATTGCTGGCGGCCAATGGGGAAGTACGGACCGTCAACCGGGAGCTGGATGACACCAACCACCAGCTTGCGCGCACCAATGCCGAGCTGGACACCTTTGTGTATACCGCCTCGCATGACCTGAGAGCACCAATCAGCAACATTGAGGGTCTGCTGAGCGCTGTTGGCGATGCGCTACCGGCCGACCACCCCATTACGGCGGCCGTAGAGCCCCTGCTGGCCATGATGCAAAGCGCGGTAACACGCTTTCAGCGCACCCTCGGCCACCTGACGGACATTGCCCACCTGGAGCAGAATATGGCTCAGCCCCCCGAGGCAGTAGACATGACCGCGGTTATCGCCGATGTGCAGCTGGACCTGGCTCCTTTGGTAAAGGCTGCCGGCGCGCAGCTAACGGTGAACGTCAGCGATTGTCCCACCCACTCCTTCTCACCCAAAAACCTGCGCAGCATCATTTACAATCTGCTCAGCAATGCCATCAAGTACCGGGATCCGGCGCGCGTGTTATCCGTGCTGATTCAGTGCCAGTCGGTGGGCACCAATACGATGCTTAGCGTAACCGACAATGGCCTGGGACTCAGCTCCGAGCAGATACCGCAGCTGTTCGGCCTGTTTCGCCGCCTGCACGACCACGTTGAGGGTTCGGGCGTGGGCCTGTACATGATCAAGAAAATCGTAGAGAATGCCGGCGGCACAATTCAGGTGCAGAGCGAGGCGGGCATCGGTTCCACCTTCACGGTGCTGCTGCCTCAGTAAAGTCTGTGGCGCAGCACGCGCACCGTCACTGAAAGCTGCCCGACGTGGCGCATGGTGTGCTCGGCAGCGTGCACAAGCAGGCCCAGCACCGTGGACGGCAATTGGGCCCGCCCGACGCCGCGCGGCTCCAGTAGCGTGGCCTCATCGGTGATACGTAGCTGAGCAAGAGCCTGTTCTACCTGTTGATGAAAAGCCTGAACCAGGTCTGGCACGGTGCAGCCCGCTGGGGGGCTTTTTCCTTCTATGGCCAGCGCCGTGAGCTGCTCGGCGGTAAGCTGCTGGCCGCGAGCGTAGGTAAAGGTGCGGTCCAGAACACCGGTAAGGTGCTGAAGGTGAAAGCCGACGGAGGCCACGCCCATCGGCTTCTCCCAGAGTTGGGTCTCGGGGAAGCCGTGCAGCAGGTCAGCTACTTCTTCACGAGCTTGTAATAGGGCATGCGCCACGGGTTGCAGCAAGGGCGGCACATCGGGCAGCGGGCCGCGCAGCCAGACTTCGTGGGTGTCGGTGGGGGGCATTTTTGGTTGGGAAGAAGTGGGGGAACAACTGGGGCAATTCTACTTACGGCCGTATCTTTGGGCATGTTGGAAGTATCGAAGCGAGGCCACGCCATGCCGGTGTCGCCTTTTAGGAAGTTGTTGCCCCACGCCGAAGCGGCCCGGAAACGCGGCCTCCAGGTGCATTACTTAAATATTGGCCAGCCCGATATAGAAACGCCCCCTGCCGTGCTTGCGGCGGTGCAGAAAGCCAATATCCGGGTGCTGGAGTACAGCGCTAGTGCCGGCCACGAGAGCTACCGTCAGAAGCTGGCCGCGTATTACCAACGCGCCGGCATCGACGTAACGGCCGACGAAATTATAGTAACGGCGGGCGGCTCGGAGGCTATTCTGTTTGCCATGCTGAGCTGCCTGAACCCCGGCGACGAGGTCATTATGTCTGAGCCTTTTTATGGCGCTTACACGGCCTTCACCGTTGCCGCCGGCGTACATATCGTGCCTGTACTGGCTCACCTGGAAGATGGCTTTGCCCTGCCCCCCATCAATGAATTCGAACGGGTTATTACCCCGCGCACCAAGGCTATCCTTATCTGCAACCCAAATAATCCGACGGGCCATGTATATCGGCGCGAGGAGTTGGAGCAGCTGCGCGACATCTGCCTGCGCCACCATCTGTATTTGTTTTCCGACGAAGCCTACCGCGAGTTCTGCTACGATTCGCCCTACGTGAGTGCCCTGCACCTATCTGGCGTAGACGAGCACGTGGTATTGCTGGACACCATTTCGAAGCGCTACAGTGCCTGCGGAGCCCGGTTGGGCGCTTTTGTTACCAAAAAAAAAGAGCTGTATGCCGTTGCCCTGAAGTTTGCCCAGATGCGGATAAGCCCACCCGGCTTAGCGCAGCTGCTAGGCGAGGCCGCCACCGATTTGCCCCCCACCTACTTCGACGCCACCAAAAAGGAGTACCTGGCCCGCCGCGACCTGATGGTGAGCCGCTTACGAGCGATGCCCGGTGTTGAGTGCCCGATGCCGGGCGGCGCGTTTTACGTCATGGCCCGTTTGCCCGTCGATGACTGCGAAACCTTCGGGCAATGGCTGTTGGAGTCGTTTTCGTATGAGAATCAAACGGTGATGCTAACGCCCGCCGCTGGCTTTTATGCTACTCCAGGCCGTGGCCGCGACGAAGTGCGCCTGGCCTACGTGCTCAACCTCGATACGCTAAATGCCGCGCTGACCTGCCTGGAAAAAGCTTTGATAGCATATCCGGGAAGAACTCAACCGCAAGCGCCTGCCTTGGAAGCTGTTGCAGGATAGCGCGCATTTTTCGCAGCCGCGCACCAAGCTGTAGCTTAGCTGCGCTGTCCTTCAGTTGACTTTACACCGTATTTTTGCCCCCCAGACACTTCATTTTTTATGGTTGCTTTACTTAGTTCAACCCTCGGCCGCCTGCGCATCGTTGGCTTTTTGGAAGGGCTTTCGTTTCTCGTGCTTCTAGGCATTGCGATGCCGCTAAAATATCTGGCTGGTTTGCCCGAGGCTGTACGTATGGTTGGCATGGCCCACGGGCTGCTGTTCGTGCTGTATGTGCTGCTGGTGATTATGGCGACTATCGAACTGGGCTGGTCTTTCAAGAAAGCGGTGTTGGCTTTTCTGGCTTCGCTTGTGCCATTCGGGACTTTTTACGCCGATAAGAAGCTGTTTCGGGAGTAGGCCGCTCACTTAATTATGTGGTCGATGTAGAGACGCATATTCGCGTCTCAATCGTTGCTGGCGTTGTTTGGTTGGCGCGGTTTCAGTGTTTAGTAAGCGCAGAGCCGATCGTTCAACGATTAGACGCGAATACGCGTCTCTACACCACATCATTCCCTAACAAAAAGGCCGTCATTGCTGACGGCCTTTTTTTTATAAAGCTGAGATTTTACAGCGTTGCCATATCAATTACGAAGCGATACTTCACGTCGCTTTTTACCATGCGGTCGTAGGCTTCGTTGATGTTATCTATCGGAATCATCTCTATGTCCGACATGATGTTGTGCTCGGCGCAGAAATCCAGCATTTCCTGGGTTTCCTGAATGCCACCGATGAGCGAGCCGGCCAGGCGGCGGCGCTTGCTGATGAGGTTAAAGGCGTGAACCTGCGGCGCTTCCGGCGGCACACCGAGCAGCACCATCGTGCCATCGAGGCGTAACGTGGCCAGGTACAAGTTCAGGTCGAGAGGCGCGGAAACCGTGTTGATGATGATGTCGAAATAGTTCTGGATGCTTTTCATGGCGTCCTTGTCCTTGGTTATCACGAATTTGTGGGCGCCCAAGGCTTTGGCATCGGCTTCCTTATCAGGTGAGGTACTGAGCACGGTTACTTCGGCGCCCATGGCGGCGGCCAGCTTCACGGCCATGTGGCCCAAGCCCCCGAGGCCCATCACAGCTACCCGGTCGCCTTCCTTCACCTTCCACTGGCGCAGAGGCGAATACGTGGTAATACCAGCGCACAGCAGAGGGGCTACCCGCGCTAGATCCAGCTTATCCGATACCCGCAGCACGAAGTTTTCATCTACTACTACCTGATTGGAGTAGCCGCCGTAGGTAGGCTCCTGGGTTTTGTACTCGCGGCCGTTGTAGGTGCCGACAAAGCCCACTTCGCAGTATTGCTCCAGCTGCTGCTCACAGCTGGAGCAGGTGCTGCACGAATCGACCATACAGCCCACGCCAGTCAGGTCGCCTTCTTTAAAATTCTTGACTTGGTCGCCGACCTGCGTTACGCGGCCCACGATTTCGTGGCCGGGCACCATCGGGAAAATGGAGCCGCCCCACTCGTCGCGCACCTGATGTACGTCGGAGTGACACACGCCACAGAACAGAATCTCAATTTGGACGTCGTGGGGGCCAACTTCGCGGCGCTCAAAGTTGAAGGGAGTCAGGGGCGCGTTGGCCGTTTCGGCTGCGTAGCCTTTTACTTGGGTCATGGTGTTGGTTTTGGAGAGTAGTAAGAAGAGCGAAATTGAATAACTCACTGCCGAGCGGGAAGTTTACCAGCTCGACTGCCCACTTTGGATTGAACAGCATTTTGCGTTAGTTATCAACAAGTTATAAACATTATGTGGAAAGCTATGCAAGCGCTGATGTAGTCAGCGCTGCCTCCACCTGCTCACGCATCCGCCGCAGCGACTCCCGAGCAAAGCGCCGTTGCAGCATGCGCCCAAATAGCTTAAAGCCCAGCCAGTAGAACGGATTGCGAATACGTCCCAGCTGCGAGTACGCGTGGATACGAAACTCCACCCGGCCGGATTGCAAATGCTTGTGTACGGTGAAATTGATTTCACCACGCTCGAAATGGCCTTCCAGCGTCCGGTAGTTGTAGCCCCACACCTGCTCGGAGCCGG
The DNA here is from genome assembly GCF_900176135.1 of Hymenobacter roseosalivarius DSM 11622. Lineage (GTDB taxonomy): Bacteria > Bacteroidota > Bacteroidia > Cytophagales > Hymenobacteraceae > Hymenobacter > Hymenobacter roseosalivarius. The sequence continues at coordinate 31,786 of NZ_FWWW01000049.1, read as the reverse complement.
TATCAGTAGTGCGGGTTTCATCAAAAACGCTCCCCACACGCACCCCGAACCAGAAGCTGAAGCCCAGAAACTGCCCGCGCAGCAGCAGCGTACGCTTTTCCAGCGGCTCATCGGGCACGAAGATGCCGGTAATCAGATCAGGGGGCGGGAAGGTGTAATTTAGCAGTACTTGGCGGGCAGCGGCCCAGGATCCGTGCTCGGCCGGTGCGCCGGACGCTTCGGGGGGCAAATCGGTGGCGTAATCATCGACGTTCCAGCCGGTAGCGGTGGTATACTCGTGGGCGCGCTCGGGGTCGAAGTTGTAGCGGGCTTCATCAAAAGCAGAGAGGCGGGCGTGGTAACGCTCCCAGAGCGGCGGCGCGGTCGTGGACTCAGGCCTCATGTCGGACTTCAGTCTTGGTGTCGTCCTGCTTTATCGTCTCCACCGCAACCGGCCCCAATGGCAAGCCGCCGCAATAATCGGCAACTCGCTCGCAGAAGGTCCGCCAGGTTTGCTCTTGCACTTTCTTACCCAGGCCAAGCGTGTCGTAGGCAAAGGCTACCAGCCCGTCGCGGGAGCGGGCCCAGGAGTGAATCTCAAATTGCAAAGTATCGGGCAGGTGGGGGTGCGGCCGCAGGCAAAACCGGATTTGACCCGCCTCGGGGTGGTTTTCGAGAGTAATCAGCTCGAAATAATCGGCTCCCATCTCCGTTACGCGCACGCTGCCGTTCCAGGGGCCCAGGATGCGAATCTTGAATTCGTCGCCCACGGCCAGGCAGTGGCCAGCGCCTTTGGTTTTCTCAAAATTAGCCAGCAAGTCGGGCGAGAAGCGCTCTACTTCACAGGTAATCGTGTGGAACAGCTCGGCGGCCGACTGATTGGAGTGCTGAAAGGAAACCTGGTAGCAGCGCTCAAAAAAGGGCCCGGAGCCCGTGCTGGCTGGTTGTGCGGGTTTGCTCATGGGGATCGGGGCTAAAGCATCCGTGGGGTTTGTTTAACGCAGAGGGTTCGGTGGAGTTGAGTTTATTAAAAGGCGGTCGTCGGGTAGTACTACGACTCGAAAGTCGTAGTACCACTATCGTTGAACGACCCGCGTAGGTGCAGGCATCCACAACAATAGTGGTACTACGACTTTGGAGTCGTAGTACCGCGCTGATCTGGCGCATTGCCTCAATCTTCTTCGGCTTTTTTACAAACCGACCGTAGAAGGAAATTTGCCCCCCGGACCCTCTCCCACCCCATGTACCGCCCCTACCACCCGCCCGCCGACCCTATGGTGGTCCGCGACCTGACCCAGCAGCAAGAAGAGATGCGCACCCACGTTCGCCTGGTGCCGCTGGCCGCCGAGCCCACGCTCATTGCCGGCTGCGACTCCTCGTTTCCGACGCCCGAAACCATTCTGTCAGTGTTCGTGCTGCTGCGCTATCCGTCGCTGGAGCTGGTGGAGAAAGTCTATCATGTCGGGCCCGTGACCATTCCGTACGTGCCCGGCTTTCTGGCTTTCCGCGAAGCGCCCAATCTGCTGAAAGCCTACGAGAAGCTTCAGCAGAAGCCCGACGTGATTATGGTAGACGGCCACGGCATCGCCCACAAGCGCCGCATGGGCATTGCCGCCCACCTCGGCGTACTGCTCGATATGCCTACTTTTGGCGTCGCCAAAAGCCTGCTCACCGGCCGCTACGAGGAGCCCGCTCCCACGGCCGGCAGCCGCTCGCCCCTGCTTGATAAAGGCGAGCTGATCGGGGAAGTACTGCGCACAAAGGACAAGATTTTACCCGTGTTCGTCAGCCCTGGCCACCGCTGCGACCAGGCTACCGCCACCCGCCTGGCCGTGGCCTGCACCCGCGGCTATAAATTGCCCGAGCCCACGCGCCTGGCCGATCATTGGGCCGAGCAGTTTAAAAAGGAGCTGTAGGAGCGCGTGGCACGCGCCCGTCGTTGCTTAGTTGTTTGTCAGGGTCATTCGCCCAAACACCTAAACAACGACGGGCACTTGCTAAGTACCCCTACAGCGCCCGTTGCAGCGCACTTAGTGACTCTGCCGCCGCTTCAGGCAGCTTCAGCAGCTGCGCTACGGCAGCATACACCAGACGTGGTGAGCTGACCGCGCCCATAATGCCCCGGTCCGGCGGTTGCTGTTGGGATTTAGATAATTTTTGCCCCCCAGCGCTTAAAATTAAGGCGTGGTGGACAAACTCAGTTTGGGCAAAACCAGCGGTAGTGAGCAGCTGGGCCGCCAAAAAAAGCTGAGCCGCCGTACTGGGCAGAAGATCGTCGCCGCGCACGATACACGTAGTACCCAGGCGCAGGTCGTCGGCCAGGGAAGCCAGCTGGTAAGCGGGCAGTCCATCTTTTTTACGCACTACGAAGTCGCCCATAGTAGCGGCCAGATCAACCGGCACGGGGCCACGCCAGGCATCGGAAACCAAGATTGGCGTAGTGGGTACGCGCACGCGCCACGCGGCCCCGGCCGTGGAAAATGTAGCCCGACAGCCGTGGCAGCCGCTTTCAGTAGCAGCTAGTGAGCTGGGGGGCAAATTGGTGGTGCGCGAGCAGGTGCACGCATACAGCAAGCCCGCCTGCTGGCGCAGCTCATCTAGCAAAGCCTGGTACTCGCCTACATGACGTAACTGGGAATACCGCTTCTCAAACTCGGCTGGGTCGCGGGGGCCGGTGTCGTAGTCGAGGCCCAGCCAGCGGATTGTTTGGAAGATGCTGTCCAGATAAGCCGGGCGCAGGCGGGCACGGTCCAGATCGTCGATGCGCAGGTGCAGGGTGCCGCCGGCCCGGCGTACAAGCAGCCAGGTCAGCACGAAGTTCACGGCGTTGCCCAGGTGTAGATAGCCGCTGGGCGTAGGAGCCAGACGCCCGCGAATTGGGCCTATAGAAACTGAAGTAGCCATGGTGGGGGGCAAATTAAGTACTCTCCGCTTTCCTATTAGTACGGATGGAAGCTCAAGCCCCGACCTGCTGCCAACCATTTGGCCGATAAGCCGGTAAACAAGCCATCGCTTTTTTCTCTTGTATGCGTCGCTACCTCTTCTGGGCTTTAAGCCTGCTTGTGCTACTGGCCGCGGGCGGCCTTATCGTGGGTTGCTCCATCTCCGCCCCCAAGTATCGCGGCCCCGTCTCCGACCATTTTGATGGTGAGACATTCCAGAATGCCGGTGGCGTGCGGGCCCAGGAAGGCGTGGGGCCCCTGCTGAAATGGATGCTCCACCGCGACAAAGGCGCGTGGCCGGAGCAGCCCGATTTGCTCCCCGGCCCCCGGCCGCCCACCCGCGTGGGGCGCGGGCAGGTACGCGTCACGTTTGTGAACCACGGCACGTTTCTGCTCCAGTTTGACAGCTTGAACGTGCTGACCGACCCCATCTGGAGTGAGCGCACCAGCCCTTACCAGTGGATGGGCCCCAAGCGCCTGCGCCCACCGGGCCTGCGCTTCGACGATTTGCCCCCCATCGACGCCGTCGTCATCAGCCACAACCACTACGATCACCTCGACCTGAATACCCTGCGCCGCCTCGCCACCCGCGACCAGCCCCGCATCTTCGTGGGGCTGGGCATCAAGCAGTTTCTGGACGAAGAAAACATCCCCAACGCCACCGAGCTGGACTGGTGGCAGGTCCTGCCCCTGAGCCCGACGGTGCAGCTTACGGCCGTGCCTGCCCAGCACTTTTCCGGTCGCGGCCTGCGCGACCGCGACGCCACGCTGTGGGCCGGCTGGGTATTAGGCACCGCGCGGGGCAATGTCTATTATGCCGGTGACACCGGCTACGGCGCGTTTTTCAAGCAGATAGGTCAGCGGCTGGGTCCTATTGAGTTGGCCATTCTGCCCATCGGAGCCTACTGGCCCGCGTGGTTTATGGCCCCAATCCATATTTCGCCCGCCCAGGCCGTGCAGGCTCACCAGGACTTAGGTACCCGCCGCAGCATCGCTACCCATTTCGGCACCTTCCAGCTCGCCGATGATGGCCTCACCGAGCCCGTCACTGATTTACGCAAAGCCTTGCGCGCCAAAAATCTGGCAGACAGCGTTTTTCTGGTATTACCCGAGGGAGCCGGCTGGACGATGTAATCACAAGCTGGAGCCTGAGCTTAGTAATAGATGGCAAGCTCAACAATACCAAAAACCTAGAAACCCTATTTCACTATTCTTAGTATATAGGTCGAATCCAATAATTTTCTCTGATTTTCCCCATTCTGTGAAACTACTCTCTACTTTATCCAAATCCTGCCTACTGGGATTAGCGCTGCTGGCAGCGGCCCCCGAGGGTCACGCGCAAAGCGCGGACCGCAAGACCGGCATTAGCCTTTACGGCAGCACCCTGCAATACCACGGCGACCTGGGCTCGGAGTGGTTCAAGTCCAACAAGATCGAGTACGGCGGGGGCATCACCCTCTCCCGCTACCTCACCCCGGGCCTGGATGTGGGTATCGCCGCGAACTACGGGGACATGAAGTTCTCGACCAAGGTGCTGCAAGGCACGCCCCCGGCCATCCGCCGCTTCGACGCGAACGTGACCACGATTGGGGTGCCCGTCAAGTTCAAGCTCAACAACGGCTGGGCCCTGAAAGAGGACGCCATCTTCGCCCCGTACCTGAGCTTAGCGCCAGGTTTGATGATTGCTTCCTCCGATAAGTACTCCAACGTGGGAGCCGGCGAAGTGCTGCTGGGCAACAAAGACCATTATGCCGCCTACCTACAAGGAGCGGCCGGTATTGCCCTGAATTTCTCGCCCTCGTTCGGCATCTTCGTGCAGACGAGCCAGATTTATGCCACCACCAACACGATTGACAACGTGGACGCGGGTGATCTGAATGACCGCTACCTACAGCACTCGGCCGGCATCACCGTTAATGTTGGCAGGGCGAAAGACGAAGATGGCGACGGCGTAGCTGACCGCAAGGACAAATGCCCCGCCACGCCCGCCGGCGTAGCCGTGGATGCAACTGGTTGCCCCTTGGACGGCGACGGCGACGGGGTGCCGGACTATCAGGATAAATGTCCGGCTGAAAAAGGCCTGGCCACGCTGGAAGGCTGCCCCGACCGTGACGGTGACGGCATCCGCGACGGCGACGATAAATGCCCCGACACGCCCGGTAAAGCCGAGCTGCAAGGCTGCCCTGATGCCGACAACGACGGCGTAACCGATGCCGATGACAAGTGCCCCGACACGCCCGCCGGCGTGAAAGTAGACGCCACCGGCTGCCCCATTGATACCGACGGCGACGGCGTGCCCGACTTCCAGGACCGCTGCCCCAACTCGGCTGGACCGGCCTCGAACCGAGGCTGCCCCGAGATTAAGGCGGAAACCAAAAAGCGCCTCGATGCCGCGACCAAGTTCATTCAGTTCGAGCTGAATAAAGCTGTGCTCAAGCCCAGCTCCTACCCCACGCTCGAAGATTTGGTGAAGGTGCTTAACGAGTATCCCGACTACATTCTGAGCATTGCCGGCCACACCGACAGCCAGGGCAGCGACGCCTACAACCTGAAGCTTTCCGACGACCGCGCCGCCGCCGCCCGCACCTATATGCTGACTAAAGGCATTCCCGCCGACCGGATCGAGTCGCGCGGCTACGGTGAAAGCAAGCCCATCACCACCAACGCCACCGCCGCCGGCCGGGCCCTCAACCGCCGCGTCGAGTTCGACCTCGTGCTGCCCGAAGAAGCTACCGATGCGCCCAAGCCCGAAGGCGAGCAGAAATAGCCCCCCAGACAGTAGTTTTTGCTAAAAAAGCGGCAAGCCACATGGCTTGCGCTTTTTTGTTGTCAGAACGGCCAAGTCCCCTCCTCAGATGATTCTGCGCATTAAGCAGAGAGGGACGCCGGGCCGAAGGCGCGGCTGGGGTGGTTGGCCGTCGTTGCTGATGTTGTTTAGTTGCTAAACAGCACATCAGCCGCCGCGCTGCGGCTGAGAAACCAATTCATTCCCATTTTCACTACCGAACACTCTGTCCGGGAATGGACACTTTTTGCGGAGCAGTCAAACCTAATTTAGCTTATAATATCTTCATTACTAACTACTTATTCAATTGGCACACGGCTTGGCTATCCAGGGTAGAACCCAACTACTTTCTACCCAAAAATGGACAGAGCTATTTCGCCCGCCACGCGGCTTCAGCGCCGCCGCCGTACCTGGCTGCTGGCCGGCCTGGGGCTGCTGGGGGGCATTCTGGTGCTGGTCGCCTTACGGGGCGTGATCCAGCCCAGCCTGAAGCGCCAGGACATCCTGACCGCCCCCACCGAAGTTGGCGACGTGGAGGCTTCGCTCACGGCCACGGGCTTCGTGATTCCGGGCCGCGAAGCCGTCATTACCAGCCCCATCCAATCGACGGTGCGGCGGGTGGCCGTGGCGGTGGGCAGCGCCGTGCGACCAGGCCAGACCATTCTGGAGCTGGACAAGGAGTTGACCAGCAGCGAGCTGGCCCGGCTCCAGGACGCGCAGCTGCAAAACCGCAACAAAAGCACCCAGCTTCACCTCACCCTAGAGCGCGCCCTGAACGATTTGCGAAGCCAGGAGCAGGTGCAGGAGGTGAAGATTCGCAGCCTAGAGTCGACGCTGCGCGATGAGGAATCGTTGCTCAACATCGGCAGCGGCACGGCCGAAAGCGTGCGCCAGGCCGAGTTGACCCTGCGCCTGGCGCGCCTGGAGCAGCAGCGCCTGCGGGGCCAGATCAGGAACCAGCGCCGGGCCAATGCCGCCGACGCCCGCGAGCTGGGCTTCACCGTGCAGATTCAGGCCCGCAGCATTGCTGAGCTGGCCCGCAAGCTGGGCCAGGCCGACATCAGCGCCCGGCAGCCCGGCGTGCTGACCTGGGTAAACGAGGACCTGGGGGCTACCGTGCAGCCCGGCGACGTGCTGGTCCGCGTGGCCGACCTGAGCAGCTTCCGGGTGCGGGCCACTATCTCCGACGCCTACGCCGACGCCCTGCATGTGGGCGACGCGGTGGTTATTCGGGCGAATACCACGGACTTGCGCGGCACCATCAGCACCGTGAGCCCGGCCGTGGAGAAGGGCGTAGTCACGTTTTACGCCAGGCTCTCGGAGGACCATCACCCCGCCCTGCGCTCCAACCTGCGCGTGGATGTGTTCGTGGTAACCAAGGCGCATAAACAGGTGCTGCGGGTCAAAAACGGCCCTTTCTACCAGGGTGGCCAGGAGCAGGCAGTATTCGTGGTGCAAGGCGACCAGGCCACGCGCCGCACCGTGCGCTTCGGCGACAGCAACTTCGACTTCGTGCAGATAGTCAGCGGCTTGCGGGCGGGCGAGGAGGTCATTCTCAGCGACACGAAAGCTTACGCGGATACGCCCGAGCTGACTATCAAGCCTTAACGCGCCATGCTACGTTTCTTTAGTTTTCCGATACTAACCAATCGACAGGCTCTCATTTTCCCCGAAGTAATGCGACTGAAGCATTTGTGGGGGCCGGAGGGCGAGGTCAATCGTGGCAAAATGCCCCCCAGCGGCTTGTGCAACAATACGCGAACTAAAAGTTCGCGCTACATGCTGGTGCTTGCCTTGCTCTTTACTTTCCCCGCCCAGGCCCAGCAGGCGCTGAGTCTGGTGGAGGTAATTGAGCTGGCGCTCAGCCAGTCGGCCGTGGCCCAGCAGGCCCAGACCAGCCGCGAGACTAGCTACTGGCGCTGGCGCACCTACCGGGCCGCCTACCTTCCCCAGCTTGGCCTACAAGGCATTATCCCGGAGTTCAGCCGCAACATTGCCCCGGTTATTCAGCCCGACGGCACCACCGAGTTTCGGGCCGTGCGCATCAACAACTCCAACCTGGCCGTGACCATGAGTCAGAACATCGGGCTCACCGGGGGGCAAATCTTCGTCAGCTCCGACGTGCAGCGCTTCGATGACTTCGACCGCGGGCAGCGCCGCTACAACACGACGCCGGTTATCGTCGGCCTCAGCCAGCCCATTGGCGGCTACAACGTGCTTTACTGGGCCCGCCGCATTGAGCCGCTTCGCTACGAGGAGGCCCGGCGGCAGTTCGTGGTCCAGCGCGAAAACATTGCCCAGCGCGTCACGGAGCTGTATTTCGATGTGTTGCAGCAGCAGGTAAACGCCGAAGTAGCGGGCCAGAACGTGCAGGCCAACGAGGAAATGCTGCGCACCAGCCGGGAGCGGTATCAGCTGGGCCGGCTTTCCCAAAACGACTTGTTGCAGCTGGAAGGCAACGTGCTCACGGCCCGCCGCAACCGGGGACGAGCCGTACTGGACGCGCAAAACGCGGCTTTGGAGTTGCAAAACTATACCAGCGTAGGCGGCGCGACCGTGGCCCTGCTGGTACCACCGCCTCCAGCCCAACTGGTGGTAGCACCTGAGCAAGCCCTAAACCTGGCCCGCCAAAACCGCAGCGAAATGCTCACCTATCAGCGCCAGCTGTTGCAGGCCGACAGCAGCATGGCCGGGGCCAAAGGCACCACCGGCCTGCGGGCCAGCCTGACCGCCAACCTGGGCTACGTGAACCGCTCCGACCGCTTCGTGGAGAGCTACCAGGACCCGCAGAACCAGCAGCAGGTGCGCCTGGCTTTTTCCATGCCTTTGGTGGATTGGGGCCGGCAAAAGTCCATCATCAAAACCGCCGAGCTGACGCGCCAACAGCTTCAGCGCAACGTGCAGCAAAACCAAGCCACGTTTGAGCAAACGGTACTGGCCCAGGCCGCCCAACTGAGCACCCTCAGCGACCAGCTAGCCTTGGCCGCCCGCGCCGACACGCTGGCTCAGCGGCGCTACGCCATTGCCCGCGCCACCTACCAGGTCGGCCGCTATAGCCTAACCGATTTGAACATTGCGTTAGCCGAGAAAGACCAAGCTAGACGCGCCTACATTCTGGCCCTGCGCGACGGCTGGGTTGCCTACTACCGCTTGCGTGCACTCACTTTGTATGACTTTGAGCGGCAGCGCCCCTTAATGGCCACCCGCTAACTCATATTTGCGGATTACGCCCCGCTTAAAGTAAAGCCCGTACCGGGTTGAAGTAGCCGGAGAAACCCTAGCTTTCCCGCTACTTCAACCCGGTACGGGCTTAGTAGCTGACCAATAGAAGGCTACACTACTGAGCAGGCGCTGGTAAGCTAGTGTTCCAGATATCTTGGTGAAGTCTCCATTGGCCGTTCTGCTCTTTCCAGACTACGAGGTATTTTCCCTGATCTATTTGTTGGCCATCCGAACCCAACAGCGTGTAAGTGCCAAGTTCGATGGCGGTGTCTTGCAGCTCTTCCACTTCCCGGCTTTTCAACTTTAACTGCTTAATTCCCATATCTATAGCTCCTTGCCAAAAGGCCTGAACACCAGCTGCGCCTTGAATCGGCTCCATACCTGTTGGAAGCAGGCTACCATCAGGAGTGTAGGCAGCAATGGCGACGGCATCGCCCCGCCCAAAACTAGCTTCAAACATGTCGTTCACACGCCGGATTTCGGTAGTGATACTGGTAGCAGTGGCAGAAAGTAGGCATAGGAAATTGGATTGAGGTGGAGATTAAATTAGAAGTAATATATAAATATATCTCAATTAAAAACAATGGATAATAGAGCATAACCATCTACTGATTACCAGTGATTACTTGCTCCCTGCTAAAAGCGCACAGGTACCAATTCATATCCGAACACCTTGTCCATTTTTGGACACTATTTACAAGGGCATGAAGCTCGTTTTACAAATCAATTGTTTGATTTACAGTAATATACCCTGTTGGCACGACGCTTGGCTAATAAGGTAGAAGCCGGACCGACTGTGATTCACAACCGGACAGTACGCCTGCGATTCTATACCATCTCCTCGCCAACTAACTGCCTCCTCCCAATGAATACGATAACTGCACACAGCAACGCTGCTTCTAAATCTCAGATAGCTTCAGCCTCAACGCCTCCCATGCTCCAACTCACCGACATCGAGAAAGTCTACCAGACCAAAACCATCGAAACCGTGGCCCTGAACCGCGTGAACCTGACCATCAACAAGGGAGAGTTCGTGTCGGTGATGGGACCGTCGGGCTGCGGCAAATCTACGCTGCTCAGCATCATGGGCCTGCTGGATGAGCCGTCGGGGGGCATTTTGGAGCTGGATGGCCGGCCGGTGAAGTCGTACTCCGATAAGGAGCTGGCCCACCTGCGCAACCAGAAAATTGGTTTCGTCTTTCAGAGCTATCATCTGATCAACGACCTCTCGGTGCTCGACAACGTGGAGCTGCCTTTGCTCTACCGGGCCGGCGTGGGGGGCAAAGAGCGCCGCCAGCGCGCCCACGCGGCCCTCGATAAAGTGGGCCTCAGCGCCCGCACCACCCACTTTCCCTCGCAGCTTTCGGGCGGGCAGCGCCAGCGCGTGGCCATTGCCCGCGCCCTGGCCGGCCGGCCCGAAATCATCCTGGCCGACGAGCCCACCGGCAACCTCGACTCGGTGATGGGCGAGGAAATCATGGATCTGCTGCTGGGCCTGCACCGCCACGACGGCACCACCATCGTGATGGTGACCCACGACGAGCAGCAAGCCCAGAAAACCGAGCGCCTGATCCGGTTTTTTGATGGCAGCCAGGTCGCTTGAACGTCATGCAGAGCGAAGCGAAGCATTGCGCCCGCTTCGTTGGATCACTAATCAGCCGTCAGCGGGCGAGATGCTTCGCTTCGCTCTGCATGACGTTTTAATAAAGTCTGAAACCCCCAAATATTCATGCTTCTTAGCTATCTAAAAATTGCCTGGAAAGTGCTCTTGCGGCGCAAGTTCTTCACCTTCATCAGCCTGTTTGGCATCAGCTTCACGCTGATGGTGCTGCTGGTGGTGTATGCCATGTACGACCATACGATGGGACCGCACACGCCGGAAAAGCGGGTAGATCGGCTGCTGTTCATCACCAAGCTGGAGCTGTGGTCGGACCATAGTCAGAGCAATTCCGGGGCTAGTTACTCTTTTCTAGACCGCTACGTGCGACCGCTGCGTACGCCCGAAAAAGTGTCTATCGCCACGGATGGCGGCTCATTGGTAGCCTATGTGGGCAATCAGAAGCTGAAGCTGGACACCAAATCGACGGATGGCGAATTCTGGCAGGTGCTGGACTTTGACTTCCTTGCCGGCCGGCCTTATACCGTGCGCGAGGTACGGGAGGGCGCTTACGTAGCCGTTATCAATGAGAGCACCAGCCGGCGCTACTTTGGCACGACGCAAGGCGTAATAGGCCGCTTCCTCGAAGCCGATGCCCTGCGCTTTCGGGTAGTGGGCATCGTGCGCGACGTGCCGGCTTCCCGGATGCTTACCACCGCTGACCTCTGGAAGCCGATTACGGTGAGTACGGTTGACCTGCGCGACCCCAGCTACCTAGGGCCGTGCATGGCCATTCTGCTGGCCCGCGATGCGGCCGATATTCCCACCATTCAGCAGGAGTTTCGCCAGGTAGTAAGCCGGGTGCCCGTACCCGATCCGAAGGCCTATACGGAAGTGCGCGTGTACGCCGAACCGATACTGGGCAACCTCCTGACGCGAGAGCTTTTCAGGACAACGGGCCCGGACAATGGCACGGGCCGGTTCATGGCCCTGGCATTCGGACTTAGCTTATTATTCATGCTGCTGCCGGCCCTGAACCTGGTTAATCTAAACGTGAGCCGGATGCTGGAGCGCAGCTCCGAAATCGGCGTCCGCAAGGCTTTTGGGGCTACCAGTGGGGTACTGGTGGGGCAATTTTTAGTCGAAAACATCTTTCTAACCCTGCTAGGCGGCGTGCTCGGGCTCGGACTGGCCGCCGGGGTGCTGCATCTGCTCAACGGCAGCGGCCTTATTCCCTACGCCCATTTCACGCTCAGCGGGCGGGTGTTTGGGGCGGCGCTGGGGGTGGCCGTATTTTTTGGAATGCTGTCGGGCGTGTATCCGGCTTATAAGATGTCGAAACTACAAGCCGTGCAGGCCCTGAAAGGAGGGACCAACTAATGCTACGCCATTTATTTACGCTGATCTGGAACCGCAAGCGGGCCAACTTTCTGCTAATCACCGAAATCTTTCTGGCCTTCGTAATTCTGTTCGTGGTGGGCAGCACCCTGGTCTATAGCCAGCAGAACTACCGTACGCCGCTGGGCTTCGATTACGAACAGGTGTGGCAGGTTGACCTAGACCCCGGAATGCAGCCCAGAGCCCAGCGGGCCGCCACGCAACGGCAGGTTATTCAGCGTCTGAAGTCGCTGCCCGGGGTGCGTTTCGTGGCGCGCAGCAGCTCGAACACGCCCTTTTCGGGCAATAGCAACCGGAGCGATTTGCGCCGCACCAAAGAAAGCGGCGGCGCTTACGTGAACGGCAATTTTTACTACGTGGAAGATGCTATGCGCGACGTACTGGCTCCGCATCTTATCGAAGGCCGCTGGTTTGATAAGCGCGACGACGCCTCGACGCGGCAGCCTGTTATTATCACCCAAGAAACCAGAGAGAAACTATTTCCGGGGGAATCACCCTTAGGCAAAATCATTCCTAATGGCGACCAGGAAATGCAGGTAGTGGGCGTGGCAGGCACCTATCGCGCCAGCGGCGACTTAAGCGAGCCGCGAGCGGCTGCTTTTCTGCGCGTCAGTCCTCAGGATACATCTTTTGAGCACTTGGAAACCCTGCTTGTGCGAGTACAGCCGGGAGCCGGAGCCGCGCTGGAAAAGCGCATGACCACCGAGATTTTGGCCATTGGTAAGGGCTGGTCCAGCAATATTACGCCACTGGCGGAGCAGCGGGCCGCCCAGCTGAAGCTAATAGTAACGCCGCTGGTGGCGCTGGTGGTGGTGTGCGTGTTTCTTATTATCAACGTAGCCCTGGGCCTGTTCGGTGTGCTATGGCAAACCATCAACCAGCGCCGCACCGAAATCGGGCTACGCCGGGCGTTGGGGGCCAGCGCGCGGGCCATCAGCGCGCAGATCGTGGGCGAGATTCTGGTTGTCAGCACCTTTGGGCTAGCTCTTGGCCTGCTGGTGGCGGCGCAGTTTCCTCTGCTGGGCGTGCTGGGCGTAAAGACCAGCGTGTACCTGACTGCCATGCTGCTGGCCACGGCACTTATCTATACCCTCACGGCCGTGTGCGCCCTGTATCCGAGCTGGCTGGCGGCGGGCATTCATCCGGCCGTGGCCCTGCGCGAGGAGTAACTGCCTCAACCCCTAGCCCCTTCTCCGGGGGGAGAAGGGGAACTAGCTTTAACACTAGAAGGCTAGTCAATGCTAATTTTCTAGAAAAGCAGAAGCTAATCCCCCTTCTCCTCCCGGAGAAGGGGCTAGGGGTTGAGGCCCTCATTGCAAAACCCCTCCCTTACCTTCACCCCATGATTCTCATTGCCGACGACGACCTGGCCATTCGTACCTCGCTCAGCCTCTTGCTCAAGCAGGCCGGCTACGCCACGCAGGCTGCCGCCACGCCCGCCGAGGCCCTGCGAATCGTGCGCGAAGCCGCGCCCGCCCTGGTGCTCATGGACATGAATTTCTCGCTCGATACCAGCGGGCAGGATGGGCTGCGGCTGCTCAGTCAGGTAAAGGAAATTGCCTCCCAGACGCCCGTTATCCTCATTACCGGCTGGGGCAGCATCGCCCTGGCCGTGGAGGGCATCAAGGCCGGAGCGACCGAGTTCGTGACGAAGCCCTGGAACAATGACGCCCTGCTCCAGACCATTCGCACGATTCTGAGCTTGCCGGAGGCGGTGGTTAAAGAGGATACGCTGAGCCGCCGCGAGTTGGATAAGCAGTTTGATTTTGGCAACATCGTGGGCTCGGACGCGCAACTGCTGCAGCTGCTGCGCGGCGTGGGCCAGGTGGCGGCCACCGATGCGTCGGTGCTGATTGAGGGTGAAAGCGGCACGGGCAAGGAGTTGATTGCCGAGGCCGTTCACCAGAACAGCCACCGCCGCCGCCAACCCTTCGTGAAAGTGAACCTGGGGGGCATTTCGGCCTCGCTGTTTGAGAGTGAGATGTTCGGGCACCGCCGGGGGGCTTTTACCGATGCCAAAGCCGACCGCGCAGGCCGCTTCGAGCTGGCCAACAAGGGCACGATATTCCTGGACGAAATCGGAGAGCTGGATCTGAGCAGCCAGGTAAAGCTGCTACGCGTGCTGCAAGACCGCACCTACGAGGTCCTGGGCGACTCGCGCCCCCGCACCCTGGATATTCGCGTGATCTGTGCCACCAACCGCCACCTGGCCGGGCTGGTGCGCGAAGGGCGCTTCCGCGAAGACTTATTCTACCGCATCAACCTCATCACCGTGCGCCTGCCCGCCCTGCGCGAGCGCCCCGATGATATTCCGCTGCTAGTCAATTTCTTTGTGCAGAACCTGCGCGCCACCTACCACCGGCCTACGCTCAAAGTGAGTACGACGGCCCTGCACTGGCTGCGCGGGCTGCCTTTAGCCGGCAACATCCGGGAGTTGAAAAACCTGGTGGAGCGGGCCGTGCTGGTCAGCGGCAAAGACGAGCTGGAGCCCGAAGATTTCCAGGCTCATTTCCAAAAAATGCCCCCCAACAGCGCGGCCGCTCCCGATTTGCCCCCCGTGGGCACCATGACCCTTGAAGAGTTGGAAGCCCAGATGATTCGCAAGTCGATGGCGCACTATGGCGGCAACGTGAGCCGTGTGGCGAAGGCCCTGGGCCTGAGCCGGGGCGCGCTGTACCGGCGGCTGGAGAAATTCGGAATACCGTATGACGCGGCAGAAAAATAGAGAACGAGAAGCCAGAACGACGCTTCCCTCCTCATCTGAGGAGGGAAGCGTCGTTCCAACTACCTATTATCTCTAGCTTGGCTTCGATTTTTCATTCCTTCTATGACCCTGCGCGTCAAATTCCTGCTTTTTGTCGTCATCATTCACGGGGTCCTGATTGTGCTGGCCGCGCAGCTCGTGCGCACCAATACCGTGCTGTTCTTGGTAACGGAGGCGCTGCTGGTTGTTTCTATTATCCTTACCACGCAGCTGTATCGGGGCTTCGTGCGGCCGTTTCAGCTGATTGCGGCCGGCACGGCGGCCATTCGGGCCAAAGACTTCTCCCTGAAATTCGTGCCCGTGGGCCAGCGCGAGATGGACCAGCTCATCGACGTGTATAATCACATGATCGACGAGCTGCGCCGGGAGCGCGTGGCCCAGCACGAGAAAAGCTTGCTGCTTGAGCGCCTCATTCAGGCTTCGCCAGCGGGCATTCTTATCTTGGATTTTGATGGCAAGACAGAAGCCACCAACCCGGCCGCCGAGCGCTTTCTGGGGCTGACATCTCAGCATTTGATCGGTCAGCCCCCCGCCGCCCTGCCGGGCGACTGGGGGGCTTTTTTAAGCCAATTGAAACCCAATGAGCCGCAGATAGTCCAGCTGTCGGGCATGCAGACATACCGCGCCTCCAGGGGCCATTTTCTGGACCGGGGCTTTACGCGCTATTTTATCCTGCTGGAAGAGCTGACCGAGGCCCTGATTCGCCAGGAGAAACAGGCCTACGAGAAGCTGATCCGCATGATGAGCCACGAAATTAATAACTCCATCGGGGCCATCAACTCCATTCTGCAAAGCTTCCACCACTACGCCCCCCAGCTCACTTCCCCCGACCAGTCTGACTTCCGCGAAGCCCTCGACGTATCCATTGCCCGCAACACGCACCTGGCCAACTTTATAGCTGGCTTCGCCAACCTAGTGCGCCTGCCCGCCCCCACCCGCCGCTCCTGCGACGTACACGCGCTGCTGCGCGCCACGCACCGCCTTATGCAGGTGCCCAGCGAGCGGCGGCAGGTGGCCTGGCACTGGGATCTGGCCCCCGAGCCGCTGCGCGCCGACCTGGATGCCCAGCAGCTGGAGCAAGTGCTGATCAACATCACCAAAAACGCTCTCGAATCTATTGGCGACAACGGCAAAATTATCATTCGCACCCGCCTTCACCCGCCTTTACTACAAGTTGAAGACGACGGCCCCGGCATCGCGCCGGAGGCGCAGCGGCGCTTGTTTACGCCCTTTTTCAGTACCAAGCGCGACGGTCAGGGCATCGGCCTGACCCTGATTCGGGATATTCTCTTGCAGCACGGGCTGCGCTTCAGCCTGGAGACGGTGGAGGGGCGGCGGACGGTGTTCAGTGTGTGGCTGGGGGAGTAGTGGCGCAGCTAACTATCAGCGCGAAAAGCTAGCTTACGTACCTTCCTCATCCTTCTACCTACCAATGGCTTCTGCTTCTGCCTGGCATTTGGTGCTGCGACGCTTCGAAATGGTGCCCGCCTGGGTGCGGCTGAGCATCTCGCTGGTGCTGGCAGGCGTTGCGTACCGGCTGGTGCCGCCGCAGTGGCACGCAGCTTCCCGCGTTACTGCTGCCTGGGATGCTTTTGCGCTCTCAACGCTGGTTCTTACCTGGGCAATTATTCCGGCAGCCGACGTGGTCCACATCCGCCGGGTGGCCAACCGCGAAGACCCCGGCCGCCGGCTTACGTTCGTGTTTCTGCTGGTAGCCGCGGTAGCCAGTCTGCTGGCTGTCGTGCTGCTGCTTGGCTCCATAAAAGAAGTAAATTCCTCCTCCAGGATAATCCATATCGTACTGGCCGTAGTGGCCGTGCTTACCGCCTGGCTGCTGGTACATACGGTATTTACGCTGCGCTACGCGCATCTGTACTACGATGAGGGGCCAGGGGGCCAGGCCGGCGGACTGGAGTTTCCGGGCGGCGAAAAGGAGCCCGACTACCTCGATTTTGCCTACTATGCCTTCGTCATCGGCATGACGGCCCAAACGGCGGATATCAGCATCAGCGGCCGGGCCATGCGACGCCTGACACTGCTGCATGGGCTGCTGGCTTTCGCGTTTAATACGGCTATCGTGGCCTTGAGTATTAATGGGTTGGCGGGGCTGCTGTAAGGGCCTCAACGACTGGCCTCTACCGCCCGTACTGCTCGGCCAGCGCCACCACCCGCGCGGCGCGCACCTGGTCGCCGGTGTCGGTGGCGGCCTGGTAGAGGCGTTGGAGGGTCATTAGGTTGGTGGCTACTTCCTGCTCGAATAAGGCCCGGTCGTCGTGGGTGCGGTAGTAGGCCAACGACTGCTGGGTGCGGCTGGTAAGCGTGTCCATGATTTCGTTGGCACGGGGCTTTTCGCCGCCTGCCGCCAGGGGCGCTACCAGCTCGGGCGTGTAGAGGTCGTAGGGAATAGCGGCGTCGGGCATTACCTGGAGGCAGCGCAGAGCCACTTCTTTCGCTTTCAACGGCTCGCCGGCGTGCAGGTAGGCCTGGGCCAGCTGACCGAATTTGTCGCGGTACTGAGCCAGCGTGCGGCGGTTAATTTCGTCGTAATAAACCTTGGGGTTGTTCAGGTTACGGTACGCGAATTTGTTCATCAGCGAATCATAGGTGAGCTGGCGGGCCACGTAGCCGACGCGCTGAGGCTGAGGATCGGGGTTGCGGCAGGGCAAAATGCGGTAGGCCATGCCTTCCAGCTGCAGGTAAGGCTCCAGGCCCATCCCCTCCTGCTGGGCCACGGCATTGGCAAAATACACCGGCCGCCGCCAGTCGTTGGAGGCCAGAATATCCAGGATAACCAGCTTGCTTTTATCCAGATACTGTTTGCCCATGCTCCACTCCATGCGGTCAACCAAGTGGCTTTCCCGCTCTTGGGGAATGATGCCCAGGCGCTTGACTTTCTCCTTATCAATGGGCAGATAAAACTTATCCGATGGGTACGACAGCATTGTCTGGCCGCTTTGCGTTTGGACTTGCAGCAGGGGGCTATTTTCCCGCACCAGCTGCATAAATTCCTGCACATTCACGGCCGGCACCGCGGGGTTAGCTACATAGGGTAAGTAGTCGTTGGTGCCCGATTGGTAGCTGGAGGTCGGCAGCGTCAAGGCCACGGGAGCCGACTCGTAGCTGCGGCGGCGCAGCTGCTCGATGTGCCAATCGGTGGGCAGGTACTGGAGCACGGCAATTCGTACGTCGCGGCGGATGCCTTCTACCTCCTGGGCGTACCAAAGCGGGAAGGTGTCGTTGTCGGCGTAGGTGATGAGAATGGCGTTCGGGGCGCAGGAGTTGAGCAGGTTGTAGGCCGAATCAGCGGCGCTGTAGCGGCCAGAGCGGTCATGGTCGTTCCAGCCTTCCACGGCCAGTATGCCCGGCACGAGCAAGCCCAGCACCATAGCAGTTGCCACCCGCAAGTTGGGCGTACGCAGCAGATACCGCAGCACCTCGTGCAGACCCAGCACCCCCAATCCCATCCAGATGGCAAAGGCGTAAAACGAGCCCACAGACGTATAATCCCGCTCCCGCGGCTCGATGGGCGGCTGATTCAGATACAGCACAATTGCCACGCCCGTAAGACCAAACAGCAAGCCCAGTACCAACGTCTTGCGGCCGTCGCGGCGCGCCTGGTACACCAGGCCCAGACCGCCCAGCAGCAAGGGCAGCAGCAGGAAATTATTGCGGGCTTTATTGTCGGCCAATAGCTGGGGCAGGCCGTTTTTGGTAGCTCCGGGCAACAAACTACCCGCCTGCTGCACGTCGCTTTCGCGGCCCACGAAGTTCCAGAGGAAATAGCGCCAGTACATATGACCCAGCTGGTAGCGCCACAGGAAAGCCAGGTTCTGGCCCATCGTGGGCTTCACATCTTCGCGCACGTCCACCCACTTCTGGTACTCGCTGATATGGCCGGGACGGTTGCTGTAGAGGCGGGGCAGCAGGGTGTTATCCGCGGTGGCGTACTCGTTTTCCAGGCGGTGGTCGCTGATGACGTACTTGTTGCCCTGGCGGATGTAGCGCGGCGCTCCTTGCGTTTGGGCGATGGGCTGGGCGTTAAACTGGGGGCCGTAGAGCAGGGGCCGGTCACCGTACTGCTCGCGCTTCAGATAGCTCACGAAGGAGAGCACCTCGTCGGGCTTATTCTCGTCGATGGTGGGGTTGAAACCCGAGCGAATCGGTACAATCAGGTAAGACGAGTAGCCAATTAGAATAAACACAAAGGCCAGTAAGCCGGTGTTCAAAAGTTGATTTTGGGTGCGATTCGCGTAGCGAAAACCGAACACAATCGTCCCTAGAAACAGCGCCAAAAACACCAGCACCCCGGAGTTGAACGGCAGGCCCATGGAGTTCACGAAAAACACCTCAAAAGACCCAGCCAGCGTCGGCAGGCCGGGAATGACCCCTACTAAAATACCCCCCAGAATAGCTCCACTCACCACCAGCGTTAAAATGCCCCCCAGCCAAGTAGGCCGGGCGCTACGGCGGAAATAATAGATAAAGCCCAGCGCTGGCAGCGCCAGCAAATTGAGCAGATGCACGCCAATGGATAAGCCCACAGCATAGGCAATCAGAATCAGCCACCGGTCCGAGCCGGGCTCGTGGGCGCGGTTTTCCCACTTCAGCATCGTCCACACCACGAAGGCCGTGCAGAGCGTGGACAGGGCGTACACCTCCGCCTCCACGGCGTTGAACCAAAACGTATCGGAGAAGGCAAAGGCGGAGGCGCCCACTGCGCCCGCACCCAGAATCAGCGCCGTTTCGGGGAGCGAAGGCTCAGTCGTTGACGCATGGCCCTGCACCAGCTTGCGGGCCAGCATGGTGATGGTCCAGAACAGAAATAGCACCGTAAAGGCGCTGCTCACGGCTGAAACGCCATTAATAAGGCCCGCGACCAGGCTGGCATCACCAAAGGAAAACAGCGAAAAAACCCGGCCCAGCAGCAAAAACAGCGGCGCGCCCGGCGGGTGCGGCACCAGCAGATGATGCGACGTAGCGATGAACTCGGCGCAGTCCCAGAAGCTGGCCGTGGGCTCCAGGGTGAGGAGGTACACGGTGAGGGCACCGGCAAAAAGCAGCCAGCCAAGCAGGTTATTCGTCCGTTGGTAATTCATGGGCCATGGGGGGCTTTTGTGAGTGAAGGTGGGGGAAAGATGCGGCAGAGTGGTGTACGGTTGCCTGGGCCTCACCCCAACGATTGGCCTCACCCCCCGGCCCCCTCTCCTAGGGGAGAGGGGGAGCCTAACGACTCGTTCGGCGAAGCACCAGCTTAGGCTGGCACTTCTACCGTTTATACAGGAGAAGCTTGCGCACCACAGGTAACGCGGTAGCAGTATCTGAGGCGAAAGCCGAAGGTGCTGCGTAGGCCGAGCGTGTGGCTCCCCCTCTCCCCTAGGAGAGGGGGCCGGGGGGTGAGGCAAACCGTTAGGAGAGTAAGGCCCACATAAGGCCACTCGTTGAACGAACTTCCCTATCTTCCCCCTACCAACCTTACCCTCGCCCCATGAAAAAACTCTTCCTCCTCGGTAGCCTGCTCGCCATCCACTGGACGGTCCCCGCCCAGGACCTCACCTACCAGATGCCCCCCAAGGCTATTGTCGACCTGGTAGACGCGCCCGTGACGCCCCGCGTGAGCATCGCGGCCGATGGCAAATGGCTGCTGCTGCTCGACGTGCAGGATTTGCCCAGCATCGCCGACCTCTCCCAGCCCGAGCTGCGCATGGCCGGCCTGCGCCTGAACCCGCGCACCAACGGTCCCAGCCGCGTGAGCTACTCCACGAGTCTGAAGCTCAAGCGCCTGGCGGGCGGAGCCGAAATCCCGGTGAAAGGCCTGCCCACGCCGGCTAAGATCAGCGAGGTCAGCTGGTCGCCGGACGACAGCAAGGTTGCCTTCGCGCTTACCACCGAGGCTACAGCCGCGGCTGGGGGGCAAATTCAGCTGTGGGTGCTGGACGTAGCCACCGCCACGGCCCGCCAGATTCCGGGTGTGCGCCTGAACAGCGTGTTCGGCACCGCCTACCGCTGGCTGCCCGACAACCAGACGCTGATTGCCCGCACCGTGCCCACCAACCGGGGTCCGGTGCCCGATGCTACCGCCGCGCCTACGGGCCCTATCGTGCAGGAAAACGTGGGCCGCACGGCCGCCGCCCGCACCTACCAGGATTTGCTGAAAAACCCCGGCGACGAAAAGCTATTCGACTACTACGCCACCACCCAGCTCATGAAAGTGAGCCTGGATGGCAAAACGCAGCCGCTGGGCCAGCCGGGCGTGATTCAGCAGGCCACGCCTTCGCCCGATGGCAAGTATATTCTGGTGGAAACCCGCCACCGGCCTTACTCCTATCAACTCACCGTGGGCAGCTTCCCGGTGAAAGTAGATGTGCTGGATCTGGCCGGCAATCTGGTCAAATCCATTGCTGATCTGCCGCTGGCCGATAACGTGCCGACCAGCTTCGACGCCGTGCCCACCGGCCCGCGCAGCCACGACTGGCGCGACGACGCTCCGGCTACTATTTATTGGGTAGAAGCCCAGGACGGCGGCGACCCCAAAAAAATTGCCGCCGTGCGCGACAAAGTGCTGACGCTGGCTGCCCCCTTTGCCGCCGCGCCCCAGGAATTGGTCGATCTGCCTCTGCGCTTCCGGGGCATTACCTGGGGCAACAACACGACGGCTCTGGTGAATGGCTACCGCTGGGCCGACCGCAAAGTGATGACCTGGGTGGTGAACCCGACCACCAAAATGCCCCCCACGGTCCTCTTCGACCGCTCCTCCCAGGATACCTACAACGACCCCGGTACGCCCTACCAAAAGCCCAACGCCGCCGGCCGCGACGTGCTGGCCCTCGGCGGCCCCGACCAGCAGACTATCTACCTGCTCGGCGACGGTGCCTCGCCCGAAGGCAACCGCCCTTTCGTGGACCAATTAAACCTGAAAACCCGCAAGACGGAGCGCTGGTGGCGCTCCGAGGCGCCGTACTACGAGGTGCCCGTGGCTATTCTGGACACGGATAAGCGCCTGCTTGTGACGCGCCGCGAGTCGGTAGAGCAGGCTCCGAACTACTTTTTGCGTGATGCGAAGAAGAAAAATAAGCTGACCGCGCTGACCAGCTTCCCCAACCCCTACCCGGCCCTGGGCGCGCTCAAAAAGCAGGTACTCCAGTACAAGCGCGCCGATGGCCTGCCGCTCACGGCCAACCTGTATTTGCCCCCCAACTACAAAAAAACCGATGGGCCGCTGCCTACCTTGCTCGAAGCCTACCCCGCCGAGTACAAGGATAAAAGCACCGCCGGCCAGGTAAAAGGCTCACCCTATACCTTCACCCGCCTGACCTGGGGCTCGCCTATTTTCTGGGTAACGCAGGGCTACGCCGTGCTCCAGAACACCTCCATTCCCATCGTGGGCGAAGGCACCGCCGAGCCCAACGATACCTACCTGGAGCAGTTGGTGGCCGGGGCCAAAGCCGCCATCGAAGAAGGCCAGCGCCTGGGCGTCGTGGACCCTAAGCGCGTGGGCGTGATGGGTCACTCCTACGGAGCCTTTATGACGGCTAACTTATTAGCGCATAGTAATTTGTTTAAGGCTGGTATTGCCCGCAGCGGCGCTTACAACCGCACGCTCACGCCTTTCGGCTTCCAGGCTGAGGAGCGCACGTATTGGGAGGCCCCGCAGGTGTACGATAAGATGTCGCCCTTTACGGCGGCCAACAAAATCAAGACGCCGATTCTGCTCATTCACGGCGAGGCCGACAACAACTCCGGCACTTTCCCTATCCAAAGCGAGCGGTTTTATAACGCCCTGAAAGGCCACGGGGCCACGGCCCGCTACGTGGTGCTGCCCTTCGAGTCGCACGGCTACGCGGCCCGCGAGTCCATCATGCACATGCTCTGGGAGATGGATTCGTGGCTGAATAAGTATGTGAAGGAAACGCCCCCCGCGCCGGTGAATTAGCAAAAACCTTTCTGCCTTCTAACTTACAGAACCGCGCCGATGGCGCGGTTCTTTTTTTGGCCACTGTCTGAGAATGTCATGCTGTGCTGTGCATGACATTTTTTTTGCCAAAGGCCGTGCAACCATTTCGCCTGCTATGTGGCTCCCAGAAAGGAAGTCACAGCAATGTCGTTGCTGCTTCGCGCCGAGCTTTTTTCCTTTCACTCAAGCTACCTTATTGCTATGGTCAGATTTTACAAATACCTGCTCAGCTGCGTCGTGCTGCTGGGCATGGGTGCCTGCTCCGATGAATCTGACGAAACTCCACAGCCGGGCGACGTCGCAGGCTTCCGCTGGTCCGGCACGGGCAGTTATGTACAGACCGCCTATTGCCCCCTGCTGATGACGCGCCCGGCGCTGGAAGGATCGGTGGCCGCGCGACCGGCCCAGGCCATGCACAACACCGGCAAGATCTATCTGCACGGCCGCTACGTGTTCGTGAATGAGCGCTACGAAGGCGTGCATGTAATTGATAACCAGGATCCAAAAAATCCGCGTATCGTCAGCTTCCTGCGCATTCCGGGCAACGTGGATATTGCGATAAAAGGCAATCTGCTCTACGCCGACAACGGCCCCGATCTGGTCACCATTGACATCAGTAATCCGCTGGCGGTAAAGGTGGTCAGTCGCGTGCGCGAGGCCTTCCGCGAGCTGCCAATGCCCGAAAGGCTGGGCGTGCATTCCGACTGCCTGCCCGCCAGCTGGCCCGCGAATACGGTGGTAGTGGGGTGGCAGAAACGAACAAGCACCATGGCCTACAATCCGGCCCTGGATTGGGGTGCGCGAACGGCATTTAACAGCTCCCCCACCGCTAATTCGGCCCCCGGCGCGGCTGGTACGGGCAAGGCCGGCTCCCTGGCCCGATTTGCGGTGCTCGACGACATGCTTTATACCGTGGATGAGAGCAGCCTGCGCCTCTTCGATCTTGCTTTGCCCGCCGCGCCCGCGCCCGGCCCCAAATTGCCTCTGATGTTTGGCGTCGAAACCATCTTTCCCTACGACCATTACCTGTTTCTGGGCACCCAGCGCGGCATGTACATTTATGACGTCGCCACGCCTAAGTCGCCGCGCCAGGTATCTTACTTTCAGCACGTCATGAGCTGCGACCCAGTGGTGGTCGACGGCCGCTTCGCCTACGTGACCCTGCGCACCGGCCCCATGTTCTGCCGGGGCGGCGGTATGCAAGTCAATGAGCTGCAAGTGATTGATCTCACGAACCTTAGCAACCCCAAACTAGCGCGCACCTACCCGATGACGGGCCCGCAAGGCCTGGGAGTAGACAAGAACCAGCTCTTCGTATGCGACTCCGATGGTCTGAAAACTTTCGATACCAGTCAGGCCCCTTTGCTGACGCAGAAGCAGCACTACAAGGTGGCCGTCACCGACGTGATTCCTAATGACGGTACGCTGCTGGCCATCGGCTCCAATGGCTTGTACCAATACAGTTACGCCGGTGCCCAATTGCAGCAGCTAAGCTTTCTACCAATTACGGCTAAGTAATGGCTGCTCCCCTGCAAATTTGCCCCCCAGCACCGCGCTGGGGTGGCCTGTGGCTGGCGCTGGCCTTGCTGAGCTTTAGTTTGAGGGCTGGGGGGCAAAATCTGCCTGTGCTGAACGCTTCATCCCTCAAATTTGCCCCCCAGCATGTGGTGATGAGTGGGTATTGGCTGGAAGTAGAGCATCAACGAGCCCGCCATCCGCAGCAGAGCCTCACGCTTACCCCGCAGTTGTATTACGGCCCCACTGGTCGGCCCGATGGGGCTCGAAGTGCCAACCCACTGAACGAGGATGAGTCGGTGCGCGGCTTTGGTGTGCAAGGCCAGCACCGCTTCTATGTCGTGCCCGCCAGGGCGGCCTTCCCCGCGGGCTTGTACGTAAGCTACGGTCCGCATTTTCAGCACTTCCTGATGACTTTTCATCGGAGCAGCTGGCGCGAAATCCAAGGCCCCGGCAACCTGCCCTACTACGAATACGGCCCCGTGCGCTTCACCGAAAAAATCATCCGCTACGGCGGCTCCATGCAGGTAGGCTACCAGGCTCCACTACCGCCCGGTCCCGTTTTTATCGACCTGTTCATGGGCCTGGGCTGGCGCCAAAGTCACTCCAATTCAGCTATTGAAGGCAGACAATACCGCTCCGGTTCCTCCAATTATGGGCACCAGGGCTTCTACTTCCCGGCGGGCGTCAAGATTGGCGTAGCCCTCAGCGCCCTGCGTCCACGCCCATCGGCTACCATGTAGCAATGGCCGAGCCGCCGAGGCGGTTTTCATTCGGGGGGCTTTTTCAGCTTTCTTCGCTACCCTAGCGACCAATCCAAACCTACGTTGAGTGAAAAGCCGGAGTTGTTAGGGCTCAGCTTAACCTCCTGGCCTGCTTCGCGTACCTGAGTAAGCAATTACTCAACCCTGAACCGATGAAAACTCCTGCTGCCTACAACCTGCTCAAGGCTCCCTCCCGGGCACCGGGGGGCGTTGAGAAAGAAGACACCGAGAGTGAGCTGGAGCGCATCAGAGAGGATTTGGGGGAATTGCAGTACCGGCTCTACGCCGAAAATCGCCGGAGCGTGCTAGTAGTATTGCAAGGCATGGACGCCAGCGGCAAAGACGGCCTGATTCGGCGGGTCTTCAGCGGCATCAACCCACAGGGCGTGCAGGTACATGCGTTTAAGGAACCCACCGAAGAGGAGCTGGCCCACGATTTTCTGTGGCGCGTGCATCATCATACCCCGCGCACCGGCATGATTCACGTCTTCAACCGCTCCCACTACGAAGATGTGCTCATCACGCGCGTGCTGGGCCTCATCGATGAGAAGGAAGCCAAACACCGCTTCGAGGCCATCAATGCTTTCGAAAACCTGCTCCAGCAGGCCGGTACGACGGTGCTGAAATTCTACCTGCACGTCTCGGAAAAGGAGCAGCGCGAACGCCTGACCGAGCGCGTGCACGACCCGACCAAACAGTGGAAATATGAGGCCGGCGACGAAGACAAAGCCAAACAGTGGCCCGAATACCGCGACGTGTACGAAGACGTTTTCCGCCATTGCAGCCCCAAGTCGTGCCCCTGGACGATCGTGCCCTCCGATCAGAACTGGTACAAGGCCTACGTGGTGGCCAAAACGCTGTGCCAAACCTTACAGGACATGGACCCGCGGTTTCCGCCCACCAAGGCCGAAAAGCACAAGCCGGAATAGCGCGGCTATAAGTCGCGTCTCTACCTGATTTAAATATGTTTGCTCCAGCTTCTGAACAGGCACAGCGCAACCCCGAGCCCCGAGGCCAGTAAACGGGTAGTGACCATTGGCTGAAGCATTTTTGGGCAAGCAACTGGCACTGATTCTTACCTCATGAAATCCATCGTTACGCTTACCCTGAACCCGACGGTAGACAAGAGCACTTCCGTTGATAAAATTGTGCCTGAGCATAAGCTGCGCTGTGCCACGCCCAAATTTGAGCCCGGTGGTGGCGGCATCAACGTGTCGCGGGCACTACGGCGGCTGGGCAGCGATACGTTGGCGGTGTTTCCGGCGGGTGGCCCCATTGGCTCGCTGCTTCAGCATCTGCTCACGGAAGAAGGCATCGCGCAACACCCCATAGAAACGGCTGGCTGGACCCGCGAAAACTTTATCGTGGTTGATACTTCCTCCAACCAGCAATACCGCTTCGGCATGCCAGGCCGCGAGCTATCGGCGGCGGAGCAGCTGCGCATACTGGATGCGCTGCGGTCCATTGCGCCGCGCCCCGAGTTTCTGATTATCAGCGGCAGCTTGCCCCCCGGCGTTGAGCCCGATTTCCTGGTGGCCATCGTACAGGCAGCCAACCAGGCGGGGGTGAAGGTGGTGGTTGATACCTCCGGACCAGCGCTCCAGCGCTTAGTGGAAGCGGGTGGCGTATACCTGATCAAGCCCAACCTGGGGGAGCTGAGCCGGTTGGTAGGCGCGAGTGAGCTGGACAGCGCCTGCGTAGCCGAAGCCGCCAGAGAATTAATCGGCGACAACAAATGCACGCTGGTGGCCGCCTCTATGGGTCCGCAAGGCGCTTGCCTTATCTCGCAAGACCTAGTTGACCACGTACCGGCTCCCGCCGTCAAAAAACGCAGTACTGTGGGCGCAGGCGACAGCATGGTGGCTGGTATGGTCCATGCCCTGTCTGCCGGGCTTCCGCTGCGCGAAGTAATACGGCTGGGTGTGGCCTGCGGCACAGCCGCCACTATGAATCCGGGCACTGAGCTATTCCACAAAAAAGACGTGGACAAGCTCTATCAGTGGCTGCTCCAAACCATGCCGCGGGAAAAAGCATTCAGCTGATGCCGGAAAACAAAATGCCCCCCAGTCAGAAACTGATTGACAAAATAGCCTGGCTGCACCTGCACGAAGGCAAACTATTGAGCACGCGCAGCCGCGGCAAAGACCGCTACTACATTCCGGGCGGCAAGCGCGAGACCGGCGAAACCGACGAGCAGACGCTGCTGCGCGAAATCAGGGAGGAGCTGACGGTGGAGCTGTTAGTAGAAAGCATTGTGTACCGGGGCACCTTCGAGGCACCCGCCCACGGCCACGCGCCGGATGTGCAGGTGCGGATGACCTGCTACGGTGCCCGCTACACGGGCACCATTCAGCCCGCCGCCGAAATTGAAGAGGTAATATGGCTAACCTACCGTCATCGCCCCCAGGTATCGGCCGTCGACCAGCTGATTTTCGACTGGCTCAAGTACCAGCAACTACTGGCTGAGTAGCCCGATTTTTCAACTTTATTATGCTGCAAAATTCCAAAGGCCCCGAGCTTCCCGCGTGGGTATTTCTCCTGATTCGCTTCGGCTCGCTGGCATTGGTCGCAGTAGTGGCTTACTTTGTATTCAGGTGCGATAGCTAAGCAAGCTATACCAAGGGCTGCAAGAACGAGGTAGAGACATATAGTTGTGTCTCGTCGTTGAACGACTGATTCCGTGCCGTTCACCTACACAACGCCCGCGACGATTGAAACGCCAATACGCGTCTTCACGACGGGAATGAAAAGAGTAGCAGGCAAAACTGATTTACTTCCGGTATTTTACCGGAAGTTATTGCTCACCAAGCCTACACACAATGAAACTCCTTCTTCCCGCGCTGGCGGCGGTGCTGTTCGGCGCTCAGGCGTACGCCCAAACCAACCTGAAAACGCTGCCTTACCCGCAAACCAAAAAGGTGGACACCGTCACCACTTACTTCAGCACCAAGGTAGCCGACCCTTACCGCTGGCTGGAAAACGACCAGGCTCCCGAAACTAAAGCCTGGGTGCAGGAGCAGAACAAAGTAACCCAGAATTATCTGGCGCAAATCCCCTACCGCGACGCCATCCGCAAGCGCATCGAAACGCTGTGGAATTATGAGAAATACAACGCTCCTTTCAAGGAAGGCAAATACACTTATTTCTCCAAAAACACTGGCCTGCAAAGCCAGTTCGTACTCTACCGCCAGCTCGGCGACGCGGCCCCGGAAGTCTTCCTCGATCCGAACAAGTTTTCCAAAGACGGCACCACCTCGCTGGGGGGCATTTCTTTCTCCAAAGACGGCAGCCTGGCCGCCTACCAAATCTCGGAAGGCGGCTCCGACTGGCGCAAAGTCATCGTGCTCAAAACCACTGATAAATCCATCGTCGGCGACACGCTGCGCGACGTGAAGTTTTCGGGCTTGGCCTGGCGCAGCAACGACGGCTTTTATTACAGCAGCTACGACAAGCCCAAAGCCGGCAGTCAGCTGGCCGGCCTCACGCAATATCATAAGCTGTTTTACCACAAGCTCGGCACCCCGCAATCCTCAGACAAACTCATATTCGGCGGCGACAAAACCCCGCGCCGCTACATCGGCGCCGGCCTCACCGAGGACGAGCGTTTCCTGGTCATTACGGCCGCCAATACCACCACCGGCAACGAGCTGTACGTGCAGGATTTGAGCAAGGCCAATAGCGCTATTGCGCAGGTAGTCAGCGACGAGAAAAACGAGCACAATGTGGTGGACAATGTGGGGGGCAAATTGTATATCCACACCAACCTGAACGCGCCTAATTTTCGGGTCGTCACGGTGGATGCGGCCAATCCCAAAACCGCTAATTGGCAAGACCTGATTGCGGAGAATAAAAACGTACTCAGCGTCTCGACGGGCGGCGGCAAAATCTTTGCTAACTACCTCAAAGACGCCACTTCCCTGATTGAGCAGTACGATATGAGCGGCAAAAAGGAGCGTTCTATCGAGTTGCCTGCCGTGGGCTCGGCCGGTGGCTTTGGCACCAAGAAGGAAGAGAAAGAAACCTACTACACCTTCACTTCCTACGTCTATCCGCCCACCATTTTCAAGTACGATATTGCCACCGGCAAATCTACCGTGTATAAGAAAGCCGGCGTGCAGTTTGACCCCACCAAATACGAGTCGAAGCAGGTGTTTTACACCTCTAAAGACGGCACCAAAGTACCCATGCTGATTACCCACAAAAAAGGCCTGGTACTAAACGGTAAAAACCCTACGCTACTCTACGCTTACGGCGGCTTTGGCGTGAACATTACGCCTGGTTTTAGCACCTCTAATATTGTGCTGCTGGAGAATGGCGGCATCTATGCCGTGCCCAACCTGCGCGGCGGCGGCGAGTACGGCGAAACCTGGCATCAGGCCGGCACCAAGCTCAAAAAGCAGAACGTATTCGACGACTTTATTGCCGCCGCCGAGTATCTGGTCAAAAACAACTACACCTCCAAAGACTACCTCGCTATTTCGGGCGGCTCCAACGGCGGTCTGCTGGTGGGCGCCACTATGGCCCAGCGCCCGGACCTGTGCAAAGTCGCTTTTCCGGCCGTGGGCGTGATGGATATGCTACGCTACAACCAGTTTACCGCCGGCGCTGGCTGGGCCTACGATTACGGCACCGCCCAGGACTCCCAGGAGATGTTTGACTACCTCTACAAATACTCGCCCTACCACGCCCTGAAGCCTGCCGCTTACCCCGCTACCATGGTCACCACCGCCGACCACGACGACCGGGTAGTGCCCGCGCACTCCTTCAAGTTTGCCACACGCCTACAGGAAATGCAGAAAGGCCCGGCCCCGGTGCTCATCCGTATCGAAACTAAGGCCGGCCACGGGGCCGGCCGCTCCACCGCCCAGGTCATCAGCGAGCAGACCGACAAGTGGGCCTTCATGTTCCAGAACATGGGTGTGCCTTATTCGGCTGCTTCCAATTAGCAAGGCTTAGTTTCAGACGCGAAAGCGGGTCGGCCCATGTTGGGCCGACCCGCTTTTTTTGTCCGCTCCTGCTCAGGCCGCCTTTTTTTCAAATTACTTTCCCTGTTTATCAGTAACTTATATAGCGAATCATTCACCCTAAACCCTTTCTGCTATGAACAACGAAACCGCCTTGATCACCGGTGCCTCCAGCGGCATTGGTCTGGAGCTGGCCCGCTGCTTCGCCCGCGACGATTACCGCGTCGTGCTCGTGGCCCGCCATCTCGATGAGTTGAAGGAAGCCGCCCGCCTGCTCCATCAGGAATTTGAGGGCGTCGACATCGTGCTGCTGCCCTTCGACCTGAGCCGCCCCGAAACGCCTGAGCAGATCTACGCCGAAACCACCCAGCGCGGGCTCCAGATTGACGCCCTGGTGAACGATGCCGGCTTTGGCGAAACCGGCTATTTCACGGATACCGACATCGCTACCGAGCTGAACATGATTCAGGTAAACACGGCCTCGCTCGTGCACCTGACCAAGCTGTATCTGCGCGATATGGTGGCGCGCAACTCAGGCAAGATTTTGCAGCTAGGTTCCATTGCCTCGTTTTCGCCCAGCCCCTGCCAGGCCGTGTACGCCGCCACCAAGGCCTTCGTGCTCAGCTTCACCGAGGCAATACAGCACGAGCTGAAGCAGCAGAAATCGGCCGTCACGATGACCATTCTGTGCCCACCGCCCACCGATACTAACTTCTTCCATGTGGCCCACGCCGAGCATACCCGCGCCGCCAGCCACCCGGCGTCGGCCCGCGCGGTGGCCGAGGGCGGCTACGACGATATGATGGAAGGCGCGGCCCGCTCACTGCCCACCGTCAGCGCCAAATTCAACTTTTTCTCCAGCCTAGTTCTCCCCGATTCCATGCTGGCCACCCTGATGAACACGCAATTGCAAAGTGCCAGACGCTAAACCAACCCTCCGCTGAGAACGCCTCCCAACCAATTTGGCCGGGGGGCGTTTTTATTTGTACCAAAGGCTCCCGCGAGCCGACCACCTAACTTTCTACTCTTCAAAATCATGGATACCCCCCGCGTTTTTTCCGCCGATACGGAGGATGCTCTATGGCAGCAGGTGACTGCCGATATCAACCAGCAAAGCGAATTATTTGAATACGATGCAGAGCTGGTGCAGGCAGGCTACCACATCCGCATGGCCATTGATATTGACTTGGGGGGCGGTTTTGAGGGCGGTTTCGAAACCACGGCCTTTACCGCTTTGGTCCCCAACCAAACGCCCCTGCGCTTCGCCATGCACGAGCAGGACTGGGTGCATGAGATTGGCAAGCTGCTCGGCCTCACCGATATAGAGCTGGGCGACCCGGAGCTGGATGCTACCTTTATCATCACCACCAACAGCGCCGATACGCTCCGCGCCCTGCTGCTTGCCGACCCCCACCTGCGCCAAACCCTGCTGCGCCACCCAAATGCGCGCCTGAGCCTAGCTCCTACGTCTGAAAGGCCCGCTGCGGAAGTCTACCTGATGTTCACCGAGGACGCTGCTATCATCGATCCGGCCGAGTTACGCGAAGTATATCATCTCATGATCAGCCTGTTGCAAAAGATAACGTCGTTGCCTATTCCCGCCTCCGACTCACCGGCTGCCTAAGCCTCACCTGTGCTGCTACGGTCCCGCCTACTAGCTTGTAAGCGCCCCGCTGGTTGCCGGCTCCGCGTTCAGTAGCTTCTGTAGCTGCCGTGCGTTCAGTACACCGGCTCCGCCGATGCCGTTGTTGAAGTAGATATAGGCTTCTTTCACCGTGGGCTCTGCCTGAATTTCCTGGGCCACGCGCTGCAAAAACGCCTCATCGTAAGGCGATGTGTACAGCACCGGCACGCCGTGAAAGCGGTAGTACACCTGCGGCGTATTTACGATCACCGCATCGGGTA
>NZ_FWWW01000031.1 GCF_900176135.1 Hymenobacter roseosalivarius DSM 11622 | reverse complement strand
CATGAACTGTGTTAAAAGTCAAGGGGTGGGAGCAAGTTTTGAGCAAAAATCAGCTTGGTAGGGCACGCCCGATTTGACGATGGCAAAAGCCTGTTTGAGGAGCTTGTTGCAGACGGCAATCAGCGCCAGCTTCTTGTTCTTGCCCTGGGCGACGAGTCGGTCAAAAAGGGCGGCGCAGGCCGCATTCATTTTCTTGGCCGAAAAGCTGCACAGGAAGAGCTTACCGCGAATTAAGCCGCCGCCCATTTTCGTGATGCGCACCTTCCCGCGGATGCTGGTGCCGGAAGTATGCTCGCGAGGCGACAAACCAGCCAGGGCAATCAACTGGCGGTAGTTGTCGAAGTGCGTAAAGCCACTAGCAAAGAGCAGCAGCATGCCCGCCGTCTTGCGCCCAATGCCCGGAATCGAGCACAGCAGCGTCATCTGGGCCGCAAAGCGCTGTTCTAATAGGGTCAGCAACTCGGCCTCGACCAGGGCTATTTGCTGGGTCAAGGTTTTGCGCATCTGCTGCAGGCGTTTTAGCGCCTGCTTACTACTGACAGGTTGGCGTTGCAAAGCTTCCAGGGAATTACTAACCATGGTTTTTTGCTTGAGCAGCTGCTCGTTCACCTGTTCGAGTTGCCGACATTCCACCAGCACCGTTTCGTCCGGCTGCCAGACGTTGACCAGTTGCTGCTGGCCGTAACGTAACAGCCACTGCGCATCTTTGCGGTCACTTTTGCCTTTACTCAAGTGCATCTGAATGAAGCGCTTAATGACCAGTGGGTTCAGTACGGCGACCTCTCCACCCTGCTCGTGCAGGTAATAGGCCAGGGCTAGGTTATAGGTGCCGGTGGCTTCCATCACAAATCGGCAATGTGCCCCACAAGCCTTCACCAGCTGCTGAAAACCCGCTTTAGTATTACTGACTTCCAGGTGTTTGACGAGCTCATTTACTTGGTAACAAACGGCGAGCGTGGCTTTACTCACGTCCAGGCCGACAACGGGTAATAAAGAGGCAGTAACCATCGTGGAAGTAGTGAAAGGGTGGGGAAAAAGTACTGCGAAGGACTTCTAGGGAGTCTTTTACTATCCTGATACAGGCTCGTGGCCTACTGGAACTGTCCAAAGTAGCCCTAGAAAAGGGAGGGGATTGTCCTGTTAAACGGGCTCGGAGCCCCATAAGAGAAGAATCTTATTCCGCCCTTTTCCTTCTCAATGACCCAAATTACGGCGGGCAGGTGAACATAGGATAA
>NZ_FWWW01000023.1 GCF_900176135.1 Hymenobacter roseosalivarius DSM 11622 | reverse complement strand
GGTGGCCTAAGCGCGAGTTTGTATTCTGAAGACCAGCTGGTTGCTGTTTTGGCCGCTTTCTTGTTCGCCCTCACATGTATGTGTGTAGTACAACCGTTGGCTATGAGAAGAAGAAAGCCTGCCAGATAGCCGCTGTTCCTCCGATGAGGAAGCCTGCGAACACGCGTACACCCAACCGATTGCGCTATTGTGTAGCCCTTTTTACATATTATAAACGAACCCTCTTAAGAGCTTACGCCCGGTTCCGGTAGGTAGCGACGAGCGGCAACTGCCCCGTCTCGGATTAGGCGACCAGGTATGGCCGCGAGCGGCGGCGGCTGACCTGCCGGCTTAGGCACTGGCCTGCGCTTCCCCGCGCCCCCAACCTGGTTCCCATTTACCCGTTCGGCGCGCGCAGGGCCGCGCTCACGGCTTCCAGGCGGCGGAGCAGCTCCTCGTTGCTGGGGAAGAACACCCTGAGTTCGGTGGGCAGCGTATTAGTCAGCGTGTAGGTAGCCACCCCGGTGGGTTTGTTGACATCGCGCAGGGCAAACTCCACGACCGTGCGCTGCTTGCTGCTGCCGACAATAATGCCGATGCTGGGCTGCTCATGGGGTTTGCGGACCTGCTCGTTGAGTAAGGAGAGATAGAAATTCATCTTGCCGGCGTACTCGGGCCGGAATTCGGTAATCTTCAGCTCCACGGCTATCAGGCACTGCAGGCCGCGGTGATAGAGCAGCAGATCGATGAAGTACTCGGTTCCCTCGAGCTCTAGCCGGTACTGATTGCCCACAAAGGTGGCCTTGGTTAAAAGTTTGGTCCAACGGTTAATTGGCGCGCTTGTCAACAGCTACTTTTTACACGGATATAGGCACTGACAGGGCTTTTTCCCGGTAGGAACCCTGCATTCAGCGCGTTCTGGTGGCCACCTACGGAGTTAGCGTACCGTTTTCCCGTCACGCGGGCAGGGTTGTTTGTCCGTTGATGGCTGAACAAGTTACCTGCACTAAACAGACTTGTTTTCCGCTCGATTTACCCAGCACCAGACGATTAGGCGAATGGTACAGTTATAGGGTCGTTTCACCGAGCAAACCAGCCCTACTGGCCTCTGGATGCCCTATTTTGAAGGGTGAGTGCCGCCTTCGGAAGCAATCTGCTTAACCTTTGGACCAAACTTTTAACCAAGGCCATAAATAGGCCGAGCCTACGCTTGAGCCGGTACGGCAGAATCCGCTGCACGCCGAAGCCAAATCGGCAGGGCGGGCATCCATCACTGAATTCAGCCTAAGGGCAAGCGGATAGAAAAGCAGGCGGCACACGAACCCTTCCCGCTACCCCGCCTCTTTTACGGGCACCTTGGTGCTCCAGACTAGGATGGTGCAGCCGCTGGGGCTGGTGGCCTGGTGCTCCGTGCCGGCCGGCAAGGAGCACTGCTGGTGGGCAGCCCGAAGGAAGTAGCGGCCAAAATCCACCGGCATAGCGAGGCGCGGGGTGGCATTGCGCGGGTAACCTTCCAGCAGGATATAACCATGTTGCCCCACGCGAAAATTCTACAGCTCCTTCAGTTGCCCGGCACCCGCGGGGCCTCTTTGCTCCGTTGATTGGCCATTATTCAGCTTTGTCCGAATTCTTGCCAACTAGTTGCTGCCCATTTTTTTAGCGAAAATGTTATTCAACGAAAGTGGGGCTGCAACGTTAACTGCCCTACTACCACGGGACGGAGAGGAAAGGTGGAGGACCTAGTGTTATGCAAAGGCGATAGGTCCGTAACCCGTACAACACGCTTGCGCACTAGGGCCGAAAAGGTAAAACGACAGCCCGCGCCCCCTTTCTTGCCATTGAGTTGTTTTTTTATCTGTATTCATGGGCCGTATAGGCATCCTATTTCTCGCTTATTGGGGCATCGTTACCAGCAGTTTCGCGCAGAACCCGGTTCCACCAGGTGCGGCGGCCGACAAGGCCCCTAAACGCCAGCTGCAAGCGGTACGACTTACCCACCCTATCCAGCTCGATGGCCGGCTCGACGAAGCCCAGTGGTTAACCGCTCCCAGGGCCACCGATTTCATCCAGCAGCGCCCTAACCCCGGCGTGCCCGAAAAGAACCGTACGGAGGTGCGCGTCCTCTACGACGATGCGGCCCTTTACGTCGGCGCCGTGCTGCACGACACGTCCCCGGACTCGATTTTCCAGGAAATGACCCAGCGCGACAACTTCGGCAATACCGACTTCTTTGCCATTTTCCTGGACACCTACCACGACCAGCTCAACGGCTACGGGTTCTTCGTAACGGCCAGCGGCGTGCAGTTGGATGTACGCTACTCCCCCGCCGGCGATGACTTCGGCTGGAATGCCGTGTGGGATAGCCGCACCACGCAGCAGGGCACCGATTGGGTAGCCGAACTACGCATCCCCTACTCGGCTATCCGCTTCAGTGGCGACCCGGAGCAGGTCTGGGGGCTCAACTTCGGGCGGCAGCGCGAACGGGACCGGCAACACTTCACCTGGAACGAAGTGAAGCCCACCGTGAATGGCTTCGTGAACCAGTGGGGAGAGTTGCACGGCATACGGAACGTGCAGCCGCCCCTGCGCCTTTCGCTCACGCCCTTTGTCTCCACGTACGTGAATCACTTCCCCTATAACGAACCGGGCAAACAAAACGCCACCACCCGCTTCAACGTCGGGGCCGACCTTAAGTATGGGATCAACGAAAGCTTCACCCTGGACGCAACGATCCTACCGGACTTCGGCCAGGCGCAATCCGACAACGTAGTGCTAAACCTATCGCCCTTTGAAGTGCAGTTTAACGAGAACCGGCCGTTTTTTACCGAGGGCACCGAGCTCTTCAATAAAGGCAATCTCTTTTATTCGCGGCGCGTCGGGGCTCAGCCGCTGGGTTTTGGGGGTGCCCAAGCGCGGCTAGCGCCGGGCGAACAGCTGCTCGATAACCCCGGCGAAACCCGTTTGCTCACCGCCGTCAAGGTATCGGGGCGTACCGCCCAGGGGCTGGGCGTGGGCGTATTCAACGCCCTGTCCGGCGACATCTACGCCACCGTGCGCGACAGCCTGGGCCAGCAGCGGACGCTACTGACCCAGCCGTTTTCCAACTACAACGTGTTCGTCTTGGACCAATCACTCAAGAACAACTCGTATGTGAGCTTGGTGAATACCAACGTCACGCGCAAAGGCAACACGTATGACGCGAACGTAACCGGGGCCCTGTTTCGCTTCGCCAACAAGAAAAATGCCTACGCCGTGAACGGCCGCCTGGTGTACTCACGACGGCGCGGCCAGGCGTTTGGCAGTGAGGCGCCGATCGCCAACCCCAACGGGTACACCTACCAGCTGGAAGCGGGCAAAATCGGCGGCAACTTCACCTGGAACGTGCGCCACGGCCTCGAATCAGATACCTACGACCCGAATGATCTGGGGCTGCTACAGGCCAATAACTCCGTGTCGCAGAGCCTTAATTTTGGCTACCGTCGGTATCAGCCCTTCGGGAAGGTAAACAACCTGAACGTGTTCTGGGGGGCTAGCTACGATTTGCTCTACTTGCCTACGCGCTACCAACGGAGCAACTTCTACGCCGACGCCAACACCACCTTCACCCGCAACTTCCTTACCATTGGCGGGCACTTTGACGTGGGCCCCGCGCGCCCTGACTTTTTTGAGCCGCGGGTAGGCCGGACGCAGTTCGGGCGCGTGTACGTGCAGGTGCCGACCTCGGTGGGACAAGGATTTAACCTTTCTTCGGACAACCGCCAACCCCTGGCCCTGGACGTCAACCTGGGCCACCGCTTTTTTGCTCGGGAGCCGGGCCGCACGGGTCGCCGCGACTACGGGGTCACGGTGAGTCCGCGCTACCGCGTGAGTAACCAGCTCAACTTCCGCTACAGCTTCGACTGGCAGGTGCGCCACAACCAGATTGGCTACGCCGGGGGGCTAAACCGCGCCGAGCCCCTGGATACGGCCTTTCTGGGCCAGGTCATCCTGGGACGCCGCCGGGTGTCAACGGTGACTAATACCGTATCGGGCAACTACACGTTCACCAACCGCATGTCCCTGACCCTGCGCACGCGCCACTACATGAGCAGCGTGCAGTACCGCGACTTTTCGCGCCTGGGCGAAAAGGGCCAGGAAGAGCCGGTGGCCTACCAACGCAACCGGGACACAAGCTTCAACGCGTTCAACGTGGACGCGGTCTTCTCGTGGTGGTTTGCGCCCGGCTCGCAGCTGAGCATTGTCTGGAAGAACGCGGGGTTCCGCTTTTTACAGGCCGAAGAGGCGACGCCGCAGTACTTCGCTAATTTAGGAAACACGCTGAACACGGCGCATAACAACGCGGTGTCAGTGAAGCTGTTTTACTACCTGGATTACTTGCTGCTCAAGCGCCGTCACCCGGTGGCGAAATAGCTCCTTGACCTTTTCTACAAGGCGCCACTTAAGCTAGTTTAATGAGTGTTGTTAAGTACACGTGCAAAAGTAACCGGCTAGTGTACGCGGTGTAACTTTGGGCGATGTTACTCCCTGCTACGCCGCTAAGCACGGCCGGAATAGTCACGTTAGAAGCGTGTAGCCTGTACGGGCCACACTCGCGCCAGCGGCGGCGAGCCGTAGCCATTTTGGGTCACCACCGGAGCCAGTCGCTGCCCCGGTTAGCCGCTCTGTTCGCCGTGCGTTACGCCATCGTCCACAACTGGTTGCGTGCCTGACGGCAGCGCGGCTTGGCCGGGCTAGCCGAAGGCCGCTGCACCGGCCGGCCCCCGAAGCTAACCGAGGCCGCCCAAAAAAAAGTAGCCGATGAGCGAAGGCCGGCCACCCAGCAACTGCGCACGTTGCTGCCGCGGGTGCGCTAGGAACTGGACCCTGGCCTGAGCCTAAGCAGCCTGCAGCGCAGCTTGAAAGGCCGGCGTGATGCCGCCTGTTTGTTTCCTGCTGAAACTCCTATGACGAAGCGCACCGGTGAGCGATGCGTAGCAGCAACAGTTATCGCTTATGGGGAGACATGCCTGGCGCGCTGTCCCGGCGCAGGTTTATACAGATGGCATTAGTCATCCGCTTGATGGGCTTGCTGCATGGAGCCTTGACGCAGGGATGGCGGCAACTTCATCACTGGTGCGATGGCCGACAGCACAGCCATAAGGAAAGCTAGCGCATAGCGCGCTATCTCACCTCCTAGCAGATAAAAGAGCCGGCGGCAGGCGCAGCTCGAGCAGCGGGCACTGCCAGGGCAGCGGCGGCGCCAGCAGCCCGCCCTCGCCCCCAGCCACAAACCCGCCCCCAGTAACCAGGGTGTTGTTAAACAAATAGGGAAATACCGCCGAGTCCGTGGTCAAATGGCGTGGTTGCTGGTGATAAGGTGCAAACGCGGCGTAAAAGCAGCGAAAAATGAGTGTTTGGACTATCGTTTTATTCGCACGCGGAGTAAAGCAGTGTCAGACAGGGTGCTAATTAGGAAAAGCACGCAGCTGTGCGGCCGAGTCGGAGGTTTTCCCCTATTTGTTTAACAACACCCTTTCTACTACGACCAGGTGCAAGCCTACCGGAAGAAGTTTCCCAAGGCCGCGCCCTACTTTCCGAAATACGTGGCCCCGGCTACCCCAGCCCCAGCAGCCGAGTAGCCCCCTTTACGTGCTGGAAACGACCGTGGCTGTTGCAGAACCCTCCGGCTCGTTCAAAACCAGGCCGCACCTAACCATAGAAAGGTTAAGAAGCAGCCGCAGCCTTATCGCCGGTTTGCGGAGCTAATTTGGCCAGTAACGGCATCGCTCGATAGCTTGGCCTGAGTTCTGCAACAGCCACGGTCGTTTCACTGAACAAATAGCCCTGATAACCCCTGAATGCAGGATTTTAGCGTATAGCTGCCACGATTGGAAGCAACTCGCTTAACTTCTGTACCAAACTTTTAACTGAGGCCAAGGCCATCGAAACCTATACCCGGCGCTTTCCCGGACGCTCCGAGCCAGGGACCGTGGTGACCCGGGGCACCGGCCGGGCTCCCCCGCGCACGGCATCGCCGGGCTGGCGAACGAGTAACCGCGCGGGAAACCCTGTCGGCTCGGAAACCGGTCCGAAGAGCAGAAAGAGGACAACGGGCGCGCGGCGAAGCGCGGGCGCGGCAGAAAAACCCTATTTTCGGCCAAGCGCCGGAACGTTTTTTTGACCCGGCCATCCTTCCCGCGCACGGACATGCTTCAAAAAACTGGGCTCTTGCTTCTCCGCCTGCTAGGCGCCGCCTTCCTGGCGACCAGCTGTGGCCGCCACTCGTCGCCGGACCGGCCCGCCGCCCGCCCCCCCCTGGAGGTGACGGAAGCCTCGATAGCTGACGTGCAGCAGGCCCTCCAGCGCGGCGATTGCACCTGCGAGCAGCTGGTGCGGGCGTATCAGGCCCGCATTGCCGCCTACGACCAGCCCACCCAGCTCAATGCCATCGTCGTCACCAATCCGGCCGCGCTGGAAACCGCCCGGCAGCTCGATGCCGAATACCGCCGCACCGGCCAGCTGCGGCCGCTGCACTGCACGGCCCTGATTGTAAAGGACAACTACAACACGGCCGGCTTGCAAACCACGGCCGGTTCGCTCGCCCTCAAAGGCTTTGCGCCGGACGAGGACGCCACGGTGGTAAAAGCCCTGAAAGCCGCCGGCGCCCTTGTGCTGGCCAAGTCCAACATGGCCGAGTGGGCCTTCAGCCCGATGGTGAGCATCAGCTCGATTGCGGGCGAAACCCGCAATCCGTACAATTTGGCGTACGTGCCGGCGGGCTCGAGCGGCGGCACGGCGGCCGCCGTGGCCACCAGCTTCGGCACGGCGGGCCTGGGCACCGACACTGGCAACTCCATTCGCGGGCCCTCGTCGCACAACGCCCTGGTCGGGTTTCGGCCCACGCTGGGGCTGCTGAGCCGGGCCGGCATTGCGCCGCTCTACCTGCGCAACGACACCGGCGGCCCCATGGCTCGCTCCGTGGCCGACGCCACCCGGCTGCTCGAGGTGATGGCCACCGGGCCCGACCCCGCCGACCCGCTGACCCGCTACGGCACGGGCAAGCGGCCGGCCAAGGGGTACCAGGCTTATCTGGACCCCAAAGGCCTTGCGGGCGCCCGCATCGGCGTGCTGCGCACGTTGAGTGAGCGCCACCCCGACCCGCAGGTAAAAGCGTTGTTTGAGCAGGCCGTCGCGGATTTGCGCCGGGCCGGCGCAACGGTGGTGGACGTGGAAATACCCGCTTTTGACCGCGTGAGCGCCGGCCACTGGTGCTCCGTATTCAAGCATGATATCAACCACTACCTGGCCGCGCTGGGACCCCGCTCGCCGGTGCAGAATATCGACCAGGTGCTGGCATCGGGCAAGTATTCGGCATATAGCAAAGAAAACCTGGAGGACGAAATCACCCACGGCGTCAGCCCGAGTGACAACGAAGCCGGTTGCGGCGAGGCCTATACGGACCCGCGCCGCATCGCTTTTCGGGAGGCGGTGACCGCCGTGATGGACCAGTACCAGGTGGGCGCGCTGGTGTATCCAACCTGGAATAATCCGCCGGCCAAAGTGGGTGATTTCAAGGGCTACAAGGGGGATAACAGTCAGTTGATTGCCCCGCACACCGGGCAGCCGGCCTTCACCGTGCCCATGGGCTTTGCCTACGACCAGCTGCCCGCCGGCCTGCAGTTTCTGGGCCGCTCGTTTGATGAGCCCCTGCTGATAAAATATGCCTACGCGTATGAGCAGGCCACGCACCATCGCAGAGCGCCGGCCCGTTTCCCGCCCTTGCCCGGGAAAGTCCCGATGAAGTAAATCGCTTGTTCCCCAACTCCATGCGCCCTCTGCTCCTGCTGCTGCTCGTTTTTCTGTTCGCGGAATGCCCTTCCTTGTTACGGGCCCAAGTGAAGGCCCTTCGGTTCGGCAAAGTGATTGACGGCCGGGGCCGGGTACTTGCCAATGCCGTTATCCTGGTCAAAGCCGACCGCATCGTCGCCGTGGGCCCGGAAACAGACGTGGTCATCCCCGCCGATGCCGAAACCCTGGACCTGCGGGCATACACGGCCATTCCCGGACTCATCGACGCGCACACCCACATGACTTTCTATTGGGATAAAGCGCCCGGCAGCAACCCGTGGCAGCAGCTCGGCACGCTGGGGCCGGCTGTGACGGTGTTTATGGCCCAGGAAAACGCCCGGAAGGCGCTGGAAACCGGCGTCACCACCGTCCGCGACCTGGGTTCCTCGGAGAATATGGACCTGGCAATGCGCGCGCTCATCAACCGGGGCGCCATGCACGGGCCGCGCATGTTTGTGGCCGGCAATGGCCTGCACATCAGCAGCACGCCCTACAAAGCGGGGGCCCTGCCCGACCCCGGGCAGTGCGACGGCGTGGCCGAGGTGCAGCGCGTGGCCCGGCAACAGCTGGCCGCCGGCGCCGATTGGATTAAAATGTACGGCTCCACGGGCAGCGACCAGGACGTGACCGGGTTTCAGACCTTTGGCTACGAGGAAATGAAAGCGGCCGTGGAGGTCGCCCATTCGGCGGGCAAGCGCATCGCCATTCACTCCTATGGCCCCGATGGTGCCCGCGATGCGGTAAAGGCCGGCACGAACACGGTAGAGCATGCCATCGATATGGATGACGCGACCCTTAAAGCGATGGCCAAGCAAGACATTATCTACGTGCCCACCGTCGATCATAACCGCTACTACATCGCTCACAAGGAGGAATATGGCTATGACGCCAAGACGGTCGAGGGGCTGAATCAGTACATAGCCAAGAATTTTGCAACCCTGAAGCGAGCGATAAAGGCCAAGGTTAAAATTGCCATGGGATCGGATGCCGTCTTCACCGGCTTTGGGGAGAATACGCGCGAGCTGGAATGGTTTGTCAAGGCCGGCATGACCCCGGAGCAGGCGCTGAAAACAGCCACAACCACGGGAGCCGAAATGCTAGGAATGGAAAAGGAGTTAGGCGCCATCGCCCCCGGGTACCTAGCCGACATCGTAGCTGTGGAAGGGGATCCGCTACAGGACATCCAGGTGGTGATACAGCACGTGAAGTGGGTGATGAAAGCGGGCCAGGTGGGGGTCGATAAGACGCAGACTACCTCTGTCCCCAGCCAATAATAGCTAGATAACAATAGGCTACGCTCTTTGTAGAATAGCTAAGTACGTCGGCCTGCGGGCTCCCGCTTCGCCCTTGGTCGTATCGTTTCGCCACCTGGTGTGAGGACTACCTGCTCATCGTGGGCAGCAAATAAGGCAACCCAGAGAGCGTCTTCCAACTTCGCAAGCCAAATCGACCTCACCCCGTGCGGCGGTTGGTACAGTGATTCTACCTCCCACAAGGTAATTTCTTCATCCAGCAAATTCAAATTATGCGCCCACTCTCCCGCGTGGCATATTCCTTCAGCCCTCCCACCGTACCTTTTGCCCATGGAATCCCCGAAACAGTCAGATGACAAAGTGCAACTGCTGGACTATGAGCCGCACTATCAGGCCGACTTCAAGCGCCTGAACACGGAATGGATTGAGCGCTATTTTCGTCTGGAGGAGGCGGACCTGCGCGTGCTCGACCACCCCGATGAATATGTACTGCGGCGTGGGGGCCATATCCTGTTGGCCGCCTGTGGCGAGCAAATGGTGGGTACCTGTGCCCTTTTGAAAATGGACGAGACCAGCTACGAGCTGGGCAAAATGGCGGTTACGCCCCCTATGCAGGGCCGTGGTATTGGGCGAAAGTTAGCCGAGGCCGCCATTGCCAAAGCCTGGTCCTTAGGTGCGCGGCGCCTGTATCTTGAAAGCAATACCCAGCTGGCTCCTGCCCTGCACCTATACTACCAATTGGGTTTTCGTCCGACTACCTCGGGTTCTCCCTCGCCCTACGAGCGCAGTGACATTCAACTTGAACTGTTGCTCCCTACCTAATGACTATCCTATGGTGGTTAGCGCACCAGCTTTTAAGGATGTATTGATTCCCCATCTAGCCGGCGCGGTGGTGCAGAAGGTGAAGTGCGAACCCGCCGTGGAGCGCCCTAGCCCGAAGCCGGAGCGCAGCCGGGGAATCGGAATGTAAGCCTGTTTTTAAGGCCCCCTAAAAACGAATAAAAACGGCTTTAAAAGGGGTAAATACGGGCTTTTTGACGTATCTTGTAGGATGACAGGAAGCCAGAAATAACTGGCCCGCCAGCGGTTTGCTAAGCACCGCTACCCGGTCAAAACCTTCCGGGGCGACCCCACCCGGCCGGCCTACACGTTGTAATGCTGGTGGAAATACCCCACCTACCTAGCCGCCCGGAATGAGCGGGATGAACTGGTCGAGCAGTGGCCTCGGAACCAGGCGCGCACCGTGGCGCTGCTGGCCGTGCGCGCCGCCTTATTCCAGAACGGGGCCACGCATTGGGAGGTGGAAACGGTGCACGACGAGGACTAGGAGAACAGGCACGCCCTGATGCTTCAGGAGCGCCGAGGGAAACGGCGGTTCGACCCGGCGCAAGCCGCCCAGCACGCCCAGAACTTCGCGCGGGCCGAGGCGGCCCTGGTCGAAGGCCAACGCCGCAAACAAGGCCCCCCGACCGGAAAAGTACCACGCCGGCCGCGCATCGGCAGGCGGCCGAAAACCGTACGTATTCCCAGGTGTCGGGTA
Organism: Hymenobacter roseosalivarius DSM 11622; assembly: GCF_900176135.1. GTDB lineage: Bacteria > Bacteroidota > Bacteroidia > Cytophagales > Hymenobacteraceae > Hymenobacter > Hymenobacter roseosalivarius. The sequence goes on along the minus strand of NZ_FWWW01000023.1, from coordinate 9,198 downwards.
TACCCACACCCTTTATCCAGGCCACCATGGCGTCGGACGGGAAGCACCGCTAGGCCAGGGGCGGTGCCCGGCTTAGTCGTTCCGGTCCATATCGGTCACGGTGATGCCGTTGGCGCGGTCGATGGCAATGGTGTATTCGTGGCACTTGACCACCTCGACTACTTTGGTGTAGTCCACGTTGTTGATTTTCAGGGTGAAGGTAGCCTGGCCCGCGGCGTAGCTGGCGTAGTCGGACGACGTGCCCGGGTCCACGTTGTTGAGGTTGACTGTGTTGCCGCCCGTGGTCTGCACCTGTACGCTGGCCCGTTGCGAGCCGTTGTTGGTGATGCGCGCGCGCGGGTCTTCGTCCTCGCATTTTTTGCACCCGCTGGCCGCCAGGGCTAACAGACTGCTCACTAGCAGGGGCAGGAAAGGGGTGTGGAGGGTCATGTAGGGGTAAGCAAAAAAGTAGCTGAATGCAAGCCGGTGGACACCGGGCTCCGGCAGCGAAGACAGGGGATTGCCAGGCAAATAGTGTACCACGCCGTTTGCCGCAAGAATAGCCAAAAGCGTAGGGGTTTGAATCCGCCTGGTTTTCGACAGCTTATCCCGAAAAAGTGCCACGCTGGCCGCGCGGCGGTCGGAAGCCAAAAATCACCACTTTTCCGAGGTGGGTCCGAGAACGACGATTACGTTAAGAGACTTTTCCGCGAAACCAACGGGAAGAATGACACTTCCCCATTGCCCCTAAAATCCTGTTGTTGATAGGGCAAGCTGACTGTATACTACCCCCCGTCGCTCAGCGGCGAGCCACTAGCTGAAACGTTACGCAGGAGTCGGTGCGAAATAACTCGCGGATCTGGTAGTGCTGCAGCCAGGGGCGGTGGGCCTTCGCGCCGCAAGTCGCCACGACGCGGGGCGGGCTGACCCAGCCCACTTCCCAGGGGGGCACGCGGGTAATATGGTGACCGTATTGCCGGCGCAGGGCCGCCATGTAGAAGGCCGGACTATCATTGAAGACACCATTGTCCCCCAGCACATACGTGCGCAGGTGGGGTAGTTGCTGGGCCTGGGCCCGCAAATGGCGGCCGTAGAGCAGGGAGGGATGATGCAGGGCCACATCGGTGGAGTGGCGCGTGCGCATGAGCTGGGTGACGTAGGGCGGCGCGGCCACCAGCAGCACCGCGGCCAAGCGCGCCGTCGGCGTGGGGAGGCGGTGGTAGTGCGTGGTCAGGAAAGCGGCCACGAGGCGGCCGCCCCCCACCAGCCCGCCCGCCGCGAGCAAGGCCAGCAGCGGGTACACCGGCGCGTCGTACCAGGCGAGCTTGGTTTTAACTAAGGAGATAACCAGCAGAAATAACCCCGCCACGGTGCTCAGCACCCGGCTCAGCCACCAGGCCCGGCGGCGCAGCGGCAGTCACCAGCCCAAGCCCACGCCCGCTAGCGCCGCGCTCAGCCAGGCGCTAAATCTAGTGTCGGCCAGCTTGCTTACATACCACAAAAAAGGGTGGCCGTGGCCTTCCAGGGCCTCCCCGGCTGGTCCACCGACTTCGTACTGCCAGACCCCGGCCAGGTAGCCGGGTGCGGCTAGCTCGCGCACCGTATACCAGGTAAGCCCCGTACCCAGAATCAAGCTCAGCGCGCCCCAGGGAGCCAGATGGCGCAGCCGCCGGGCCTGCCCCGTGAGCAGCGTCGCGACGACGATGCCCGGCCCAAACAGCAGGCCGGCGATGCCCTTGGTCAGGACAGCCAAAGCGAAAGCTACCCCTGTGCCCCAGGCGTGGCGGGCGCGGCCCGTAGCCAAATAAGCCAGCCAACGCAGCGTGCCCAGCGTGGTCCAGAGGGTGAGCAGGGCATCGAAGTCGCCGGTGCGCGCGACGTGCAGCCGAACGTAGCCCGGGGTGGTGAGCAGGATCAGACCGGCCAGCAGGCCCGCCCGCCAGGAGCCCAGCCAGCGGCTGCCGGCAAAGTACACGACCAGCACCGTAGCCAGGGCCGCCAGGGCCGAGGGTAAACGCAGGGCCAGTTCCGTGGGCCCCAGTAGCCGAAAGCTGAGGGCCATGAGCCACGGCGCTAAGGGGAGCTTACTGTTCCACAGGTCCGGCTCGCCTTCATGAGTGAGCACCAGCCAGTTGTTGCTACGAAGAATCTCGAGGGCGTTGAGGCCCGTGCGCGCCTCATCCCACTGCTGAGCCGGTAAGACAGCCAACAGCCAGAACAAGGGCAGGGCGGCCACGGCTAGCACCAGCAGCAGCCGGGCGAGGGGGTGGGCGAAGGAGGGGGTGGAGAAAGCGCGCGACAAAAAGAACGATGGATGTGAAAGGCTTTAACAAAAGCACTCCCTAAGGGTAAGCTGCCTAGAACAAGGCGAAGCTTACGCCCCACAGCTGAAGTACTTGTCATAGGCTGACTCAGGCAGCAGATTCAGTTGGCTGAGTACCTTGATGGGCCAGCGCAGGCGCCGAATGAGGGCGTAGTTGTTGGGGTAGTCGCGGAACGTTTTGGGCGGCGCGGCCACGATCTGGTCAAACTCCGCGCGGGTTAGGCCCAGACGCTTGATGCAGAGATCAATTACGCGCGGGTCTTCGATGGAGTTAATACTTTCGGTTCGCTTTAGAGCTTCCTCGCGTGTCATCTGGCCCGAGCGCACCAGGGCTGAGTAATTGAACAGACGCCGGTCGATGTTGAACTTGGTGCGGTTGAGGTAGTAGATCACGCTTTGGTACAAGTCGTCGAAGTAGTGCGCGCCGGGGTTCACCCAATCCAGCTCCCGGCTGATGAGCGCATCCACGTCGGCCCGCACGTAATCGACGTGGTAGAGCAGCGTCACGGTCTTGATGCGGCGCACGAAGGCGTAGTAAAACATTTCCTTCAGGTCGAGATTAAAGCCCGGATCATTCGGCGACCAGGGCCGCAGCGGCACCGTGCCGAAGCGCTTATGCACAGCTTTTAAGTATCTGCCGTCCAGATAGTTCCATGATAACGGGCAAATACCTTCCGTCCGAAACGACTGTCCGATGACGATGCGCTGAATACCTTCTTTCGCGGCTACTCCATACAAAGCGGTAGCGATGCCCAAGTCGGTGCCCTCTTCCATATCGGGGGTAGAGGCTTTCAGAAAAGCAATTTTCAGGTCTTTGGATTCGCGCCAGTCGGAGGTGATAGTGCGCAACTCCACGCCCAGCTTGCGGCAGGCCTTCACCATGTTTTCGCCCGCCACGGGGTTGCCGAAGCCATCATTGAAATGCACGGCTAGCGGGCGCAGTTTTAGCTTGGTGACGCAGTACCAGAGCGTGAATGAGCTGTCGCGGCCGCCGCTCACGCCCAGGACGCAGTCGTATTTCTTGCCTTGGCCCACCCGCTTAATATCATCGGCTAGCTTCTGAACTTTTTGGCGGCCGGCTTCGCCCAGCGGAAAGGCCCGGTCCAGCTTATCGTGCAGGGCACAGAAGCTGCACTCCCCGCGGCTATCAAACTGAATACCAGGGACGGTAATATCCATAATACACCGCAGGCAGCGTTGGACGGGCGCTGGCGGTTGGTGAGCAGACACAGCTGCGGCCGCAGCAGGGGACGTCGGTTTAGGTAGGGAGTGTCGGGCTAGCATAGGTGAGTAGAGTAATAGAGGCAGAGAAAGGCGTATGAAGGTTGAGTTGCCTCAGGCCGGGGAGTAGCCCAAGCAGGCAAACAAGGCGAAGCCGTCGTTTTACGTTATCCGTTTTGCTTGTTTCTTTCCGGCCGCCGCCAGCACCCACGGCCGCACTAGCTGTCCTTGGCGGAGGAAAGCATATCAAAGATAAACTAGTGATTTATATAAACAGAAGTTTATTTATAATTTTTATAATAAATAACATAGCTCATGCACTATGTGATCCGCGCCGTCTTAGAATCAGTATGGCTTAGCTCCGCTGCGCCTGTTTGCACTTTGCTGGGTGGCGGGGTACATGTGCGAAGTAGTAATTGACGCAGGGGTAGCCAGCTCAGACAGCTATTTCGTCGTCAGTGGCTTGTTCGCTAGTGCTTCGGTTTCGCCGACCACCCGGCCCTTGTCAGCCGACGCTACCGTCACGAAGCTGATGCCGCCCATGAGCACCACCAGCAGGGTTTGGGCGCCGTGCATCACGAGCGCATAGGCAATGCCGCCCTCTTTGCTCACTCCATACACGAGCAAAATGCCCTGCACCAGCACGTGATACGACCCGATGCCGCCCGCCACCGGCGCTGCCATGCCAAACGCGCCAAAGGTGAGCACCGCCAAGGCAGCGCGTGTATCCAGGTTATTCGTTTCGGGGAAGCAGAAGAAGCCCAGGTAGTCCATTACGTAGTACACCAGCCAAGTAAAGAAAGAGTGAAACAGGAAGATGCCTTTATTCTTTAGCTTCAACACGCTAAATATGCCCGCCAGCAGCCCTTTCGCCAACACCACGGCTTTATTGAACACCTTATGTTGGCGCAGCTTTTCCAGGTTGCGAAACGCGACCAGGCCCGTGCTCACCACCAGCACCAGCGCCATAGCGGTTGCGATGACCAGCGGCAGGGGGTTGCGGACCAGTGTAGCGGCCCGCCCGCCGAGCAGGTGCTCGTTGAAAAAAGCCCAGAATGTCTGGAAGTCAAGCAGCAGTGTGCCCCCCAGCAGCAGCAGCAGGACCGATACGTCGATGACGCGTTCGGTCATGACGGTACCCAAGGCCACCTGCACTGGTACCCCGCTGGTCCGTCGCAGCACCGAGCAGCGAATCACTTCTCCGGCACGGGGTAGCACGAGGTTGGCCAGGTTGCCCACCATCATGGCGTGGTAGATTTTCCAATAGGAAGCCGGCGTCTGCGAAGCTTCTAGTTGCATCTGCCAGCGGTAGGCGCGGCTGAAGAAGCCCAAGGCCGACAGCCCCAGTATGAGGCCCAGCCAGAAATAATTGGCTGTGCGGATGTAGTGGCCAACGCGCGACACGTCTTGCCCCCGCAGGGCATACCACATCAGCGCCCCAGAAACGCTGAGCAGCAGGGCGTACTTAAGAATAGTCAGGAAATGCTTCACAAGAAACTGGGAATGGGTTGTGATCCTGGTTTGCCGTGGCAAGTTGGGGTCTTATTACATTAGGGGCTAGTAAAGCACAGGGGTTTAAAGGGGGCGTTTTTGCACAGCCTTTGGCAGATATTTATACAGGTCTTGGTGGCGCGGGTTAAAGCGCATTGCGGACTCGCGTAGAAAGGTTTCAAAATTGGCAGGCCGCACGCCGTTGCCCTGAGCTAGGCGTCGTTTAGCGAAGCTCCAGCAGGATTCAACTCATTGAGATGCTGCCTGCTCCACGCCCCCGCTTGCCGCGTACCAAAGTAGGATTCATCGATTGCCACGGTGCCTTGCAATTCGTTGGGTATCTGCCGTAAGCTCACCAAATAGGCGCGCTGGCGTTGGTACAAGGTGCTGGTGGCCATCCAGCTCAAGTTGCTGAGCCGAGCTGCATCCGAGGCCGTTAAATCCAGGACAAACAGGCGTAAAAGGTGGCGAAACTTGACCCCCGAAATTTTGGCGCATTTGTAGTAGCGATTAACCTGTTGCCTAACAAAGCTTTATACCCCAAATCTAACCGTTTTACTTTACTAGGCCCTAAACAAACAGGGGAAACTCTCCGACGCAAGCATGCGCCGGCCTCGTTGTATGGTAGACCCTCCTGGTAAATAACAATCTATATGATAGATTCTTGTGCAGGCTAGGGAGAACCGTTCGTTTTTGCTAGCCTCTTTCGATTGGCTTAAAAGGCGTGTAATACGAGCGCTTCTCGATGCTCTTACGGCACTTCATCATGAGCAACCAAGCTGTTTGAACTCGGACTCGGAGGTTTTGCCCTATTTGTTTAACAACACCCATAATACTGTCTCCACAAAGCGGCGGTTGTCGTGGCCACGGCCTCTGCTCGTGCCTTCCCGACCCGGCAGCAACGGCGCCCGCCGCGCATTGATGCGCATCTAATAACTACTGTTAACACCTCCTAGCTCCTGCCATGCTAACATTTGTGTGGGTTTTTAGCGATTCAAATCAAATTCTTTCAGGTACGGGCGTTGCACCCACAACGAATCAACTTGGTACCAATCGGCTACTGCCCGGTTTAAATCGGAACCAGGGTTGTCACTCAACGGCTCGCCCAGCACCAGCACATAGCGCGGGGTCAAGATTTGAATGCCCTCCACGATTACCGCCCGCTGTCCCCGAGCACGGGCGGCATGTATGACCCGCGAGCGCGCTTCCAGCTGCGCCTTCCAGGAAGACGCATTCCACAGCCATTCGTTCCACGCCGCCCGCTCCACGCCACCGACCGACAGCAACGCCACATATACCAGCACTGGTGCCCGCAGCAACACAAAACAGCGCCGCCACTGGGCTTCCTGGAGGGAGGGTCCGTCTGGCAGGGCGGCCCACAGCGCCAGCAACCAGCCGCTGAGCAGCCAAAACCATAGCGGATTAAGGGTGCGCACAGCCGGATAGCCCGTCGTCCGGCTTAGCAGCAGAAAAGCCCCCCACAGGCCGATCAGCACTATTCCTATCCCCAGAGGTAAGGGCAGGCGTAGCCCTGCGGGTCGCCAGGGGCGCAGGCGAAAGCCGAGGCCTCCCACTAGTACAGGTGCCACTACTAAGGCCGTTAGCTGTCGGGGCTCGGAGAGAAAGATAAGGGTAAACTTGCAGGCTTGCGCCACCATGCCGATAGCGCCGGGTGACACGCCTTTGCCTTCGTATACCAACCGGGCACTATTGCCAGGAGCCAACACGGCCACCGCACCCGCCACTAAGGTAACCAGGAGCAGTCCCAGCCAGCGGTGCCGATCGCCCGCCCTGGCCGGGCTGTGTAGCCAAGTCCGTATCGTTAAAATCGTCAGCAGCCACAGCAACAGAATCAAAGCCACCTCATTGGAGCCGGCAACCCCCACGGCGGCCGCAACGGCCAGAGCGTACCAGCTAGCTGGGGTCCAAGAGCCAACGGCGCGGCCCGCCCGCAAGCAGGCTACGGGTACCAGCACCAGCAACAGCGTAGCTACTTGGTAGGTAACCGTGCTAGCAAACCAGTAAAACCCGGAATTTACACTGGGCATCGTGTACAGCTGCCCGAGCAGCCACACGCCCGACCAGACCAGGGCAGCGCCCCAGCCCAGCCGGTCGCGCGTGAGGGTCCGGAGCGCGAAGGCCTGAACTGCGCCCGTGGCCATGAACAAAGCCAGGGCAAACCAGCGAATACCAGCCTCCCAACCATAGGTTAGCGGATTGAGCAGCGTGAGCCACAACCCGGCCGTATACCGACCTGTCCATGTTTTGTACAGGTGGCCCAGGGTGGGCCACCAGCCCCGGTCACGGGCTAACGCCGCGTTGCCATAATCGTCCCAGTAGGGTTGATTGTAGAAACATAGGGCCAGATACGGCAGCAAGAGCACCGCCAGCACCACGGCAAGCCCATAGGATTTGTACACCACCAGCCAGCGTCGCCAGGTGCGTAGTCGTGCTGTGTTGGATGCTGAGGTTGTCCCTTTCATGAGTCCGACTCTGATAATAATAAGCCCATACGAGGGGTAGCTTGGGGTAGGAGACCCATGAGAGCATCAACAAAGGTGGGGGAGTCCTCCTTTCTGGTCAGCCTAGGGAGAAACGAAACAACTAGCTTCTTAATCCAAAACGGAATTACCCCACCCTTGTTGAGGCTCTCCGCTAAGGGCAAAAAGGATAAGGTGGCCTTGATAGCGGTCGGCAACAAACGCCTCAAGCAAGCCTTCGCTAGTATCAAATCCGGCGTGCCCTGCCAAGCTGATTTCACGTCAAAACTTACCTGCAATGCTTGACTTTTAACACAGTTCATCCGTTTTAGGGAGTGTTTACAGTTAGGGGCGACCTTTGAAGGATGAACAAAGACCGAAGTTTATTGACGGATGCGCAGTGGGCCCGGCTCTCGCCGCTGCTGCCGGGCCAGGAACGCTCGCCCGGTACGACGGGCAAAGATACGCGCTTGTTCGTGGAGGCGGTGCTCTGGCGGGCGCGTTGCGGCGTGTCGTGGCGGGATTTGCCGGTCGAACGGTTGGGCCCTTGGCACACGGTGTACGCCCGGTTCCGGCGCTGGCGCCAGGCCGGCGTGTGGCCCCGGGTGCTGGCCCAGGTGCAACACGAAACCAGCTTGCACCGCCTGTGCGTGGACTCGACTACCGTGCGGGCACACCAGGTGGCGGCCGGGGCCAAAAAAAAGACAGCCCGGTCGGGCAGGCGCTCGGCCGCAGTCGGGGCGGCTTCACCACCAAGCTGCACCTGAGCTGCGACGCGCAGGGCCGCATTTGCGCCCTGGCCCTGACCGGGGGCCAGGCCGGCGACTGCCCGCAGGCCCCCGGCTTGCTCGCCAGCCACTTGCGTGCTGGCCAGGCCGTGCTGGCGGACCGGGCCTACGACGCAGGCTACGTGCGAGCCCAAATCCAGCAAGCCGGGGCCACGGCCGTGATTCCAGGCAAGAAAAACCGCATCGTGCCCCTTGCCCATGACGCCGAAATTTATAAAGAACGCAACCATATTGAATGGGCCATCAACGACTTAAAACGCTTCCGGGCCGTGGCCACGCGCTTTGACAAACGCGCGGCGAACTACTTCGCCACCTGTTGCCTGATTGCAGTTCTGACATGGCTTCAACTGTAAACACCCCCTAGGAAATTATAAGGGGAATAGAATGGTAATACCGCAGCTCGTTGAGCGAGAAGTGCTGTATTTACGCTTTCCATATTTCCCTAAATTGATCGTACTGTCTTATATAATCATGCTCGTCAAAAGGGTGAGAGGCAAAAACCACTTGTACAGCCGAATGCGAATATTGCATTGTATGCCAAGCATGCGGCGGGACATAAAGTCCTACGTGAGGGTCCTCTAACCTATATACATCGACTGTGCCATCAGGCATTTCAGTTGTAACAATAATACGCCCCGCCACTGCCACCAGCACTTGTTCTGTTTGGTAATGAGCATGCCTTCCCCGAACGATACTTTCTGGAGTATAATACGTCCAGAAAGTACGTTTGACTTCGAAGGGAATGGTTTTGAGCTGTTCCGTTACAGATATAAACCCAATGTCAGATGCCCCCAGTTTGGGAAACTCTATTAGATGTGGAGCTTTCATATTTCTGTTGATCTATTATTTGAGAAACTTGCTTTGTCAATAAAGCGTGTTAGTAGTTCGAGCGGATTATATAAACCTAAAAGAGCTA
>NZ_FWWW01000027.1 GCF_900176135.1 Hymenobacter roseosalivarius DSM 11622 | reverse complement strand
AGTTCTCACGATTCTATAGGGGCTGTTAAGCACTAAGTAATTGAATAATGACGAACGAGAACCTTATCGCCTACCTTGACCGGGCTAATGGCCAACCCGGTGAACTACTTCTCTTTATTCGCCCCCTCACGGACTCCGTGCATTGGGCAAAGGCTTGGGCCCAGGCCCCCGAACCGGACACCACGTCCGCAATGAACGGCTATTCTCTCTACCTGATTCGGAACCCCGAGCAGTACGTCGGGATAGTGGTAGCCATGGGCGAATCGGACCTACACTGGTTGGTGCTGCCGGCGCATCGGCGCCAGCGCTACCTGAGTACTGCCCTGCGTGAGGTGATTCTGCCGCACTTGCTGCAGGACCGACAAACCCAGCAGGTATCCATCAGTAAGAACTTTGGGGAGGAAGAATTTGAGGCCTCCGAGTGGGTGGCCCGCGCCGCTGGATTTGTGCGGGAGTCCGTAGGGGAGCATGACGGGGAGAACCAAGTGACGATGCGCTTTACGCCGGTAGATTGGGAAGCTCTTCCCGTCTTTGATGGCCGTAACCAGCCCCTGAGCGAGGAGGAACTGCTGCAACTGCGCTACCAGTTTGTGTATCACGCCAATTGCCTACGCGTGCTAGGAGCAGAGATAAACGCCCGGCTAGGAGATACCGATTTCACCGCCCAACTCAACAACCTGGCCAGTCAGGTGCACAGCTTGGGAATAAAAACGGAGGATAGCAATTGGAGCTTGAAAGGGCGGGAGTAGGCAGAGGTTATTGGACTACATCGTAGTTCCACAGCTGTTAGTAGCCTGGGTTGAAACTTAAGTCCTAACGCGCTTAATTATCGACCCTAATTATTTGCCATTCATTTGATGCTACCCTTATCGATAACGTTTCCTAATCGCTACCTATCTGAACAAAGAAAAAGCCACCGTTTTGGTGGCTTTCCGTTATAAGTTATGATAAGGGAAGATTATCATAACTTATTCCAAACATACACAGATTATTAAATATCGTATCGCTGGGAGTTTTATCGGTCATACGGGTTTTGTTATTTCATGCCTGTATACAGTGATGCCGACATGTGAGGCTTGTCCGGAAGTTGTCGCAGATAGAGAATTATGAGGGGCCGTGTAAGGGCGGGGCAGGCCGACCGACTACGGCTTCAGATTCACCAATCTTGCTGCTAACGCCAAACCCATGAAAATTCTTGCCTTGCTCGTCCTGACCATCCTTGCCGGAGGGGCCGCCGTGCTGACGGCCTTCACTACGCTGATTCCGACCCTGCTGCCGGTGGCTACTTACGCGGTGGCCGCCGCCGGCCCCGTGGTGGACCACAGCGGCTATGACCGGCTGCTGAAAAAGCATGTGAACGAGCAGGGCCTGGTCAACTACAAAGGCTTCAAGGCCGACGAGAAAGAATTCAACCAATACCTGGCGCTGCTGAGCCAGAACCCGCCCGCGGCCAGTTGGAGCAAACAGGAGCAAATGACGTACTGGATAAACGCTTACAATGCCTACACCATCCGGCTAATTCTGAATTACTACCCCGTCAGGAGCATCAAGGACATTGGCTCCGCCATTCAGATTCCCTTCGTCACGACGCCTTGGGCCGCGAAGTTTTTCAGCATCGGGGGCGAGAAGATGAGCCTGGACAACATCGAGCACGGCACGCTGCGCAAGAAGTACGACGACCCGCGCATCCACTTCGCGCTGGTGTGCGCGGCCCTGAGCTGCCCGCGCCTGCGCAACGAAGCGTACACAGCCGCCCGCCTCGATGACCAGCTCGATGACCAGGGCCGCGATTTTCTGAACAACCCGGCCAAAAACAGCATCAGTCCCGGCAAGGCACAGCTCTCCAAATACTTTGACTGGTACAAGGGCGACTGGACCAAAGATGGCCAGTCGGTGGCCAAATGGGTAAACCGATACTCGAAAACGAAAATCGACGAGCAAACCCCGGTCACCTTCCTGGACTACAACTGGAAACTCAACGAACAATAGGCCGCCGGCACGTCGGACCGGCATGCTTTAGTCCTTGAGTAGGGATAACAAGCACGGGCTACGATTTCCGGCAAAACTGAGGCCTGCCTGGATATTTAGTTAGCAGGATAAGGAAAGACTGGCCCTGCATCCAGCCTTTCCTTTTTGCTGGCAATCAGCGATGGTGATACGCCCATGCGGCCGGCCTGCTCATAGCGGCGGCAGGCGTTGGCGCACTCCTGGCAGGGACGCACAAGCCCACAGCGGCTAGGCTTGTTGCCAGAAACTTCCGGCCGGGCTCTCGCCTTTTAAACTGCTACTAGTTAAATGCATACCGCAGCCCTACTTGCCCCTGCCAGCGCGAGTTAATGGGGTCGGTTTGCCAGGGCGTGCCGCCCGGATTTTTGAATTGGTAAACGGGCTGTCTGTTCTCGATGCGCACAAAATCGAGCAGGGCGTAGCCCGAGTTGTTGATGTTGGGCACGAAGTACTGGCGGCCCCAGTCCTTGTTCAGAAGGTTGCTGAAGTTGATAAAGTCGAAGGAAACTTCCAGGCGCTGGCTGCCGGCTTTGGTTACCGGCAGCTTGGCCGTGAGGCGCAAATCGAGCTGTTGGGTCCAGGGGGTGCGGGCGCCGTTGCGCTCGGCGTAGCGGCCGCGCCGGCCGGCGAGGTATTCATCGTTGGCAATATGTTTTTCCAGCTGGTCGTACTGCTGCTGGGCCGTCACCAGCACGGTCCCTTGGGTGTTGGTGATGTTGGCTAGGTTGATTTCGGAACGGTTGCGCGGCACGTACAGCAAGTCGTTTTTGGCCGAGCCGTCGCGGTTCACATCGCCCTCGTACACAAAACTGAACGGGCTGCCCGAGCGGGCAAGGTAGATGAGGCTGGCCGAGACGGCGGTTTTCCCCCACAGGTTGAGGTTGTAGGAGACGTTGCCGATGAACTTGTGGCGCAAGTCGAAGTTGGAAAAGGCCAGCGCGGGGGTGTTCGCGACCAGCGACTGGTTCCACTCGTAGTTGGCGGCCGGCGACACGCGTACCCCGTTCACGAGGTCCTTGCTCTGGCCGTAACTGTAGCCGGCGGTGGCATCGAGGTGGTTCGGGATGCGCTTGGTGAGGGTGAACGTGGCGTTGTAGTTGTAGCCCTGGTTGGTGTTCGACATCACGAAGACGTTGGTAAACGCGGGGTCGATTTTGGCGGCGCTGCCGGTGGTGGCGAAGTAGGGCCGGGTGTCGGCGCCTTCGAAGTTGAGCTTGTTCTCTCGGAAATTGATGGACTGAAACAGCATACCGGTCACCACCTTTGAAAAGAGGCCCTCGGCGGTGAAGGTGAAGTCGTAGGGCAGCTTCACGTCAAACGCCAGGGTCGATTTCCAGTCGCGGGGAAGCTTAAAGTCGTTGTCGATGAGGTTGATTTCGGCGATGCCGGGCTGCACCGACTGCAGCGCCGACAGGTCCTCGGCAATGGGCAGCACGCCGGTGGGGCGGAAGTCGATGTTGTTGTAGCGGTTGCCGGAGACGTAGTGGGCGTAAGCATACCACACAAACGGGATGCGGCCCGTGAACAGCCCCGAGCCGCCGCGCAGCTGCATGGTGTTGGCCTCGTTGAGCTGGTAGTTGAAGCTCAGGCGGGGGTTGACCTGCGGCACGCCGCCGAACTTGTTCTGGTACCGGGCAAACTCCGGGTTTTTGAATACGGCCGGGTTGACCGGGATTTTATCCGGGTGCACCTGCATGTCGAGGCGCACGCCCACCTGCACGTTGAGGCGGTTGCTGACGCGGTAGTCGTCCTGGCCGTAGAGGCTGAGCAGCATCACCCGGAAGTTGGCCGAAGGCAGGCCTTTGTTGAAGTCGGCGTCGTTGTTTTCGGTGTTGTACACCCCGCGCACGCGGTTGGGGCGGTCGTTCAAAAACGCATCGACCGAGGAGTACTGCCAGCGGCCGTTGAAGGCGGTGAGGAAGCGGTACTCGATGTTGTTGAGCTCGTTGGTGGTGCCCACCGTGAGCGTGTGCCGGTTTTTGAAGAAAGTCATGTTATCGGTGAGCTGGGTGGTGCTCAGGCTGGAGCCGTACACGGCGGCTTCGCGGTAGGTGCCGGCGAAGATGGATGTGGCAGTGTTGTAGTTGATTTCGAGGTGCGGGAAGATGCGCCCGTCGTAGCTGCGGTTTTCCGACACCGTGTTCAGGCCCACAATCAACTGGTTGGAGAGCTGGTTGCTGAACGTGCTTTTCAGCTCGGCCACCAGGCTGTTGGTGCGGCTGTGGTGGCGGAAGCCCTGGTTGCCGAAGTTGAGGACCGTGGCCGAACGTTCGAGGTTGTCGGCGAAGCCGGTCACGTAGTTGTCGCGCAGACTGAGGCGGTGCTTATCGGAGAGGTTGTAGTCGAGACGCAGCAGAAACTTGTCGCTGTTGCGCTGAATGGTGGCGGTGCCAAACGTGCCGGGGTCGTAGCCGTACCGGGTTATGAGGTGGTTGCTGATTTGCTGGGCTACTGCCAGCGGCACGTTGGCGTCGGGCTGGCCGGGGGCGTAGAGCACCGGCTCCTCGCGGCGCTGGTTTTCGTAGTTGCCGAAGAAAAACAGCCGGTTTTTGATAAGGGGGCCGCCCAGGCTGAAGCCCGATTGAATGTCGTAGTACCTGGAAATGGGCGTGCGCAGCTCATCGACGCTCTTGCCGGTGATAAGCTGGTTGCGGGCAAAGCTGTAGACGCTGCCCTTGAATTGGTTGGTGCCGCTCTTGGTGACGGCGTTGATGTTGGCCCCCGTAAAATTCCCCAAGGTGACGTCGAAGGGTGCGATGACGACGGAAATCTCCTCCAGCGCGTCGATGGAAATGGGCTGGGTGCCGGCCAAAGCGCCGGGCGTGCCCGACGCCACCGAGCCGGCGGCGCCGCTGGCCGGCTCCTGAAAGCCGAGCACGTCGTTGGTGGCCATGCCGTCGATGCTCAGGTTGTTGAAGCGGTAGTTGGAGCCGCCGAAGGAGTTTTTGTTGCCCTGGGGCATGAGCCTGGTCAGGTCGCCCAAGCTGCGGTTCAGCGTCGGCACGTTTTGGATGGCCTGCTGGCTGAGGTGGTAGGCCTGGCCGTTTTTGTCGGCCGTGAACGGGTCGCTCTTGTTGCCCACCACGGCCACTTCGCCCAGCTCCGTTGCGGCTTCGACCAGGATAAATGCTTGCCGCGCCACTTTGCCCAGGCTCAGGAACAGGTCGTCCTTGCTTTGGGCGGTGTAGCCCACAAAGCTGACCTGCACCGCGTAGGGCCCGCCCGGCTTGAGGTTGTTTAGCCGGAACTTGCCGCCAGGGTCCGATTGGGTGCCGTTGCGGGCACCAGTCGGCACGTGAACGAGGACCACGGTAGCACCCAGAATCGGAGCGCCGGTTCGGTCGTTTACCAGGCCTTCGTACGCGCTGGTGGTTACCTGGGCCCACGATAAAGTTGACAGGAAGCAGCCGATAAGTAGCAGATAAATCTCTCTCATGCAGGCGTTTAATAGAGCGTTGCTAGCAGTTCAAAAAGAGTAAGTTCCTCGCCCAAGGGGATAAAAAGAGCTATTATTAGGGAGTAGCAGCCTGGCCGCCCAGCCTAGACCGTGGCGCCGCCGCAGCTGGAGCCGGCGCCGGCGGTGCAGCCGTAGCAGTGCTGATTAACCACGATGGCGCGCCGGCTGAGGGCCGCCGCGTCGAAATGGCGGATGTGCTGCACCGGGCTGGCCACATACAGGTCCAGCATCTGGTTGAAGTCGCAGTCGTACAAGCCGCCGTCCCAGCCCACCGAAATGGTGGTGCGGCACATCACGCCGGCCGCCGCCACTGGATTGAAAGCATTCACCAGCTTGTCCATGTAGCCGGCGTAGTTGCCGGACTCGATGAGGTAGTCGAGGTAGCGGCTCACCGGCAGGTTGGTAATGGCAAACAGCTCGTTGAACACAAGGCCGTGGTCCTTTAGCAGCACCTTTTTGAACTGGTCCTGCAAACCCTTCTGGGACCCGGGCAGGAAGGCGCCGGCGGGGTTATACACCAGGTTCAGCACCAGGCCGCTTCCCTCCTGCCCGTAGCCCACGGCGTTGAGCATTTTTAGCGCTTTGATGGAATCCTCGAACACGCCGTCGCCGCGCTGGCTGTCGGTTTTGGCGGCGCTGTAGAAGGGCAGCGAGCTGACTACCTCCACGCCGTGCTTTTTGAAAAACTCGGGCAGGTCGTGGTACTTCTTGTTGGCCACGATGATGGTCAGGTTGCAGCGCACCAGCACCTGGCGACCCAATTGGCTGATTTGCTCCACAAACCAGCGGAAGTCGGGGTTCATCTCGGGGGCGCCGCCGGTCAGGTCCACCGTGGGAATGTTGGACTGCGCCAGCGCGTGGAGGCAGAGCTGCATGGTTGCGCGGGTCATGATTTCCTTGCGGTCGGGGCCGGCGTCCACGTGGCAGTGCTTGCACACCTGGTTGCACATCTTGCCCACGTTGATTTGCAGCACGGCCGGTGCCACCGGCGTGAGCGGAAACAAGCCGGCGCCGCGCAGCTTCGCGTGGAAGCGCGGCAGGTGCTGGCTATCGGCTTCCTCCCGGCTGAGCACGGTCAGCTGAAAGGCGGGGTTGGCCAGTTGATGGCCGGTGGCTTTAAGGGATTTAATCATGAACTGGTAAGTGGAAGCGTAACGGGGCGCGAAACGCGCGGAACCAAAGTCGCCTTAGCAGCAGCTGCCGGTGGTTTCGCCGGTGCTGGCTTGGGTAGCCGAAGCGGGCCCGCAAGGGAACAAGCCGAAGTGCCAGTCTTTGTCGCCGACTACGCGGAAGTGGGCCCCGAACCGGGTGCCCGCCAGCATGTCGGCCGTATTGCCGCAGACGAGCACCGGCCGGCCGGTTTCAAAGTGGTGGTGGTCGTCGAGGGTGAAGCCGTGGGGCTCCTCGGGCAGCGTGCCCAGGTACGTGGCCACCTGGCCGTAGTCCTCGCACTGGTCTTCCAGCGCCAGCTTGAAGGCCCGGATGGTGAGGGAGTAAAACCGGATGTTGCCCACCTTGCGCTCAATCTCGGGGTTGTTGATGGTGAGGCGGCGCTGGCTCACGAGGCGGTAGTCGTTGATGCCCAGCTCGCGCAGCAGGCGGCGGAAATCCTCGGTGTAGAGCGCCCCGCTCAGGCACTCGCCGTAGAGCACCGGGTCCTGGCGCAGGCTTTCGGGAATGCGGCGGTCGGCAAACACGTCGGCAATGAACAGCTCGCCGCCGGGCTTGAGCACGCGGAAGATTTCGCGGTAGGTGGCGGCTTTGTCGGTGCTCAGGTTCAGCACGCAGTTGCTCACCACCAGGTCCACGCTGTTGTCTTCCAGGCCGGCGGCGGCCAGGTCCTCGATGTAGCCGTGGCGGAATTCCACGTTGGGTTGCTGGTAGCCGAACGTGGCCGTGTGCGCGTCGATGTGGCGCCGGGCCACGGTTAGCTGCTCCTCGGTCATGTCTACCCCGATGACGTGGCCGTGCTCGCCCACCAGCTTGGACAGCAAGTACACGTCGCGGCCCGAGCCCGAGCCCAGGTCCAGCACCGTCAGGCCGTCCACGGCCGGCGGCACGCACACGCCGCAGCCGTAGTATTTCTCCAGCACTTCCGACTCCAGCGTAGCCAGGATTTTCTTGTGGGCCGCCGGGATATCGTCGGTGCAACAGGCGTTGGTTTTCAAATCCTGACTAGTGCGCAGCTGGGTGCCGTAGTAGTCCTGCACCTGCTGCTGAGTGTGTTGCTCCATAAAAGCTTACGTTGATAAGCCGGGTGGCAGCCCGGCTTGGTGAGGGAAAGATGATGGGTAAGACCAGGGGCGCGGAAGCCCGTGGCGCCCGGCACCCCGGGGGAAAATCTGCCCACAATGGGGTGTGGCGGAGTGCCCGGGCCAGCCGGCTGGCTCGGGGTGGCTCAGGCTAGCTCGGCGAAAGGCGCCAGCTGCTCCCCTTGTATTCGTACGACAGCAGCCTTTTTTACAGAGACAGCCCGAGTCCCGCCGAGTACCAGCTGACGGCCGCAGCGTTGCGGCCCGCCAGCCGGGTGCCGCCCCCCACCGTAACGCCGAGGTGGTTGACAACAGGCACGTAGAGCGAGGCACCCAGGCTGGTGGTGTTGACCTTGGTTTCCGGAAAGCGGTCGGGCGTGAAGCCGGGCCCCCCGATATCGATGCCGCTGGTGGACGTCTGGTTGCTCACCCAGCTTTCCAGGAAAAAGCGCGGCGCGGCGTACCCGACCTTGGCGCCCAGCAACACGGCGTCGGGCACGTCGTTGGTGCGCAGGCTGTAGCCCCCCTGGCCGTTGACGAACAAGCCGTTGACAAACTTATATTGCAACAGCAGCGAAGGGTCGAGTTGGGTGGCCCGGTTGCCGATGGCGTTAATGATATTTGTGCGGTAGCGGCTTAGCGGCGTGCTCAGCGCCAGCGCGCCCGTGGCCGAGAAGACGCCTGCCTCGCCCTCCGTCTGCAGCGCTCGATAAGCCAGCGCCACGGTGGCGTTCTGCAGGTCGCGCTCGAGGATTTTCTGGTTGTCACTCAATTGCCGGCTTTTCGAGGAAATGTAGGGCAGGTTGGCGATGAGGTCCAGCTTATCGGTCAGGCCATAGGCAGCGTACAGGTTGGCGCTCTCCGTGACGACTGGTTCCTGGCCGGCCATGGCGATGTCCGTTTTCGTCTTGCCCAGGTAAAACTCGTCGTAGCGCTCGCGGGTGTACGACAGGAACACGGAGGAGTGGCCCTGGCCCTGTCGAAAGCCACTAACCAGCTGCTGGGCGAAAACGCGGCCGGGCAAGGTCAGCACCAGGAGCAGGCAAAAGAAAGGCGTGATAAATCGTTTCATGGGTTGGGGTTGGGTTTGGTGGATGTTTTGGAGATTTTTAGAGAAGTCAAATACGATGGCTGATTGTTCTGCTTTTACCTGGGATGCGGGCCGGCAGGAAAGCGGTCGAAGCAAGCTCCTGGTGCAACTGGACAAACCCCGTGTTGCAGCACGCCCTTAAACCGGCCTTGGGGCCCTGCTCCCCCCGGAAGCTTCCCACCGGGAGCAGTCAAGGCGGGGCAGAGTGCCCAGGCCGGCTGGCGCGGGCCAGCTCGGTGAAGGGCGCCAGCTGCTGGGCCGCGAACGTGGCCGGGTAATGTTCCACGCCCGCGAAGCCCAGCGGCAGGTCGGCCTGCTCGTTCGGGACGTAGGCGGTCCGGAACAGGTAGTCCCACACGGTCAGGGTCAGGGCGAAGTTGACGCCGTGGCGGCGTGCCCGGGGCAGCTCCTGGGCGTGGTGCCAGAGGTGGGTCTGGGGGTTGTTGAACACGTACTTGAGCGGGCCCAGCGGGGCGTAGAGGTTGGCGTGGTTGAAGTGGCCGACGGTGAGGGTGAACAAATGCACCAGGAAAAAGTCGGTGAGCCCGAAGCCAATCAGGGCCAGCGGCAGGTACTCGAACAGGCGGTAGACCACGGTTTCGACGGGGTGGTAGCGCAGGTGGGCGGCAAAGCCCATTTCCTCCACCGAGTGGTGCACCTGGTGGAAGGCCCAGAGCCAGTCGACGCGGTGCAGCAGCCGGTGCACGTTCCACTGAATGAAGTCGCGCACCACGAACAGCGTCAGCAGGCGCGCCCACAGCGGCCATTCGCCGATTTCCACGGCCACCAGGTTACGGACGCCCACCAGCGCCAGCCCGTTGCGAAACAGCTGGACGAAGACGTTGGACAGGGCGTTGTAGAGAATGAGGGAGAACAGGAAGTAGTTGAAAAACATGTAGAACCCGTCCAGCCAGAAGTCCTGCCGGAAGGCGCCCTGTTCGCGGCGCCAGGGCCGCAGCAGCTCCAGCAGCCAGAAGCCCAGCGAGAGGGCCACCAGCCAGTAGAAGTAGTTGCCCCAGTGCGGGTGCAGCACTTCGCGCAGCAGGTAGCGCCCGTACCCGCTAAAGGAGTCGAGCACGAGCTGGAAATAGGTGGGGGAGGCGGTTTCCATGGCAGGAGCAGCGTAGGAAGTGAAGGCCGGCGCGCTACTGGCCGCCGGGACGGGCCAGCTGTTCCAGGGCCGCGCGGAATTCGGGGGTGTTGTAGTCGGCCATGCCGTCGTAGCGGTCGGCCACCTGGCCGTCGGGCGTCAGGATAACGGTGGAGGGAATGGACTGCGCATCGAAGGGCGCCGGCAGCGGGGCGGCGGGGAAGTACACCGGAAACGTGTAGCCCCGGCGCCGGAGCAGGGCCTGCGCCCGGGCCGGGTGTTCATCCAGGGAAACCATCACGAAGGCCACCTTTTGGGGGTCGGCCTGCTCGTAGAGCGCCTGAATGCCGGGCATTTCGGCCAGGCAGGGCCCGCACCAGCTGGCCCACAGATTCACGAATACCACCTTGCCTTTCAGCTCGCTCAGGTTCACGGGCTGGCCGGCGAGGGTCAGCAGCGGCACGTTGTGCGGGTACGCCGCGCCGCCGGTGGGCACTACCGGCAGGGCGGCGGACGGGGCCACCGGCGGGGCCGCATTCCACAAGCCGGTGGCCAGCCAGCCGCGCCGCCCCGCGCCCAGCACCACGGGGCGCAGGCCGGTGAGCATAACCAGGGCCAGCCCGACGACGGGCAGCCAGGACAACCCTTTATTACGGTTCAGCATGGGCTTAGCAGAAAAAAGAAACAGCCAAAATCCACCGGCAGCCGGTCAGTGGCCCGTCGGCCGACGGGAGGTCGCCCGACCCGGTCGTTCCTTACAGCAGGCCTTAATTTTTTTTGTGCCCGGCAACGCCCGCCGGTTAGAGGCGTAGGCAATGACACCCGGCGGGCCCGAAACCGGCTTTTTTCGGGCTTATCACCGACTTCACTTGCATCTTCGCGGCATGCCTGCTCCCGCTCCCACCCGGTCTGGTTATGCCCGCCCCGCCCCCCCGGCGGCCGCGGTAGCGACGGTGAGCATCATTATCCCGACCTACAACGAGGCAGCTACCATCCGGGCGTCGCTGGATTTTTTGCGGCGGGCCACGGCCGGTCAGTCCGGCCTGGAAATTATCGTGGCCGACGGGGGCAGCACCGACGACACCCGGCAGCGGGCGCACCGGGCCGGTGTGACCGTGCTGGCCTGCCCGCACAAAGGCCAGGCTGCTCAGATGAATTACGGTGCCCGGCAGGCCCGCGGCGAGCTGCTGTACTTTCTGCACGCCGACTCTTTTCCGCCCCCCGACTTCCTGGGCGACCTGCGGCAAGCCCACCAGCAGGGATATGGCAGCGGCTGCTACCGCCTGGCCTTCGACCACCCTCACTGGTTTCTGCGCTTCAGCGCCTGGTGCACCCGCCTGCCGCTGACGGCCGTGCGCTTCGGCGACCAGAGTTTGTTCGTGACCCGCGAGCTGTTTGCGCAGGTGGGCGGCTTTCGGGAAGAGCTGCTCATCATGGAAGACCAGGAAATCGTGCGGCGGCTGCAGGCGCGCGGACCCTTCCGAGTGCTGCCGCGCGCCGTTACCACTTCGGCCCGCAAGTACCTCGACAACGGCGTGTTCCGGCTGCAGGGGGCTTTTACCCTCATTGCCGGGCTCTATTGGCTGGGGGTGTCGCAGCCCCGGCTGGTGGGCCTGTACCGGCGGCTGATTCGGCAGGACAAGCTGTAGCCTTACCGGCGCTAGGGTCCGGTGGGTTCGACGCTTAATAAGAAGCTGCTATAGAGCGCGCATACTCTACCCTACTATTTTTTTTGAGCCTTTGGCTGCCGCTTCCCAGCTCTTGTTTTCAAGTATCCAGAGGCCGTTTTGGGCAGCTGGTATACGAACTGAGCAAAATCGGGAAAGTGCCTTCAGATGCTATTTTGGCACCTCAAAATTTTTAGTAGGGTAGAGTAGAGAGCGCATTATCGTCCTCGGTTAAAAGTTTGGGCTGATAATCGCATTTGACCAGCAGGGACTAGGTGTATAGTCCCAGAGCATGATGGTGTATTTTCCGGGCTGGAATTTCGCACACAGTTATGGGACAACTACTTCACGGCAGCGCCCGCTTGAGCAGTGGCCGTACGGCGCGCTATCCAACACAGTCAGGAAAGCCTACAAGCGTTAGCTACGCGCCACGGCATCAACCCTAAAACGGTGGCCATATGGCGCAAGCGCCCCACGGTCCAGAACGCCCGCATGGGCCCCACGTCAGCTTCGACGGTACTCACGCCGGAAGTAAAGGCCATTGCCATGGCGTTCCATCGCCACACGCGCTTGCCGCTCGATGATTGCCTCTACGCGCTGCAAGCCACGATTCCGTAGCTCTCGCGCTCGGCGTAGCACCGCTGTTTTCAACGCCATAGCCTTTGCCGAGCTGCTGCCGCAGGCCACCAAAATGCTGGCCGCGATGGCCACATCAGGTGTGCTTACTTCACCCCCGACTACCGCCAGCGCGGCGCGTGACCGCTGCACGCTAGCGCTGCCGGCTCATGGCAGCTTGTAAGCCACGTCGAACGCTAATTGCAGCAGCGACGCCACCTCCTGGTGCTCCACGATGGCCAGCCAGGGCACCTGGCTGGCCATGCGGACTGCTAGCGCCGGGCGCTGCCCGTGGGGCAGGGCCGCAGCTTGGTCCTTGAAAAAAGGAACGCGCCCGCCGCCAGGCACGCACCATCTCACTCCGCGCTGCCGCCCCCTCTACAGGGCCTCGCCCTGGGCCACTTTGAGGGCGTACTGGGCTTTATTGTAGTCGCTTATCACCTGTAGATAGTCGAGGCGGGCCTGGAGATAGAACTGCTGCACCTGGAAGACCTCGAAGGGCTTGGCCGTGCCGAGCTGCTGGCGGGCCACGCTCTGACGCAGGGTTTCCTGCGTGAGCTGGAGGGCCTCGCGGGCGATGGCCAGCTGCTCGGTGGACGAGGCTAGCTGGGCCTCGGCGGTGGCGACCTCCAGCGCGTAGCGGTTCTCAAATGCGCGGAGCTGGGTTTGCTCCACGGCCAGGCGGGTGTCGAGCTGGCGCAGGTCGCCGTTGTAGCTGAGGCGGCCGAGCGGCAGCGTCCACAGCAGCGAGGCGCTGAGTTGCACGGTATTGTACACCGGCGCGCCGTAAGCGCCGAAGGCCCCGTTATCGACCCCCAGCCGCAGGCGCGGCAGCCGCAGCCCCTGGCTGAAGGCCTTGCGCTGCCAGCCGGTGGCTTGCAGCTGCGCGCTGAAGGCCCCGAACTCGGGGCGTTGTTCCGCGCTGCGGGGGGCGGCCGTGGGCGGCGCGGCGGACGGGGGCAGGGGGGCCAGGGCGGCATCGGCGCTCACCAGGAGGGTGCCAGGGGGCAGGTTGAGCAGGCTCACCAGCTGGGCCGAATGCTTGCGCCAGGCTACCTGAGCCTGTAGCAGACTCAGGCGCAGGTGCCGGGCATTGCCCTGGGCCAGCAGGTACTCCGACTGGTAGCGCAGCCCGGCCCCGACCTGGATTTGGAGCTGGCGGGCCAGGGTGTCGGCCTGCCCGGCCAGCGCCAGCAGAAAATCGGCTTTGAACTGCTCGGTTTGCAGGTCGTAGTAGGTTTGCACGGCGCGTAGCAGCAGCTGGTTGCGCTCGGCGGCGCTGGTGTAGGCGGCGGCTGCGGTGCGGGCGCGGGCCGCCGCCAGCAGGTAGGGGCCTTTGCCAAAATCCACGTCGGCGCTCAGCCCCAGGCCCGCCCAGCGGTAGTTTTGGCTGATGCCGCTGAAGATGCGGCCGTCGCTGTTCAAGGCGGCCCCGCGCAGGTAGTGGGTGCGGCCGCCGGCGGTGAGGCTGGGCAGCCACCACTCCTGCGCTTTGGCTTGGTCGGCCTGGGCCTGGGCAGCGCGCTGCTCGTATTCGCGCACGGTGAGGTTGCTGGCCCCGGCGGCTTGCAGCACGGCAGCCAACGTAACGGGGGTGGCCGCCGAGGTGGCGGCAGCGGGAGCGACGGTGGCGGTGGCGGGCGCAAGGGGCGCCTGGGCCAGCGCCGGGCAGGCGGTCAGTTGCCAGATAGCCATGGCCATCAGGTAGTTCAGGAAGTATTTCATGGTGGCTACTTGGTGGATTGGGGTCCGGCTTCGGTGGCGCGCACGGCGGCTCCTTCGCTACAAAACTGCTTGCCCTCGACGACGACCGCCGCGCTGGCGGGCACCTCGCCCGTGAGCAGCTCGGTGTAGTGGGCGTCTTGCAGGCCGGTTGTCACGTTTACCTGGCGGCAGATGCCCTTCGCTACCACGTACACAAAGGATTGGCCTTTGCTGTTGCCCAGGGCTTCGTTGGGGACGGCCAGCGCCTGGCGGTGGCCGGTGCGCCCCAGGGCCACCGTGGCGTACATGCCGGGGCGCACCTTCAGGTCGGCGTTGGGCAGGTCGATTTCGGCGTGCATGGTGTTGCTGCCGCCGCTCAGGCCGTAGGCCACCCGCGCCACCGGCCGGGCGTAGCGCGTGGCGGGCAGCTCGGGGAAGGTGACCGTGGCCAGCGTGCCGGGGTGAATGAGCACCGCGTCGGCCTCGGGCACCTCCACTACCAGCCGAATGGGCCGTAGCGCCTGCACCTCAAAGAGTGGCGTGGCCGAGGCGCTGGCCAGCCCGCTCTGCACCACGGCCCCCTCATCGACGTAGCGGTTCGTGACCACCCCCGCGAAGGGCGCTTTTACCTGCAAAAATCCGATTTGCGCCTGCGTGGCCGTGAGTTGGGCGCGCAGGCTGGCGTAGTCGGCCTCGGCTTTTTCCACGTCCACCACGGTGGTGAGCTGCGGCGTTTTGGTGTAAATGCTTTTTAGCCGCTCGTAGATGGACTGCTTGCCTTTTAGCTCGGCCACCAGGCGGGCGCGCTGGCTCAGCAGGTCGGGGTTATCGAGCACGGCCAGCACCTGGCCGGAGTGCACGAAGGTGCCGATGTCGGCCCGCACCTGCCGCAGGTAGCCGCTGGTGCGGGCGTACACCTTGCCTACCTGGTAGGCCCGCGCCGTGCCCGTAATGGCCAGCGGCGCGTCGAAATCGTGCCGGACCGGGTGCGCCACCCGCACGGTGGGCACGTTGCGCGGGGCGGCCGGGGTATCGGCGGGGGCTGTTGCGGGGCCGCCGCTCTCGGCCGCGCTGCCGCAGGCGCTAGCCCCCAGGGCCAGTAGCAGCAGCAGGCTGGCCGCCACGGCTTTGTGGAACACCGGCTGCTCGCTGGCCACGTCCTCGGCGGGAACTTTGGGCGCGAACATAAAGAACAGTATCGGCACCACGAACAGCGAGAGCAGCGTGGCCGCCAGCACCCCGCCGATAATGGCGCGGGCCAGCGGCACCGTGGCCTCGCTGCCCCGCTCCAAGCCCAGCGCCATCGGCAGCAGCGCGAACACCGCCACCACGGCCGTCATCAGAATGGGCCGGAAGCGGTTGGCCACGCCCTCCCGGATGGCCTCAGGCAGCGAGTGGCCGGCGTGCAGCAGGGTGTTCATCTTCTCCACCAGCAAGTTGCTGTAGGCCACCGAGATGCCCACCATCATGATAATGCCCATCATCGACTGGATGTTGAGGTAGGTATCCGTGGCCAGTAGCAGGGCCACCACCCCAATCAGCCCCAGCGGAATGACGGCGATGATGATGAGCGGCAGCGTAAACGAGCGCAGCAGCGGCACGATGACCAGGTACACCAGCAGCACGGCCAGCACCAGGCCCAGGCCCAGGTTGGCGAAGCTCTCGTGCATGCTCTGCACCTCGCCCCGAATCGTGATTTTGTAGCCCTCCGGCAGTTGCTGGCGCAGGGGGGCCAGGCGCTTTTCGACCTCGGCGGCTACCGCCCCGATGTCGCGCCCCTCCACGTTGGCAAACACGTCGGTCACGCGCTGAATATCCAAGTGGTTTATCTCGATGGGGGCCGTCGTGAGCGACGTTTTCGCGATGTCCTTGAGCTGCGTTTGCTGGCCGTTGGGGCCGGTGAGGGTGATGTCGCGCACGGCCTGGGGGTTGTCCAGGGCCACTTCGGGGTACGTGACGCCCACGTAGTAGTGGTTGCCGTTCTTCTCGTCAATCCAGAACGAGGGACTGAAATTGACCGATGAGTTGAGCGCCGCCACCGTGTTCTTTACCACGCCGTCGGCGCTGATGCCCTGCGCGGCGGCCTTGGTTCGGTCGATTTCCACCTTGATTTCGGGGTGGTCGTAGCGCTGCTGAATGCGCACGTCCTCGGTGCCGCGCACGTCGCGCACCAGCGCCCGCACCTGCTCGGCCACGGCGTGCGACTGCGCCAGGTCGTTGCCCGTTACCTGAATATCGAGGGGCGAGGGCAACCCGAAGTTGAGGGCGCTCGTGACGATGCCGCCGGTGTTGAAAATGAACTCCACGCCCGGAAACCGCTGCTTGAGCAGGGGCCGCAGCCGCGTCACGTAGGCGGCCGTGCTCACCCGGTGGTCTTCCTTGAGCTGCACGGAGAGTGTCGCGTCCTGCGTGCCCGAGTTGGGGGTGTAGGCGGCGGGCCAGTCGTTGAGCACGCCCATGTTGGAGATAATGATGTTGAGGTCGGGGCCGATTTCTTGCTGCAGAAACGCCTCGATTTCGGTGATGGTCTGCTCGGTTTTTTCGAGGCGGGTGCCGCTTTCCAGGCGCACGTCCAGCGAAAGCTGCCCCACGTCGGTGTGCGGAAAAAGCTCGGTGCCCAGCCGCGTAAAGCCCACCAGCGCCAGCCCAAACAGCCCGGCCACGCCCCCCAGCACCCACCAGCGGTAGCGCAGCACCGGCCCGATGCTGCGCACGTAGCCGTCGGTGAGGCGGCGCACGCCCCGGTCAAACGCCGCCAGAAAGCCCGTGGTGGTCGCGTGCCCGCCGTGGCCCTTGAAGAGCGCCGCCGCCAGTATCGGCACCAGTGTCATCGAGATGAAGCGCGAGCCAATCATGGCCAGCGACACGGTAATGGCCAGCGGCGCGAACAGAAACTTGGCGATGCCCGTGAGAAACACCACCGGGAAAAACACGATGATGATGGTGAGCGTCGTCACCAGCACCGGCATGGCTACTTCCTTGGTGCCGTCGTAGGCCGCCTGCGGGGCCGTCTTGCCCATTTGCAGGTGCTTGTCGATGTTTTCGAGCACCACGATGGAGTCGTCCACCAGCAAGCCAATGGCCAGCGCCAGCCCGCCCAGCGACATGCTGTTGATGGTATCGCCCGTGAAATACAGCCCGATGAAGGCAAACAGGATGGAGAGCGGGATGCTGAGCGCCACGATAAAGGTGGCGCGGAGGTTGCCCAGAAACAGCAGCAGCGCCAGCGACACCAGCACCAATCCGATGACCCCCTCGTGCACCAGCCCACTAATCGCCTGCCGCACGTAGGTCGATTGGTCGAGTATCACGTCCAGGTTCACGGCCTTGGGCAGGCGCTGCTTCAGCTCGGCCAGCTTGCCCTTCACGGCCTCCACCGAGGCAATGGTGTTGGCCCCCGTGCGCTTGTAAATCGGGATGTACACCTGCCGCTTGCCGTTGATGTGCACCACGTTGGTTTGGATGGCGCTGGCATCCTTGGCGTAGCCGATGTCCTTGAGAAACACCGGCGCGCCGCCCGGCTCCATCTTCACCACGATGTGGTTAAAATCGTCAATCTTGGGCAGCATGCCGTTGGCATTCACGCTGTAGTTGAGGTTGCCGATGTTCACGTCGCCCGTGGGTATCATCACGTTGTTTTTCTGCACGGCGGCCACCACGTCGGTTTGCGAGAGGTGGTAGGCCTGCAACTTCTCGGGGTACACGTACATGTAGATGCGCCGCAGCTTGCCCCCGTACACGGCCGGCGCAATAATGCCCGGCACCGACCCCAGCAGGTTGCGCAGCTGGAAATAGGCGATGTCGTACAGCTCCTTCTCGCTCAGCGAGTCGCTGCTCACGGCCAGCAGCGCCAGCGGCGTGGCGGCGGTGGGGTCGTAGGGCATCACCATCGGCGGCACCGTGCCCGGCGGCAGGTAGTAGAGGTCCGACATGGCCAGCGAGGTCACCTGCGAAAGGGCCGCATTCGGGTCGGTATCGTCGCGGAAGAAATTCTTCACGATGCTCACCCCAATCAGGCTCTTGCTCTCCTGCCGGGCAATGCCGTTGGCCTGCCCCGTCCAGCGCTCGATGCGGCTGGTAATGTCCTTTTCCATCACCTCGGCCGGCATACCAGGGTAGAGGGTGAGCACCTGCACCGCCGAGGTTTTGTAATTGGGCAGGATATCGACCGGCAGCCGCTGCAAGGCCACCGCGCTGAGTACCGCCACCAGCAGCGCCAGCACGATAACCAGGTATTTATTCTTAAAAGCTAATTCCAGCATGTGTTTGTGGTTGTGGTTGAGCAAGCACCAGGGGCCCAAAAGCCCCCAAAGCCTCCTCTTGCCCCCAGGCAAAAGCAGGCTCCCCGGCCCCGCGCACTCCGCGCCGAAAGCCAGTATTGCTTACCCCACCGGCGGCCCACGCAGCCGCCACGCCCCCACCACCGGGGCCGACCGGCACCGCCGCTCGGGCGGAAACAAATGCAGCACCGCTGCCGAGGCTACTGCCCCCACGCCCGTCACCCACGCGGCGGGCCACGGCGGCAGCACCGCCAGCAGCAGCTGCGGCAGCGCATCGGGCGCGGGGTGGTAGTAGGCATCAACGCTCGCCCGCTGGCAGTGCATCGGCGGAAACACCGCTGGCCCCTGGCCGTGGTATTGCTGCCGCAGCTCGCAGGCGCTGGCCCGCCCCGGCACAGGGTGCACCGGGGCCGCGCACAGCAGCTGCCACGGAATGAGAATCATTCCGGCCGCGAGTACCATCAAGAAGGCCCGTAGCTGCCGCATATTGGGCAAAGGTAGAGCCTGATAACTAGGCAGCAAATGAAGTTGAGTAATTTTCAGTCGCCTGGAGCGATGTTGGGGTTGGTCTAGTTAAGTTGGCAAGTTGTTGTTGGTGAAACTGGTAAGGGGTTAAATAGCCGATGCTGGAGTGGCGGCGCTGGTGGTGGTAGTCAAAATAGTCGGCTAGCGCGTGAAGACAATTACCTTTCGGCAAAGCAGCCCGGCGAAGGCCGCGCCGGCCACCGCCAACAGCGCGAGCAGCTGCCCCACTTGGGCGCGGGGAGTAGCGTAGGCCAGTTTCCAGTAGGCCAGGGCCGACAAGGCCAGCGCCTTCGCAACCCGAAGGCCGGCGGCGGGCCAGCGCTTCGGGCAGTACAGCGCGCACGGCTACCAGTATTTAAAAATGGTCCACAGAATCTTGTAGCCCGCCCCCAGGGTGCCTTTTACGGTGCCCGACACCTTGCTGGTGCCGATGCGGCGGCGGTACGACACCGGCACCTCCACCACGGCTAGGCCCTGGCGGGCTGCCTTCACCTGCATTTCCACGGTCCAGCCGTAAGTGGTGTCGGCCATGCCCAGCTGCCGGAGCGCTTCGGAGCGGATAGCCCGGAAGGGTCCCAGGTCGGTGTGGGTGCCGCCGTAGCGCAGGCGCAGCAGCCGGGTGGCCAGCCAGTTGCCAAAGCGCTGCTGCGGGAGTAAGGCGCCTTTTTCCCGCTGGCCCAGCGCCCGCGAGCCAATGACCATGTCGGCCTCCCCGCGCAGGATGGGGGCCAGCAGCGCGGGCATCTGCTCGGGGTAGTCGGAGTGGTCGCCGTCGAGGAAAACCAGGATTTCCGGGGCCTGCCCGGCTGCTTGGGCGGCGTAGTACGCCAGGCCGGCCAGGCAGGCCGAACCGTAGCCGGGACGGTTCTCCGTCACCACCGTGGCCCCGCCCGCTCGAGCCGCGGCGGCCGTGTTATCGGTGGAGGCGTTGTCGACGACCACTACTTCCTGCACCAGCCCGGCCGGAATTTCGGCCAGCACCAGCTTAATGGACCGGGCTTCGTTGTAAGCGGGTATCAACACCCCGATGCGGGCCCGCGGGGTACCGCTGGCGGCGGCGGCAGGAGCCTCGGCGCAGCTAAGGGGCCGGGGGGGCGAAAAATCCAGGGGAGCGACTGACATGGCCCCGTAGTCGGCAGTGGGCGCCGGACCTTACAGGAGGCCGGCTGATTTCGGCGAGAGGGGCTGCACCCCTGCCGCTAAAAAAAGAAGTTGGGGGCTGTAAGGTTCCGGCAGCGGCCCCGACTGCCGGCCTTACCCGCGCCAGCTCCTTCGGGCAGCGCCCCGGCCGGGGCGTCGGGCATCTCTTTATCTACTGTTGTATGCACCTGGTTATCATTGGCAACGGCATCACGGGCGTTACGGCCGCCCTCACGGCCCGGCAGCTCGACCCGGCGGCCCGCATCACGCTCGTGTCGGCCGAAAGCGCCCACCACTACTCGCGCACAGCCCTGATGTACCTCTACATGGGCCATTTGCGCTACCAGGATACCAAACCCTACGGCGACTGGTTCTGGGCGGAAAACCGCCTGGAGCTGGTGCACGCCGAAGCCACCGGGCTGGACCCCGCTGCCCGGCAGGTGCAGCTGAGCACCGGCCAGCGCCTGGCCTACGACCAGCTGCTACTGGCCACGGGCTCGGTCACACGCTTCTTTAACTGGCCCGGCCAGCAGCTACGTGGCGTGCAGGGCCTGTACGGGCTGCCCGACCTCGAAAAAATGACCCGCGACACCCAGGGCATCCGGCGGGCGGTGGTGGTGGGCGGGGGCCTGATTGGCATTGAGCTGGCCGAGATGCTGCACGCCCGCGGCATCCACGTCACGCTGCTCGTGCGCGAAAGCCGCTACTGGGAGCTGGTGCTGCCCCCGGAAGAAGCCGCTTTGGTGGAGCGCCAAATCAGCCTCCACCACGTAGAGCTGCGCCTGCACACGGAAATGCGCGAAGTGCTCGGCGACGCCGACGGCCGGGTGCGGGCCGTGGTGACCACCGCCGGCGAGGAGCTGCCCTGCCAGTGGGTGGGTATTGCCACGGGCGTGGCCCCCAACCTGGCCCTGGCCAAAGCCGCCGGCCTGGCCACGGACCGCGGCATTCTGGTCGACGAGCACCTGCGCACTAGCGTGCCCGGTGTGTACGCCGCCGGCGACTGCGCCCAGCACCGCGAGCCCGGCCCCGGGCAGGTGCCCGTGGAGCAGCTCTGGTACACGGGCCGCATGCAGGGCGAAACCGTGGCCCATACTATCTGCGGGCAGCCTACCCCCTACCGGCGCGGCTTGTGGTTTAACTCGGCCAAATTCTTCAACCTCGAATACCAGACTTACGGCCGCGTGCCGGCCGAGCCGGAGGAGGGCACCAGCACCTTCTGCTGGCAGCCGCCGGGCGGCGGCCAGCTGCTGCGCCTCAACTTCCGGGCCGCCGAGGGCCACGCCGTGACGGGCCTGAACGCCCTGGGTTTGCGCCAGCGCCACGCCGTGTGGGAGCGGTGGCTGCAGCAGCGGGTGCCCGTGCAGCAGGTGCTGCGGGAGCTGGGCCAGGCCAACTTCGACCCCGAGTTCTTTCGCCGCCACGAGCCGGCCATCCGGCGCGCGTTCGCCCGGCAGTTTCCGGACCTGGCCGTAGATGCGGTGCCCGCGGCCTCCACGGCCGGGCGATAGCCGTCACCGGCGCTTACTCCTTTATCCTTTTAATCTTTCGCTCACGCCCCCGGCATTTCTTTTCTTATGGCTCTGACTTCTGCTCCCGCCGCTTCCTACGCCCTGGCCCAGGCCGACCTGCCCGTCACCGACCCCGCCGAAAAGGCGACCCTGGCGGCCGTGGCGCTGGGTTTGCTGGCGTTGCTCGCGGCAGCTTTCGATGCCGACCCCACCCGGGCCCGGCTGAGTTTCATCGTTGCCCTGGCGCTGGTCAGTGGCGGCACGCTCGCCTGGAGCTGGCTGAAATTCGGCCGCCGGCCGGCCGGCGTGCACCAGAATAACCTGTGGCAGCGGGCCAGTACCAGCCGCGGCGCCATTGCCTGGGTGACCGGCGTGGTGCTCACCGGCTTTTACGTGGTGCTCTACTGGTTTCCGGGCCTGCTCGAAAACCTGATTCGCACGCTCGACCCCTTCAGCCAAACGCTGCGGGCCAAACCCGCCGACCAGTGGTTTCTCTACGGCACCTTCTACACCCTGGCCGTGCTGCTCATGGGCGCCCGGGCGCTGTGGAAATACCGCCACTCGCGCTATCAGCTTATCCGGACCTGCTCGGTGATGTTTTTTCAGCTGGGCTTCGCCTTCCTGCTGCCGGGCCTGCTGCTGGCCTTCCAGCAGCCCGAGTACTACTTCACCTACTTCTGGCCCCTGAAGTACGACTACCTGTTTCCGGGCACGGTAGGCTACTTGGTGAAGGACGGGCAGGCCCTGGGCGTGTTCATGGTGTTCTGGGGCGCGGTGATGTCCTTTCTGGCCACGCCGGTGCTCACCTACTTCTACGGCAAGCGCTGGTACTGCTCCTGGGTGTGCGGCTGCGGCGGGCTGGCCGAGACGGCCGGCGACCCCTACCGCCAGCTCTCCGACAAAAGCCGCCAGGCCTGGAAGTGGGAAGTGCGCATCATCTACCCCATTCTGGCCCTGATAGTGGGGCTCACGGCGCTGCTCTGGGTGGGCGCCTCGGGCACGGTGCCGGCCCTGGGTGCCGTTACCCAGCCCCTGTCCCGGTTTTATGGCTTTGCCATCGGGGCCGTGTTTTCGGGCGTGATTGGCGTGGGCTTCTACCCGATTATGGGCAACCGGGTGTGGTGCCGGTTTGGCTGCCCGATGGCGGCTTACCTGGGCCTCCTGCAAAAGCATTTCTCGCGCTTCCGCATCAGCACCAACGGCGGGCAGTGCATTTCCTGCGGCAACTGCTCGAATGTGTGCGAGATGGGCATCGATGTGAAGCAGTACGCCCAGCGCGGCGAGCCCATCATCCGGGCGTCGTGCGTGGGCTGCGGCATGTGCTCCACGGCTTGCCCCCGCGGCGTGCTCAACCTCGAAAACGGCCCCCGCGAGGGTCGCTACCAAAGCTCCCAGCTGATTCACGCCGATTCGCTGCGGATATTGAGCTAGGCCCGGGGAACTAGGCCCGGGCGGGCCAACCACTTTTTACGCTGAATACGCTGAGTCTATGCTGGTACTGGAAATCGGAGTTGTAGTGATTTACGGCATTTGCCTGCTGTTTATGCTGGGCTTCAGCCTCTCGCAATGGCAGCTGACCCGCCTGGCGGGCCGGACCGGCCCCGTGGCTGCCCCGCCCCCGCCCGCGGTGTGGCCCCACGTAACGGTGCAGCTGCCCGTCTACAACGAGTTGAACGTGGTGGAGCGCGTGATTGACGCGGCGGCCGCGCTCGACTACCCGCCCGACCGCCTGCACCTCCAGGTGCTCGACGACTCCACCGACGAGAGCGTGGCCCGCGCCGCCGCCCGGGTCGCTTATCATCAGGACCGGGGCCTGCGCATCGACCACGTGCGCCGCGCCACGCGCGAGGGCTACAAAGCCGGCGCCCTGGCCCACGGCCTTACCTGCACCGACGGCGAATTCGTGGCCATTTTCGACGCGGACTTTGTGCCCGCGCCGGATTTTCTGCGCCAGACCCTGCCGCACTTCACTTCCCCACGGGTGGGCATGGTGCAGACGCGCTGGGGGCACTTGAACGAAAACGCCTCCCTGCTCACCCGGCTGCAGGCGTTCGGACTGAACGCGCACTTTCTGGTAGAGCAGGTGGGGCGCCGCGTCGGCGGCCATTTTCTCAACTTCAACGGCACCGGCGGGGTGTGGCGTCGCACCTGCATTGAGGATGCCGGCGGCTGGCACGCCGACACCCTCACCGAAGACCTCGACCTGAGCTACCGGGCCCAGCTGCGGGGTTGGCGCTTTGCGTACCTGCCCCACGTGGTGGCCCCGGCTGAGCTGCCCGAGCAGCTCGATGCCCTGAAGTCGCAGCAGTACCGCTGGAACAAGGGCGCCGCCGAAACCGCCCGCAAGCACCTGGGCCGGGTGTGGTGCGACGCTTCCCTGCCGCTGGCCACCAAGCTGCACGCCTCGTTTCACCTGCTCAACAGCTCGGTGTTTGCCGTTATTTTGCTCATGGCCGTGCTCAGCGTGCCGCTGCTGTTCGTGCGGGCCCACCGCCCGGAGCTGAAGCCGGTTTTCCGGTTGGCGGCGGCGTTTCTGCTCACGTTTGTGCCCCTCACCTACTACTATTACACCACCTGGCGACTCGCCGGCGGCCCCGTCACCGGCCGTTGGTTTGCGCCGCAGTTTCTGCTGTTTCTGGCCGTGTCGATGGGGCTGGCCCTGCACAACACCCGCGCCGTAGCCCTGGGCTTCCGGGGGCGCGCCTCGCCGTTTGTGCGGACGCCGAAGCTGGGCGCGGCTCCGGAGGGGGGGCGTCCGGTGCGGCGCTACCGCACCCGGGAATCGGGTGCCCTGCCCCTGATGGAAGGCCTGATGACGCTTTATTTCCTCGTCGGCCTGGGAGCGGGCTGCTATTATGGGGACTACGGCCTGCTTCCCTTTCACTTGCTGCTGGTGGTAGG
This sequence comes from Hymenobacter roseosalivarius DSM 11622, assembly GCF_900176135.1. Classification (GTDB taxonomy): domain Bacteria; phylum Bacteroidota; class Bacteroidia; order Cytophagales; family Hymenobacteraceae; genus Hymenobacter; species Hymenobacter roseosalivarius. The sequence continues at coordinate 14,093 of NZ_FWWW01000027.1, read as the reverse complement.
CTACGGCTTGGTTACGGGCTATGCGCTGCAAGGGCTCCGGCCCCAGCCGGCGCCCCGGCCTGTTACCCAGCCTATCCTGGCCCGTTAAACGGCACTTTTTCTCTGCTCCTTATGCCCGCACCCATGCTATTCGTCGGCCTGCACTACTGGGCCGGAGCCGGCCGTGAATTCACCGAAGTGGCCCGGCTGCTCGCTCCTGATTTTTGCCTTCGTAGCCCCCGACCTTTCGGCACCAAAATGGAAGGAGTATCCAACTAGAATGATGCTTTACCACCAGCAAATGGTGAAGTATCAGCAGCCTGGGGTTGGGTACGCTGGAGAGGACCGGAGGGAGTAGATAGCCAAACAGCTAGCAGCTACTTCTAAGCCCATGCCCATGAGTGCAATTCAGCAGCTCACAAAAAGAAAAGGAAGCAGCGAAGCCAGTTTTAATCAGGAGCTTATCAAGCTCTGTTACGCAGCAGGGCTTACGAATTCTTTCGCACATACTAAGAGGTACAGACAGTACTGGATACCCTCTCTTCACCGTCTAACCAGGTAAAAATGATTCGTTACTTTTTCATCTTCATTATTACTGCTTTAACTGGTGCGCCATTTCATGCGAGTAAAGCCCAGTTGCGAAATCCACGGAATATACCGTACCTCTGGAAAACAGATACAGCCAACAAAACCGTGCAACTTTCCGAGTTTACGGTAGCAGTCCCCAAGGGTGCTTTTCCTGTCCTGAATATGCCAAGGTTCATTGGTTCGGATAAAGGACGGCAGGTATACTTCAGACACGAGCCGGTTATTAGTTTAGCTGTTGGCGGACGGGCCAAGGCTTACCCGCTCAATGTGCTGACGGCGCATGAAATTGCCAACGATACCCTTGGCGGTATCCCCATACTTGTTACCTATTGCCCCTTATGCAATGCCAGCGTCGCATACGACCGGCGGCTACGTTTTAAGGGAAAGGAGCAGTTGCTGAGCTTTGGCGTATCGGGCATGCTGCGCCACAGCGATATGGTGATGTACGACCTCCAAACAGAAACCTGGTGGCAGCAATTGATGGGAGAAGCCCTGGTTGGCTCCTTGGCTGGGGCAGAACTAAAGGTCCTGCCATCGCTGGTAATTTCGGTAGAGGAGTTTTTTCAGCGATACCCCAATGGGCAGATTCTTTCGCCGGAGACGGGGCTTGGACGGGATTATGGGCAGAACCCCTATGTAGGCTATGATGACCTGAAAAATTCACCCTACGATGCATTCATAGACAAAAGCAAGGTAGACAAGCGGCTGCCGCCCATGGAGCGGGTGGTAGACGTGGAAAGCCAGGGGAAACACAAAATCTATCCGTTCTCGGCAATTGCCAAGGAGGGGGTCGTTAACGATGCCTTCAACGGTAAAAACGTTGTTGTTTTTTATGAGTCCACTACGGTATCGGTGCTGGATGAGAGAGACATTAGTAAGTCCAGAAGGGTTGGTACGGCAACCTTGTTTAATGCCGTGCTGGGCGGGCAAAAGCTTACCTTCCAAAGAAAAGGCAACCTGTTTGCCGACAAGGAAACAGGTTCAGCCTGGGACATCACAGGCAGAAGTACAGCCGGACCGCTGAAAGGAAAGCAACTCCGAATAGAGCCCCACAGCAACCACTTTGCTTTCGCCTGGCTGGCCTTTTTCCCGGAGTCAGAAATATACGGGAAGAATGCCCGGTAAATTGAAAATGGCCAGAGTAAACCACTTTAGCTGAATGCGATAGCAGCGCCACTAAGGGTAGGCATACGTAGTTAGCAGGAATTTTGTCCGGCAGCCGACATATGACGGGTTAAGTAATCAGGATGTTGTTTAAATCCCGTTAAAGAGAACAATGTATTCTGCACAATCAGCCAATGACAGCAAAAATGCTGCTGGCGCACTTGTAAAACAGCAAATTGTACGAAATCACCTATGAAAACCATAACTGTTACCTTTCCTAATGCTACTGGTCAACTGCTTTCTGGGCGGCTGGAGATGCCCGTAGACGGTAAACCGCATGCTTTTGCCCTGTTTGCGCATTGCTTTACCTGTACTAAAAACCTGACCGCAATTCGAAACATTGCCCGTTCTTTAAGCCTGATGGGAATTGCAGTGCTTCGCTTCGATTTTACCGGTCTGGGGCAGAGCGAGGGAGAGTTTGGGACATCGGGCTTGTCCTCGGATGTTTCGGATTTGATTAGCGCTGCTGATTTTTTAAGAAAAGAATACGAAGCCCCGGTATTGGCCATTGGCCACTCGCTTGGGGGCACGGCAGTGCTCATGGCTGCCAAATCCTTGCCCACGGTTCAGGCTATTGCTACTATCGGGGCCCCTTGTGACCCAACTCACGTCAGGCACCTGTTACGGGATGGCTTAGGAACCATTGAAAAAGCAGGAACTGCCACGGTGGACATTGGCGGACGCCCTTTTCCTATAAAAAAAGAGTTCCTGACTGATTTAGAATCTTTTGAGCCGGAACAAACCATCGGGCAACTTGAAAAGGCCTTGCTCCTGCTACACTCTCCGCAGGACAACGTGGTGAACATAGAAAATGCCGCGGCAGTATATCAGGCCGCCCGGCACCCCAAGAGCTTTGTTTCATTGGACGGGGCCGACCATCTGCTCTCGGAGCCCCAGGATTCTTTGTACGCAGGGGAAGTGATAGCCTGCTGGGCCAAACGCTACATTGCTTTTCCTCAGCCAGAGCCAATCAGGGTACGCCAACGGGTAGCGGTACGCATCGGGCCAGATTCGCTAACGACGGAGATTAAAGCAGGTAATCATTCGCTGCTGGCGGACGAACCGGCAGAAGCAGGAGGCGATGACCTGGGCCCTACCCCCTATGACCTGGTAACAGCAGGGCTGGGTGCCTGTACGGCGATGACCCTACGGCTGTATGCTGACCGAAAGAAATGGCCGCTGACCAATGTAGTGGTGCACCTGCACCACGAAAAAATACATGGGTTTGATTCGGAAAACCCGGAGCAGAAAGCGCTTCTGGACCACATCTGGCGGGAGATTGAGCTGGAAGGTGAGCTAACGGACGAGCAGCGGCAGCGACTACTCAGTATCGCGGAGAAGTGCCCGGTACACAAAACCTTAAGCTCGCGCATAGAAATCAGCTCAGCCCTTCTGCCCCCGTCTTAGGAAACTTATTAACTGATGTTACGCGGCGATTAGGGCCAATTCGTGGTGCATCGCTTTCAGGCCCGCCAAATAGTGTTATGCTTTTAAGCGGAAATGGCCGATTGAGGTGGTCTAGTTAAGCAGGACAGTTTAGGGCATTTAGTTGAAGCAGTTGTTGATGAGTGTAATACGGCGTCTGGTAGTCGATGCTGGAGCGCAGCCGCTCGTGATTGTAGTAGTCAAAATACTCGGCGACGCTGGCTTGGGCGTCGGCTAGGTCGGCAAAAACGGGCCAGTCGCGCGCTTCGAGTTCCTCAGTTTTGAGGCGCGACCACAGGCTTTCGGCCTGGGCATTGTCGTAGCAGTCGCCGTGGAGGCTCTGCGAGCGTACCACTCCGTGGTCGTGGAGCAAGGCGCGGTACGCGTTGCCGCAATACTGCTTTACAACCGGCCCGACTATCTTCCCCGGTCCGGACTATAGCATATAAATGATGTCGGACGAAGCCGTGGGGTAGGCGAATATCAGCTTGCGCACCTCCGCGGCCGGGAGCCTGGCGTGCATGGCCAGCATAAACAGGTTGATGACTTCCTCGGCGTTGGGGCCCAGCAGGTGGGCGCCCAGAATCAGGTCCGTCTCTTCCTCAATCAGCACCTTGAAGGCTGAGCGGGGCGTACGGAGCCGCTTGGAGGTAAACCAGCCCGTGGTGACGTCGTGCTTCACCTGGAACTTGAGGCCCTGCCGGGTGGCTTCCGCCTCGCCCAACCCCACGCTGGCCAGCACCGGGTGCGCGAACACCGCCGAGGGCATCAGGCCGTAGTCGATAACCTGGTGGTTGCCTTCGAGCAGGTTGGCCGCCGCCACGTGCGAGGCCTTGCCGGCCACCGGCGTCAGGGGCAGGCCCGAGGCGGCCGCGTCGCCGGCCGCGTACACGTCGGGGTGGGAAGTGCTTTGCAGGTACTCGTTCACCGTCACGCCCTGGCGGGTGTAGGCCACGCCCGCGGCTTCCAGGTTGAGCTCGGCTAGCGCCGGCTCGCGGCCGGCGGCGTGAATGGCCAGGCCGGCCGGGAATTCCCGGGGTTGTCCGTCGGTTTCGGCGTGCAGGCGCAGCTGGCCGTCGGGCGTCTTGCTCAGGCGTTTTACCTCGGTGTTCAGCAGCACCTCGATGCCGGCCTCGCGGGTGGCAATCAGCAGGTGCTCCACCAGCTCGGGCTCGAAGTTTTCCAGCGGGCGCGCCCCCCGGTGCAGGATGCGCACCTTCGCGCCGGCGCGGGCCGCCAGGTGGGCAAACTCAAAGGCGATGTAGCCGCCGCCCACGAAGGTGAGGTCCGCCGGCAGCTCCGGCAGCTCCATAAAGTCGGTGCTGTCGAGCAGCAGCTCCTCGCCGGGGATGCCCAGCGGCTGGGCGCGGGCCCCGGTGGCAATCACGAACTGTTTCGCTTCCAGCACGTCCGCGCCAACCTGCACGGTGTGCGGGCCCGTGAACCGGGCCACGCCGTGGAAGGGGTGAATGCCCGCTTTCTGAAAGCCCGCCTCCTTTTTCTCCGGCACCGGCTCGGTGAACGTGCGCTTGAAGGCCATCAGCTCCGGCCAGCTCACGGTGGCTTCCTGCGCCACGCCGTGGCCGAGCAGCTGCCGCGAGCGGGCCACGGTTTCGGCGGCGCCCACCAGCACTTTCTTGGGGTCGCAGCCGCGCAGGGCGCAGGTGCCGCCATAGGGCAGCGCATCCACGATGGCCACGCGCTTGCCGGCGGCCGCGCACTTGCGGGCGGCCACGCTGCCCCCGCCACCGGTACCAATTACAAGGACATCAAAGGAGTGTTGTGACATAATTCAGGAGAATAAGTGTTGGGGCGAAAAAGGAGAAATCACCTGGCAATCAATACCGGAAAACGCAGCGTAGGCACCACAAGGGCCTAACTGGCGCAGCAGCTGAGCTTGGCAACGTCCTGGTTGAAGGACAGAGCGGCCAGCTTGATGCCTTCGGACTGGGTCAGGTAGGGGTAGAACGTGTTGGCTAAATCCGCCACGGTCAGGCCCCCCTTTAGGGCCAGCGTCAGCGGCGAGACCAGCTCGCCGCCCTCAGGAGCTACGATGCGGGCGCCGAGCAGCACGTCCGTGTCGGCGTGGCGCAGCAGCTTGATGAAGCCCCGCGTGTCTTTGGCCGCTACGTTGCGCGGCACTTCCGAGAGCGGCAGCACGCGCACTTCCACCGGCAGGCCGGCGGCTTCGGCGCCGCGCTCGTCGAGGCCCACGCCCGCCACCTGCGGGTCGGTGAACACCACCCAGGGCAAGGCCGTGAAGTCGGTGGCCCGGCCCGCGCCCGCGAAGGCGTTCTGCACGGCCAGCTTGCCTTCGTAGGCGGCGGCGTACACGTAGGCCGGGTTGGGGGTCACGTCGCCCACCGCGTAAATATTGGCGGCCGAGGTTTCCAGCTGCGCGTTCACCTGCACGTGCCCGGATGGCGTGAGCGTGACACCCACCTTTTCCAGGCCCAGCGTGCCGGTGTTGGGCCGGGTGCCGGCCGCCAGCAGCAGGTGGGTGCTCACGATTTCCTGGGTGCCGCCGCTCCCCCTGACCCGCACGGTCACGCGCGGGCCGTCGGTGGCCACGTGCTCCACGGCCGCGCCGGTCAGGATAGTCATCCCTTCGGCGCGCAGGTGCCGGGTCAACTCCTCGGCCACGTCGGCGGTTTGGTTACTAAGTACGTGGGTTGAGCGCTGCACCACCGTCACGCGGCTGCCGAAGCGCTGGTAGGCCTGGGCGATTTCCAGCGCGATGTAGCCCGCCCCGATGATGGTCAGCGACTCGGGCAGCTCCTCGTGCTCAAACAAGGACTCGGAGGTGAAGTAGGGCACCTGGTCCAATCCCGCAATGGCCGGGATGAGCGGGGCAGCGCCCGTGGCCACAATGAACTTGAGGCCCGTGTACTCGGTCTGCTTCCCGTCCGGTCCCTGCACGCGGATGGTGCGGGTGTCCACGAATTCGGCCCAGCCGGCCACCACGCGCACGTGGTCCAGGTCGGCGAGCAGCGCTTCGTACTTCTTGCCGCGCAGCTGGTTCACCAGGTCGCGCTTCTCGCGGATGACTTGGGCAAAGTCCAGGGCGGGCTGGCCGGGCTGCACGCCCGCGAAGGACGAGTGGCCGGCATGGCGGAAGCTTTCGGCCGCGCGAATCAGGTACTTGGAAGGCACGCAGCCCACGTTGACGCAGGTGCCGCCCAGGGGCAGGCCGCCGTTGACGACCAGCGTGGACAGGCCCTGCTCGTTGGCGTGAAGGGCCGCCGCAAACGCCGCCGAGCCGCCCCCGACAATAACCAGGTCGAAAAACGTGCCCTGGGGACCGTGCCCGGCCAGCTCGGCCGAAGGCGTTGCCGACGCGGGCCGGTCCGTTGTGCCGGCCCGGGGGGCGGTGGAGGCTTGGGTAGCGGGCGTTAGGGCTTCGGGGATAGGAGTCGCGGTACCCTCGGCGGGGCCCGGGGCAATCTCCCCGGTCACCTGGTAGTGGCCCGAAGCGGTGATGGTGGCGGCAATCTCCTCTTTCGAAGTGACGTCGCCGTCGTAGGTAAACGTGCCCTTGCCGGCGGGGTGACTCACGTCGGTGGCTATGACGCCGGGCTTGCCTACGAACTGCTTGGCGATGCCCGTGGCGCAGCCGGTACAGGTCATGCCGCCAATGGCGAATTCGATGGTTTTGATTGGCATTGGAAGGGCTTAGTTAAAAAACTGGAAAGGGACGAGCAGCAGCCACCCCCGCTCAGGGTTGCTTTTTTAGCCGCCTTGCAGCTGGCTTTGGTTGCCATGGGCAGTGCCCGGGAAAGGCCGACCAATGGGAACAGGTTCGTGCGCGTTGTGAACGGAGGAGATGCATAGGATTACGGCTGAGGGACCAGCTCCACTTTGGTCACCGCGTAGCCGGTCTCTTTGGTCACGGCTTTGGCCAGATGGTCGGCGCTCACCTTGCGCTGGTCAAACGTGACCAGGGCCCGGCCCTCGGAGAAAGAAGTCGAAGCGGTGAGCACGCCCGGCGTGGCGTTCAGGGCGTGGTTCACGCTCACCTCGCAGCCCGAGCAGCTCATGCCCGCGATGGAGAGGCGGGCCTGCCCCGTTTGCCGGGCCGGAGCCGTAGCCACCGGGGCGTTGTTTTTCAAGAGGCTGCCCGAGAAATAGGGAAAGGCCAGCAGCCCGGCGGCCAGCACCGTCACCACGCCCAAAAACCCTTTCGATTGCAGCAGCGACGGCTTTTCATCTTCCTCACAGGCGCAGGCGATTTCAGCCGCCGGGCGGGGCTTGAGCTTCTGGTACCAGGCAAAGCCGAGCACGCCAACGGTCAAGACAATCAGGTAGGGACGGAAGGGTTCCAGCCACGAAAAGGTGGAAGCAACGCCGCCGATGCCGCCGAGCACAGCCAGGATGGGCGTGATGCAGCAGAGCGAGGCCGCGAAGGCGGCCAGCAGCCCGGCACCGACCAGCGACTTGGTGCCGGACGTTTCAGGATTCGACGTGTTCGGGGATTGGGGGGTGGAGGGGTTCATTGGGGCAGCTTGGTAAGGGGGGAAGCGGCGATGGTCGCAAACAAAGGCTTGAGCAGGGGCAGGTGCGCGGGCTGCAGGTAGTAGAAAATGGTCTGGCCGACTTTGTCGGCGCCCACCACGCCGCCGTCCTTGAGCTTGCGCAGGTGCTGGGAGACGGCCGACACGTTCATGTTCAGCACATCGGCGATGTCGCACACGCAGAGCTTTTGCTCTTCGTGGAGCAGGAACAGGATTTTCAGGCGCACCTCGTTGCCAGCCAGGTTGAGCAGGGCGGCCAGTGCCCGCAGGTCCGGGGCCACGGCGGTGAGCAGTTGCTGGCAGTGTTCAATGTGACGGGTATCCGCAAAAACCCGGATGCAGGAGGGGGATTTCATGGCGAAGAAAACACGTTTTATTATTTGCTTATTTAAGTGAAAGCTAAAACAAATCACAAAGGTTTCAACCCCCTTCTGCGTTTTTCCCTCGCCAGTAACAGCGATAGCACAACAGTTGGAGCGGGGACCAGCCCTGAGCTTTCCGGACTACTGCCAGCAGCTAGTTTGTCGCAGAAAGCAAGTGTAAAAAGTTGAGTAAATGCACAGAAACAAGCCTCAGCACCGGACGCGGGAACGACCGGGTGTGCAGCCGCCGGGCACGAAGGGCAGCAGTGGGGCGCACAAGCAGCAGGGATAATGCCGGGCTGCCGGTGCCCGACACTGCCGATGGTCGCGCTACCAACGGTCCACCTTACATGGCACTACCGAAAAATCAGCTCGTTTTTTAATTCCGAAAAAAAGTTGCCCGGTCCTGTAAGGCCGCCCCCCGTGCTAACGACTGCCGCATCCGGGGGCCGGCTGAAAAAACGTGGTCGGACTTACCGACGCGTGTTCACCTGGCAGGAAGCCGCCCGGCTTTTGCTACTTTCGGCCCAGGCCGCAGGCGCGGACCAGCCTTCGCTTAGAGATTGTATGCCTTATGCTTCCTGCCCCCGCTCCCGCTTCCGTTACTGCGACCCCGCCTGAGCCCCACCTGTGGCTGAGCCGCTACGGCAGCGACCTGTTCCGCTTTGCCCGTCGCCGGGTGGCCACGGTGGCCGCCGCCGAGGAGCTGGTGCAGGAAACCATCGTGAGTGCGCTGGGCACGCTGGCCTCGTTTCGGCAGGAGTCGTCGGAGCGTACCTGGCTGTTCGTTATTATGCGGCGCCGGCTCGTGGATTACTACCGCCAGCAGGCCCGCTCGCCGCTGGTGCCGCTGCCCGGCGCGGCAGGCAACGGCACTTATTTTGAAACCGGGGTCCGCACACACTGGCGCCAGGGCGAGGAACCCCGGGAGTGGGCCGCCGCCGATGCCCAGCTGGAACAGCGCGAGCTGGTCCAGCAGTTGTTGCGCTGCCAGGACCAGCTGCCCACCCAGCACCAGGCCGTGTTCAGTCTGCGCTTCGTGGAAGAAGTTTCGGGCGAAGAAATCTGTCAGCAACTCGCCATCACGCCGGCCAACTACTGGGTCATCCTTCACCGGGCCAAGCTGCAGCTGCGCAAGTGCCTGGAAAAGCACTGGTTTTCGGGCTCGTAATACCCTCCTACCCTCACGTCCATGTCGGCCTTATTCAACTGTAACGAAGCCACCCTGCTCATCGAGAAGCGGGCCGAGCTGCCCCTCTCCCCCACCGAGCGCGCCAGCGTCTGGGCCCACCTGCGCATGTGCGTGCTGTGCCGCCGCTACGCCAAGCAGACGCAGGTAGTGGCGGCCCTGGCCCACCGCCTGGCCCGGCCCGACGCGGCCGGCGACCCCGACGACACCCTCCCGCCCGAACTGGCGCAGAAGCTGACCCAGCTCATTCGCCAGGCCGGCCATCCCGGCCCGGCGGCGAGCTAGGCGGCTTACGTGAGCGGCTGAGTGCGGGCCACCAGCCCAGCCACTAGGCGGGCAATTTCCGGCCCCATCTCTTCCGGAAAGAAGTGTTTGGACGGCAGTTGATGCACCTGCGGGAGGTGCGCCGCCTGCTGCACCATTTTGCCGAAGTGCTCGAAGTCGAGAGCCGGGTCCTCCACGCCCCAGATGGCCTGCACGGGGTAGGGCGGCTGGTCAACGGCGCGGTGGAGCAGGTCCTGCAGCTGCTGGGAGTGGTCGAAGTGACGCATGATTTTGAGGAAGGCCTTGCCCCCGTCAGCGCGCTTGAGCAGGTCCACGTAGGCATACACTTCCTCCTTGGGCAGGTCTTCAATGTGGCTCACGCCCATGGCTTTGAACAGCAGGTACCAGGTAGGGTGTTGCAGAGTCATCAGCTCGGCCTCCCCCAGCACCGGCAGTTCGAAGGGCCGCATGGGCAGCGGCTTCTTGAAATTCACCACGTCATAAAACATGTTGAGGATGGTCAGCGAGCGGATGCGCGCGGGGTGCTCGGCGGCCAGGGCCAGCCCGATGGCCCCGCCGATGTCGTGGACCACCAGGTGGTAGCGCTCGAGGCCTAGTACCTCGGTGGCCCGGTGCAGGAAGCGGGCAAAACCGCGAAACGTATAGTCGAAGTCCTCGGGCCGGTCCGACAGGCCCAGCCCGGGCAGGTCCACTGAAAGGCCGCGCAGGCCCTGGCTCTCAAGGCTGCGCAGCATTTTGCGAAAGAGGTAGGACGAGGTGGGCACGCCGTGGAGGCACAGCACGGCCTCGCCGGCGCCGTAGTCGAGGGCGAAGGTGCGCAGGCCGTCCACGTCGACATACCGGCCGGAGGCTTCGTGAGAAGCAATGATTTGGTCTACTGGGGAGTCGCTCATCGCATAAGAGATTAGGATTTGGAAGGGTACTGCCGCTCGGTTTTCGACTGGCCGGGGCGCAGGGTCACGTCCTTATTTAAGCCCTGCTTTTGCTGCTCGGCGGGCGAAGAGCCTGCGGGCGGCAGGCCCAGCCGCATGCTCACGTCGCGCCAGCCCAGCTTGATTTCGTTCCAAGTGTGGCCCGGCGCCTCGTAGCCCCAGGCCCGGTATTGGCCGGCCGGCACCTTGCCTTTTTGCTGCACGAAGGTGGCAAAGGCAGCGGCCCAGTCATCAAAGTTGGCCATGCCGTCGGTTTCCTTTACCATGTCCTCGGCCTGGTCGTCGGAGTACTTTTTGCCTTCGCCGAATACCTGGTAGCGCCACAGCGCGTCGGGCACCTCAATGCCGGCGTAGCGGCACTGCCACACCAGCGGGGCGTAGGCGTCGCGCTGGTTTTCAAAGGGTTCCTGACCGGGGTCGAAGTATTCTTTATGGCGCAGCAGCTTGGGGCGACCCTCGGCGTCGAGCTCGTCGCCGCCTTCGTCGCCGTAGCAGAAAAAGGCCGCGGTGCGGCCTTCCAGGTAGTTCTGGCTGAGCGCCTGCCACTCGGGCTGGTGCTCGAGGGACATGGCTTTCTCGGGGTTTTTGTGGTCGATAGTGGCTTCCTTGGGGTTGCCGCCGTTCATGCACACCAGCCGGTCGAACAGCAGCTTGAGGTTGGCCGAGGGCCCGTACCAGTTGTGCGGGCCGATGATGGCCCAGGCATCGGCCGCGTCGAGGCGGGCGTAGAGGTCGAGGTCCCACATCAGGTCGGGCTCGGCCTTGCTGTCTTTCTCGTAGCAGTTGCAGGGCCACACGCACAGGGCCATGCTGGTGCTCACGCAGGCGTTGCAGCTCTGGATGCGGGCCCGGCCGTACACGTTGCCCAGGTCTTCCAGGTCGATTTCCCAGTCCTGGGGCAGGCTCTCGGCCAGGCGGAGCATGAGCGTGCGGGCTTTGGAGTCGACGCCGGGGCAGTTGTACTGGCGGCGGTTGGAGCCGGCGATGAGGAGCACCCGAAAGGGCCGCTGCTCCAGTGGTAGTCCCGGGCTGGTGTCGGAAGGTTTCATCGGCAGGAGAAGGGAGGATGGATAAAATTCTTACGTTGGCAGCGCGGCGCGCGGCTGATGGTTTTCCCGGCTAAGCGTCCCCCCGCTGCCGGGCGGCCAGGAATTTATCGGCCGTGCGCAAGCTCAGGGCCATGATGGTCAGGGCCGGGTTCGCGCTCAGGGCGCTCGGAAACACAGAGTTGTCGCAGATGTACAGGTTGGGCACGTCGAAGGCGCGGCCGTCGGCGTTCACCACGGCGTCGTCGCCGCTAAGGCCCATGCGGGCCGTACCGATGAGGTGGGCGTTGCGCGGAAAGGCTCAGATGTCGGAGGCCCCGGCCGCTTCCCAGATGCGGCGCATCAGCTGCTCGGCGTGGCGCGTCAGGCGCCGCTCGTTTTCCTGGTTGGTGAAGTGCACCCGCGGCTTGGGCAGGCCCCGGGCATCTTTCTCGTCGGCCAACTCTAGGAAGTTGGCGGCGTGGGGCAGGCAGTCGCCGAGGATGTTGATGCCGGCGGTGTGGTTATAGCGTTGCATGTATTGGCGCAGGGCCGGGCCCCACAGCTTCCGCCCCCGCGCCACCTGCCCGGCAAACGTGACGGGCATCACGCCGATGCTTTGCAGCAGGTAGCCGCCGGCAAAATCGGCATCCGGGGGCCGGTGGGTATCTTCCGAAATCAGGGCGCCGGGGATGCCTTTGTAGGGGCGCACGTCCTCGGCGGTATTTCCCTATTGGTTTAACAACACCCAACAATTGTAGATAGCCGATTAGCCTAATGAGTCCGTGGAGACCAGCGTAGCCGATACAGACCGGGAATCATTCTCTAGTAGGAACTGACCACGTTAAACTTCTGTCAAGTTTTTACTTGTAAAAACTTGACAGAAGTTTCTATCTTTGCTCCATAAGTGTCTTATTTCCCATGTCGAAATCCATCATGCAGCGTGTCCGCCAGCAAGTCGAGGCTTTTGCACCAGGCGAGTTGCTCACGTATGCCGATCTGGTGACGGAACCTTCTCAATTCGGAGCGGTGGCCGCGGCCCTGAGTCGGTTGAGCCGGGAAGGCCTGCTAGTGCGCTTTGCCAAGGGGCAGTACTACCGCCCCCAAATCAGTCGGTTTGGTCCGCTGCAGCCTTCCGAGGGGGCCATATTGCGCACGCTCACCTCGGCCGGTGGCGAGCCGCGGGCTTATCCGGTCGGAGTCAGCCTCTACAACCAGTTGGGCCTAACAACCCAGATGCCGGCTGAGATGATGGTGACCACCCCCAAGCCGCGGCGTACCTCGCCCCGGCGCGTGGCGTTCGTGGTGCGCCCGGCACCAGAACGGGCCAGCGACGTGCCGCTGCTGCAGTGGCTGGAGGTGCTGCGGGACCTGCGCCATATTCCCGATACTAGCCCCGATAAGGTGCTGGCCCGGGTGCAGCACGAAATCACTCGTCTCGCCCCGGCAGCCCGGCGCCGCCTGACTGAGCTGGCAGCCACCCAGGCTCCGCCCCGCGCCCGCGCCGTACTCGGGGCGCTGCTGGAGCGGCAGGCCGACCCAAAAGGCGCGGCCACGTTGCGCGCCACCCTCCATCCGCTGACTACGTACCGCCTGGGCCTCAGCGCCGGGGCCCTGCCCAACCGCGCCGCGTGGAACATTCAATGACTTTGCATCAGAGCCCCGAGTTTGGGCAAATCCTGCTGGCCACCGCCCAAGGGTTAGGCTTACCCGAAGCCTTTGTGGAGAAGGACTACTGGGTAAGCTATGTACTGCGGGCACTGGCCGATTCGCCCTACCGCGAACAGTTGGTATTTAAGGGCGGCACGGCCCTTTCCAAGGCCTACGGGCTGGTGGAACGGTTTTCCGAAGACGTGGACCTGGCCATTGCTGGTACCGAGGGCTGGAGTGGCGGGCAGGTTAAGAAGCTCATGGATGCGGGGGCCAAGCACATCACCCAGGGCCTAACGACCGTGTTGGACGTGGGCGTGACCGTGCGCGGAAGCCACTTCCGCAAGACCCTGCACCAGTTCCCGGCTACCGCCGCGCCCACTTCCGGCGGTCAGGTGCGGCCAGGCGCGGTACTGCTCGAAATCAACGCCTTTGCGCGCCCCCACCCCAGCCAGTGGCGGCCGGTGCAGTTCTACGCCGGCCAGTTCCTGACGCAACGCGGCGAGCACGAATTAGTAGCGCAACACGGTCTGGCTCCGTTTGAGGTACTGGTGCTCGCTCTGGAGCGGACGCTGGTCGAAAAGATACTGGCCTTCGTTCGCGCTGGCTACGCACCCGACTCGCTGGGCGAGCTGCAGGCTAAAATCCGCCACGCGTATGACCTGTATCAGCTGTTCCAGCAGCCAGCACTGCAGGCGTTTCTGGCCGGTCCGGAGTTTGATGCGTTGTTGGCCGAAGCGCGTGCTGATGATGCCCGCAACCAGGAATTTCAGGGCGACTGGGCTACGCGCCCGCTGGCGGAAGCGCAATTATTCGCTGACGAAGGCCGTACCTGGCAGCAATTGGTATCGACCTACCAAGGTGTATTCCGGCAATTAGTTTATGGAGCGCTGCCCTCACCGCAAGCGGTACAGCAGACTCTGGTTGCTATCGGCCGGCGACTAGCTACGCGCTAGTTCGCCTTTTCATAGTAATGAGGGGAT
>NZ_FWWW01000043.1 GCF_900176135.1 Hymenobacter roseosalivarius DSM 11622 | reverse complement strand
GGGTGGGGTTACTGCGGTTTCACGCCTCCAAATAAGCTATCCATGGCCCGCTGCATGCGGTTTTTGGCCGTGGCTTTCACCAGTACTTCGTTCAGCGCGGCCAACTCCGTTAATATTTTGGCTTGAATCTGGGAATCTAGCTCGATTTTGCGCATCAGCTCGCGCTGGGTGGCCGTCACGTCGCGGGAAAGATTTTTCTGCTCGGCGTCCAGGTTTTTGAAGGGCTCAAGATAGTGCGTGATGCGGTCGAAGACGTTCTCTTCGTTGAGGCGCTGGAAGTACTGGCCCCACTTTTCGTAGGCCTGCTGGGCGTCGCGCTCGTGGAAGCTGAGGCGCTGCTGCATCAGGTCGGTGAGGCGGCCGGTGGCCAGGTCGAAGTACTGCTCGGTGCGGGCGGCCACGTTGGTCATTTCCTTTTCGTGGCGCTGGAAGAAGTCGAGCTGATGCTGAATCAGGTTGTCGTGCTGGCCGATGTACTGGCCTACGCTGTTGATGCCACGCTCAAAGCCCGTCAGCCGGTCCAGAATACTGCTGACGGCAGTAGCCGTGGCCGTACCGTCTTCCAGCATCTGATTGAGCCGCTGCTGGTAGCCCACAAACGAACCAAACAGCTCCGCCGATTCCCGCACTTTGTCAAACACAGCCAGGTTGGCATTCGCCATCTTATCGAAGCCAATTTCATTGAGCTTCACCAGGAAATCGCGCTGCACTTTCACGTTCTCCGTCAGCGTCCCGATGATGGGCTCAAACAGGGTGACTTTGCCCACAAAATCCTTGTTGAACGCGTCCAGCACCCCTTTCAGCGTAGATAGGCTGTTAGCCATGTCGTTGTGTAACACGGGCAGCAGGCGAGCCTGCAGAAACGTATAATACGCGTTCTGGCCCTGATCGAGCTGCTGGTGCGCCCGGCGCACCAGGCCGGTGCCGAGCAAGGTCAGCAGCAAACCCACGAAGCTGCCCGTCATGGCGATGAGTACGCCGGTGAGAAAGGGCGTGAGGGCATCCTCATCGGATACGCCGTTGCGCGCAATGCCCACCAGGCCCAGAATTACGCCCAGAAAAGTACCCAGCAAACCCAGGTACAGAGGCGTCGCGACGTTGGCCTGTACCGCGTTTTCCAGCACCTGCGACTGCCGCTCCGAAATGTCTTTCAGAATGCCAAAATCGGCCGCCGCACCCTTGTTGTGGCGCAGGTAGTCGTTGGTATCGGTCAGGATTTCGCGGAAGTCGGCCGGAACCGCGTCGGCTCGGATCAGGTCGATCAGGTAAGCGTCGGTGGGCGCGTTGGCGGCGTAGGGGGGCAAGTCTTCCCCGGCCGGAGTCACCAGGCGGCGCTCTACGCGCAGGGTATTTTTGGTTGGGTAGAGCCGGGTCAGGCGCGCCGCCTGGGCGCGGGTTTGCAGGAAGGTGCTTACCTGCAAGCCCACCACCACCAGCACCACGGCTATTTCAAGATAGATTTCGAGCATTAAAACAGAGGTGGAAGAAAAGCATCGGCGGGTTCAGCTCCCGCGCCGGGGGGCTTTATCCTGATACGGCTACTGTCGCCCAACAGCCAGATGGTGGAACGCGTCGCTCCTACTCGAAGTGAATAGCGGCTTTCTGCTCAATCTGCCAGGCACCGTTGCTTTTAAACAGCGTTCCTTCCTCGTCGGTCACGATGCGCGACACAGGGCCGGTGGGCTGCTGATAGCGGCAGGCTTCGCGTAGGGAATACTGAGCGCTTTGAATAGCGTAGGCGTGAACGGCCGTGTTAGAAGTCACCCGAAACGTGGCCCGCTCTGGGCGCTGGGCGTCCACTTTTATTTCGTAAATGCTGTCGTGCTGGGGCTGCTCCTGCAAGTCGTAGTCGCTGAAGCCGCCGTTTACGGGCACTTTCACATAGTAGCGGCTGGGCTGCGCCGCCTGGTCTTCCTGCCGGCTCGTCAGCGGGGCCACGGCTCCCCAGGTATCGGGCGCAGGCAGCTGCACGGGCGGCACCAGACTGTCGAAATCGTCGCGCGGGGCCGCGGTGGGCGGACCAGCAGGTAGCACGGCCGGGGGGGCAATTATTGCCTCAGCCAGCGGCGCGGGCGGTGGGGCCGGCGCTTCCTGACGAATCGGGGGCGGAGAAGTAGACGCTACGGGCGCTGCTACCACAGACGCCACCGGAGCGGAGGTAGCTACGGGTGTTACCGGCGCGGGAGCCGCCGGCCGCGTCGGAGCCGGCGAAGGAGCAGGAGCAATGGACTTGGGGGGCAAATTTTGGGCAGCAGGCCGGGCCTGGGCCAAAGTCGCCGCAACGCGCTGCTCCACCATTCGCTCAATGTCGCGTTGCAGCTCCGGCGTCAGTTTTTTAGCGGAACCACCCCCGCCAGGGGCGGCCAGCTTCACAGTTTCCAGCTCCCCACGGTGGCGCTCGGCGCGGGCGCTCAGGGCCCTGATCTGCCCGCGCTGCAGGGCAAAAAGCACTAGGCTAAGCAGGGAAAATACCAACGCAATCGGCGCGAAGAGCTTGCTCATGGTGCTCTCAGCGGCGTACGTGCGCGGGCTGCTCACACTGGTCCCGGCTGGCAAGGCCACGCCCACGTCCGAATCGTCCACGGTTTCGGTTAGCGCAGCCGTGTCGGCAGTTTCTTCGGCCGCGAGGCTGGTGCCTATGTCGCCGAGGGGCGTACCGTTTTCTACGAAAGTTTTAAGGCCGGCTTCCAGCGCCGTGAGGCGCTGCATTCGGGCCGGGTCGTTGGTACGGGCGGGCGTTTTGAGCCGATTGATGATTTCGGTGGTGAGCTTGCTGAGGCGCGCCGGGTCGGTGGTCAGGCCGTTATAAATTGCCCCCCGGCCTTCCAGGGGCTTGTACAAACGGCTGTACACGCTCTGCTTATCGGCCTTGATGCTGTTCTCAAACGCCGATAAGCTACCGTCGCAGCGTAAGGTGCTCTTGAGGTTGGGCACGCCGGTATCCTCGTACACGAACCGGGCCGTAGCGCACCAGATCTGGGTTTTGGCTTCGTCGAGGGTGGGTTTACCTAGTTCTGTTTGGGCGTGGGTCGTATTTGCAGATAATAACCCGGCGAAAAGTAAAGCGCAGTAGAGTGCAATCCTCATGAAAGTGGAGTGTAGAGGATGAAAAATTATTCTAATAGTGAAATCCAGCCGTTTTCTAATCATCTAATTCAGGAAACTCACCAACCAGCCAATACTCACCATCCGGTTCTAGACTATATCGTTCAATAAACGATTGGCTAACATTGACTTTATTGGAAAGCCATGTGGATATCATGTGGTCATATGCTTTTAGCAAATATTCTTGACCGTGCATAATATCAAAGTGGTCAACTCGTCTATGTAGACGCTTGCTTTGTATTAACTCTAGAAGCTTATGTTTCTCAGCAACTGGAATCTCAGCATTCCGCGTTTCATTTACAGGATAACCAGCAGCTTCTAGATCAGGCAGCAACTCATCGTAGCTGACAAAGAAACCAAATACCGAATCTTCCGGTATCAATTCCAGCACTTCAACTAAAAAGTCTGCTTCCTGATCTATCATTAGCTATTCGGGTTAATTAGCTCCCGGCTCAAATTATACAGCGCCTGCTTCATGGGGTAGAAAAACAGCGTCTCCGGCAGGTTTTCGCCCTGGCCGAGGTTGCGGCCAATCTGGTGCAGGCCGAGGTTCAGGCTGTCCTCAATTTCACGGAGCAGGAAGTCTTTCACTTTCTGTCGGTCCACGTCTACGCCTACTTCGCGCATTAGTGGGGCTACATCGTCGTTGTCGAGCACGATTTCGAGGAAGCGGCGCGTGTTGTCCAGCACCGACTGCTTGAGGTCAGCATCTACTTGCGGAATCTTAAGGCGGGCTGTATCGATGTCGGCACCTTCAACGGCACCATTGAGCTTCACCGTGCGAATCTTGTCGAAATCAGCGGCGCTGGTGGCGCTTTCCTCGAAAAGCACGCCGCCATTGGTGGTCGCTTCTTTGGGGTTATCGGCCAGAATAACGCGGAAATTCTGGGGCGGCTCCTGCCCGGTGGCGGCGCGGAACACAGCTTTGGTGATCTTCTCAATGGCCGCCAGACTACTACCGCCGCTGAGCAAACGCAGGTACAAGCTGCCTTTGCCCGAGAAGCACAGATAACGGGGCGTTTTCAGACCCAAATGCTGCACCAGTTGCGCTACGTGGTAAATAATGGCCGTGTAGTGCAGGTAGAATAGCACCCGCAGCTGCCGTCCTTTGCCTAAGCCCAAGCTTTGCGTAAAGCGCAGCGCCTCGTTATAAGTAAAGAGCAAGCTTGTGACGTCGGCGGAGCCGAAATCGGGGTTTTGCAGGGCCGCCCGCAGGTAGCCTTTGTACTCCTGGTTTTGCTCGGAGTCGGGCAGGCTTTCCACGTACTGTACGCCTAAGCGGAGCAGGCCATTCTGCTTGGGCGCACCTTGCACGCGGGCGTAGCCATCACCCCACAGGTCGTCGCCGGCGAAGCGGAAGGACGAGCTATACGAAGGTTTTTGCTCCGCGAAAATCAGCAGGTCAGTGGTGCCGCCGCCGATGTCGATGTTGATGACGTTCTCGTCGCGGTTGGGTACTACCTGGTTGGTGGCCGTGAGGTAGTAGTACGGCGCCACCGACTCGGAAATGCACTGGGTGGGCCGGCGGGCACGGAACACCTGCTGAAACGCCTCGTCCCAGACCTGCTGAAACTGGTTGCGCAGGAACATATCGAAGCTCAGGGGGGCAAACCATACCACGCGGGTATCCTCCAGAATACCGCCGTGCTGGGCCGCCTTGTGCTTCATCAGCAGCAGAATCTCCTTGAAGAAGGCCGCAATCCTAGTAACGCCCTGCGGGTCCAGCTCCGCCGACCACTTCAGATTGGTCACGAAGCGGTTTTGGGGCGGCTGGTTGGTTTCGGTATTGATGCTAAAGCCGATGTTGATGTTGCTCAGCACCTTGCTGGGCTCGTTGGCATAGGAGTTGGTCTCGCAAACTGCCGTTCGAATCGGAAACTCATATACTGACTGCTGCTCACCCACGATGCTGGGCACGAACTCCCGATTCTGAATCAGCGGAATGTCAAACAGCTGGCCGGGGCCTTTCATATAGCGCTGGAAGGCCGAGTAGCCCGTGTCGGGCAGCGGCGCGTTCAGCAATTCCACCTGCAAGTCGCCCTCGCCAATGGTGAAGGGCTTGGGGTGAGCCGAAGGACCATCGGCGTAGGCGACGTGGGTGTTGCTGGTACCAAAGTCCACGGCGAAGGTGAAGCGGCGGGTGCCACGGTCCAGCTCGCGCCAGCGCGGCACGATGAGGCCGCGGGCCGGCTCGGCGCCCAGCGTAGCGGGCGGACAAGTCAGCTCGGCCAGATCGAAGTGGGTGCCGCTGATTTCGTAGTAGGTGCTACCGGCCGTGGCTACGCTTTTTTGGGTGCGCTCAAACTTGGTCGCCCGGCGGGCCGCTCCCTGGTCGGTCAGCCGCTCCCCGCCCACGAAGAAGGTAAGATCGTAGCGGCGCTGAAGCATGGTGGGGCTGTTGTCGGCATCCACGAGCATGACTTTGTAGAAGTCGTTGTACTCGGGCTGAGCGCGCATCTTGTAGAAGGGAAATACGCCCAAACCAATGTTGGCCCGCACAATGCGTCCCTTTTCCGGAATTTCGCGGCCCTGGGCGTCCTTGGGATTCTGGGGATTCTGGTAGTAGCTGCGCTCAAACGTAATAAAACGCCCCCCCTGCACCGGCACCCGCAGGTTTACCCGCACATGATTCAGGTCAATGGTAAAGGTGACCAGCTCGGCCAGGTCGTGCTCGGTGAAATACTCGAAAAAGCTCTGCTTCAGGGGCAGCAGGTACGGAAACCGCGCCCGGCCCTGGGTGTCGGCCCCGTACTGGAAGGTGACTTTGCCGGTATGAAAGCGCTGGGCGTTCAGCTCGTAGGGCAGCTCCACGAGGGCGTCTTCCAGGAAGTCGCCGACGGTGAGGTATGGGTATTTGAAGCCTTTGCCGGGCAGCACCCGGTTTTCCAGGCTTAGCTCATCGGCGTAGGGCACGGGCGTGCGGTCGTCCCAGGGCTGGCCGTTGAGGTAATTTGCCCCCTGCATGGTCAGGTTAGGGCGCAGGACTAACGGACGCAGGCGGCTGGTGTTGGATTCGCGGGTGGGCTGAATAAACAGGTCGCTGCTCATCACCGCCGACTGGTCGGCCCGGCCCGGCAAAGGCACGTGCTTCACGCTGACCAGATTGCCCTGGAAGTCGGTGATGGCCGGGTACTTGGCGGCAAACTGCTGGGCCGTATGCTCGCCCTGCATCTGCATCTGATTGATGCGGCTGCGGTCGAGGCCGGCAAATACGCTGCCCGCGAACTCGCGGCGCTGCAACTGCGGATACGCCAGAAACATCTCGTACACGAAGTCCCGAAACGCCGGTGAGCGGTCTTCGAGCAGCACGATCTGGTTGTCGAAATAATGCCCCCTGGCCTGAGCGCGCTCCAGCTCCAAGGGCGCGACGGTCGGGGCCGTGAAGAGCAACGTCAGCGGGGAAGTGCCCCCCAGCAGGCGTGGCCCGCCCGGCAGCTCCGGCGACTCATAAAACACGAGGTACATATCCGGAAAGTCACGAAACCGCTCGTCCTGCAGGAACAGCCGCAGGGTTTCACCGAGTAGGCGGGTGCCTTCAGAACCCTGCATCTTCCGCAGTTCCGTCTCCGCGTTCCAGCGGCGCAGCGTGATTTTGCGACCCGCCTGGGTGTAGAGGTTATAGTTGTACAGCACCTCAAACAAATCCCAGTAGTGCGACACCAGCTCGTGGTACACCGAGCCCGGATTGCGCTGCCCCTCGCGGGCCAGAAAATCGAAAGCCGTCTCAAACAGGTGCATCCGCGCAAACGGCGTCGGAATGGACACGGCCACGTTCTTGGCCCGCCCGCCCGTGGGGTCGGTTACGGTGTCGATTTCGGTGCTGGTGATGGGGGCCGTTTTCTGCCAGCCTTGCACCTGCTGAGAGCCGTTGTTATGTAAGCGAAGGACTTTGGGCATATCGGGACCCCACCCCCCGGCCCCTCCCTGGTGGAGAGGGGGAGCCAGACGAAGGCACTTGGGGTATTAGGATTTTATACTAAAAGCTACAAGTAGAACCCCTCCCTACCGGGGAGGGGTTGGGGTGGGGTTACACCATCTTAACCTTCTCCTCAAACGCCTTATCCGTCACCTGATCAAACAAAGCCAGTAGCTTCTTGAAGTTGTCCGGCTCCTGAATGGACTTGGCGGCGTCGTTGAGGCTATTGAGGAAGTAGTTCTGGCTGAGACCTTTATTGAAGAAGTCGTTCCACTTTTTCTCCACGGGCTTGCCGGCAATCATGGCGTTGAAGTCATCAGTGGTGAGGTCGAAGGGACGGAAGGCGCGGCGATTCTGGGCCAGCTCTTTCAACCACTCGTCCACGCCGAACTCGGGGCTGTGGAGGAAGTTGTTCAGCTCCTTGAAGATAGGCTCATTGCGCATGGCATAGTCTAGGTTCAGGTTGTCGTGGTAAGGGGCTTTATCAGTGGGCAGGTGCTGCTTGTGATAGCGCGTGAAGTAGAGGAATTGCGTCAGCTGCTTGGCAATCAGCTCCCGTGATTCGTCGGGCAGGTGACTGAAGTTCAGCTCCTGCGTGTCTACGCCTAAGCCATACTCGTGGAAGTGGGGAGCGCCGTTGCGCAGCTCGGCGTCGGGGTACTGCATAAAATCCACGATGCTCAGGGCCGCCAGCAGCTCGATGAGGTGAGCTTTGTTGCGCTGGGCTGTGCCACCGGGCTGGTTTTCGTAGGGCGTATCGGGCGTGTCAGCCAGGTAATAGAGCGCGTCGAGGCCTTGCAGGTTGTGCTCGTAGTAGCTGAGCGCGGCTTTGGTCTTGGTCAGGAAGCTATTGGAGTCTATGATGGAGTTGTCCTCCGACTGCAAAGCGAAGTAGGGCATCACCGTCACGGCCCCGGTGAGGGCGTCGCGTAGGTAGCGGGCGTTGCTCAGGCGAGTGTTCTGGTCCTTGAGGTTTTTGAGCAGCAAAGGAAAGCCCGCCGCGCCCGTGCCACCGAAGATGCTGGACACAAAAAACACCCGGTCGCCGGCCTGAAAGTTGTCGGCGAAAAACCGGATTTCCGGCGAATCCACCACTTTATTCAACACAACACTGCCCACGTTGGGCGAGCCACGGAAACCGATGGTCAGGGGGCTTTCCAGGTTGTCCTGGGTGAACAGCAGCTCCACCAGGCCCTTGGAATCGATAGAAAGCTGGTCGTAGCTCAGGTACTCGCGGAAGCTCTGGTTGATGCCGCCGAAGTCGAACACGAACGTGTCTTTTACGCCGCCGTTGGTATCGGCTGAGATGCTGCTGAGCGTGCTGATGTTGGTTTGAAAAAACCCGTCCTCGCGCTGGCCCAGGCGGTTATAAATCTGCTGATAGCTTTTCAGCATATCCACCGTCCGGTTCATGTCACCGTTGTGGGCGTCGGGGTCGATGATGATAGGTACTACCCGGTCGCAGCCTGGCAGCTGCACACCAGCGGCCAGCAGCATGGTGAGGGAGCGAATAACGCGGGAGCCCGTGCCGCCAATACCGAATAAAAAGAGTTTAGCCATTGAATCGCAGATTGTACTGATTAAGCTGATTTTATTGAGGAGAACAGAACGATTTTCCCATGATCAAGTGGAAAAACAATTGGTCATGCAGCGCGCAGCATCCCGCGTGCTAACATAGGACTACTATTACAACGACTGCACGCGAGATGCTGCGCGCTACATGACCACCTAAATTACTAAAAAGGCGTCGTGCTGGCGTTGGTAGAGCCGCGGCGCAGGATGAGGGAGAAGAGAAAGAACCAGAGCAGGCCATATACCGCATTCAGCGTAGCCAGCCAATACACATAAGAGTGCTCGGCCACCTGCTGGCTGTTGCACTGCACAAGGGCGATGATAAAGGCGATAATAGCGTTGGCGATGAGAAAAATCGCCCAGTGGCGGCCTTTATTGAAAGTTGCCACGCCCATAGCCCGGTTAATCAGGTAGTAGAATACCAGCACCAGCGCCAGCGAAATAGCCAGCGTGAGCAAACCAACGTTGGGAAAAATCACCTCGCGGTAAACGGGCGTTTCGGAGGGCGGCTGCGGGGAGCCAATAAGCTCGTAGAGAAAGCGGAAAAATGACTTCATAGCGGAAATGTACAAATAACTTTGAGTTGAGATTCGCTGAACGTCAAAGATTCAACCAAATTGTGTGAGCAATGCAATTAGAGCTATCCATCACTGCGCCAGCCGGCACTTAGCGCTATTTAGCGGGTTCCAGAGTGAGCGGAATCTGAAAAACCGCGGGCGACTTTTGTCCATTACCTATGGCGGTAGCAACGCCATCGATGAGGCTGGCAAAGGCGAACGTTTTGGGGCCTACCTGGTCGATGTTGCTATCGTTTTGGGTGGTCCACTGGCTTACCCAGGCCGGGCGGGCATCCTTGAGCACGACTTGCAGGGAACGGGAGGCGCGGGCCATCTTGGTCAGGCGCACTTTCACAAAGTGGGTATATTGGTTTTCGGGGCCGCTGCTGGCTCGGGTCTGGTCGGTGGCGGCGGCTACGTTCACGATTCTGGCATCAGTATCCTGGCCGATAAGCTGGAGGTTCTGCTTTAGATAGGCAAGGTCGCGGTACAGGGCGGGCATGGTGCTCAGATTCAAACCCAATACAAACTCAACGGGATTCTGGGGCGATGCCTCCTGCACGGCTACGGTGTAGTAGGTAGCACCGGCCGCCCGCTTACTGGCTGTTTTCTCCCCGTAGTACCAGCTGCCCTTGTTCTGATATTTGTTCAGCAGTGAAGCAGATGGCTGCGGGTACTTTATGCCAAAGTGTATCTGCTGAGCCGACTGCCTGGCCAGCAAAGCCGCATCGAAGCGCCTGACCGCATCCTGGGGGCCAATTACCCAGAAATAATACGGAATATCGGTGTCGCAGCAGTTAGCAACTTTCTTGGCTCCGGTCTTGATGGCCGGGTAAAATGCCCCCTGAAAGTCGGAGGTGAAGCCATAAACCGACATGGCCAGGTCGGAGCGCTGAGCGCGGCTGATGGCGTCGGTAATGTCGGTTTTGATGTAGGGAATCGCGCCGGTGTTCCTGGGCGAGTAAATGAAGTCCGAAATCAGGACGCTGACTGTATTCGGCGCGTAGTAGTTGCTGGCCAGCGTATCGAGCACCGTCGGGATGTCGGTACTGCTGGCCGGCTCTTTAATGCCGCCGCGCACCGTGCCGGAGAGCTGCTGGTAGGAGTCGCGGTAAGGTCTTTCCTTGATGCGATAATACGTCTTGCGGCCCACGGCCGGGCTATTATTCAATTCTGACAAAAACTGCGCGACCTGCTGCTGAAAGCGGGTATTACTGGCATCGGCACCAGGCTTGGGCATGAAGCCTTCCATGGAGCCCGACACTTCCAGAAATACGTTTACCTGCGTGAGCGGCGCGGTACTGGCGGCTGTTTCTTCCACCGCCACGTTGGGCGCACCTTGGTCGGGCGCTACTTTGGCATTGTCGCGGGGCATGGTGGTCAGGTCGTTCTCGACCCGCTGCTCGGATACGCCGCCTTCCGTTTTTACGTCTTCGCGGGAGTAGCAGCCGGTCAGCAGAAGCAATACGGCCGCGAATGTGGAGGGGAAATGGAGTCTGGGGGGCAAATTCATGAGGCTGGATAAACGCAAATGGCTCGGACAATACTCCTGCGTACTACGAGCCGGGCCACGGGGTTGTGGAGGAACGCTTTTGGACCCGTAAAATTTTGTGCGACTTTACGACGGGCAGTACACAACTTAACAACACGGGCGGGCGCCAGAGCAAGCATGGCAGTTACTTGTGGCAACATCAGCATGACGTTCTGGGTAGGCAAAAAAGCCCCCCACGCCCCTAGCTGTAGCTAATTTCCGTATTATCCCCAATATTCAGGCTATGGTTCAGGCCACTGAACGAGGCATCGGAGCCCACGATGCAATCCTGCATCACGGCCGAGCGCAGCTCGCTGTAAGATCCAATAATCGAGTCGCTCAGAATGGCGTTGCGCACGATGGTGCGGTCGCCGATGGCTACGTTGGGGCCAATGATGGAGTGGCGGATCTGGCAGTCGCGGCCGATGCTGACGGGTGGGATGATGATGGTATCCGGAAACTCGGGGTACTCGCGGGGCACCAGGAATTCGGGGCGGTTGAGCAGGCGGGCGTTGGCTTCGAGCAGACTTTCCTTGCGGCCGCAATCAAACCAGTTATCGACTGGCGTGGTGGTCATCTCTTCGCCCTCGTTGATGAGCAGCATGAGCGCGTCGGTGAGCTGATATTCATTATGGGTGCGCAACTCGTCGGCAATAATGCGCTCCAGGGCCACGGCCAGACGCTCGGGGTTGGCTATTTTGTAGAGCCCGACCAGCGCATGGTTCGACTTCGGGATGCGGGGCTTCTCAACCACTTTGGTCACTTGCCCGGTAGCATCCGTCTCGACCAGCCCAAACATGGAGGGCGTTTTTACTTCTTTCACGGCCAGCACGGTACCGGGTGTGTCGAGCAGCTGGCCCAGATCAACGTCTACGATAGTGTCGCCGAGCAGAATCAGCATGCCGTCCGTTTCGCGCCGAAAATGCTCGCGGGCTACCCACAGGGCGTGGCCAATACCCTCGCGGGGCTCCTGCACTACAAACTCGGTGTGCAGATTCGGGTACTGCCGACGCACGTAGCTCTCGATTTTCTCGCCCAGATATCCAATGACAAAGACAAAATCTTCGACGCCGGCCGCTACCAGCCGGTCGATGATATGGCCCAGAATGGTATTGCCCGCCACCGGTACCAGCGACTTAGGCTGGGTGTGGGTGTGGGGCCGTAAGCGCGAACCAATGCCAGCAACAGGAATAACAGCTTTCATAAACGACAAACGGGACATAAGACCGCAAAATAGTAATTCGTGCGGCAGTAATTTCAATGACAACCGCTAAGACAGGTTTCCGTACTTTGCACAGCGCATATTTAATATTCAGTGCGTACTCCCACCCAATCTCTCCCTTACCCCTATGAAACGTTTTCTTCTCTACTTGTTTGGTATGATGGTGCTGCTCACGCAGTCGTCGTGCGGCTACAACGGCATGGTGAGCCGCGATGAAGCGGTAAAAGCCCAGTGGGGCAACGTGCAGAATGCCTACCAGCGCCGCGCCGACCTGATTCCAAACTTGGTAAATACCGTGAAAGGTGCCGCTAACTTCGAGCAGTCCACGCTCACCGGCGTTATTGAGGCCCGCGCTAAAGCAACCAGCGTGCAGCTTTCAGCTGATCAGCTTACGCCTGAAAACATTCAGAAATTCCAGGCGGCGCAAAGCCAGCTGAGTAGCGGCTTGGGTCGTTTGCTGGCCGTTTCGGAAAATTATCCCGAACTCAAAGCCAACGCCAACTTCCAGGAGTTGCAGGCCCAGATTGAGGGCACGGAAAACCGCATCAATGTGGAACGCAACAAGTTCAACAATATCACCAACGACTACAACGGCTTTATCCGGCAGTTCCCTAACAACCTATTTGCGGGCGTGTTCGGCTTCTCGGCCAAAGGCTATTTTGAGGCCGACGCGGCTTCCCAGAAAGCGCCTACCGTACAGTTTTAATTGGTTTGTCAGGCGCTTGGGGACTTGGGAGCTTAGGTTTTCTGTTGCTTACTTCTGCTCAACAGCAAACCAAGTCCCCAAGCGCCTAAGACCCAAGACCTCACCCACACATGACCAATCCTTTAACCCCGGAGCAGGAAGCCAAGCTGGTGGCGGCCATTCAACAGGCTGAGATCAAAACTTCAGGCGAAATCCGGGTACACTTGGAGGATACCTGCCCCACACCCGAACCCCTGGACCGGGCCGCGCAGGTATTTGCCGAGCTGAATATGCACCGCACGGCGCAACGCAACGGGGTTCTTTTTTATCTGGCCTGGGAAGCGCGCCGCTTCGCCGTCATTGGCGACTCCGGCATCAATGCGGCCGTGCCGGATGACTTCTGGGAAACCACCAAGGAAACGGTGCTCAAGCATTTTCGCACCAATGACTACGTGACCGGCCTGGAAAAAGGCGTGCGCATGGTGGGCGAGCAGCTCCAGCACTTTTTCCCCTACGACGCGGCCACCGACCGCAATGAGCTCGACGATTCTATCTCATTTGGCAAACCGACGCCCCCGCGCGCATGAGGCACCTTTCCCCTTCTGCCTTCTGGCGAATCTTTGTTCCTTGCTTGCTGCTGTGGCTGGCCGTAGCCGGAATTTGCCCCCCAGCCCTCGCCCAGGATTTGCCCCCCAGGCCCAGTCCGCCCCGGCTGGTCAATGATTTGGCGGGTATGCTGCGGCCCGATGAGGTAGCGGCCCTGGA
Organism: Hymenobacter roseosalivarius DSM 11622; assembly: GCF_900176135.1. Taxonomy (GTDB): domain Bacteria; phylum Bacteroidota; class Bacteroidia; order Cytophagales; family Hymenobacteraceae; genus Hymenobacter; species Hymenobacter roseosalivarius. The sequence continues at coordinate 5,753 of NZ_FWWW01000043.1, read as the reverse complement.
GAATAAGCTCGTTGCCTACAACGATTCTACTTCCTCCCAGATTGCCGTTGTTATAGTGCCTACAATCGGCGATAACGAGCTAGCCGACTACGCCCAGCAGCTCTATGAAGCCTGGGGTATTGGCCAGAAGGGCAGCAACAACGGCATACTGATTCTGGTAACGCAGCAGGAGCGCAAAGCCCGCATCCAAACCGGCTACGGCTTGGAAGGCGCTGTGCCCGACGCTATTGCCAAGCGAATTATTACGAATACCGTCGCGCCCGCCTTTCAGCAGCAGCGCTACTACGACGGCCTCAATCGAGCCACGGATCAGCTTATTGCGCTGGCCAAGGGCGAGTACAAAGCCGACCCGGCCGCTCGCCGCTCCCGCAGCAGCGACAACAGTGGCTCCGGCTGGACTTTTTGGATCATTATCGGCGTGCTGGTGCTGTTTCTGCTCATGCGCAACCGCGGCGGCGGCTCCGGCGGCCGACGCAGCCGCGGCTTCGGTGGCATGGGTATTCCGCCCGTCATCTTCGGCGACTTCAGCGGAGGGCGCGGCGTATTTGGCGGTGGTGGTGGCGGCTTCGGCGGCGGTGGAGGAGGCGGTTTTGGCGGCTTCGGGGGCGGCAGCTCCGGCGGCGGCGGGGCCAGCGGTAGTTGGTAGTGGGGACCTCACCCCTACAACGATCGGCCTCAACCCCTAGCCCCTTCTCCTAGGGGAGAAGGGGGACTAGTCTTTAGCTTTTCTAGAAAACTAGTATTGACTAACCTTCTAGTTGTTAGAACTAGTTCCCTTTCTCCCCTAGGAGAAGGGGCTAGGGGTTGAGGCAGCTAGAAGCTAGAAGAGGGTCCCACCTGCCGATACACTGGCAACTCATAAAACGGCCGTAGCAGCTGAATAACGTCCAGCGCATCCGCCACTGCTTCGTGGGCTACGGTGTTATCCTCAAACTTTGCGCGGGCCTTGCAGATGCTCATGGTGGGCAGGCGCGAATCCTTCTTCCAGTTTAGATAGAACGCGGCGGGGTCCAGCATAGCCGGCTCGGCGCGTACCAGTGTACCATAACCGGGGAGTTCACGCAAAAAACCCAGGTCGAAAGAGGCGATGTTCTTACCGGCCATGGTTATTGTTACGCAGTCGTGTTTGTCAGTTTTAAAGCCCTCCGCTAATAAAAACTCCCGCAACTGAGGCATCAGCTCTTCTGGGGGGCAAATTTCCGGGTTAGGCTCTTTACGCGCCAATTCCTCCAGCAAGCGCGCATTCAAAGCCAGCGCGCCAGCTGTTCCTACGTACTCGTGGTGGCGTACCGCTCGCCGAAAAACCGGCAGATCTGCCAGTGGACGGGGGCGCTTGGTATCTTCTACTACGGCCGCCAATTCCAGAATCTGGTGGCGTCGGGGCTTACCGCCGGAGGTTTCAAGGTCGAGGGAAATGTAGCGCATGCAAGACTGTACGGAATATGCTACTAGTGGGCAGCCCTAGCAAAAGTGGCAGGAGCCAAGTGCATTTCATAGCTGAAAGTACACTAGCTTTTGCCCACCATTGTAATTATTAAGTAAACACAGCCGAGCCACCTTCGTTTACACAGAGCGCTTGCTCACTACCGCTTGTATCATCGCCTCCATGACCGAATCTACCGCCCCCGATACGCCCAAAAAACTCTTTCTCCTCGACGCCTTCGCCCTTATCTACCGCGCCCACTTCGCCTTTAGCAAGAACCCACGCATCAACTCCAAGGGCATGAACACGGGGGCCGTGCTGGGCTTTACCAACACGCTGGTGGAAGTGCTGCAAAAGGAAAAGCCTACTCACCTCGGTGTGGCCTTCGATGCCCAGAAAAAAACCTTCCGCCACGAGAGCTTCGCCGAGTACAAGGCCCAGCGCCAGGCCATGCCCGAAGACATCGGCACGGCCATTCCCTACATCAAGCGCATTGTTGAGGCCTTCAATATTCCGATTCTGATGGTGAATGGCTTTGAGGCCGACGACGTGATTGGAACTTTGGCCCAGCGCGCCGAGGCCCAGGGCTTCGAGGTGTTCATGATGACGCCCGACAAGGACTACTGCCAGCTCGTGACCGAGAAAATCAAGATTTATCGGCCCGCTTTTATGGGCAACGCGGCCGAAGTACTGGACTTACCCCACGTCTTGCAGCGCTTCGAGATTGAGCGCGTGGAGCAGGTCACCGACATCCTGGGCTTGCAGGGCGACGCCTCCGACAACATTCCCGGTATTCCGGGCATTGGTGAGAAGACGGCCAAAACGCTGATTCAGAAGTACGGCTCGGTCGAAGGGCTCATTGCCCACGTTGATGAGCTGAAAGGCAAGCAGCAGGAAAATGTACGCAACTTCGCCGAGCAGGGCCTGATGAGCAAGGAGCTGGCCACCATTCATGTGAACGTGCCCATTGATTTTGAGGCCGACAAGCTGGAAATGTGCCCGCCCAACGAGGAACAGCTGCGGGCTTTGTTCGATGATCTGGAGTTCCGGCAGCTGGCGGCGCGGGTGCTGAGTGGCGGCGCTCCGGCGACGTCGACGCCCTCGCCGCGGGCGCGGCGGGCGGCCGCCGGGGGGCAAATTGCCCTCTTCGGCGCGCCTGCTACGGCCACGGCGGAAGAGGAGGACGAAGAAGAAAATTTGCCCCCCGCAACCAAGCGCACCTTGGCCGATGTGCCGCATCAGTACCACCTGATTGATACGCCGGCCCTGCGCAAGTCCTTGCTGGGCTTTTTGTTGCAGCAAAAGGAAGTCAGCTTCGATACCGAGACAACCGGCCTGGATACTATGACCTCGCGGCTGGTGGGTCTCTCATTCTGCTACTTGCCCGGTGAAGCCTACTACGTGCCCGTGCCGCCCGATGATATGGCCGCCGCCCAGGCCATTGTGGATGAGTTCCGACCCTTCCTGGAAAGCGAAACCATTGGCAAGATCGGGCAGAACATCAAGTACGACCTCACCATTCTGAAGCACTATAACGTTCGGGTGCGTGGGCCGCTGTTCGATACCATGCTGGCCCACTACCTGTTGGAGCCGGATATGCGCCACAACATGGACATCCTGGCCGAAACCTACCTGCATTACACGCCGGTGTCTATTCTGGAGCTTATTGGCCCCAAGGGCAAAAACCAGAAAACGATGGCCGATTTGCCCCCCAGCCAGGTCAGCGACTACGCCTGCGAGGATGCCGACGTGACCTTGCAGCTCAAGCATGTATTTGAGCCCAAACTGGCTAAGCTTGGACTATTAAAGCTGCTGAATGAGGTAGAAAATCCCTTGGTACCCGTGCTGGCCGACATCGAGTACGAAGGCGTAAAAATCGACAGCGCGGCCATGGGCGAGTACTCAGCCGAGCTGCAGGGCTACGTGACGGAACTGGAGCAGCAGATTTTCCGGGCCGCCGGGCAGGAGTTCAACATCGGCTCGCCCAAGCAGCTGGGGGAAGTGTTGTTCGACAAAATGCAGCTGGGCGGCGGCAAAATCAAGAAAACCAAAACCGGCCAATACGCCACCGGCGAAGAAATCCTAAGCGTGCTGGCCATCGACAACCCCGTGGCCGCCCTCATTCTGGAATACCGCCAGCTCACCAAGCTGCGCTCGACCTATGTGGAGGCCTTGCCCCAGCTCGTGTGCGAGCTGGACGGCCGCGTACATACCAGCTTCAACCAGGCGGTGACGGCCACCGGCCGCCTCAGCAGCACCAACCCCAACCTTCAGAACATCCCGATCCGCACCGAGAAAGGCCGCGAAATCCGCAAAGCCTTCGTACCCCGCGACGCCGACCACTTATTAGTTGCCGCCGACTACTCCCAGATTGAGCTGCGCATCATGGCCGACTTCAGCAAGGACGCGACCATGATCGAAGCCTTTCGTCAGGGCATTGATATTCACAGCAGTACGGCCAGCAAAGTGTTCGACGTGCCGCTCTCGGCCGTGGATGGCGAGATGCGCCGCAAGGCCAAAACCGTAAACTTCGGCATCATCTACGGCATCTCGGCCTTCGGACTGGCCCAGCGCCTGAGCATCTCGCGCAAGGAGGCCCAGGATATCATCGAGGCCTATTTCGAGGAGTTCGGAGCCGTGAAGCGCTTCATGGACGAGAGCATCAACAAGGCCCGCGAGCTGGAATACGCCGAAACCCTGCTCGGCCGCCGCCGCTACCTACGCGACATCAACTCGCGCAACGCCACCCTGCGCGGCTTCACCGAGCGCAACGCCATCAACGCCCCCATCCAGGGCACAGCCGCTGACATCATCAAAATCGCGATGATTCACATCCACGACTGGCTGGAGCAGGAGAAGCTCGGCACCAGGATGATTCTGCAAGTCCATGACGAACTGGTCTTCGACGCGCCCAAAGAAGAAATCGAGTATATCACGCCCCGCATTAAGGAGCTGATGATAAATGCCTTGCCGCTGAGCGTGCCTATGGAAGTGGAAGTAGGCACGGGCAGCAACTGGCTGCAGGCGCACTAGCGAGTTACTGGGGGGCAAAAGTTGCCACTGAAGGCAAGGTTGATCTACTTACAAGAACGTCATGCAGAGCACAGCGAAGCATCTCACTCGTGGTCATCTGATTAGTAACCCAGCATCAGCACGCGAAATGCTTCCTGTCGGCACGCCAGATCAGCATGACGCGCTTATTCCCATTTTTTGTCCGCCAAACCAATTTTCATTTCTCCGGGTTTAACGAGGGCTATGCTAGATCCTTCTTCTCTTTCCTTCTACGATACCGTCATCATCGGTGCTGGCCCCGTCGGCCTGGCCTGCGCCATCGAGGTGCAGCGCCAAGGCCTGTCGGTCTGCGTCGTGGATAAGGGCGCGCTGGTCAACTCCATCGTGGGCTACCCGACCAACATGGAGTTTTTCTCCACGCCTGAGCTACTCGAAATCGGTGGCTACCCGTTCCCGACCAGCGGCTACAAACCGTTGCGCGAGGATGCCCTGGATTATTACCGCCGCGTAGCCTTCGCCGAGAAGCTGCCGCTACGACTGTATGAGCGGGTGCTGAGCCTGGAAGGCGAGGCCGGCGCGTACGAGCTGCACACGGATCAGGGCCGCATCCACACCCAATCCGTGATTGTGGCGACGGGTTTCTTTGATGTGCCCAACAAGCTGAACGTACCCGGTGAGGAGCTACCCCACGTCAGTCATTATTACAAAGAGCCCTACGCCCACGCGGGGCAGCCGGTAGTGGTGGTGGGGGCCAAAAACTCCTCGGCTAAAGCGGCTTTGCAATTAGCTCGCGCCGGGGCGCAGGTTACCTTGGTCGTGCGCGGCCCCGAGTTGGCAGAGTCCGTGAAGTACTGGATTCGGCCTGATTTGGTGAATCGTATTGCCGAAGGCCGCATTAAGGCGCTATTCAATACAACTATTGCAGCCATACGGCCTGGCGAAGTAGATGTGGTGACCGAAAATGCCCCCCAGACGCTGCCCGCCAGCTTCATCTACGCCCTCACCGGCTACCGCCCCGACTACAGCCTGCTCGCTGCGCTAGGTATCGACACCCAGCCCGATGCCGCCCGAACTCCCTGGCACGACCCCGAAACCTTTGAAACCAATAAGCAGGGCGTGTACCTGGCCGGCACCGTGTGCGGGGGGCTAAATACCAGTCGATGGTTTATTGAGAATGGGCGCTTTCACGCGGCAGTTATTGCTGCGCATCTGGCGGGTCAGGCTGCCCCTACTCCGCCGCCCGTGCTGCAGCCCGTACAACTGTCGTAGTAAAGGCCGATTACTTTGCATAAAAAAGCTCTCTCTCTACGACGTTACG
>NZ_FWWW01000095.1 GCF_900176135.1 Hymenobacter roseosalivarius DSM 11622 | reverse complement strand
TGATCCAACTCTTCTTGTTGAACTCGTTTGTTACGCTCGCTGCCGGGGTAGTTACCTACCCTGGCAGCCTTACCAATTTGTCTTTTCCAATCATTCAAAGAACGTGCGCCAGTCCCTGTTGGACCAACCCTGTGGCCGCTGCTGCTGCCTTTACGCTTAATGTAAATCCGAGCAGCTTTTTGTTCGGGGTTGCAAAGGTAATAAACTTTTCCCTCCTGCCAAGTAAAAAAGAGAAATAATTTTTGTTTTGCCTACTCCCGTTTGGAGTGTTTCTGTGTTGGGGGTGCAAAGGTAGAAATGTCTATTAACAATACAATAGCTGCTTTAAATATTTTTAAAAAGATCATACTCTCTCGCCGCATGAGGATGTGACAGTATGCTTTTAACTATAGGCTTCTTAGAGGTTGAAAATTTGTTAGGAGATAGTTATAGGCTTTATGCGTAAGGGTTTACTATATGTAAGTAGTATGTGCAAATGTGTAGTTATGCCTTCTTAAATATGCAATACCATAAACTCTGTTCACAATTGAGGTGTAACCTAGAAAAACAAAAAAGGCCTTCCTGTGCTTGGAAGGCCTTTTAAAGTAGCGGGGACGAGAGTTGAACTCGTGACCTCAGGGTTATGAATCCTGTGCTCTAACCAACTGAGCTACCCCGCCGATTTTTTTGATGGCGCAAAGGTAGGCACAAGATTTGACCCGACGCAATCCTTAGTAAAAAAAAACCCACGTATATTGCCCACTGCCTACCATGTATTCTTAGGTGGGTGTAATGCCGTTCTTTACTACCTCTGCTTTATGCCGCTCTCTGCAACTCGCTCGAAACACCGTTTTTCGGTAGAATACCCTATTAATGCTTCAACTAAAATTCTGTACCCATATTTGGCCTCGGCCTCAGGACTGACACAATGGTTCTGTCAGGACGTGCGCATTGATGAGGATCATCGTTTTAACTTTATCTGGGATAATCAGCCACATTATGCTGAGATGAGTTCACACCGCACTAACCGGTCGGTGCGCTACGTGTTTCTGGATCAGAACAAGCGGCTTACGCCGGATGCGAGCTACCTTGACTTTACATTAGAAGAGTCGCAGCTGACGCAGGAGGTGTATCTGCGGGTGTTAGATTACTCGGAGGAAACGGATGAAGAGGAATTGCAGGAAATGTGGGACAGCTTGATTGTTAAGCTGCGGGAACAAGTAGGCGGCTAAGTCGGGTTTGTTACAAAAAACGGAGGAGCAGAAGCTAAACGAGCAGTAGCTACGTTTACCTACTGCTCCTTTTTTAGTGGAAGTGTCCCCCAGCGGTACATTTCTGGCCAATCAATGAAAAAACTCGATAAATTAATTCTGAAGGCCTTCGCTGGCCCTTTTTTACTGACGTTCGCGGTGGTAGAGTTTATCCTACTGACGCAGTATATGCTTAAGTATATGGATGATATAATTGGCAAAGACCTCGGCTTTGGGGTTATTGGCCAGTTATTATTCTTCTTTAGTGTGCTGATGGTGCCAATAGCATTGCCTTTGGCCGTGCTATTATCGTCGCTCATGACCTACGGGACATTGGGTGAACACCAAGAGTTGACTGCCATCAAGACCTCCGGGATTTCGCTTACACGCATTCTGAGGCCGGTACTGCTGGTGAGTCTGGTGTTGGCCGTTGGAGCATTTTGGTTTAATAATACTATCGTTCCTAAGGCAAACCTGAACGCCTATAGTCTGTTGTGGGATGTGCGCCAGCAAAAACTATCCTTGGATATTCGGGAAGGCGTGTTTTACAACGGTATTCCGGGCTACACTATCAAGGTGAATGAGAAGGCTGGTGAGAATGGTGACCTTCTCAAAGGGGTAATGATTTATGACCACACCAACACTGATGGCAACTCCAAAGTTATTCTGGCCGATTCAGGGCGGATGTTTATGCGCTTTGAGGGACAATATTTGGGGCTAGAGCTATTTAAAGGGGTAATTTATATGGAGCAACCTGATGCTCGCGACAGGGCAGGAGCCAGCTTCGTGCGACAGGCTTTTTCGCGCAACCTGATTACCTTTTCTTTGGCGTCTTTTGATTTGAACCGGACCCAGCAGGAACTGTTCACTGAGAACAAGATGATGATGAACCTGCCGCGCCTACATCAGTACACCGATTCGCTGCATAAGCGCCTAGGCACTGAGCGGCAGCAGCAGGTGCGGATGCTGAACCCTTATTATGTGCATATGCGCCTGGATACCACAGGGAAAGCTGCCAATCAGCGCGTGGCAAGCTGGCAGGTGTCAACCAAAAAATTGCCCCCTCTCACGCTCAATCAGGTGCAGCAGGCTACCAACCGGGCCCGCAACCTACGCGGCTATCTGAGTAGCTCGGTGGAGCGACTCACCACGCTAGCGCGCGAAACCGGCAACTACCGCATCGAAATTTACCGCAAATACACGCAGTCAGCTGCCGTACTGATTATGTTTTTGATTGGGGCACCGCTGGGGGCCATTATCAAGAAAGGCGGGTTGGGCGTACCGGTACTGATTTCTATTCTGTTCTTTATTATCTACTATGTGGCCTCCATTATGGGGGAGAAGTACGGCCGCGAGGGTGTGCTGCCAGTTGGGCTGGGCATGTGGATTGCCGATGCGCTGCTATTGCCAGTGGGTCTGTTTTTCCTCTACCAAGCACGGCGCGACTCAGGCGTACTGGAAGTAGACTTTTGGCGCCGTATACCAGCCAAGATTCGCTGGCCATTCGGTGGTTACCGACGGGTAGATTAATTCACTTTTTACGCCGTGATGCGCTTTTGCTATAATCTCAGGTAGCAGTAAGTGCGAATCTGAAGTAGCGAAAAAGAACAACGAGCAAGAAAAACCCTTACCTTTGCGGCCACTCCGAGATGCGGGGTGGCCTTTTTTCTCATATTTTAATTCCAGACGGGTAATTCCTATCTGCCGATGAAACTCACTACCGAAGCAAAACAGACTATTTTCGCTGAAAATAGCCTCACCAAATCCGCCACCGATACCGGTTCGGCCGAATCACAAATTGCGCTGTTTACCCACCGCATCACTCATCTGACGGAGCACCTGAAGGTGAACAAGAAAGATTTTTCGACGCGCTTAGGTTTGCTTAAGCTTGTAGGTAAGCGTCGCCGTTTGCTTGATTATCTGCAGCATCGCGAAATCAATCGCTACCGCTCTATCATCAAGGAGCTGGGTATTCGCAAGTAACCCCGTCCGTAGGAGCAGGGAGCCCTCTTTAGAGGGTTCCCTGCTCTTTTTTTGACCCTTTTGGTCACCTTTTGGGTAGGACAGGTTGTTTGCTTTACAAAATGCCCCCCCACACGATTCTAGAGTAAAATAGTACCGGAGGCCGGTACCATTTTTTTGGCTGCTCGCCCGCTGTCGCTTTTCTAAGCAATCTTCCCGATGCCCAATTACCACGCTATTACCAAAACTATTACGCTGCCAGATGGTCGGCAGATAACCCTTGAAACCGGCAAGCTGGCCAAATTCGCCGATGGGGCGGTAGTGGTACGCCTTGGTGATGCCATGCTGCTGGCTACAGTGGTATCGCAGCCCAGCCAGCGCGGAGACGTTGATTTCCTGCCTTTGTCAGTTGATTATCAGGAAAAATTCGGCTCGGCCGGCAAAATCCCTGGTTCATTCCAGCGCCGTGAAGGCCGCTTGTCGGATTCCGAAATCCTCGTTAGCCGCCTTGTTGACCGCATTCTGCGTCCCATGTTCCCCAAGGATTATCACTATGAGGTGCAGGTGATGATTTCGCTGATTTCAGCTGACAAGGATGTACAGCCGGACGCGCTAGCCGCCTTGGCCGCCTCAGCTGCATTGTCTGTTTCTGATATTCCATTTGCTGGCCCAATCTCGGAAGTACGAGTAGCGCGCATTGATGGCAAACTGCAAATCAACCCTAAGACCTCGGATATCGCCCGCGCTGACATCGACCTCATTGTAGGTGCCACGGCCGACTCAGTGGCGATGGTAGAGGGCGAGATGAATGAAGTGAGCGAAGAGGAAATGGTGCAAGCCATTGCCTATGCCCACGAAGCCATTAAAGAGCAGGTGCGTGTGCAGATGGAGCTAGGCGCTGTAGTTGAGAAAGCTGCCGTCAAGCGTGATTACCCAAAATACGAGGAGGATGCCGAACTGAAGCAGCGCATTACGGATGCTGTTTATCAGAAAGCTTATACTGTCGCTTACTCTGGCAATACCAGTAAGCAAGGCCGCAAGGAAGGTTTTGGCTCTATTAAGAAGGAGTTGATCGAAAATCTATTAGCTGAGCAGCCTGATCTGAACATGAAAATGTTCAGCCGCTACCACGCATCAGCTGAGAAGAAAGCTATCCGCGACATGATGATCAAGGAGCGTACGCGCTTGGATGGTCGGCAGCTCACGGAAATTCGCCCCATTTGGAGTGAAATCAACTATTTGCCCGGCGCGCACGGCTCTGCTTTGTTCACGCGGGGTGAAACTCAGTCGCTGACTACGGTGACTTTGGGCACTAAGCTGGATGAGCAAATCATTGATTCCGCTATGCTTTCGGGCTATAGCAAGTTTATGCTACACTATAACTTCCCAGCCTTCTCAACTGGCGAGGTAAAGCCGAACCGCGGTCCGGGTCGTCGGGAAATTGGCCACGGTAACTTGGCTATGCGCTCTTTGAAACGAGTATTGCCCAGTGAAGACGAAAACCCTTATACTATCCGCATCGTGTCAGACATCCTGGAGTCGAACGGCTCTTCGTCGATGGCTACGGTGTGTGCTGGTTCGCTGGCACTAATGGATGCGGGGGTGAAAGTTCGCGCCGCAGTATCGGGTATCGCTATGGGCCTTGTGCAAGACAAGGAAACCGGTGAGTACGCTGTCCTGTCTGACATCTTGGGTGATGAGGACCACTTGGGCGACATGGACTTCAAGGTGACGGGTACGGAAAAGGGTATCGTGGCTTGCCAGATGGATATCAAAATTCAGGGGCTAAGCAGCGGAATACTGACTGCCGCTTTGCATCAGGCTCGTGAGGGCCGTCTGCACATCCTAAGCGAAATGGCGAAGACTATCAGCCAGCCAGCCGCCGACATGAAGCCGCATACGCCTCGCTCGCATAAGATGCTGATTGAGAAAGAATTTATTGGTGCTATTATCGGACCTGGTGGCAAAGTCATTCAGCAAATCCAGAAGGACACCAACGCCACGGTAATTATTGAGGAGAAGGATGAGAAAGGTCATGTAAGCATTTACGCTTCCAACCAAGAGGATATGGAGGCTGCCATTGGCCGCATCCGCGCCATTGCGGCTCAGCCAGAAATAGGTGAGACTTATAAAGGCAAAGTGCGCAGCATCCAACCGTATGGTGCTTTCGTAGAAATCATGCCTGGCAAAGACGGCCTGTTGCACATTTCAGAAGTAGGTCACGAGCGCCTCAATAGCTTAGAAGGCGTACTGGAAGTCGGTCAGGAAATTGATGTAAAACTGCTCGATATCGATAAGAAGACAGGCAAATATCGTCTATCGCGTAAGGTCTTGTTGCCTCGCCCTGAGCGCACGGCTGCTGATAATGGTGAAGCCCAGGCTTAATCAGGCGAACTTTCGCGGGTACCGGTACGTTGCCCTTAACTGACCGATACCCGTAAAAGGTATCAGTAACATTCAAAAATTATCACAATACAACTCTTTCGCGCCCGCAATGAGACAGCTTAAAATCAGCAAGCAAATCACCAACCGCGAAAGCCAGTCGCTGGATAAATACCTCCAGGAGATTGGCAAAGTGGATTTGCTCACCCCCGACGAGGAGGTAACGCTGGCGCAGCGGATTAGGGAAGGCGACCAACAAGCACTGGAAAAGCTTACCAAAGCTAACTTGCGCTTCGTGGTATCAGTAGCCAAACAATATCAGAACCAGGGGCTTTCACTGGGCGACCTGATCAACGAGGGTAACCTAGGCTTGATTAAGGCAGCTAAGCGTTTTGATGAAACCCGCGGCTTTAAGTTTATTTCTTATGCCGTGTGGTGGATTCGTCAGTCCATTCTGCAAGCCTTGGCCGAGCAATCGCGCATTGTGCGCCTGCCGCTGAACCGGGTAGGTTCCCTAAATAAAATTTCGAAATCCTTCTCCGAACTAGAGCAAAAATTTGAGCGGGAGCCCTCGCCTGAAGAAATTGCCGAAGTACTGGAACTGACTACCTCTGAAGTAGTAGATACGCTCAAGATTTCAGGTCGCCATGTGTCGGTGGACGCGCCGTTCGTGCAAGGGGAAGAAAACCGCTTGCTCGACGTGCTCGAAAACGAAGACGAGGAATCGCCGGATACGGGCTTGATGAACGACTCTCTGCGCAAAGAAGTGCAGCGCGCCCTCTCCACGCTTACCAAGCGTGAAGCGGATGTGATTACTCTTTATTTCGGCCTGAATGGCGAGCATTCGCTCACGCTGGAAGAAATAGGGGAGAAGTTCAGCCTGACTCGGGAGCGGGTTCGCCAGATCAAGGAGAAAGCTATTCGCCGCCTGCGCCATACCTCGCGCTCCAAAGCCCTGAAGCCTTATCTGGGGTAAATTTTGCCCCCCAGCTTTAAAAACCCCAGCCTATTCGTTGGGGTTTTTTGTTACATGTGGCGTTAGTAAAGCCCCAGCATATTATTCTTATATAAGAACTGGGGGGCATTTTTGCTACTATTGCTTTGGCGTTTAAGGCTGAAGTAAGCGCCAGCACTACATTCACTTTTTTATTGCATCTCTGCTTTCACCAGCAATGGAACATACCAATTCAGAACACATCAAGTGTTTAATTATCGGCTCGGGGCCAGCTGGCTATACCGCAGCTATTTATGCGGCCCGTGCCAACATGCAGCCTGTCATGTATCAGGGCTTGCAGCCTGGCGGACAGCTTACGATTACCAATGATGTCGAGAACTTTCCCGGTTACCCGGATGGAGTGATGGGACCGGCTATGATGGAGGATTTGAAGAACCAGGCGTCGCGCTTCGGGACTGATGTTCGTTATGGTCTGGCCACGGCCGTTGATTTTTCGGGGCACCCGCACCAAGTAACCATTGACGAGCATAAAACCATCACCGCTGACACCGTGATTATTGCTACTGGCGCCTCGGCAAAGTGGCTGGGTTTGGAGTCGGAGGCGCGACTGAATGGCTCGGGTGTATCAGCTTGCGCTGTTTGCGATGGGTTCTTCTATCGCGGGAAGGAAGTAGCTATTGTGGGTGCCGGCGACACGGCGGCTGAGGAGGCAACTTATCTGGCCAATCTGTGCTCGAAAGTGTACATGATTGTGCGTAAGGGAGAGATGCGCGCTTCAAAAATTATGCAGAAGCGGGTCACTGATAACCCGAAGATTGAAGTGCTGTGGAATACCGTGACGGACGAAATTCTGGGCGAGCACGCCGTAGAAGCCGTACGCGTGAAGAATACATTGACGCATGAAACGCGTGAAATCCCTGTCGAGGGCTTCTTTGTCGCTATCGGGCATGAGCCCAACTCAAAGATTTTTCAGCCCTTTATGCACCATGATGAGCAAGGCTATTTAAAAACGATTCCGGGCTCATCCAAAACCAACGTGGATGGCGTGTTTGCTTGTGGTGATGTGCAGGATTATACTTATCGGCAGGCCGTAACGGCTGCCGGTACGGGCTGCATGGCCGCTTTGGATGCTGAACGCTATCTGGCTGCTTTAGGCGAGCATTAAGAGATTATTTGAGGAGAGAGTCAGGTCAGGCTGAGCAAAATACTTTGACTTGCCTGGCCTGACATTTCATTGATTTGAGTTTTCCGGACTCTTCGTCTTTCTCCACACACTAGCCACCACGCATTCACGTTTGGTTACTTACCTTGCTATCTTGAAAACTGCCCCCTAGGGGTGAGGAACGCCTCAACGCCATTCGCTTTTGTTGAATTTTTTAAAATACGGGCTACTGCTCCTGTTACTGATTGGGCTGCTACTCGCGTGGCCCACCTCAGCCCAGGCCCAACGCCGAAAAGCCCCCCAGCCGAAAGCCAAGGGTGGCTCGGCGGGCCAGCGGAAGGATTTCTTCCGCATAAAATCGCCCACGATCCGCTACGTACGGCCTGATACGACTGTTCTGATAAAGACGGAAGATCTGCCCGATGACAACTCGGAAGCGGCTAAATCCATCTTCTTTAACCCAGCCAAAAAGCTGTCCTTAGTTAGTGAGGATACCACCTCGCTTAACGAAGGCGAGCAGCACATTGTAGAAATGTCCGATGAAGTTCGCATCGACAGTGCATGGGTGAAAGTGGCCGGCTATTACTCTATCTGGGATACCCGCAACATCAATCCGTATCGGGTGGATGGTCGTCGGCTGCGTGATACGTTGACCCTGAAGTTAGTAGATCCGCCCCGGAAGCGCTACGCCAAGATGCCGCTGGAAACCACGCCTACCACCTCCGATTTTGGCTTCCGGGGTAGTCGCTGGCATTACGGCGTCGATTTGGATCTGGAAACCGGCGACTCCGTACGGGCTGCCTTCGATGGGGTGGTGCGCATCTCGAAATGGGATGGCAGCGGCTACGGCAATTATCTGCTAGTGCGTCATTATAACGGCATCGAAACCCTCTACGGCCACATGAGCAAGGCCTTGGTCACGACGGGTACCTTTGTTAAAGCTGGACAGGTTATAGGGCTGGGGGGCAATACTGGCCGTAGTACGGGCTCACACCTGCACTACGAGGTACGCTATGAAGGCAACCCCATCGACCCCGAGCGGATGTATGACTTTCCGGATTATAAGCTCCGCCAGGACAATTTTCAAATTACCTCGGCTTTGTTTAACTACTACAGCCGGGCTGTTCAAAGCCGCTCGCGCTCCACAAGCAGTAGTAAGCCATCAGCCGCCCGAAGAGTCGTAACGCATCGCGTCCGTAGCGGCGATACGCTGTCCGAAATTGCCCAGAAATACGGTGTTTCCGTTAGCCAGATCAAGCGTCTGAATGGTGGCACGGGTACTCTGCGCATCGGTCGTACGCTGCGGGTTAAATAAATGAATGGCAAAATGGTTGGCTGGTTAAATGGTTGGTCGTTCTAACAACCGTATAGAACATCAGCCATTTAACCAGCCAACCATTTAAAATAACATGAAATTAGATATTCTGGCCATCGCTGCCCACCCCGACGACGCGGAAATGTCCTGTGCCGGCACCTTGCTAGCCGCCGCCGCCCAAGGCAAAAAGATAGGAATAGTCGACTTAACGCGAGGAGAGTTAGGCACGCGTGGGACACCTGAAATACGGGCAGCAGAGGCGGCCGCCGCTTCCAAAATACTAGGCTTACACGCCCGCGAAAACTTAGGATTGTCCGACGGTTTTTTCCAGAATGACCGGGAGCACCAATTGCCAATAATTGCCGCCGTGCGCCGCTATCAGCCCGATATCGTGCTGCTCAATGCCATCCACGACCGCCACCCGGACCACGGCCGCGGCTCTCAGTTAGCCTCCGAATCGTGCTTTCTATCGGGGCTGAAGATGATAGAAACCCTGGACGAAAACGGCCAGCCCCAAGCGGCCTGGCGGCCCCGATTGGTGTACCACTACATACAGGACCGGCAGATTGCGCCCGACTTTGTGGTGGATATATCGGAGTTCTGGGATAAGAAGTGGGAGGCAATTCAAGCGTTCAAAAGCCAGTTCTTTAATGCTAACAGCACCGAGCTGGTTACCTATTTGTCCACGCCCGCCTTTTCCAAGTTTATGGAAGCCCGAGCCCGGGAGTTCGGACATTTGATAGGAGTAGAGTTCGGGGAAGGCTTCACCCGTGAGCGGACGCTTGGGGTAAGGCAGCTGTCAGATTTGGTTTAAGAGGATACTCTGTTTTTGGCTGGCCTAGTAAAAAGGGAAGCATACAAACCAAAAGCTCGGCCAATACAGCTTGTCCTTACCCGACACCACAAAGCCGGGGCGGCTTTGTGGTGTTGCAGCGCCGAATAAGTAGCTGCGGTTTACCGCACGCCCAAGCGGTTCCGCTTCCACGCCGAGCCAGTC
Organism: Hymenobacter roseosalivarius DSM 11622; assembly: GCF_900176135.1. Classification (GTDB taxonomy): domain Bacteria; phylum Bacteroidota; class Bacteroidia; order Cytophagales; family Hymenobacteraceae; genus Hymenobacter; species Hymenobacter roseosalivarius. The sequence goes on along the minus strand of NZ_FWWW01000095.1, from coordinate 48,945 downwards.
ACACTAGCAGCTGCCGTAGCGCCGTCAACTTGGGGTTTCTTCGCCGTGAGCAGCATGGCGCCCAGCACAGCGGCTAGCTTGTTGATTTCGGCTTCGTCGTCGGTGGTAGGAGTTAAATCGGCGGGGGTGAAGTGGTCGCGGATAAAGTTCGTGTCGAAATTGCCCCCTACGAAGGCCGGGTGCTGAAGCACGTAGCGGCCAAAGGACAGCGTTGTTTGGATGCCGGTAATCTGGTACTCGTCGATGGCGCGAAGCATGCGGGCAATTGCTTCCGCGCGGTCCTTGCCGAAGGTGACGAGCTTGGCAATCATCGGGTCGTAGTAAATAGGGATGTCCATGCCCTGCTCGAAGCCGTCGTCGACGCGCACGCCGGGGCCCTGGGGGCGCACGTAGGTGGTGAGTGTGCCGATATCGGGCAGGAAGTTATTGGCCGGGTCTTCGGCGTACACGCGCAGTTCCAGGGCGTGGCCGGTAATGGTGAGGTCGGCTTGCTGGAAGGGCAGGGGCAGGCCCTGGGCCACCCGAATCTGCTCTTTCACCAGGTCAAGTCCCGTGATCTGCTCCGTGACGGGGTGCTCGACCTGGAGGCGGGTATTCATCTCCAGGAAGTAGAAGTTATGGTTTTCGTCGAGCAGAAACTCCACGGTGCCGGCCCCGGTATAGTGGCAGGCGCGGGCCACGTCGACGGCGGCGCGGCCCATCTGCTCGCGCAGCTCAGGCGTCAGCACCGAGGAAGGTGCCTCCTCAATCACCTTCTGGTGGCGGCGCTGAATGCTGCATTCGCGCTCAAACAAATGCACGATGTTACCGTGCTCATCGCCCAGCACCTGAATCTCGATGTGGCGGGGCGAGCCGATGTACTTCTCGATAAACACAGCACCGTCGCCGAACGCGCTGGTAGCCTCCGATACGGCCAGTTGCATCTGCTCCTCAAACTCGCTCTCGGCATTCACAATGCGCATGCCTTTGCCGCCGCCCCCGGCCGAGGCCTTGATCAGAATCGGAAAGCCGACCTGGCGGGCTACGGCTTTGGCTGCCTCCACGTCGGTGATGGCTTCTTCGGTGCCGGGCACCATCGGGATGTTGAAGTGCGCCACGGCGGCTTTGGCGGCCAGCTTGGAGCCCATCAGCTCCATCGCCTCGGGCGTAGGGCCAACGAAGATCAGGCCGGCCTCCTTCACCTGCCGGGCGAAGGTGGCGTTTTCGCTCAGAAAGCCGTAGCCGGGGTGAATGGCATCCACGCCAAGCTGGCGGCAGACGGCCAAAATCTTGTCGCCGCGCAGGTAGCTTTCGCTCGATTGGGGGCCGCCCACGCACACGGCCTCGTCGGCGTAGCGCACATGCAAGGCCTGGCGGTCGGCCTCACTGTAGATAGCTACGGTCTGAATGCCCATTTCCTTAGCCGAGCGCAGCACGCGCAGCGCGATTTCGCCCCGGTTGGCGACCAATAGTTTTTTTATTTGCTTCATGGAGGTGGGGTGGGAATGCGGGAAGAGGACGCTGTGCTACCCGCTTAGGAGGACTACAAAGTCAGTTTTTTGTGCTATACTGGAAACTGACAAGGAACAATTTACCGCTAACTTAGCCCAAAGAAACACCAATCTGTCGGCTTGGGGAAGTGCTGGGGGGCATTTTTGTGCTGCCCCAGCAAAGTAGAAAGCCCCATCTTTGGCAGTTACCTTCGTGAATTGCCATAACTTTGCACAAACTCGGTAGTTGTGCCCAGTATACTACTGCCGTATTCATTTCACATTTAATTTATTCCTCCGTGGATCTTTTCGAGAAGATTGCTTCCAACCGCGGCCCATTGGGCAGCCACTCGCATTACGCGCACGGCTACTTTACTTTTCCCAAGCTAGAAGGCGAAATCAAGCCCCGCATGATTTTCCGTGGGAAGGAAGTGCTTACTTGGAGCTTAAATAATTACCTGGGTCTGGCCAATCACCCTGAAGTGCGTCGGGTAGATGGCGAATCGGCCGTTGAGTGGGGCATGGGTACGCCCATGGGGGCCCGTATTATGAGCGGCAACTCCAACCTGCACGAGCAGCTGGAGGCTGAGCTGGCCGACTTCGTGCAGAAGCCCGACGCGCTGCTACTCAACTTCGGCTATCAGGGCATCGTGTCTATCATCGACGCGGTGGTGAACCGCCACGATGTGATTGTGTACGACGCGGAGTCGCATGCCTGCATTATCGATGGGGTACGGCTGCACCAGGGCAAGCGCTTCGTGTATCCGCACAACGATATGGAAAGCCTGGAAAAGCAACTCCAGCGGGCTACCCGCATGGTGGGCGAAACCGGCGGCGGTATTCTCGTAATTACCGAGGGTGTATTCGGGATGTCGGGCAACCAGGGCAACCTGCGCGAAGTAGTGGCTCTGAAGGAAAAATATCAGTTCCGCTTGCTCGTTGATGATGCCCACGGATTCGGCACGATGGGCGCTACGGGCGCCGGAGCGGGCGAAGAACAAGGCGTTCAGGACGGTATTGATCTTTATTTTTCAACGTTTGCGAAGAGCATGGCGAGCATCGGAGCCTTCGTAGCAGGCCCTGAGAGTGTAATTGAATATTTGCGATACAATATGCGTAGCCAGATTTTCGCCAAATCGCTACCTATGCCGCTTGTAATCGGTGCAATGAAGCGTTTGGAGTTGCTCCGCACCCAACCAGAGCTGAAAGACAATCTCTGGACAGTGGTTAGAGCGTTGCAGAGCGGTTTGCGGGAAAAGGGCTTCAATATCGGCACTACGCAGTCGCCGGTGACTCCTGTATTCCTGAGTGGCGAAATCCCCGACGCAACCCAAATAACCTTCGATTTACGCGAGAATCACGGTATTTTCTGCTCTATCGTGGTTTATCCGGTCGTTCCAAAGGGGGTAATTATGCTTCGCCTTATCCCAACGGCCGTACATACGCTGGAAGACGTTCGTCAGACTATTACGGCCTTCGAGGCAGTGGCTGAAAAGCTCAATAAGGGCTTATACTCCAAGAGTACTGCGTCGGTGCAAGTCTAGTGAATTTAGCAATATATGGAAGCGCGCACGCCAATAGTCCTAATGGCTGTCGGCGTAGTTTTTTGCACTGTGCCGATATAAGCTCGAATTTGAGAAAGTGCTGATCAGGGTGTAAGAAGGGTAAAAATCGCCCTACTAAGCGCTGGGGGGCATTTTAGAAAAAAAATAGAAATATTGCTTGTATTTGAAATCCCTGTATATTAGGGCCAGTCAACAACAACCTTTCTTCCCCCATAAACCCTTTTCCAATGAACAATTTTAGCAAGCTCAAGGACCTGGTCATGTCGCTCGAGGGTGACTTCGACAAGTTTTACGACAAGCAGAACTCGGCCGCCGGTACCCGCGTGCGCAAAGGAATGCAGGAGTTGAAGAACATGGCCCAAGAGATCCGCACGGAAGTGCAGAACATGAAGAACACTAGCGGCGAAGCTGCTGGTGCCAAAGCTGCTCCCGCCGCAAAGAAAGCCGCTCCCGCTGCTGCCAAGAAAGCCGCTCCAGCGAAGAAGAAGTAAAGTCTGAACCACGGACTCCGTGGAAGATTCTTACAAAAAAGCCCCCCAGAATAAATCTGGGGGGCTTTTTTGTGTCTTAATTTAACGATGCGCCACGAGTGTAATAGTCAGCTGCAAAAGCCCCTAAATCCGCAGAAATCTGTGGTTCAGACCAGCGCAATCAGAAAGTAGCTCTTTTTGCCTTTCTGGGCCACCAGATACTTATCCTGCAGCAAAGGCAGCTCCGCTACAGCCTGATCAGCGGCGGCTACTTTTTGACGGTTCAGGCTTACCCCGCCGCCTTGAATCATCTTTTTAACCTCGCTTTTGGAAGGAAAAATCTGGTATTGGGTGGCTTCGCTGAGCAAATCGGCTACCAGCAGACTGTTGGCCTGCTCGCGGGGCACTTCCAGGCGCGGTACGCCGGCGAATACGTCAAGCAGCGTAGGCTCGTCGAGACGTTGCAAATCTTCCAGGTCACCTTTGCCGAACAGAATTTCGGACGCGGCTACCGCTGCTTCATACGCCTCGGCGGAGTGGACGCGGGTGGTAACGTCTTTGGCCAGTGCTTTCTGTAGAATGCGCTGGTGCGGTGCCGGGGCGTGCTGCGCTTCCAACTCCAGAATGTCGGTTTCGCTGAGCAAAGTAAACACGCGAATAAGACGGCTGGCGTCAGCGTCGGCGGCGTTGAGCCAGAATTGATAGAACTGGTAGGGTGAAGTCATCTGCGGTGAGAGCCACACGTTGCCGCTTTCTGACTTGCCGAACTTGCTGCCATCGGCCTTCGTGACCAGCGGGCAGGTGAGGGCGAAAGCCTTGCCGCCGTCGAGGCGACGGATCAGCTCGGTGCCGGTAGTAATGTTGCCCCACTGGTCGGAGCCGCCCATTTGCAGAGTGCAGTTCAGCGTTTGGAACAAGTGGCGAAAGTCGTAGCCTTGCAACAGCTGGTAGCTGAACTCGGTGTAAGAAAGGCCTTCGGCGCGCTGCTCGCCTTCGGCCTCGGGCGTGCCCAGGCGGCGCTTTACCGAGTCCTTAGCCATCATGTAGTTTACCGTGAGGTGCTTACCGACATCGCGCAGAAATTGCAGGAAGCCAAAGTCCTTAAACCAGTCGTAATTATTGACCACCACGGCCCCGGTCGGCGAGTCGTTGAACTCCAAGAACTTCTCTAATTGCGCTTTAATGCCTGCCTGGTTGCCGCGCAGCGTGTTTTCATCCAGCAGGTTGCGCTCCGATGACTTGCCCGAGGGGTCGCCAATCATGCCGGTGGCGCCGCCCACGAGGGCTACGGGCCGGTGGCCGGCCCGCTGCAAATGCACCAGCAGCATGATAGTAGCCAGGTTGCCAATGTGCAGGGAAGCGGCCGTCGGGTCGAAGCCGATGTAGCCGCTGATGGGCTGATTTTCAGCCAGGTGTTCGGCCATGCCGGGCATCGTATCGTGCAGCATTCCGCGCCAGCGGAGTTCGTCGAGAAGGTCCAATGAGTGAGTGGGTGAATGAGTGAGTGGATGAATGAGTCACTTGGGTAAGCTGAGTAAAGCCCAAGACTGGGCCAAGTGGCAGCTCCAATGTGTCCATAACAACTGGACAAAGGTAGTAAGCAATGATACCTTTGCTTACCTGGAGTGAATACCTAGCATTCACCCATCCACTCATTTACCCATTTACCCATTCACTCCGTGCCCAACTTCAGCCCCGACGAGATTCTGAAGCAGCTCCAGCAGCGGCAGTTCGCGCCCGTGTATTTCCTGCAAGGGGAGGAGCCGTACTATATTGATCTGATTGCCGACATCATCGAGAAAAGCGTGATGCCCGACCACGAGCGCGGCTTTAACCAGGTAGTGCTCTACGGCAAGGACGTGGACGTGGCGACTATTCTGGGCCAGGCGCGGCGCTTTCCGATGATGGCGGAGCGCTCGGTAGTTATTGTAAAGGAAGCGCAATCGGTCGCCGACCTGGAGCGGGAGAGCAGCTATCCGTTTTTTGAGGCGTATCTGAAAAACCCACTGGCCAGCACGGTGCTCGTATTTTGCTACAAGCATAAAACCCTGGACGGCCGGAAGGCGCTGTCCAAAGCAATGACCAAGCACGCGGCCGTGCTAACCAGCAAAAAACTTTACGATAACCAGGTAGCGCCCTGGCTGACGAGCCACATACGCAGCAAACAGCAGCAAATTGCCCCCCAGGCCGTGGCTATGCTCAGCGAGTACATCGGGCCTGACCTCGGCCGGCTGACAAATGAGATTGACAAGCTGCTGCTCAACGTGAAGCCCGGTCAGGCCATCGACGAGGATTTGGTGCAGCGCTTGGTCGGTATCAGCAAAGACTACAACATCTTTGAGCTGCAGCGGGCTTTAATACAGCGCGATGTGCTGAAGGCCAACCGGATTCTACATTACTTCGAGGCCAACCCCAAGGCTAATCCCATCATCCCTAATCTGACGTTGCTGTTTGGTTTTTTTACCAAGCTGCTCGTGCTGCATCAGGCTGGCAACCCTTCCGACGCCGATTATAAAAAGCTGGGCATCGTGAATAGCTTTCAGCAGAAAGACTATCAGCTGGCCATGCGTAACTACAGCTTCCAGCGCACCCGCGATATTATTCATCTGCTGCGCCGCGCCGATGCTCAGAGCAAGGGTATTGAGTCGGGCTCGATGACGGAAGGGGAGATTTTGCGCGAGCTGGTATTCCTTATTCTGCACTCTGTGCCGCTGAGTGCCATTGTGGGCTGAAATGGATAAGAACCCGGTGGGTTGGCTAGCGCAGGTACGTCTGCTGTTCAGTTTTAATCTTAGATTTGCCCATCAGTGCCTTTCTTTCCAGGAAACAATAGTTTTCCATTGGCCTCAACATCTATTTAGCTATTACCGTGGAGAAGCTACCGTGTATCTTATTAGTAGACGACGACCCCGTTAATAATTTTCTTAATCAGCGACTGCTGGAAGATTTAGCTATTGCCGATCAGCTATTGGTAGCACTGAACGGACAGGAGGCGTTTGCATTACTAGAACAGCACTGCCCCGATACCGCGTGCCCGGCCCTGATTCTGCTAGATGTGAATATGCCCGTGATGAATGGGTTCGAGTTTCTATTTTCCTATCAGCAGCTGCCGCTGGCGCAGAAAGAGGCAATTGTTATTATTATGCTCACCACGTCTGTGCATGCCCAGGACGTAGAGCGGGGGCGGCAGCTCCACGTAGCGGACTTCCTGAGGAAGCCGCTAACTAAAGAGAAGGTGAGAGGAATGCTCAGAAAGCACTTTGGGTGGCAACTGGCCGAGGGCGAGACAGAGCATAGAAACTAAACAATTGGCTTGTCGATTGCCATAGCAGACTCTCTGGCCTTTTCAGCGTATCGGTAGTTGAAGGCGAGCGTTCTACTATTTGTTTACTACTTGTACTGTGAATCGTAACTCACTTTTCGGTCTGCTAGGAATTACACTGCTAACATTCTTGGGCGCCTTTATTCTGGGCCGGTGGACTCGGCCTGCCCGCTCACAACACGCCAGCCTGCCAGCCGTGGCCGCAGGCTCGGCATTCGCGGCGGGATCATTGAACTCAGCCGACTCAGAATCTAATAGGCAGCTGGCGGCCATGCGAACTGAAGCATACCAGGAGGAAGCCCTCGAGGAAGATCTGGCGCTCAACGCTTCAACGCCTTCGAAAAAGCTAAGTGTCGCTAGTAAATTCCGTTCAAAAGACATAACCAACGCAGTCCCCCTCGCAACGGCTACTCGCCAGCCCGAAGCTGGGCCAACCAAATCAACTGCCACGGCGCAACTTCCTGCTACCGCACCGGCCGGAACTGCCGACACAGTCGCTGATTCGACTTTCACTACTAAAAGCATCGCGCCAAAAACAGTGATAGCTAAAGACGTTATCGCCATTGAGGAGCGCCAAAACTATGCTGCTCAGTTGCCCGAAGAGCTGCGGCAAAAAGGGGTGGAGGCCAAAATAAACGTAGTCGGTGAGTTGGCCGACGTTATTATTATGTCGTCGCCGACTTTTGATGCGCGGAGCAAGGATACGATAATCAAGCAGGTATGCATTGACCTGAAAACGCTAGGCTTTAAGCGTGTGCACATCACCGATGGTGGCGACTACACCATGCATTTTGGCCTGTAAAAAGCCCCCCAGTGGGTATAACGGCCGTAATATCTTGTTGTAGAGTTAGCAAAAGCCCCGGTAGTATGGTAGCAAACATGCTATTCTGCGGGCCGGCAGCTACGGGCCGTGCCCTATACCAAAAAGTCCCCCAGCACGTTGCCTAGGCGCGAGAACGCCTTTTCTGTGCAACCTCCGCCACTTTTTCGCTACTTTTGGCCATTCCCGGGCCGGCAGCGCCCTTTCTTGTAACGCCCCGCAATGAAGTTATTTCCACGCTTGGCGCTGGCCGCCACGCTCAGCACCGCGGCCCCGCTGGTAGCCGCAGCCCAGCAAACGCAGGTTTTTGCCGCCGACGAGCGTCATTTCCAGGAGGGCCTTGAGCTTTTTGACCGCGGTAAGTATGGTGCCGCCCAACAGTCTTTTCAGCGTTACCTCGACCAGACCCAACGCCGCACCGGCGAGCTGCGCGACCGCACCACCGACGCGGAATATTATTACGCCGTAGCGGGGCTCTACCTGTTTCACCCCGATGCCGAAGACCGGATTCTGGCCTTCGCGGCTAATAACCCAGCGCACCCGAAGGCTGCCGAGGCGTTTTTTCAACTCGGAAAATTTTATTTCGATAAGAAGACCTACGCCAAGGCCGCTGAGTATATGCAGCGCGTCGGCCCCGACAACTTAACGCTGGAGCAGCGTGAGGAATCAGAGTTTAAGCTGGCTTACAGCTACTTTGCCCAGAAGGAGTTTGACAAAGCGCGCCTGCTATTCGACCGCACCAAGCAGGGCAGCTCGGAGTACCGCTATGCCAGCAGCTACTACGCCGGCTACCTGGCCTTCCGGGCGGGGGATTTTGCCGGTGCCCGCCGCGATTTGGCCGTGGCCGAGGAAAGCGAAGGCTACCGCCTCGTAGTGCCGGCCGTCATGACCCAGATTTATTACAAGGAAGGTGACTTCGACGGCCTGATTGCCTACGGCTCGAAGGCATTGGCCCAAACGCCGTCGCCCCAGGGTGCCGACGAAATTCAGCTGTTGGTAGGCGACGCCTTTTACCAGAAAGGCGACTTTCAGAGCGCGGCCGAGTATTTTAACCGCTACGCTGCTGGCCGCAAGAAAATGGAGCCGACGGTGCAGTACAAAATTGGGTACGCCAATTATAAGATGGGCGACTTCAAGGGGGCCGTCAATGGCCTGAAAGGCGTGGCGGCCCGTAAGGACTCGCTGGGTCAGAATGCGGCCTATCATATGGGCTTGAGCTATTTGCAGCTCAAGCAGAAGCAGCCTGCCTTGAACGCTTTCGATGCCGCCCGCAATGCTACTTTCGACCGCAACATCACCGAAAACGCCACGCTCAAATACGCGCAGGTGAACTACGAGCTGGGCAATGCCCGGGAAGTTATTGCCTCGCTGAAAGACTTTAACAAGAAGTTTCCGCGTTCCAAAAATGCGGCGGCGGCAGACGATATTCTGAGTGAGAGCTTTTTGAACTCATCGGATTACGCCCAAGCCATCAGTTACCTCGAGGGCCTGGACAACCGCAGTAGCCGCCTGAACGCGACGTATCAGCGCGTGACTTACCTGCAGGCCGCCACGCTCTACAACAATAGCAAGTTTAATGAGGCGCTGCCCTTGCTGGATAAGTCGCTCAAGTATCCGCAGGACGACGCCCTGCGCGCCGCCGCCCAGGTGTTGCGCGGCGAGATTTATAGTATTGGTCAGAAGTATCCCGAAGCCATTCAGAGCTATACGGCCGCCGCGCGCACGGCCCGCTCCGGCAGCGCCGCCGAGACGGACTTCGACCAGAAAGCCCGCTATGGCCTGGGCTACGCGTATTACAACACCAAGCAATATGATCGGGCGCGGCCTCAGTTTCAGGCGTATTTGAAGGACGCCGAAACCCGTAAGCCAGGCGACGACCCGAACTACTACGACGTGACGCTGCGCCTGGCCGATACCTATTATGTGGCCAAAGATTACAAACAGGCCCTGACTGGCTACGACAAAGTCATTGCTTCCAACGCCTCTGATAAGGACTACGCCTATTACCAGAAAAGTGTAACCTTGGGTTTATTAGGTCGTCAGGGAGAAGCTACGAACACGCTGAATACTTTGCTTAAAACCGCCCCCCAGTCGCGCTACGCCGACGACGCGGTGTTCCAGCAGGCCCAGTTTGAGTTTGAGGGGGGTAATTTTCAGCCTGCCGTGGATGGGTTTTCGCGTCTGATTCGGGCCCGGCCCAATAGCGCCCTGATTCCGCAGGCCTTGCAGAAGCGGGGCGTGGCTTACGCCAACCTCAACCAGCATGATAAAGCCGTGGCCGATTTCCGCCAGGTACTGGAACGTTTTCCTCGTACCAAGTCGGCAACTAATGCGCTGTCGGGCCTGCAGGAAAGCCTGGCAGCGCTAGGCCGCACGGAGGATTTCGATCAGGCCCTGGGCCAGTACAAGCAGCAGAATCCGCAGAGCGGAGCCACGGAGAGCGTGGAGTTTGAAGCGGCGAAGTCATTGTACACCGCCGAGAAGTACGCTCAGGCTATTCCCCGGCTGGAAGCTTACCTGAAGCAGTACCCTGCTACGGCTCTGGCGGCCGACGGACGCTATTTCCTCAGTGATTCGTACCTGAAAACCGGGAAGCAGGCTGAGGGCCTGGCCGGGCTGAAAAATGTAGTAACAGAGGGCAAGAGCGAGTTTGTGAACCGGGCCGTGGGTCGGGTGGCTGACCTGGAGTTTGCTAATAAAAACTACCCCGAAGCCATCAAGTACTACACCCGCCTGCGGGAGGTGTCGCAGAACAAGCGCGACGTGGCCAACGCTGGCATTGGGCTAATGCTGAGCTACTATGAGAGCGGCGACTACGACGGCACCCGCCGCGTAGCCCAGGAGCTGCGCGCCCTGGGTAGCGCTTCGCTTAATGCTACGAATGCTGCTCTGCTGTATCTGGGCAAAGCCAGCTACAAAGCCGGCAACCTCGATCAGGCTATTCCAGAGTTGACCACGGCTGCGGCCACCGCCACCGACGAGAACGGAGCCGAAGCACAATACCTGTTGGCCCAGATTCTATTCGAGCAGAAGAAATACCCCGAGGCACTGGACGCGGCTTATAAAACCAATGCCTCCAAGTACCAGCTATGGCAGGGTCGGGGCTTCCTGCTCATCGCCGACATCTATACCTTGCAGGGTGATAATTTTCAGGCCCGCGCCACGTTGAATTCTATCGTCGACAACAAGTTTCCGGTGGCGGAAATCATTGAAGGTGCCAAGCAGCGTCTGGCTGCTTTGCCCGCCGATGGAGCTGCGCCTGCACCAGCAAGCGGTAGTGCCAAACCAGCCCCCACGCCCGCCGCGGGGGGCAAAATGACGCCCGCAAAACCGGCTTCACCGGCCGCTCGCCGGGCTGCTGCGCGTCAGTCTTTGCAGCCTACTCAAACTCAGTCCACTGACTCTACCGCTTCCCCCGTACCTGTGGAAGAATAGATGGGAGCTTATTTTGCTTGGTATAATAAATAATTGATTTACAATTGGTTGAATATAGTAAGCTTAATCTAAGCTTCTATTCGGTCTAACTCCCTTGCTATGACGCTTCGCTCGCCTTACTCCCTGGCTTTGGCCGCTTTGCTGGCCGCGGCCGCACCCCGCGTTTCGTGGGCGCAGCAGCGGCCGGGGGGCAAAATTGAAGACGCCGAAATCGAAATAGTGAAGGAGCGGGTGAACGAGTTGCCCGAGGCGACGCGCAACTTTGATAAGATCAAAGTGGAGGCCCCGACCCCGCAGGCGCAGGCAGTGCCGTACACCTATCCCGACTTCCGCCTGCCCGCCGACCGGCTCAATCCTTCTGTGCGTGTACTGACCATCAAGCAGGAAGAATTAGCCCCCCAGACCGGCAATTACCTGAAGGGCGCATTGGGCAACTATGGCACCCTCTACGGAAAAGCCTACCTGCACAATACCCGCAGCGACGCCGCTTCCTACGGCCTCGATTTCAGCCATATTTCCTCGTCGCGCGGCCCCGTAGACCGTAAGAACTCCAGCCTGAGTCAAACCAGTCTGGGCCTGAACGGCGAAACTTACAGCGGCACGGCTGCGCTGGGAGCTAAGCTGGATCTGGGCCGGGAACGCTACAACTTCTACGGCTACAACCGCGAGACCCAGAATTTGCCCCCCGATGTCGATGATATTAAGCAGGTGTTCACCCGCGCCGCCGCCCGGATTTACGCCCGCAACCGCGCCACCGATGCCGCCTTGCAATATGACTTCGGCGTAGGTTTTAACTACTGGAAAGACCGGTTCGCGGCCAGCGAGAACAACTTCAACGCCTCGTTGCGCTCAGCTTATGCATTAGGCGAGAAAGGGCGCATAGCCTTGAATGGCGACGTTTCCTTTATCTCTCAGAAGGATGAGCTAACCACTACCAGCCGGCCATTTGTGCAGGTTACGCCGGCGTTTGAGGCAAATCTGAACCGGCTGGCGGTATCGGTGGGAGCCACCCTGGGGTACACTGGCGATACTATAGGCACGGCTTCGCAGTTCAATGTGTATCCGGCCATTCGCCTGGGCTACACCGTGACCGAAGATAAATTCGTGGTATTTGGCGGCCTGGGTGGGGCCTTGCAGCGTGTAACCATGTACGACCTCACTACCGAAAACCCCTGGCTCGCTCCCAACCAGCGCGTAGCCGACACGCACCGCGGCCCAACCGTCTACGGGGGCTTCACGGCTACGCCTGCGCGTGGCCTTTCGGTGAGTGCCAAGGTCACGGCTTCCAACGACCGTAACTTGTACTTCTACGCCAACAGCCCCACGGATACCTCACGCTTTGATCTGGTGTACGACCGCAAATCCACCCAATTGCTCAACGTTCATGGAGAAATACTTTATAACGCCGCCGAGCAGTTTCGTCTGGGCGTGAAGGCTGATTATAATGGGTATAACACCAAGACTTTGGCTGAAGCGTTTCACCGCCCGGCTTTCCAATCTGCGCTGTTCGGGACGTATAATATGGGTGATAAAATCCTGCTGGGCGCGGAGTTATATACCTACAGCTCCAGTTTCGGAGTAGGATATAAGCGCTCGGGGACTACGGGCACCCTCACGCAAGTAGTGCGTCCCACCGACACGGTAGTAGATTTGAACCTGCGTGGCGATTATCGTTTCTCGGAAAATCTGTCAATCTTTGCTTTAGGCAACAATTTGCTGGGCCGCAAGTACGAGCGTTTCCTGAACTACCCGGTGAAGGGCATCAACGTGCTGGCGGGCGTGACTTATGATTTTTAATTTTTTACTGCGCTAATAAGCTGGTAAGGAATAGCATATTCCGAAGCATCTGCTTTTAAGAATGAGCTCACTTGCAGTAGCGTATCAACTCAGTAAAAGTCAACACATCAGAAACACAACAGACCGACTTTGCCGATTTCCGACCATATCCTCAGCTTGCTCCGGGACCACGATTGCGTGATTATTCCCGGTTTCGGTGGCCTCATCGCCGATTACGCCCCAGCCCGGATTCATCCGGTGCGCCACACCCTGACACCTCCCACCAAAACCGTAGCCTTCAACGGTGCCCTCACCCGCAACGATGGCCTATTGGTTGATGCTCTGAGCCACACCTTGGGCGTGCCAGCCTCAGAAGCCCGGCAAATGGTGCGTCATGCTGTGGGCCATTTGCAGGCTGAGCTGGATAGCGCCCAGCGCACAGAACTGCCTGGTATCGGCATATTTCGCCGGGCTTTTGGCCGAGGTCTGGAGTTTGAGTACACGGGAACTCAGAACCTGCTTGCAGCCAGCTACGGGTTGCCTGAGCTGGTTTCGCGGCCGGTACGGGCTACCGATGCTCTGCTGGCTCGGGAAAGGCAGCCTACGGGGCCTCAGCTCACGGTAGCAGGTCGCTCACGGCGTTCGGCGCGGGTGTTCAATGTGGCCGCTGCCACTATCCTTACCGGGCTGATGCTGTCGGCGGGCTACCTGTTTGCTTTGCGCCTGGGCCACCTGCCCGACAGCGTACGTGCAGTACCGGCTTCGTGGGTAGCGCAGGAGCAGAAAATGCCCCCCAGCGCGGTGAAGCCAAACGCCAATGCCCGGCAACAGGCTACTTTGGCAAATCATGGCTGGAGCGAAGAGTTCGTGCCCGATGGTGCTCCCGATGCCAAGGCTCCGGTAACCGTACCAACCGCCGAAATTGCTGACTGGGACGCGGCGAAACCAGTTGATGCAGCCTCCACTGCTCTCACTAATGTCAACCAGCTGGGGGAACCGGCCGCTAAGCCTATGGCTGCTGCTAAGGCGGTTGCAGTTCCTAAAGCTATTGTAGCACCTGCTCCGGCAAAGCCAGCGACTGTGGCAAAGGTTACCCCCGCTGCAACGCCCGCTACAGCTACTTCGGCTACAACAATTAAAAACCGTACGGGCCGTTTCTACGTGGTGGCGGGCAGCTTCGATACACCTCGTAGCGTGGAGAAAGCTCGTGCTGCTTTAGCCCGCAAAAACCGTCCTGCGCAGATATTGTGGCCCGTGCGCCCAACGCGGGCTTCTGCAGGCAGCCGCTTCTACCGCCTTACAGTAGGTGAATTTACTGACCGCGCTTCGGCGGACCGCAGCCTTTCTCAATTACGCAAACAATACGGCTCAGCACTCTGGGTTCTTAAGTACTAAAATGACATCATTGCTCCTGCAAATCACCACCACTGCTCCCCTTGATACCGCGGCTGTTGCCGCCAATGCTGCAGCCAATGCCGCTGCCCCCGAGCTTTCCCTTATTGATTTGGTGTTGCAGGGCGGGTGGGTAATGATTCCCATTTTCATTCTCTTCTCTATCTCTGTTTTCATCATTCTGGAGCGCTACATCACCATTCGCAAAGCCACCAGCAACCCCGATTCCTTTATGGGGGGCATTCGGGGGCTGATGGTGAAAGGCGATTTGCAGGGAGCCAAAATGCTGTGCGCTCAGAACGCTTCTCCTTTGGCACGCATGATTGAGAAGGGTATTCGCCGCATTGGCTTACCGCTCAAAGACATTGAAACGAGTGTTGAGAACGTGGGCAAAATCGAGATTGCCCGTCTGGAAAAGAACATTAGCATTCTCGGTATTATTGCTGGTATTGCCCCCATGCTGGGCTTCGTGGGCACGATTATCGGCGTAATCAAGATTTTCTACGCCATCAGCACCACCGGCGACTTCGGTATCGCTCAGATTTCGGGCGGTTTGTATACCAAGATGGTCACGTCGGCGGCTGGTCTTATCGTTGGCATTATCGCGCACGTCGGCTACCACTGGCTCAGTATCATGGTTGAGCGCCTGGTTTTTCGTATGGAGAACTCGGCCATTGAGTTCATGGATATCTTGCAGGATAACTAGATGCTACGCTTAATGAAGAATTAGGAATGAAGAATGAGGAATTGACGAACGTATCCCTCATTAAGCGAAGTGCCCTCAATTCCTCATTCTTCATTCCTAATTCTTCATTCAAATAAGATGAACCTCAGCCGCCGCCGCAAGCTTTCCTCGCACGTCGAGACCAGCTCGATGAACGACATCATGTTCTTCCTGATGCTGTTCTTTCTGATTGTGAGCACGATGGTAAATCCCAACGTGATTAAGCTGCTTTTGCCGAATGCCCGTTCGGGCAAGGCCGTGATGAAAGAAACCATCAATATCTCCGTTGACGCCGCTGGGCAGTATTTTCTGGACCGTCAGCCCGTGACGTCCACGGATTTAGAATCAGCCCTTAGTAAGCGTGTAGCCGGCCTCGATCAGCCCACGGTAGTGTTGCGCGTTGATGCCTCTTTGAACGTGCAGAAGCTGGTTGATATCCTCGAAATCGGCAACCGCCTGAAGGTGAAAATGGTCATGGCCACGCAGGCTCAGCAGAGTGCAGGTCGTGGGTAGGAACGCGCCATTACTGGTTTGCGTTGAATAACTCGGTACCCTAATTAAGACAACCCATGGCACTCGATTACCGCGAACATCACCGCCAAGAGGCGCTAGTCGGGACGGTGGTCGTTCATGTCTTGCTGTTATTACTGTTTATTTTCACCGTTTTTAAAGGCCCTGATCCGCCGCTGACGGAAATTGGCGGCGGCGGCGTAGAGCTGAACTACGGTGTAGACGAAGCCGGCTACGGTGATATTCAAACCTTAGCCCAAGCCAATAACTCGCGCAACACGAACGACAGCCGCCCGCCGGCCCGCAACCCTGATCCGCAGCCCGCGCCCCAGCCGACGCGGGCCGCCGCGCCTACGCCGCCAGATGCCGCCGAGGAGAAAATCGTGACCAGCGAAGCGGAAGAAAGCCCCGTAAAAATTCCGCCGGTTGAGCGCCCTGTGCCGCGCAAGGAAGTGGTGCGCGAAACTCCGCCCGTAGAAAAGCCTGAACCGGTTAAGGAAGTAGTACGCGAAGCCCCTCCGGCTCCGAAGCCCCGCACGCTGTACACGCCCAAGGGCAGTGATGATGGTGGTGGCAACGGTTCTGCCGGCACCAGCAACACGCCCACCGGCAATAACAATGGCGACCGACCCGGCGCTACCGGCGACCAGGGTAATCCTAAAGGAAGCCTTGATGCCCGTGCTCTCTATGGCACGCCGGGCAGTGGCGGGGGCGATGGTGGAGGCTCGGGGGGCGGCAGTGGCTCCGGCGACGGCTTTGGCAACGGTGGCTGGGCTTTCGCTAATAAGCCCCAACCCCCGCTGGTTGATAATCAGGGTGGCTACTTACGCTTTAAAATCACGATTGATGGCGAAGGCGAGATTGTCTCAGTTAATAAAGTGGGCGGCACGATGTCGGCTACGCAGGTAGAGGCTTGCCTTAAAACGATTCGCGAACGATTTTCCTTCCGCAAAACGCGCTCTGATCCGGGCGGGGGGGTAGGCTATATCACCTTCCGCTTCCGGTTGGAGTAGGTCTTGATTTCGCTTGTTTCTATAATCGCCGGTCGGATTTATCCGGCCGGCGGTTTTCTTTTGCACTCGAATTAACTCATCTTTCTCCTTTATTGACTAATGAAGGAAGTGAGGTGATCAATAAATTTTCTTGTTGCCTCAACCCATGACTTACGCCGAAACGCTGGCTTATCTGTACGAGCAACTGCCCATGTTTCAGCGGGTTGGGGCGGCAGGATTTAAGAAAGGCTTGGGCAATACGCAAGTGCTAGCGGCCGCGCTGGGCAACCCGGAGCGGAAGTTTAGGAGCGTGCATGTGGCGGGCACCAATGGCAAGGGCAGTAGCTCGCATCTGCTCGCGTCCGTGTTGCAGGCAGCCGGCTACAAAGTGGGTTTGTACACTTCTCCCCACCTGCGAGAGTTTACGGAGCGTATAAAAATAAACGGCCAGGAATTGCCCCCCGAGTATCTCGTGGCTTTCGTGGAGCAATGGCGACCGTTGTTTGAGGAGGTAAAACCGTCTTTTTTCGAGATGTGCGTGGCTCTGGCTTTCCGGTACTTCGCCGACGAAAAAGTCGATATCGCCATTGTGGAGGTCGGCTTGGGTGGGCGGCTTGACTCCACCAATATTATCACTCCGCTGGTGTCGCTGATCACGAATATCAGCTTCGATCATCAGGCTTTGCTAGGCGATACGCTCCCGCTGATTGCGGCTGAGAAAGCAGGTATCATAAAGGCTGGCGTGCCGGCCGTTGTTAGTCAGACCCAGCCGGAAGTCGTCGCCGTTTTTGCGGAAGCCGCTCGTAGCCTGGCCGCACCGCTTACCTTTGCTGATCAGCACTATTACGCCACCATAATTGCCCCCCAGTCTCCAGAAGCAGAGTCGCAGCGGGTGCGCGTGACGCTCAATGGCACCGTGTTGCTCGATGAGCTTGAGCTTGGCTTGGTAGGCGACTATCAGCGCCTGAATCTGCCGGGCGTGCTGGCCGTGCTGAATGAATTGCGGCAGCAAAATTTTGGTATTCCCGAAGCGGCCGTGCGCCAGGGGCTGCGCGATGTGCGTCAGCTTACGGGCCTTCGGGGGCGTTGGAGCATTATCGGCCGCCGGCCGCTGGTAGTGTGTGATACGGGCCATAATGAAGCCGGCCTGCGCCTGGTAACCGCCCAGCTGGCGCGGCTCACGTACCGGCAGCTGCACGTAGTGCTGGGCGTGGTCAATGATAAAGATGTAACCCAGATGCTCACCATTTTGCCCCCCACGGCCATCTACTACTTTTGCCAGGCTGGCATCCCGCGGGCCCTGCCCGCCGCCGAGCTAGCCGAGCGAGCGGCCACGGTTGGGCTCCGGGGGGCAATTTACGGGCCTGTATCGGCGGCGGTGAAGGCTGCCCGCCTAGCGGCCGGGCCCGATGATGTAGTATTTATCGGTGGCAGTACTTTTGTGGTGGCGGAGGTGGAGGAGCTGTACGAATAGGAGCGAGGGTAGCTCGTGCCTATCTCTTACTTGCTTTGCTCATTACTTCCAATAAAAACGGCGGTCATGCAGAGCATTCCGCGTGACTATCTACTAAGAGTAGGGCTTACGCAGTTGAAATAAAAAATATTGAAAATTAAGCAGTTAGTGTAGTCACAAAAGCGACGGGGCAACCTGAAAAAAGCCCCCAGGGGCGGTAGAGGCGATTTCGCACAGGCAACTGCGTAAGCCCTAAAGATAAATCAATAAGTCAAAAGAATGAGTCGAGTGAAACTAGTACGCTTCGCCAGCAACGCGGAGCGGGCCGATATCGTGGAGCCGGGCAAAGCCAACTACGAGCAGCTGGGGGGGCGCTGGCACCAGGATTTCTTTCAAAATGACAACCCCATTACCCTGGAAATGGGCTGCGGCAAGGGCGACTACACCGTAGGGCTGGCCGCGCGCTATCCCGAGCGCAACTTTCTGGGCCTCGATATAAAGGGCGACCGAATATGGCGAGGCAGTACCCGCGCCGAGGAGCTGGATCTGACCAACGTGGGCTTCGTGCGCACCCGCGCCGAGGCGCTGGCCGCTCATTTTGCCCCCCAGGAGCTAGCCGAAATCTGGGTCACTTTCCCCGACCCCCGACCCCGCGACCGGGATATCAAGCGCCGGCTTACCTCCCCGCGCTTTCTCAATCTGTACCAGGAAATACTACGGGCTGGCGGTCTGGTTCACCTCAAAACCGACGATACGCCGCTCTACGAATATACTTTGGAGGTTTTGCAAAACCGCCGCGCTGCCCGCATCCTGGCCCACACCGCTGATATGTATGCCACGCCTGAGATGTTGCCCCACGCCGAGGATATTCAAACCCATTATGAGCGCCGCTTCCGGGCCGAGGGCATTGCCATCAAGTACATTCAGTTTACGCTGAGCTAACCCTGCATCATGCCCGCCGTGCGTCCCGTACCTATCGAAACCTTGCCCTTGTTTCCCATTCTGGATGAGAAGCTGCTTGCCTTTCTTAAGGATTTGCAGCCCGCAGAATGGCAGCGGCAAACCGTGGCACCGCAATGGAAGGTGATGGATGTGGCCCTGCACCTGCTGGCTGGCAACCTGCAAACCCTGTCTATGCTGCGCGACGGTTATTTTGGGGTGCAACCCGCCGATCCGAATAGCTACGAGGGCATCGTGCAGTTTCTGAATAAGCTGAACGCTGATTGGATAAAAGCCGCCCGGCGGTTGAGTCCGCGCATCGTGCTGGAGCTGCTTGAGTCGTCGGGGCAGGAATACACGGCTTTTTTGCGGACGCTGGACCCGTGGGAGCAGGCTGCTTTTGCCGTGGGGTGGGCCGGAGAGCAAACCTCGCTCAACTGGTTTCACATCGCCCGCGATTACACCGAAAAGTGGCACCACCAGCAACAGATACGGCAGGCGGTGGGGCGAGGGGAAAATGAGTTACTAACCAAAGAATTATATCACCCTTTTCTGGCAACCGGCATCCGGACGCTGCCGCATCATTACCGCTACCTGTCGGCCGAGCTTGGGCAAACGCTGCAATTCAGCGTAACAGGCGCAGGTGGCGGCACCTGGTACCTTCACTACAGCAGTGCCGGGCAGTGGGAGCTACAGGAAAGCGCCGCTGGGCCTTTGGTCGCTACCGTGACTATTGATGGAGCCGTGGCTTGGCGATTGTTTACTAAAAGTCTGCCCCGCCCGCAAGCCGAAGCCTACGTTCGGATAACGGGCGATGAACGATTGGGGCAGCAGGTGTTTGATCTACTAATGGTGCTGGGCTAACGGTAGCTTGGTTTAGTCCTCTTCCAGCGCCTCAAATACCGCCGCTAGCTCCTCAAAATCACGCAAGCCCGGCTTAATTTCGTTGCCGCCATCGAGAATAAGGCCTGCGGGCTGAATGACGCTAAGCAAGCCGGACACATTGGCGGCAGTTATGGTGCCGCTCAGCCAGAGTGGAAGTTGGGTAGCACAAGAGTAGAAGCGGAAAAGCCCTGGCGCTAAGCAGGACCGAGGTAAGCCCGGAAGGTAGCGCCCGCGCCCACCTGGCTGTCCACTTCTAGGTGGCCGCCCTTAGCGAGCAGCAGGCGGTTGACGAGGTAGAGGCCCACGCCGGTGCCCTCGACGTGGGCGTGAAAGCGGCGAAAGAGCTGGAACAGCTCGGGGCCGTGACCAGCGGCGTCGAAGCCCACGCCGTTGTCTTTCACCCACAGCACGGGCTCGCCGGCCGCGAGCCAGAGCGAGCAGTGGATGCGGGCGGGGCGGGTGGGGTCGGCGTACTTCAGTGCGTTGCTGAGCAGGTTGAGCAGGACGGTGTGCAGGCTGGCCCGCGGGTAGGTGAGCGTGGGCCGGGCGGCGAAGTCGGTGCTGACGCGGGCATTGGCCGCACGCACCTGCGGTTCCAGCGTGTGCAGGATTTCCTCGACCAAGGCCTCCAGCATCATCGGCTCGGCCGGGGCGTGCGCCGCCTGCTGGGCCCGGCCCAGGGCGGCTAGGTCGTCGAGGGAAGTGCTGAGCTGGTGCAGGGCCTGGGTAATGAGGGGCACCAGTAGGGCTTCTTCGGCGGCATCGGTGAAAGAAACACCGCGGCGCAGCTCGTCGAAGAGGCCGGCCAAGTTGAGCACGGGCAATTTAAGGTCGTGACTGGCCGCGTACACGAAGTTGTCGAGGTCCTGGTTGGCATAGGTGAGCTGGGCATTGCTGTGGCTGAGGGCCTCGTTGGCGACCTGGCTCGCGCCATGGGCCGTGTGCAGGGTTGCGTAGTTGGCGGCCAGCTCCTGGCCCACATGTTCGAGGCGCCGGCGGGCCAGTACCTGTTCGGTCACGTCGGTGGCCACCACCGTGATGCCGCTGATGCGGCCGTCGGCATCGGGCAGGGGCTGGTACACGAAATTCCAGTACACGGTGTCGCGCTGGCCGGCGCGGTCGAGGACGTCCATAAGCTGGGTACGTTCTGCCTCCTCGACCAGAAGCAGCGCTACCTAAATGAAGCCCAATAGCTGATTCTGCAGGATCTGGCTGCTATTGCGATGGACGAGATTGAGCTGCGCCTGGCCGCGCGGCTGGCGGCGCAGGAAAATGCCCGGCGAGTGGCCGAGCTGCAGCAGCAGATGCCCCGCAAGGCCTGGACGCTGGCTAGGTGGTCCTCAGGCGGCCAGCGGCGTCGGGCGCGTGCCGAGCCGCTGCAGGACGGTGACCAGCTCCTCGCCGACCCGGTCGATGCGGGTGAGGCCCCGGCGGGCTTCGTCAATCTGCCCGTGGCGGTACTGGGTGGCCAGCTCGCGGCCGGTGCTGAGCAACTGCTGGAGCAGGCGCTCGGCTTCGCGCACGTCGGGGTGGCCAGGGTAGCGGGGCTTCACCTCCGTGCTCAGCCACTGGCCCAGGGCGCTGCCCTGCGGCGAGAACAGGGCCTCGTCGGCCTCGCGCACGCCGTAGAGCACCGAGCGCAGCTGCGACTTAAACAGAATCTGCTTAATGCGGGCTTGCTGAAAATCGAGGGTAGTAAGGTCCATGGGTAAGCGAGTGGGCAAAGGTAGAGGAGCACACTTTCTTACTTAGGAAGCAGCCGGGGGCAGAGCCGTGAGGGTTTCCAGCTTCTGCCGGGCCTGCACCATTTCCGTCACCTCGAAAGCGAAGACGAAAATGCCCACTATTGTTCCATTCTCCTTAAAAGCCTGATAGGTGAAATCGAAGTACCGGTCCTCGGGGGGGGCCGTGGGGTAGCGCTGCAGCCGCGCCAGCACTTCTTTGCCGTAGAACGGCTCGCCGGTTTGGTACACCTGGTCGAGCAGGGCCAGGAAGCCTTGCTCGGCGATTTCGGGTATCACCTCTACCGAGGGGTGGCCCAGGAACTCGCGGCCGGGCAACAGCTCCTCGTACAGCGGGTTGGCCAGCTCGAACACGTACTGCGGGCCCCGCAGGATGGCGATGAGGGCCGGGGCCTGCATGAAGAGGGTGTGGAAGGTTTCGCGCTGGGACTGGGCCAGCTGGTAGGCCCGGTACGACTGGTCGGAGAGGACGGCCTGCTCTTCGCTGGCCTGCAGCAGCTCCTGCACCATGAGCTTCTGGTCGTGGATGTCGGTGCAGCAGCCCACCCACATGGTGATGGCGCCGGCGGCACTGAGGCGCGGAATGCCCAGGGCCAGCACCCAGCGGTAGTCGCCGTCGGCGCAGCGGAGGCGGTATTCGGTCTGGTAGGACCGGCCCGACTCGTAGGCTCCGCGCCAGGCGGCGGCCGCACCGGCGCGGTCGTCGGGGTGCACGCCGTCGAGCCAGCCGGACTCGATTTCAGCCTCCAGGGGTTTGCCCGTAAATGTGAGCCAGCGCTGGTTGAAGTAGTCGGCCGAGCCGTCGGGGCGGGTGGTCCAGACCATGACGGGCAAGGACTCAAGGATAAAGCGGGAACGTTCCTGGCTTTCGAGCAGGTCGTGATGCGTGGCGGCGGCGCGGTGCGGCGCGGTCACGTCCTCGGTTTTGACCAGGATGGCCTGCACCCGGCCCTGCGCGTCGAGCTGGGGGTAGTTGGTGGTTTGCCAGTACCGCTCTTCCAGGCCGCCGCCCTGCTCGGCGGGACGCGTAATGTCGTAGCGGATGCGGGGCATGGTGTGGGGCGTGGCGTGCTGGCGCACGTGCTCGAAGGAGTCGGCAAATGCCCGCCAGTCATTCTGCTCTGCGCGGGGAAACACGTCGAACACGTTGCGCCCCACAATGGCGTCGCGCTGCCGGCGCGTGGTGGCCAGGTACCGGTCACTGGCGTCGAGAATGGTGTAGTCGGGCGCCAGCAGCAAATAATCCTCGGGCAGCTGCCACATGTAATAAAACGTGCCGGGGGCGGAGAGCGAAGGAGTCATGGAGCGAAAAAACAAAGCGGGTACCGGGCCCTTACATGCTGCGGAGCCACGCGGCGGCCGGGGCCAGGTCGCGGAACGGCATAAAGATAATGCCGGCGGCGGTTTGCTGCAAGGCCAGCTCGGCCGAGAGCTGGCTGTAGTGCTCGGGCGAGTACACCCACGAGAAGTAGCGGCAGCCCGCCGCGTGGAGCTGCGGGAAAAACACGTCGCTGCCCCACTGGGCCGCGTTGGCCCACAGGCCGGAGACGCGGGTGTTGTCGTTGAGCACTTTGGCGCAGCGCTCCTGCTGCAGCAGCTCGAGTACCTTCGGGGCCCCAGCCATGACCGTTTCGTCGTCGAGGTTGCCGTGCCAGTCGAGGTACAGCCAGTCGTCGGCGTAGTTATTAGGAGATAGTGAGGGTGGGAGTGTCGTAGAGGATGCGGTGGGCCATGGCAGGGAGTAGCTAGGCGGGTGTACGGCCCCGGTGAAGCGGGGTTGGGCCTGGCCTGCTACTAGCCGTTAGGTGCGGAAAGCTGTCGGCGAAAGTCACCCTTGGTTTGCAACGGGGCCGCTGGCTCCTTCCAGCCGATGGGCCGGTGCCGCCGCCGGGCGCTTACGGCACTTGCTGCAGCCATTCCTGCCCCGCTGCTTCGGAGTCGAACAGGTGGTAGGTGAGGGCGGCGGCCCGGGTTTCGGTCATAACCTGGCTCACGGAAAGGCGGACAAACGTGTCCTGGGGCAGCAGCACGGCCCCGTAGATGGTGGCGGTGCCGCGCTGCTCGGCCGTGAGCAAATAGTCGGCAATCCACTGGCCTTCCTCCGGCGTGAAGGGTGCCATCAGGCGCTGGTCGCCGAAAAGCTTGTGCCAGCCCCGCAGGCGTTGGCCCGTGTGGGCGAGGAAGGCCTGGAGATAGTCTAGCTTGCGGGGGCCGGGCTCATAGATGATATGGAGACCATCAAAAAGTGTGGAGCAGTGGTGATCAACCGCCTCTCGGGTTAATTTGGAAAGCCGTAATTGTTGGTAAAAGCAATGACCCAATCAGCAGTTCCTCCCCCCTCTTGCCTTTGATACTGACCGATTGCCCCACACTTGTTGATGCTCTCCAAGCCGAAGCCCACGTTCGGATAACGGGCGATGAACGATTGGGGCAGCAGGTGTTTGATCTACTAATGGTGCTGGGCTAACGGTAGCTTGGTTTAGTCCTCTTCCAGCGCCTCAAATACCGCCGCTAGCTCCTCAAAATCACGCAAGCCCGGCTTAATTTCGTTGCCGCCATCGAGAATAAGGCCTGCGGGCTGAATGACGCTAAGCAAGCCGGACACATTGGCGGCAGTTATGGTGCCGCTCAGCCAGAGTGGAAGTTGGGTAGCCGCCGCCGCCAAGGCTTCCTGTCTGGCCTCGGGCAAATCGTCCATATTCAACGACGCGACGACGCCCAGGCCCGCAGCGAGAACCGGCTGATATTGGAGCAGCATCTCATTTCTTAAACTATCAGAGGTAATAAGAAAGAGCGGGGCGTGCAGTAGTGCTGGCACCGAGAGCGCTGCTTCGGGCCGCTGATGAAGTAATACTCGCTGTAAGCCACACTCTTCTACCAAGCGATTCATCTCTGATACGGGCATTTCTTCGCCAAACTCCCCAATCAGCTCCACGCCGGCTACCCAACCGGCCAGCTCGCGTACGGTGGCGGCATCTACGGCGCCGGGTAGGGCAGGGTCGAGGGTGAAAATGAGGCCATCGGCGCCCATACCGGCGCAATAGCGGGCGTCGGAGAGGTTGTTAATGCCGCGCACCAGCACGGAGGTAAGCAAAGCCATAGGTAGAGAAATAGAAGGCCCGCGTGAAGGCGGACCATGAATTGATAGTGCGCGAAAGTAAGGAATCTGGGCTACTACAGCACCCGGCATGTGCTTTGTACGGCAGTAGCAACAGGTACCGAACCACGGAGGCGTGCCGGGTGTTATCTTTGCCATCGCGGCCGGAGCCTTGACCTCACGGGCGCTTCTATTATGACTTCAATTACCTCCCCAACGCCGTCCGCTCGCGGGCGCATTCTCGTCGCCATGAGCGGCGGCATCGACTCATCCGTAGCGGCTGTGCTTTTGCACGAACAGGGCTACGAAGTGGTGGGCATGACCATGAAAACCTGGGATTACGCCTCGGCGGGCGGCTCCAAAAAAGAAACCGGCTGCTGCTCCCTCGACTCTATTAACGACGCCCGCCAGATTGCCGTAGAGCTTGGCTTTCCCCACTTTATCATTGATATCCGGGATGAGTTTGGCGACTTCGTAATCAACAATTTTACCGACGAATACCTGGCCGGCCGTACGCCAAATCCGTGCGTGCTCTGCAACACCCACATTAAGTGGGATGCCCTGCTGCGCCGCGCCGACCAGCTTGGCTGTCAGTTTATTGCTACGGGTCACTACGCCAACGTACGCCACGAAGATGGTCGCTACGTGGTGAGCAAAGGCCTGGATGAAAACAAAGACCAGTCGTACGCGCTGTGGGGCGTATCGCAGGAAAGCTTGGCGCGGACGCTGTTTCCGCTGGGCGGCATGCGCAAAACCGAGATTTACGACGAGGCCCGTCGGCGCGGCTTTACGGAGCTGGTAAACAAACCCGAGAGCTACGAAATCTGCTTTATCCCCGACAACGACTACCGTGGCTTTCTGAAGCGGCGCGTGGAAGGGCTGGAGGCCCGCGTGGCTGGGGGGCAATTTGTGCTGCGCGACGGCACCGTAGTCGGCAAGCACGAGGGGTATCCTTTCTACACCATCGGGCAGCGCAAGGGCCTGGGTATTGCGTTGGGTTTTCCGGCCTACGTCACCGAAATTCGCCCCGATACCAACCAGGTTGTGCTGGGCAATTTTGAAGACTTAGCCAGCACGACTACCGTTGTCGGCAAGCTGAATATGGGTAAATACGCTTCGCTGGAAGGACGGGGGTTAGTGCCCTCCACGACAAAAATTCGCTACAATCACGATGGTGCCGCGGCTTTCCTCGAACAGATTGGTGACAAAATTTATGCTTACTTCGAGGAGCCCGTGCACGCCGTTACTCCTGGTCAGGCCGCCGTTTTTTACGAAGGCAATGACGTGCTGGGCGGCGGCTGGATTGAACGCCATGTGATATCTGATCCTGCTACTCAAGCTACGGCGCTTGCCGGTTCAGCCTTTTAATTCTGCATTCGCATGAGCCACTTCTATCGTTCGCGTTTATCTTGGTTACTTACTGGTCGTCGCGCTGTGGCGGCTGGTATGCTGGCGATGGGAGTGGTGGGGGCCTGTACCCGCGAAACCGAACCGGGGCCTGAGTTGGGTTTGGAGTACTATCCGGTGCAGGTTGGGGCGTACCGGGTGTATGCCGTGGTAGATTCCATTTATCAGAATAACCGGGGTACGGCTACCCGCTTTCAGTTTCGGGAACGTGTGGACGAAACGTTTATCGATGCTGCCGGCGACTCAGTCTACCGAGTGGTACGCTCCCGACGCACGCTGCCCACCGATGCCTGGCGCGATGATAGTGTGCTGATTATCAAGGCCACGCCGAACACTCTTCTGCTTACCCGCAGCAACCGCCGCACGGTGGAGCTGGTATTTCCGGTGCGGGCGGGCCGCAGATGGAACGCCAACGCCTACAACTCCGGCGATACGATCACGGCCGAGAAAAGAGCCTACGACCGGGTGGGCGAGCCGTTTGAGCTAACTGCTTCCACCCAGCCATCGCGCTACGCGCAGACCGTAACTACTGCCGACACGACCGCCTACGACCTGTTTAACCTTAATATTCAACGCCAGGTGTATGCCCGGGAAGTAGGGCCCATCCATCGGTGGCGGCGGCGGTACGTGTATGGCTGCCCACCCGGCTCGCCCGCCGACTGCTCTCTCGTGCCTGGTTATAGATTGGCTGGTAACTCTCGGGTTGAAACATTGATCGAGAGCGGAAAGCTGTAACTAGTCGCAGCGTGAGGGCAACTTTTAGTAGCGCTCGGCAATGGCAGTTTAAAAATTGCCATTGCCGGGCGCTATTGTAAGCTGAGCTGCTGGGGGGCATTTTGCGGAGGCAAGCAATGCAACGACTTCTCTTGCGCCGGTGTTCTTAGCCTGCCATTTTCTGTTAGGCTACCCAGCGAATTAATTTGTCTGCTAACCTGGGGTTTTACTTGGCCTGGGGGGCTTTTTGCTAGCCAACAGTTGATTTGTTTCTTTTGTCCTGGTTCTTTTCACTTGCCATTAATGCGAATTTCTCTGCTTGTAATATTCTGGATGGGACTCAGTAGCCACCTAAGTAGTGCTGTGCCCCAATCGAGCCCCAGCAGTCCGCCGCAGGCAACGGCCGTAGTGGGCCGGCATTTGGTTTTCTTTAAGGATAAAGTCAACTCTCCTTATAGCCTCACCCAGCCCCAGGCGTATTTATCGGCCCGTGCCATTACCCGTCGTACGCGCCAGAATATCGCCATTCAGCCCCGCGACTTGCCCGTCAATCCTACCTATGTAGCCCAGATCAAGGCGGTGCCCGGCGTGCAGGTATGGTACACGTCGCGCTGGTTTAATGCCGCCGTGGTGGTCTGCGACTCCGCCACGCTGGCTTCGCTCCGCGCGCTGCCTTCGGTGCGGGGCACCCAAACCCTGATTCGGGCGCAGGCCACGCCCGCCGCGCCCATAGCAACTAATCCGCCAGCTACCGCGCCGCCCGCTACCACTACCGCGCCGGGCCGGCCTACTTACGGGCCAGCCTACGGACAAGCGCAGATGCTGGGTGCCGTAGCTATGCACGAAGCCGGCTTTCGGGGCGAGGGCATGCAGATTGCCGTCTTCGATGGTGGGTTTTCGGGCGTTGACCGCCTGCCGGCCTTTGCCCCTTTATTCGAGGAAAAACGCCTGCTGAGTACTTACAACTTCGTCGAGCGCAATAAGTCTGTGTACGGGCGCAATGAGCACGGTACTCAGTGCTTATCAACGATGGGCGCTAATCAGCCCGGTTTTTTTGTGGGCACCGCTCCTATGGCCAGCTACCATTTGCTAGTGACGGAAGATGTGAAGTCGGAGCACCCGATAGAGGAAGCAAACTGGCTATTAGCCGCCGAGTACGCCGATTCGGTAGGCGTGGATATTATCAGCTCTTCTTTGGGCTACAACGACTTTGATCAGCCCTCGCCCGACTATGCCTACGCCGATTTGAACGGCCGCACGGCCCTTTCGTCGCGGGCGGCTACGGTGGCGGCCCGCGTGGGTATGCTGGTCGTAAATAGCGCCGGTAATGAGGGCAGCAGCCCCTGGCGCTACGTCAATGCCCCCGCCGACGCCGACTCCATCCTGACCGTGGGTGCCGTCGATTCGGTGCTGTTGCAGCGAGCTGCTTTCAGCTCCGTTGGCCCGACGGCCGACGGGCGCATCAAGCCCGCGCTGGCGGCGCAGGGCCGGGCATCGGCCGTACTCACGGCGGCCGGTACGGTGGTGAATGGCAACGGAACTTCCTATGCTTGTCCGACGCTGGCGGGCTTCGTTGCGGGTTTCTGGCAAGCTAATCCTATGCTAACGGCGCAGCAGGTAATCGCCACGCTGCAGCGCTCCGGCTCCCAAGCTGAACGCCCCGATAATGAGCTGGGCTACGGTATTCCTGACTTTAGCCGGGCCCAAAAGCTAGCGGCCGGCACGCTGCTTCCCGCAACCGCGCCAGTTGCCGCACGCGGTCAACTGGCAGTTTATCCTAATCCTGCCCGCAATGATGCCCTGTTCTTGCAGCTTACTCCCGAGCTTCAAAACGTAGCCTTGGTGGTGCGCCTCATCGACTCGCGGGGCCGGGTAGTGGTGGAGCAAAAAGCGCCCGCGACTTCGGCACCGCAGGTAGAGCTGCGGCCGGGCGTACTGGCCAAAGGCACGTACACCTGCGACGTCAGGGCCGGGCGCGTGCGCCGCTCGGTGCGGTTCGTTAAGCTTTAATTTTTTTTAAAAAAAAGCCCCCCGGCAACAGTTTTACTTGTCTGGGGGGCTTTTTTGTGGACTTTTGTTTGCAGTAAAACCGTTATTCTTACTTCAATAGTAGCATTCACTTCCCAACGTTTTCGCTGTGCTTCAACTCATGATTACCAAGCGCATTGGGCGCCGGCAGTTTCACTTCACCGTGCAGGGCGGTAATTTCCACGACGTGGTATCCGAGTACGACCGCCTGAGCTTCGCCGATGTGCCCGCCTGCGGCCTCTGCGGCTCCGACAACCTCGATCTTACTTCCCGCGTAGCCCAGGACAAGTTCAAGTACACCTCCGTCAAGTGCCTCGACTGCCGCGGCGATGTGACCTTCGGCAAAACTCAGAAAGACGATCAAACCGTGTTCCTGCGCCGCCGCGAAAACGGGGAGCTGGACTGGCAGCCCTGGAAAAAAGGGGAGAAGTAAAGCAGATTTCCTCTCAGAAAACGGTGAATTCCCTGCTCTGCCTGTTTGTGGGAGTGGTCGTCGAGATGCTTTAGCGGGTAGTGGCGATTCCAGGGCCTAGTATCAGGCTAGACGCCACGCCCACTACTACCACCCCCACAACCCATCGTATGGAGAAGGCCAGGGGCTCGGCAGCTTCGCGTCGCCCAGCGGTCAGCGCGGGCCGGCACGAGCCCCTGGCCTAGGGGAAGCACAAGGGCTTGCGGGATGGCGCGCGTCGCGCACGCAATCAGACCCGCCGCCGCCCAGGCGCTATACACGAGAGTGGTTGCGCGGGCGCGGGGCAACGCAAAAGGTGCCAGCTGTAGGCTGAGCATGCGCATCGTCAGCCAGTAGGCCGCCAGGCCAAACGCCAGCAGGCCGTACCGCAGCGGCTCCGGTACGCGGTAGTACCGCAAGGGCCACGCCCAGTCATCGGTCTTCGTGGCCACGTCGAACAGCAGCTGCCCCGCAAAATAGAGCAGATTGAAGCCGGCGGTCAGCACCAGAAAAAGACGCGTGGCAGCGGCGGTTCGTGGGATGAAGCGGGCGGCCCCCAGCGCTACCGCTCCCAGCAGCAGATTCGCTAGTGGGCCGGCCAGGTCTACCACGGCGTTTTTGCACGAGCACTGCGCGAACACGGAGGTAAGGACCTCCACGCGCCCGCCTACCTCAACGCAAGCGCCCCCGTGCCCGACGACATGTTGGGCGACAGCGGCAGATACGTACGCCACGAGCCCGATGGCAGCCACTGTCGCGAAGCTGTCCCTGGGGGTGGCGGGTGGGAGGTGAGCAGGCATAGCAAGCGAAGAGGTAACAGCTGGGTTTAGCCAGTGGTGTGCCTTTATACTAGAGCCGGTAGCTTGGCATAAAGGCTCATTCGTGCATTATCGGGCCAACTCAGGCAGAGCACGGATAAGGTTGGGCAAAAACGATTCGATAGTCGGGTAGCGGGCGCGGTTGGCTTCGTAGCGCTGCAGCTGCGCCTCGAAAAAGGGCAGGTAGATCCAGGTGGAATAGGCTGTTCGCAACTGCTGACTCACCTCGGGCAGGCCAAGCGCCAAGGCAATACGCACTTCCCCGGCCCGCACGAGGTGTTCATTGAACGACGTCTGCCAGTCGCGGTATTGAAGCTGGCCCGGAATGGGTTTGAATAGCGCCTGGTGCGCCGTCAGGCCGGGGGCCACAGCTGGCAGAACTGTGAGCGGGTTTATAAACGTGTGCCCAAATTCGTGCACCGACAGATTGCGCACGGCTTCGGCGTTATCAAACCCCGCATTAGTCACCTGTCCACGCACGAGCGTTTGTTCCCCCATGGGCGCGGCAATCTGAACGGCGGTGATGCCTTTGGTCCCGCTTACCTGTCAGGCCATTCCCCATTCAGCCTTGAAAAATGGGTTCACGATAAGGCGATAGGCAGCTTTTCGAGCCCCATAATACCCCTCCATGGCTGGGATAAAGGCTGGGGGGCGGCAGGTTACGCCTCACCTCTGCCACGGCTTGCGTATAAGCGTGCCGGTAGCGCCGCTGAAAATGGGCAAAGTGTGCCTCGCGGTAAAAGCGTCCGACCAGCTGCAGGTATTCGTCGGCTTGACGCGTGGCAGAATCGGGGTTCGGGTGGAGCGCTTCCAGAATTTCGGGCGAGATGGGCGTATGCCGCCGCGGCTGCGGAAACCCTTCGTAGAAAAGCGGCAGTAGGTACACGCTCGTGCCGAGGTTATCGGCTAGCTGCTGGGTGCGCCGCACGGCCGCGTGCTGCCGAAACGGCGCGAAGTACTCATAGCTGACGCGCATCAACCGCGTGTTGCGAAACAGGTTAAACAGGTTGGGGTCGGCAGCTGAGTCTTGAAGAAATTCGGGCGAAATCTGGACGAATAGCGCATTCACTAGCTCCACGCCCAATTCGGGCTCCATCGTGATGCCTGGACTTTGTGCCCAGCAGGAAAAAGAATGCCACCCAGTAGTAGCAGGCAGCAGATAAAACTATTCATGTGGGTTGGAGAAGCTGGTCGCTTCGATAACTTAATTCAGCGGTAATGCATAATGGGAACTAGGGGATGGTGCCCAGTTCTTTTGGTGGTTACAAGAAAGTTACTCTATGGTATATAAGGGCTGTCTTTTGAATGTAGAGATGATCATTTGTTTGCATTTATAGTAGTTCTTACGTCATTGGCTTTGCCAGGCCATCATCGGAAGCTCACAAAAAGGCTAAATCGAACAAAAGGAATATTTTCCGAGTTTAAAGGAAAATATTCCTATATTTGGAGAAGAACGAAATAATCTCTGTCACATGAGCAGCTTAGCAACACCTCGCAAAATGACTGTTCCCGCCGCCGGGTCGGAGCTAACCGCACTTAAGACGGTGGTAAAGGATTCTTTTTCTCTGGTGATGGCCGCGCGGCAGGGCATTTCGGCCGCTACCGCTATTGCCGTGGCCGGGTTGCTGCACCTGCACCCCGAGCAGCTCGCTGATATTCTCAATATCACGACCAAAACCTTGCGTACGTACCGCCAGGAGCAGAAAAACCTGAGCCCTGCCCACAGCGAACAAACCCTGAAGCTGCTGGCCCTGCACATGCGCGGGCAGCAGGTATTTGGTGAAGCCGGTGCTTTTGTACGGTGGCTCGAAAAGCCCGCCTACGGCCTCGATGACCAGGTGCCGCTCACCTTGCTGGAAACCAGCGGCGGCATTGATCTGGTGCTGGAGGAGCTGGATCGGATTGCCTATGGCGACCTGGCCTAAACGCGCGGTAAGGTGGAAGTATACCGTATTTGCCTGGCTGAGTATGCCCAGGATTTATTTGCCTCGGGCAACCGGGGGCGTTGGAATTCCAAAGGCCATTTCGTTATCTACACGGCCAGCAGTAGGGCGTTGGCGTGCCTGGAAAACGTGGTACACCGAGGTGGGGAAGGGCTGAATCAGCGGTTCAGGGTGGTGGTTATCCAGATTCCCGATGATTTGGCCGTGGAGAATATTGCCTTGGAAGAATTGCCCCCCAGCTGGCACAAAACCCGCAGCTACGCCCTTTGCCAGCCCCTGGGTGACGCGTGGTACGAACGGAAAACGGCGGCGGTGCTGCGGGTGCCGTCTTCCATTATCGCCAGCGAATACAACTACATATTACACGCACGTCACCCCGATTTTGCCCGAATTCGCATTAGTAGTCGGGAGGAGTTTGCCTTCGACCCCCGGATCAAAGCGGAAAATCAGGAATGATGAGTTGATGAGCACAGGCTTCTGGCAAAATGCGGCATTGCTCCCTCACTCCCCGTACTATGCGTGTTACACCAATACGTAAAGTCCGGTCAACCAGCGGGCTGCTTGACCGGACTCTGCTGGAAAATATCGATTGGCTCATTCGGTTCGGCAAGCAACTGCCAGTGCTATTGTCAATACGTCCGATTGGCTTACCGACTCAGAGGCTGAGCAATTACCGGGCAATTGATGATGGCACGTGAAGGTTTAAGACTGGCTACAAACCTGTTGGGGATTCCCATGTTGCCCGCGGCATCCGTGACGGAGCCTTCTTTAACCAGCTGTTCCAGGTCGGCGAAGCTCTTGATGCGCCGGCGCTTACCCGCTTGGATAGCCTGCGGCGTCCAAGCATTGATGTGGGCATCCCACATAGGGCTATAATTGTTAGCGTCTTTTTTGTTATTGTCTGGGTCCAGAGGGAAAACGTTGATCGGGTCGAAGGTTTGCCCGTCCAAGATAGTGGAATTTAGGCCCTGCCGTTCGGGATTATTAGCACCGGTTTCGCCGTTGGCCACCGGTGAGAAGCCCAGCAACGCCGATTTGTCGGTGAGTAGGCTTTGTCCGAACGTGGGCAGGTTGGCCAGCCGGGGCGTATAAGTGCCCCGCTCGATGGTGGCGGCGCCCTTATCCGACGATTCGGTCACGAGGTGAAAGTAGTATTGTGCCCCGCCCTCAAAGCCGTCCAGTAATTCAAATACCACCGTGCCCTTGGCATAGTCGATACTCACCAGGTGGTCGTGGGTACCCGTGCTGTTGGCCACAATAGACGCGCTAACGACGGAGCCGCTGGGCAGTACTACCAGCGGGGAATAGCGGGCATCGCCCACGGCTCCCGGCTGGGCCACAGCGGGTGGAAAAGTATTGGGAAAGGGGCCGGGCTGCACAAGGCGTTGAGGGCTGAAATCAACGTCGCCCTCAAACTGGAGCTGCCCGTTCACGAAGGTTGCCTTTTGGCTGCCCTCCGTGTCCCGCCCATACACCAGCTTGGGGGCATAGTTAACGCCCAACCGCTTGGCCACGTTGAAGTTGGCCGCTTCGGTAAGAATGTAGTAAGTAGGGTTGCCGCCAGGGCCGAGACCTTTGTAGAGGGGCAGAGTAACCGTTGGTACGCTCCGCTTGAAATCAACGGCCAGTGCCCCCGGAAAAAAGACGTTCTGCTGCTGAGTAAACCGGCCCGGAGCCCGGGCCTGCAGCAATTCTGCTTTGCTGATGCCCGCGATTCGGGCGGCCTCCGTCAGCAATATATCGGCTTCCCGAAGGGCGGCCGTTTCAAATAATTGATTTGTCGGAATCTGGTATTTTTCCTGGTCGCAGCTAACCAAAGCCAGGCCTATGAGGCAGGTTCCGAGGAAATGTTGGAAGGTCGGTTTCATAAAAGGAGGATAGGAAGATGAGAAAAATGGTCAGTAACGCTATCGGAGTGCCGTCGATAAGTAATAAGCTGAACGTGGCCAGTCGGGGGTAGTTGTCACGTAACTGTAACATTATCATCCTTTTAGTATGGCTGGTGTAGGTCATCCCGCCCCGCCGGAGGCAGCGGCGACGAAGAAAACCGGGCAGTGCGCTGAGGTCAGTACTTTTGTCCATCCAAGCTCGCCCCCAAACGCTTACCTTCGCGGTATGACTTCTACCCGCCGCCTGGCTCCGTTATTGGCTCCTTCGCTGCTCGCCGCCGATTTTGCCAACCTCCAATTTGAAATCGAGCGCCTCGCCGGTAGCGCCGCCGACTGGCTGCACTGCGATATTATGGATGGTCGTTTTGTGCCGAATATTTCGTTCGGGGTGCCGGTGTTGCAGGCCATTGGTCGGCACGCTAAGCAGCCGCTCGATGTGCATTTAATGATTGAAGAACCCCAGAATTATCTGGCCGCCGTGCGCAATGCGGGCGCGACCAACATCACAGTGCACTACGAGGCTTGCCCGCATCTGCACCGCGTTATTCAGCAAATAAAGGCCCTGGGCTGCCGGGCGGGCGTGGCCCTGAATCCGCATACGCCCGTGTGGCTGCTGGAGGATATTGCCGCCGATCTGGATGTGGTGTGCGTAATGTCGGTGAACCCAGGCTTTGGCGGACAGGCCTTTATTCCGAATACCCTGCGCAAAGTGGCCGCTCTGAAAGAGCTGCTGGTGGATAGTGGCTCTTCGGCTCTGATTGAGGTTGACGGGGGCGTGAGCCGCGACAATGCCGCCGCGTTGGTGGAAGCCGGGGCCGATGTGTTGGTGGCTGGCAACTTCGTATTCGGCTCGCCCGACCCCGTAGCTACGCTGGCGGAGTTGCGCGCTCAGTTGAGCGAAAGCGAGATGCTGGAGGATGAATCGGAGGAGAGCCAGCACGCCTGATGCATTTGCTTACTCGCCTGAGAAATAAGCCCTTTTCCCTACTACTGACCTTGCTGCTGGTGCTGGCCGGAGCGGGGGTGATGGCTCAGCAAACCGCCACGCGCATCCTGGTCAGCGGTACCGTCCGCGACGCGGATGGGCAGCCGCTGGAGCTTGTGGATATCGGCGTAGAAGGCCAGCCCGGCGGCACTACGACTGACGCTGGGGGGCAATTTTCGCTGCGCGTGACGCCGTCCGCGCCCGGCGCGCCGGCTCTGGTGCTCGTAGCGCGTCGCCTGGGCTACAAAGTCTTGCGTACCCCGCTCGATTTAACCAAAAATGCCCCCCAGCGGCTTACGCTCGCCACCGATGCCCGCGCCCTGGGCAACGTGACGGTGCGCGGCCGAGGGCAAAGCGCCGATACCCGCGAGCAAGTCAGCCTCACCCGCATCAACCCACGGTCAGCCAAGGAGTTACCTTCGGCCTTCGGTGATTTCAACAAAATTCTGACCACGCTGCCTGGTGTCGTGGCCAATAATGAGCTGACTAGTACCTACTCGGTGCGGGGCGGCAATTACGAGGAAAATCTCGTGTACGTGAACGGCATTGAGGTGTACCGGCCGTTTCTGGTAACCGCCGCCCAGCAGGAGGGATTGAGCTTTATTAACCCTGACTTGGTAAGCCAGGTGGCGTTTTCGACGGGCGGCTGGCAACCGAAGTTTGGGGATAAGCTCTCCTCGGTGCTGGATGTGGAGTACAAAACGCCCACCCGATTTGGAGCCTCGGCCACGGCTAGTCTGGTGGGCGGCACGGCTCATGTGGAGGCCACTTCACCCAATAAGCGCGTGAGCTACCTGGCGGGAGTTCGGTATAAAAATGCCCAATATGTGCTTAGCTCCCTGCGGCAGGCGCAGGGTGGGTATAACCCGACTTTTTACGACGGTCAACTGTACATCAACGCCGCGCTGGGGGGAAAATCGGAGCCGGCGCGAACGAGCCTGGGCCTGCTCACCTCATTTGCCCACAACGATTACCGCTTCACGCCCGAAACTGGTCAAAGCACGTTCAGCACGGCTACCAACCAGTTTACGCGTCTTTTTATCGCCTACGACGGCCGTGAACGAATGCAGTACGACACCTACCAGGGCGGCCTGAACCTGCGCCACGAGTTTACGCCTAAGTTTACGGGTGAGCTGCTGGCCGGGGGGCTAATTTCGCGGGAGCTGGAGTTTCGGGATGTGGAGGCCAGCTACCGTTTCGCCGATATCAACGTGGACCCGAACTCGCCGGACTTCAACCGACCCGTGCGCATCCGCGACCTGGGCTCGCGCTTCGATCATTCGCGCAATACCCTCAGCGCCCGCCTGGCTACTCTCGAAGCCCGCGGCACCTGGACGCCCACCAGTCGTCACGCGGTACGCTGGGGGGTAAAAGCCGGCCGCGAGCACATCGAGGATACGCTCAACGAGTACGGCTTCGTCGATTCGGCGGGCTTTGTGCCCGAGGCTCGCTTTACTCGCCTGCGGACTGATCTGACGCTTGATAGTGAGCGTTACCAAGGCTACGCCCAACATACTATCACGTTCGACTCGTTGCGCACGCTTACCTACGGAGTGCGCGCCCACTACTGGAGCGTGAACCGCCAGCTGGTGATTAGCCCGCGGGTGCAGTACTCGTTTATTACCCGCCGCAACCCGGAGTTGGCGTTCAAAGTGGCGGCGGGCGTGTATTACCAGCCGCCATTTTATCGGGAGCTGCGCAATCAGCAAGCTATCCTGAACCCGGAGCTGCGGGCCCAGCGCTCCCTGCACCTCATTGCCGGCCAGGATCTGAAGTTTCAGCAATGGGGACGGCCGTTTCGCTTCACCGGCGAAGTCTATTTCAAATACCTCACCGACGTAGTGCCCTACGATCTGGACAATGTGCGCCTGCGCTATTTCGCCCGCAACAACGCCACCGCCTACGCCGCCGGCCTCGATGCCCGCGTGGCCGGGGAGTTTGTACCTGGCACCGAGTCCTGGTTTAGCCTGGGCGTGCTCACCACCCGCGAAAACCTCGACTATGACTTCATCACCCTGCGTGATGCCGATGGCCAGGAGATAGGCCGGGAAGAGAAAGGCTACATCCGCCGACCTACCGACCAGCGCCTGAACGTGGGTATTTTCCTGCAGGATCATCTGCCCAATAACCCTTCGGTGAAAGGCTACGTGAACTTCGTATTTGGTTCGGGCCTGCCGTTCAGTCCGCCCAATCTGCCTGAGGAGCGCGGCACCACTAAGCTCAGCCGCTCCTACAAGCGCGTCGATCTGGGAGTTTCCAAAGTGCTCACCCTAAGCAGTGCCGGCGCAACGCCGCGCCGCGCCGGGCAATTGGAAAGCCTGTGGCTGGGTCTGGAAGTCCTGAATGTGCTGGCCGCTAACAACGTGGGCGGCTACAGCTACTTGCAGGATGTAAACGGCGACACCTATTCCGTTCCGAACTACCTGTCTCAGCGTCTAGTAAATCTGCGGGTGATTGCGCGGTTTTAAATTGCTTATCGAGTATAAAGTAATAGCTGCTTTAAAGACTGAATAATGGTTTCAGCAGTAGACTATATTGATTTTGTAAAGCTGGTTTACTCATTTCTTACATCTGATTTTGGGTTTGGCAAGTTAATACGCCTTGGCCTGCCAGTCGGTGAGGGCGATGCGCATACCGGGCAGCTGGGCCTTAAAGGTGTCGTCACTTTTGTCGCCCAGCTTGATGGCCTTGCGGGCGTAGGCGATGGCGGTGGTATAATCCTGCTTGGAAGCCAGCAGACGGGCTTTTATCCAGTTATTGGTATACACATTCCGGAGGCGAATCGACTCATTGATGTAGCGCAGGGCCAGCTCGCCGTGCAGGTTGTTCTGCACCAGGTAGTCGGCGGCCTGAGCCAGCAGCTGCCAGTTGTTGGGGGTAGCCGCCAGGGTTTGCTGAATGCCGCGCAGGGCCTGCTCGTGTACTTCTGTCTCGATAGTCATGCTCACGGTGCGCTTTTCCCAGGTCAGGTTGAGGCGGGCCGTGGTGGGCTTCACGTCGGAAAACCAATACAGCAGCGTTTCGTGGAAGGGCGCGGCCTCTGAGGAGGCAGGTACCCGCAGCAAGTCATCCTTCGCGTCGTAGCCTTCGCTGCCCCAGTGCGTGGTTACCCGGTTGAGAATGAGTTGCCAGTCCTGGTTGTCTTGGGGCAGCACGTAGAAGGAATATTTGCCGGCGGGCACGGCCTGGCCGTTTACTTTTACCGGCTCCGAGAAGGTAATAAGCGTGTTTTCGTTGGCCCCGGCTCGCCATACCTGGTTCCAGGGTACGAGGGTGCCCCACACCGGGCGGCCCTTTACGCCGGGGGCGTGGTAGTCCACGGTCACGTCGGTCAGGCCGATGGTTTGCAGCACCAGGGCGCGGGGGCTGGCCTGGGGCAGGGGCAATTCGGGGGCGGAGGCCATGGGCTGCTGGGCGGCAGCCGGCGGGCCGCTCAGGGTCAGCAGCAGGCAGCACACGCCGCCGGTGGTCAGCAGGAGGGAGCGGGAACGGGAAACCAGGGACAACCGCATACACAGGTACAATAGGAGGGAAAACTAGGGCGAAAAAGGGAATCGATTGGGCTTTCTGAAACAATAGTGCCAAAATTACCAGCCACCGTCACTTCTGAAAGGCCGGAATATGAAAACTTTTTAGCCCAAAAGTTTTCAACCCTCGTATCTGCTCGTACTTTTGCCCCGCAATCTGCCTTTATGCCCGTCGCCTCGCGCCTGCCTGTTTCCCTGAGCCCCCCGGCCTCCCTGCTGTCCGGGGCCGCTGCCGGCGTGGGCGCGCCGCACCCTCATCACCACGGGCATCATTCCTCTTTCTAGAGGAATCAAGCAAGCATATCGTCCCCGTGGGGTGAGTCGCAGTTGGCTCCCCGGCCGCCCAACCAGGGCGGCCCCGGTCGTATTGGCCTTTTTTGCCCGATCTGCGCCCGTGCTGCCCGCCATTTGCCCGTTTTTACGGTTCTCCATCGAAGCCCAACTGCCGGCCCCGGCTCCAGCTCGGCTTTTCATTCTCTCCTTATCCCTGACCCTATGATTCGTCTGGCCATCCAGAAGTCGGGCCGCCTGAGCGAAGATTCCCTGAATCTGATCCGTGAGTGCGGTATTTCCTTCGTCAGCAGCACCTACAAGCTCAAGACCGAAGCCACCAATTTCCCCCTCGAAATCCTGTTTCTGCGCGACGACGACATCCCCGGCTATGTGCAGGACGGCGTGGCCGACCTGGGCATCGTGGGCCAGAACGTGCTGGTCGAGGCCGGCCACCCTGATCTGGAAGTGGAAGCCCTGGGCTTTAGCAAGTGCCGCCTGTCATTGGCCGTGCCGCGGGGGGTAAATTATACGTCGGTGGCCGACTTGCAGGGGTTGAACATCGCCACGTCCTACCCCGAAATCCTGGGCCGCTACCTGGCCGGTGAGGGCGTACAGGCGCACCTGCACACCATCAGCGGCTCGGTGGAAATCGCGCCCAGCATCGGGCTGGCCGACGCTATCTGCGACATCGTGTCGTCGGGCTCCACGCTGCTGGGCAACGGTCTGCGCGAAGTCGAAACCGTGTTTCGCTCCGAGGCCGTGCTCATTGCCACCCAGAATCTGTCGGCCGAGAAGCAGGAGATTCTGGATCAGCTGCGCTTTCGGATGCAGGCCGTGCGCCGGGCGCGCCGCAATAAGTATATCATCCTGAATGCTCCCCAGAGCGCGCTGGAGGCGGTTTATGCGCTCTTGCCCGGCATCAAGTCGCCCACCGTGACGCCCCTGGCCGAGGAAGGCTGGGTATCGGTGCAGTCGGTAGTAAACGAGGACGATTTCTGGCACATCACCGGCCAGCTCAAAGCCGTCGGCGCCGAAGGAATTCTGGTACTGCCCATCGAAAAAATGATTTCCTAAAGAGTGAATCAGTGGATAAGTGATTATTCACTTCCAACAATGAGGTATTCACTCACTCACTCACTCACTCACAGTACCCTCATATGCAACTCATCCGTTATCCTGATATGGCCGGGTGGCCGGCCTTGCAGCAGCGCGCCGCCGCCGGCGAGGCCCGCGAGCTGGAAGAGCGCGTAGCCACCATCTTTGCCGAGGTGCGAGAGCGCGGCGACGAGGCCCTGCGTGAGTACACCGCCCGCTTCGACGGGGTCACGCTCAGTGACTTGCGCGTGCGGCCCGAGGAAATGGCCGGGGCCGCTGCCCTGGTTCCGGCTGCCTTGCAAGCTGCCATTCGTCAGGCGCACGCCAATCTGGAGAAGTTTCACCAGCTCCAGCGCCCCGTGGAGGAGCGCATCGAAACCATGCCGGGCGTGGAGTGCTGGCGGCGGGCGGTGCCCGTGCAGCGGGTAGGCCTCTATATTCCGGGCGGCTCGGCCCCGCTGTTCAGCACCCTGCTCATGCTGGGCGTGCCCGCCCGCCTGGCCGAGTGCCCCGACATTGTCCTCTGCACGCCGCCCGCCCCGGATGGCTCCGTGAACCCCATCATCCTGTTCACGGCGCAGCTGCTGGGTATCACTACCATTATCAAAGCCGGTGGTGCCCAGGCCATTGCCGCCTTATCCGGGGGCACGGAAAGCGTGCCGGGCGTCGATAAAATCTTCGGTCCCGGCAACCGCTACGTCACCGCCGCCAAGCAGCTGGCTACCCGCTACGGCGTGGCCATCGATATGCCCGCCGGCCCGTCGGAAGTGTTGGTTATCGCCGATGAAACCGCGAATCCGGCGTTTGTGGCGGCCGATCTGCTGAGCCAGGCCGAGCACGGCCCCGATTCGCAGGTGATCTTGCTCACCACCTCCGATGCGCTGCTGGTGGCCGTGACCCAGGAAGTAGAGCGGCAGCTGGCCACGCTGCCCCGCCGCGAGGTGGCCGCATTAGCCTTGCGGGAAAGCCGCGCCATTTTGTTGCGCACACCGGAGGAAATGCTGTTTTTTTCCAACCAATACGCGCCCGAGCACCTGATTCTGGCCCTAGAGGAAGCAGAGGTATTCAGCGTGGGCGTTACCAGCGCCGGCTCGGTATTCCTGGGTCACCTCACGCCCGAAGCGGCCGGCGACTACGCTTCCGGCACCAATCATACCCTGCCCACCAACGGCTACGCCCGCAACTACAGCGGTGTCTCGCTCGATTCCTTTCTGAAAAAAATCACCTTCCAGCGCCTGACTCCCGAGGGCCTGCGCAACGTGGGCCCCGTGGTCGAGACGATGGCCGAGGCTGAAGGACTGCACGCTCACGCCCGCGCCGTGACGTTGCGGCTGGAAAGTTTGGGCAATTAATTATTAGTAGAACGTCATGCAGAGCGGAGCGAAGCATCTCGCCTGCTGACGTTGGATTACTATTCTCATTACCGCGAGCGAGATGCTTCGCTTCGCTCTGCATGACGTACTAGTGTCAACAAGCAGTTTAAATTGATCATGGATTTAGAAAGCCTTGTTCGTCCCAACATTCGGGCGATGAAACCTTACTCTTCGGCGCGTGACGAATTCCAGGGCGACGCTCAGGTGATGCTCGACGCCAACGAAAACAGCCTGGGCAGCGCCGGCCCCGCCACCTTCAACCGCTACCCCGATCCGCAGCAGCGGGCGGTGAAAGCAGAGCTGGCCCAACTCAAAAACGTGGCCGGGGGGCAAATTTTCCTCGGCAACGGCTCCGACGAAGCCATCGACCTGCTGGTGCGCCTTACTTGCATTCCCGGCCAGGATAGCATCCTGATTTTGCCCCCC
Source organism: Hymenobacter roseosalivarius DSM 11622 (assembly GCF_900176135.1). Taxonomy (GTDB): domain Bacteria; phylum Bacteroidota; class Bacteroidia; order Cytophagales; family Hymenobacteraceae; genus Hymenobacter; species Hymenobacter roseosalivarius. Next base: position 7,425 of record NZ_FWWW01000095.1, on the reverse strand, counting down.
ACGTACGGCATGTACGAGGTGGCCGCTAACCTCAACGACGTAGCTATTCAGCGCCTGCCGCTGACCGCCGACTTTCAGCTTTCTGCCGAAATCGTGGCCGGCATCATCGCCTCCGATGCTAAGCTGGTATTCATTTGTTCGCCTAATAACCCCACCGGCAACCTGCTCCATGCTGCCGCCATCGAAGAGATTCTGCGCGGCTTTCGCGGCCTGGTGGTCGTGGATGAAGCCTACGCCGACTTCGCCGCCGCCCCGAGCTGGACCACCCGCCTGGCCGAGTTTCCCAATCTGGTGATCCTGCAAACCTTCTCCAAGGCCTGGGGCTTGGCTGGCCTGCGCCTGGGCATGGCTTTCGCCTCGCCAGAAATCATTGGGTATCTGAATAAAATCAAGCCTCCTTATAATGTGTCGGAGGCCACGCAGCAGCACGCGCTGGCGGCGTTGGCGGCTGGGGGGCATTTTGACAACTTGCGCAATGACTTACTGGTGGGTCGCCAGTGGCTGGCCGAGCGTCTGCCTGCGCTGGCCATTGTCGAGCGGGTATTTCCTTCCGATGCCAACTTTCTGCTGGTGCGCTTCCGGCCCGACGCCACGGCCGTGTATGAGTACCTCCTCAACCGCGGCATTGTAGTGCGCAACCGCACGACCCAGCCTGGCTGCGCCGGCACCCTGCGCCTTACCGTAGGTACACCCGCCGAAAACGGGCAGCTGCTGACGGCGCTGCGCGAGTTCAGGTAACGCGAAGCGGTGCTTCGCCTCGCGTTGCAGTCACCCGCGAAAATGCCCCCCAGCCCGTCGTTCAACGAGCGAAGCACCGCTTCGCGTGACATCACCCATTCTATGAAAAAAATACTCTTTATCGACCGCGACGGCACCATCCTCATCGAGCCGCCGACGGATTTTCAGATCGACTCTTTAGAGAAGTTTCAGTTTCTGCCTGGCTCGATCAGCAACCTGGCGCGCATTGCCCGCGAGCTGGACTACGAGTTGGTGCTGGTGAGCAACCAGGATGGCCTGGGCACCAGCAGCTTCCCGGAGGAAACCTTCTGGCCGGCCCACAACCTCATGCTGGATATTCTGCGCGGAGAAGGAGTGGAGTTTGTCCGCGAGCACATCGACCGCAGCTTTCCCCACGAAAACCTGCCCACCCGCAAGCCCGGCACCGGCATGCTCGCTCAATACCTAGGAAGTGAAAGTGGCTACGACCTTCAACACTCCTTCGTTATCGGCGACCGACTTACGGATGTGGAGCTAGCGCAGAACCTGGGCTGCCAATCTATCCTGCTTCGCGCGGAGGCCGACGAGCGCGCCGCCCTCACTACCCAAAGCTGGGACGATATCTACCGCTTCCTGCGCCTGCCCGCCCGCACCGCCCTGGTGCAGCGCGACACGAACGAAACCAAAATCCGCGTCGAGCTAAACCTCGACGGTCAGGGCCGCCCCCATATGCACACCGGCCTGGGCTTCTTCGACCACATGCTCGACCAGCTCAGCAAGCACTCGGGCGTGGATATGAAAATCGAGGTACACGGCGACCTGCACATCGACGAGCATCACACCATCGAGGACACTGCATTGGCCCTGGGCGAAGCCTTTGCCCAGGCTCTGGGCGACAAGCGCGGCCTTTCGCGCTACGGTTTTTTACTGCCCATGGACGACGCGTTGGCTCAGACCGCTATAGACTTTTCGGGCCGTCCGTGGCTGGTCTGGGACGCGGAGTTTAAGCGCGAGCGGGTAGGGGATATGCCCACCGAGATGTTCTACCACTTCTTCAAAAGCTTCTCCGACGGTGCCCGCTGCAACCTCAATATTCAGTGCCAGGGCGACAATGAGCATCATAAAATAGAAGCCATTTTCAAGGCGGTAGCCAAAGCCATGAAGATGGCCCTGGTGCGCGACGCGGCTAAGATGGAGATTCCAAGCACGAAGGGAGTTTTGTAGGATTATCCATTTGTTTAAACATTTGGATATGCTGAACAAAGCTGAGGAGCTTATTCATCTCATAAGCTGATTTGATTTAAGACGGTCATGCTTGATCTGGCGTCCGCTTGTCGAAGCATCTCTACCGCTTCGGCGCACTAGTAACCCACCGAAGCGGTAGAGATGCTTCGACTCCGCTCTATTTCGCTCAGCATGAACGCCTGTATAGTTTTCAGCGGAGTTAAATTTTACAAATGTTTAAACAAATGAGTAAATAGTTAACTATTCTCAAATGGAAATAGCAGTCATTGACTATAAAGGGGGCAACGTGCAGTCGGTGCTGTTTGCCCTGGAGCGCTTAGGGTGCCGGCCCACCCTCACGGCCGATCCCGAAGCAATCCGGCGGGCCGATAAGATCATCTTTCCGGGGGAAGGAGAAGCCGCTTCGGCCATGCGGGAGCTGCGGGCCCAGGGCCTGGATGTACTGCTGCCCACGCTTACCCAACCCTTCCTGGGCGTGTGCCTGGGGATGCAACTGCTGGGCACCCATAGCGAGGAGAACGACGCGACCATGCTCGGTATTCTGCCCTTTGAAGTGAAGCGCTTCCCTGCGTTGCCGGAGTACAAAGTTCCACACATGGGCTGGAACACCTTGCAACGGCTGCGCTCCCCACTGTTCGCCGGACTCGGCGCTGAAGACTACGTATATTTCGTACATAGCTACTACGCGCCGGTCGGAGACTATACTATTGCTGAAGCCAAATACCCGGCGCCCTTCAGCGCGGCTGTGCAGCACAAGAATTTCTACGCGGTCCAGTTTCACACCGAAAAAAGCGGCCCGGTGGGTACGCGCATTCTGGAGAACTTTCTTAAACTCTAACTCTAAGCTCTCGCCTGGCGAATCATGGCGGATGTTGTTAGCCGTGTATGTAGCGCGACCTTTCCGTTCGCGTTTCGTTAAATCATCTTTTCTCCCATGAACATCATCCCCGCCATCGACCTGATTAACGGGCAGTGCGTCCGCCTTACCGAGGGCGACTTCGCCCAGCAAACCACCTACGATGCCGATCCGCTGGCCGTGGCCCAGCGCTTTGAGCAGCAAGGCGTGCGCCGCCTGCATCTGGTTGATCTGGATGGGGCCCGCGCCCGGCGGCCGGTGAATCTGCCCGTGCTGGAGAAAATTGCCCGCCATACCCAGCTCCATATCGACTTCGGCGGGGGCCTGCAAAGCGAGCAAGCCGTGCGCCAGGCTTTTGATGCGGGCGCGGCGCAGATTACGGCCGGCAGCATTGCCGTGCGCGAGCCGGGCGTAGTGCAGCACTGGCTGACCACGTTTGGAGCCGAAAAGATCATCGTGGGGGCTGATTTTCGTCACAATCATATTGCCATCAACGCCTGGGCCGACCAGTCGGAGTGGACGCTGAGCGCTTTTATCGGGGAGTACCTGGAGGCGGGCACTACCACCTTCATCTGCACCGACGTGAGCAAGGACGGCAAGCTGCAAGGCCCCTCGCTGCCCATGTATCAGGAGCTGCGCCAGCAGTACCCGCAGGCCCAGCTCGTGGCCAGCGGCGGCGTGACGACTATGGAGGATGTGGAAGCGCTTGCCGGGATAGGCATGCACGGCGCTATTATCGGCAAAGCGCTCTACGAAGGTACCATTACGCTGGAGCAGCTACAGTCGCGGCTGTAACTGCCGAGTTTATACGAAGTGTTTGACAGCGCCACGTCGAAGCGCCAACCAGATAACAACCCTAAAAAGTAGTCAAAAAAGCCCCCCCCCCATGCTCACCAAACGCATTATTCCCTGCCTCGACGTGAAAGACGGCCGCACCGTGAAGGGCGTCCGCTTCGAGGGCCTGCGCGACGCCGGCGACCCGGTGGCTTTGGCCGCCCGCTACGCCCGCGAGGGAGCCGACGAGCTGGTTTTTCTCGATATCACGGCTACCAACCAGAAGCGCGCCACCCTGGTAGCCCTGGTACGCGACGTGGCCCGCGAGCTGGATATTCCCTTCACCGTGGGCGGCGGCATCGGCACCGTGGCCGATGTGGAAGCCTTACTCATGAACGGCGCCGATAAAGTCAGCATCAACTCCGCCGCCCTTCATCGCCCCGAGCTGATCGACGAGCTGGCCCGCCGCTTTGGCTCCCAGTGCATCGTGGTGGCCGCCGACGCCCGCTTTCACGAGCCCGAAGGCTGGCAAATCTACACCCGTGCTGGCACTCACAACACCGGCCGCGACGCCGTGCAGTGGTGCCGGGAAGCGGCCGAGCGCGGGGCCGGCGAAATCCTGCTCACCAGCATGAGCAACGACGGCACCAAGGACGGCTTTGCCCTGGATATCACCGGGGCCGTGAGCCGGGCCGTTTCTGTGCCCGTGGTCGCTTCGGGCGGCGCCGGCAGCAAACAGCACTTCACGGACGTATTTCAAAATGCACATGCTGACGCCGGCCTGGCCGCCAGCATTTTTCACTTCGGCGAAATTGGGATTCGCGAGCTGAAAGAACACTTGCGTCAGGATGGGATTCCGGTGCGGCTATAAGCAGCTATTCTTGATAGCTTAGATTTGCATATGGGAAGCAAACACGTATGTTTTATTTGTAGAAAGGCCTTCAATGCCCCCTACGGATCTACTGGACCTTCTAGCTGCCCTGATTGTGGGCAGGCTGTGGTGGTATTACCCCATTGTTTCCGTCCGCCTAAAAAAGGGAAGTAGCTAAGTGGGAATTAGTTAAGTACTTAGTTGAACACGGCTTTTTTTATTACCATATTTCTTCTCCCGATAAGCCCTCATATGGGAAGTATCCTGAAAATATGAGGGACGCTGAGGAGTTTGTTAAAACCTATCAGACACTAGCATAAGAAAGCTAGTTGTTTAATCATCCAAAACATACTTCTCTGCCACTTAATGGATTTCAATAAAATGCCCGATGGGTTAATCCCCGCCGTGGTGCAGGACGACCAGACGGGCCAGGTGCTGATGCTGGGCTACGTGAACCAGGAAGCGCTGACCAAAACCCAGCAGGAAGGTCGCGTCACCTTTTTCTCCCGCTCCAAAAACCGCCTTTGGACCAAGGGTGAAACCTCCGGTAACTTCCTCTCGGTCGTAAGCCTGCACCCCGACTGCGACGGCGACGCGCTGCTCATCCGCGCCCGGCCCGACGGCCCCACCTGCCACCGCGGTACCGTCAGCTGCTTCGAGCAGCCCGACCAAACCGCCATTCCCGCCGCCCCCATCGGGTTTCTGGCCGAGCTGGAGCGCCTGGTGCAGCGCCGCCGCGACTTTCCTGAGGAAGACCCGAAGTCGTACACGGCCTCGCTGTTTCGCAAAGGCATGCCCAAGATTGCCCAAAAAGTAGGGGAGGAAGCCGTAGAAACAGTAATTGATGCCGTGGGGGGCAATTTTGAGGGTTTGAAAGGCGAAGCCGCCGACTTACTTTATCATCTGCTGGTGCTGCTGGCCGCTTCCAGCCTCACGCTGGACGATGTAGTAGCTGTGCTGCGCGAGCGGCACAGCACGATTTCGGCGGGTGTACGGCGGGAGTAAGGAGCTTGCCTTATTCAATTAGAAAAAGTAGAACGTCATGCAGAGCGGTAGCGAAGCATCTCGCGTGCTGATGCTGGATTAGTAATCTCACTACCGCGAGCGAGATGCTTCGCTACCGCTCTGCATGACGTTCTCTATTAACAGACCGTACTCAAAAGCACTCTGGGGGGCATTTTTGCGCGCGTTACTCATCCGACAAGCAGCTGGCGCTAAATCCTTTTTACCTTGCGCCCCGCTACCTCGCTTTTCTATGTCCGCTGCTCCTTCCGCTTACCTCGTCACCCAGTCGCTCACGGTGCTTGTTCCCGTTTATAACGAGGAAGAAAGCCTGCCGCAATTTGTGGTGGAGATGGATAAGTTCCTGGCTCAAACGCCCGTCGCGACGACCGTCTTGTTTGTCAACGATGGATCCACGGATGGTTCCCTGGCGTTGCTGCGCGACATCTGCCGCCCCGGCACCCGCTATGAGTTTATTAGTCTGGCCCAGAACCGCGGGCTGAGCACGGCCATCAAAGCTGGCATCGACCACTGCCGCAGTACCCTGATCGGCTACATCGACAGCGACATTCAAACCACCCCGCTCGACTTTCTGACTTTCTTCGAGTTTCTGCCCGAGTTTGACATGATGAACGGTATTCGGGCCAAGCGCCAGGATACACTGGTCAAGAAGCTTTCCTCCAAAGTCGCCAACACGGTGCGGCGCACGCTCATCAACGACGGCATTCAGGATACGGGCTGCCCGCTGAAGATTATCAAGATCGAGTACGCCCGGCGGGTACCGCTGTTTCATGGGATGCACCGATTTCTGGGGGCGCTGGTACAATTGCAGGGGGGCAAAGTAAAGCAGCTGCCCGTGCGCCACTTCCCGCGCTTCGCCGGCACGGCCAAGTATAACCTCTGGAACCGGGCCTGGAAGCCCCTGGTCGATACCTTCGGGTTTCGCTGGATTCGGAGCCGCTGGCTGAACTACGCCATCGGGGAGGAGCAGCGCCAGCAGGCACAAGCTGGCCGCACCCTTGAAGGCTAGCCCTGCAGCATGAAGACGGAAGTAGTCGCTTACGGGGTCGGGCTTATTGCGCAGCTGCTGTTTTCGAGCCGCATTATTCTGCAATGGATTCAAAGCGAGCGGGCCCGGCGGGTGCTGGTGCCGGTGCTGTTCTGGCAAATCAGCCTGATATCATCGTTTCTGATGATCCTCTACGGCATGCTCCGCCACGACCCCATCATCCTGGCGGCCCAGCTCATCAGCTACGCTATCTATATCCGCAACCTGCAGCTGCTGGGCGAGTGGGGTAAGCTGCCCGGCGCGTTTCGGGTGGCCGCCTACGGCTTTCCGCTGGCCGCCATCGGCTGGTTTGTGAATGGCACCGCGTTTTTCAGCCTGCAAACCATGCTCACCAACCGGATTCCGGGGGGCGTATTGGTGCTCGGGGCGGTGGGCCAAACCATCTTTCTGCTGCGCTTCGTGTACCAGTGGCTGTATTCCGAGCGCAAGGGCGAGTCGGTGCTGCCGCTGGGGTTCTGGCTGGTTAGCCTGATTGGCTCAATCCTGATTCTCTGCTACGCCGTGCTGCGTCGGCCCGTGGATTACGTGCTGATTCTGGGCAACGTGCCGGGTATCGTCGTGTACGCCCGCAACGTGGTACTGCTGAGGCGCGAAATAAAAGGCCTTCGGGTGGAGGAAATGGAGAAATAAAGAACGCTTTAGCTGAATGTCGGCTAACTTGGCTACCTGCCCAAAAATACTTTTTACATAGAATAAAAAGCCCCCCAACTCTCCGGGGGGCTTTTTTGTGCATCAATACTAGCAGGAGTCAGGTCAATTTGTTGTGTCCAGCCTCGTACGCACCAAAAGGGGTAAATTACGGCTTGCTGACGGTTTCCACAGAGCAGGGTGGTAGATGCCTGCTACCTGGGGCGCGAGCGAAAAAAACAGGCTGGCTTTAAGGCAATGCTT
>NZ_FWWW01000093.1 GCF_900176135.1 Hymenobacter roseosalivarius DSM 11622 | reverse complement strand
ATGTACCCCCTTCCTCTACTTTTCACTGGCCTACTTTAGGGGGGGTGGTCGGGTCAAGCGGGACAGAAAAGGGTCTTACCTTTCTTACGTCATGGCTACTCCTTCTAAACCCACTAAACGGCGCACGTACGATGCAGCTTTCAAAGCCGTTCGGCGCAGGCCGCTGCTCGTGCTCTCAACATCAGTCCCAAGCTGCTCTATAAGTGGCAACAAGCTGCCCAAACACCCGTTGCGGCAGCGATGGGGACCACCCTGGACCCGGCCATGGCTACCGAGTTGCGCCAGTTGCGAGCCGCCAATCGGCGGCAAGCGCAAGAGTTGGAGATTTTAAAAAAGCCATCGCCATCTTTTCACAGACCAGCGACCAATGAGCCGCTACCATTTCATTGACGCACACCGCGCAGACTATCCCGTGCGCCGCCTCTGCCAGGTGCTGCTGGTGACCCCGAGCCGCTACTATGCTTGGTGCCAAGGCCAGTAGGTGATAGTAGCGGAAGTACCCGCTTGGGAACTAGCTTTGATTCAAGTATTTGCTACGCACAAAAGCCGGTATGGCACCCGTCGGCGGCGCGCGGCCCTACAGCAGCAGGGGCATCGCGTAGGCCGCCAGGCCCTGCGCACGGCGATGCACCGCCGGCAGCTACGGGCTTTGCAGCCCAAGGCGTACACGCCACGCACTACCAACTCGACGCATGGCCTACGCTGTGCCCCGAACCGTCTGCTGGACCAACCGCCCGTGGTGCAGGCGAATCGGGTCTGGGTCAGCGACATCACCTATTTGCCAATCGCCAGTGGCGCGTGGGCGTACCTATGTGCCTTCCAAGACGTGGCCAGCAAGCACGTCGTCGGCTGGCAGGTGATGGCCACCATGCCGGAAGAGTTGATTATCGTTGCTTTGCAACGAGCCCTGTTCGCCCAGCAACCAACGCCGGGATTACTCGTGCACTCGAACCGGGGTGGGCAGTACTGCGGCAACAAGTACCGCGCCCTCTTGCACACCCATGGGGCCTTGCGCTCGCAAAGTCGCCGCGGCGAGTGCTACGACAACGCCCAGGCCGAAAGCCTCTGGTCCCGGCTCAAAACCGAAGAATTAGAACGCCGGGAGTGGCCCGTTTTTGCCGACTTAGCCGACGCGCAGGCCAGCGTCGCCGACTATTTTGACTACTATAATTACGAGCGGCTGCACTCCAGCATTGGGTATCAGCTGCCTTATCTTGCTCACCAACAGCTGCTTTCATAAACGACCCTAAACTGTCCTACCTAACTGGACCACCTCAGTCGCTGACCCAGACCTGATTCGGGGCCGTGGGGGCCAGCTGGCCGAGCAAGCGGTTGGGGGCGGCGTGCACGGCCGGGTCCGAATCGGTGGTGCGAGGCACGAACGAGCGGGGCTGCTGGGCCCGCAGGCCGTGGGCTTGGAGCACGCGGCGGATGCGCCAGCGGCCCACGGCATGCCCCTGGGCCTGGACTTCGGCCCGCAGCCGACGCGTTCCGTAACGCTGGCTGTGGTACACAAACGCTTCGCGCACCGCGACTTGCCAGGCCGGCTCGACCGCCGGCACCTGTTGGCGGCGCTGCCAGGCGTAATACGCGGCCGGGGTCACGCGCAGCACTTGGCAGAGCTGGCGCACCGGCACCTGGCCGGCCCGTTGGGCGATATGCTGGTAGGCGCTCACCGGGTCGGCTGGCCGAAGATGACCAAGGCTTTTTTTAAAATATCCAGCTCTTGCTCGGCCCGCTTGAGGCGGGCGCGCAGGGCCCGGACCTCCGGGTCGCGCACCCGCCTCTACGCTGCCGACCTCGGCCACCACCTGGGCCTGCTGCCAGCGGTAGAGCAGCTTCGGGCTGATGCCCAACTGCCGGGCTGCCGCCTGCGTGCTCCGGCTTTCGGACGCCAAGCGCAGGGCCTCCGCTTTAAACGCCTCGTCGTATGTACGTCGTTTGTCGGGCGACGCCCCGCTCTTTTGTGCTGTCATTACAGAAGAAATAGTCGTCCTTCTTCTGTCCGTCATCCCTAGACCACCTCAAGGGATACGGTGTCGCTGCAAGGATAACACCGGATTCCAGCGCTGCAGCAGAATGTCACGTGCTGCAAGTGCTTGGTCTAGTAACCCTGCGCGACGGGTGATGGCGAAGCATTCGCCCGCACACGACTGAAGAGAAAGGAAGACAGCCCCTCACATGAGGGGCTGTCTGGTTTCAGCTAGTTTACCAAAAGGCGGCGCGTGAATGTTTGCTCCCCGGCTTGCACGTGGACCAGGTACACCCCGGGTAGTAAGCCACTCAAATCAAGTTGTATCTGTGCACTCGTTACAAGGCTGGTGCGTACGCTACGCCCGAGCGCGTCTCGTAGCGTTACCGTAGTATGCTTCGCCCTGGCTGATGCTGGCAAGTACACGTTGGTGCTCCCGTGCGCGGGATTTGGTGCTAGGCTGAAGCTTGGGTGTTGTTAAACAAATAGGGCAAAACCTCCGAATCGGGCGCACAATCATCTAATTTTTTTGGTTAGCTCTTTGACTGACAATGAGTTACTCAAAGCATGGGCAAAAGTATAGTCTTAACGTTCTTTTTCGCTGACGGATTTCGATAGCCTTGAGGGACGTGTAAAGCGCCCTGTTTTTCGCTGCTCTTACGCCTCGTTTGCACCTTATCACCAGCAACCACGCCATTTGACCACGGACTCGGAGGTTTTGCCCTATTTGTTTAACAACACCCACTTAAAGAAGACCATTGGATCCAGCGAGGGCTGACCGGTATGGCTGTACTGGGCTTGCGTTTCCGGATAGAGGAAGCGCAGGTCCAGCAACTCGTCGAGCCGGCGGTAGAGGTTATGCCGCGGCACCCGCTCGGAAAGGCAGAACTGGCTGACTACTTGATCGGTGAACTGCTTTTTGCCTTGCATCTTCTCTCTACGAGAACACCCGACAGCAGGCTACCACTTCTGCAACAGCCACTACACTTTGCTGGCCCCAGTCAACGAATAGTGGCCGGTTAGTTCTGGAGGGGGTCAGAAAGTGGGACTATCTGCGTCACTTGTAGACCCCACCTTTGTGACCTGTTCGGCATCCCTATCGCCTCCTCACGCTTAGGCCAACGACGACCAGCACCTCAACACGTTGTTAGAACAGGTGACGGCTCGCGGATGAGTTGGCCGCCGAACAACCGGCAGGGCGAATTCAACTTCTCCGGTGAAACCCTAGAAAACCTCTCTTTTTTGACGTAGAAGCCCTATTTATCTTCCATTGGAAGGCGATTTCCAGCCCATCGCTTAACTTTTGGACCAAACGTTTAACCAAGGCCAACTGCGCCTATTTATCGTCTTTGTCCCGAGAAAAGTGCTGCTGGAATAAAAAAGCCCCCTGTCTGAAATTTCCGGGTGTTGGCCGTTGGAGTTTATTGGTTACTTCGCTGCTTAACTACACGCTGAACGAAGTGGCGATGAATCAGCAAGTCTTTCTCAGCCCCAGCCCGTCGGCTGCCTCCTCTCCGGCGGACGCATCTGCTGGCCTCTGCTTAGGAACTGAGCGGACCCGCGTGCAGGCCGTCGATGTGGTGGGGGGGCTCGTGATGGTCATCATGGCCCTGGACCACATCCGCGAGTTCTGGACCCCCATGGTGATGCGGGCCGAGGACGTTGCGCAAGCCTCGGCGGCGCTGTTTTTCACGCGTTGGGTCACGCACTTCTGCGCGCCCACCTTCGTGTTTCTCTCGGGCGTGAGCATCTGGCTGTCCGCGCGAAAGCACCGCTCGCGAGCCCGCACAAGCAGTTTTTTACTCACGCGGGGCCTGTGGCTGGTGGCGGTGGAAGTGGTGCTCATCAGCTTCGTGCTGCAATGGCAGACCAGCATGATTCTGCTGGAAGTCATCTGGGCTATTGGGGGGAGTATGGTGCTGCTGGTCGCCCTTATCTGGCTGCCCCGAGGCGTACTCGCAGCCTTAGCCATTGTCATTATCGCCGGGCATAATGCCCTCCCAGTTATCCAGCCCGTCACGGCCAGCAACGCCGGCTGGGCGCTGCTGCGCAACCCGCCCTTTCTGCTGCCGATTGGGACCCTGCCCCCGCTGCTGGTGGCCTATTCCATTGGGTCGTGGCTGGGCGTTATGCTGGCCGGCTACGTGCTGGGGCCTTGGTTTGCCCTGCCGCTGCCACAGCGCAACCGCCGGCTGCGCCTAGCTAGCATGTTGGCCCTGGGGCTGTTGGTGGCTTTGCGCGCCACCAACTGGTACGGCGACCCCGCACCCTGGAGTGTGCAGCCGCGCGGCCTCGGCTACACCGCGCTTTCCTTTCTCAACGTGACCAAGTACCCGCCGTCCCTGCTGTTTCTGTGCCTTACCCTGGGCGGGGCGCTGCTGCTGCTCAGCGTGGCGGAAAAGGCTACGAGCCGGCCGGCCCGGTGGCTGCGTACCTTTGGGCAGGTGCCTTTTTTCTACTTTGTCGCCCACCTGCTGCTCATTAGCGGCGCCGCCTGGGTCTGGACCCGGGTCACCTTTGGCCAGCCGGTGAACTTCTCCTTTGTTTCCGTCAAGGAATGGCCCGCCGCTTACCACCCCAGCCTGCTGCGGGCCTACGCCGTGTGGGCCCTAGTAATTCTGACGCTGTACTGGCCCTGTCGCTGGTATCAGCGCTACAAGCAGCGCCATTCCTACTGGTGGCGGTCCTACCTATGAGGGAATCGGGCAGCGCACTAGGGCCGGGAATGCCTGCCATTTCGATTAAGCCTTTTCAGCTGACGGCGGCAAAACCTGGGAAGTAAACTGGATTGCCACCGACACCCGAATCAAGGCCCCGAAACCCTAACCCCGACCCGACACGAAGCACGCTGCAACACTCCTGGGCCAGGTAGCTAACCAACGGACTTTCCCAGCCCTCTCCACGCCCCGGATGGTGCTGTATGCCGGCCTGCTGGTAGGCACGTTTGACATCCTAGCGGCTTTTACAAGCTTCTTCATTTCCACGGAAAATAACCCACTACTAATCCTGAAGGCTATTGCCAGCGGTGTATTGGGGCGCGCCGCCTTTTCGGGGGCTGGGGGCACTATGCTGCTGGGCCTGAGCCTGCACTTTTTCATTGCCCTCACCTTTACGGCTTTGTTTTTTCGGTTGTATCGGAGGGTGGGTTTTATTTCTCGAAATAAGGTGGCGGCCGGGGTATTGTATGGCTTGTTGATTTGGGCAGTAATGAATCTGCTGGTGCTGCCGCTGAGCCAAGTCCCGGTCAGGCCCTTCCAACCGTTCCACGCCCTTAGAGAGGCCCTGATACTTGTGTTCATGATTGGGGTGCCGCTGGCTTTTCTGGCCGGTCGCCCTTTCGATTTGAAGTCGTGACTATGCGCTGGACACCGTCATGTTACGTATGCCCTCGGCAGCCGCTCAAGAGGTTCGGCGCAGGTTGTTTTTCACCACCTAGGGCAGCACTCCTGTCCTAAGCGTACATTCAGGTCCATGAACCTCTTGCAAACCGTGTTTCAGGCCGCCGGCATTCCCGTGCGCCCCCGGCTGTTCTGGGGGATGGCCGCCCTGTTCTGGAGCAGTTTTGTCCTGCTGGGCTACCTGCAAACCAACGCGTACTGGTCGCTGCAGGGCGGCCATGGCCTCACCCGCTCCGAGACGCTGGACTTGCTGCTGCGCAGTTTGCTCTGGTTTTTAAGCACCCCCCTCATCCTGTATTTGGTGCACCGCGCACCCCTCACGTCGCCGCGGCAGCCGGGCAGGCTGGCCCGCCACCTGGCCATCCATTTGGCAGCTCAGTTCACGCTCAATTTAATCATTGCCTGCGTGGTGTACGGCTTACTTTATAAAGTCCTGGGGCTGCACACCGGCCGCTCCTGGGGCCCCGATGGGGTGTGGGCCAGCACGCTCCTGCGGCTCAGCAATTCACTGGCCATGTACATGCTGCTGGTGTTTGTGCACAGCGTGGTGGCCTATGCCTACCGCATCTAAGCTCTGCACCACCAAAACGCCCGCTACGAGCTGGCCAACGAGCAGCTCAAGGCGCAACTCTCCGGGGCCCAGCTGCAGGCCCTGAAAATGCAGCTCAATCCCCATTTCCTCTTCAATACCCACCACGCCATTGTGGGCCTGATTCTGGAGCAGGAGAATGACCGCGCCATTGATATGGTCACCTCGCTCAGCGACTTGCTCCGGGCCGTCATCGCCAACGGCGACGCGCAGCTCATCCCCTTGCGGGAGGAGCTGGAGTTTGTCACCAAATACCTGCACATCCAGCAGATTCGCTTCCAGGACCGCCTGCGCATCGAGCTGGCCATCGCCCCGGACACCCGGGACTGCCTGTTTCCGCAGTTTCTGCTGCAGCCCCTGGTGGAAAATGCCATGGTGCACGGCATCGAGCAGCTGGCCGGCGACGCCCTGGTACGCATCGAGGCCCGCCGCGAGGGCGAGCAGCTGCTAGTAGAAGTGCGCGACAACGGCCGGGGTGCCACCAAGCCCAGCGCAACGCGGCGCCCCGGCCCGGCCCCGGCCGAAGGCATCGGCCTAAGCAACACCCGGGCCCGGCTGGAAAAGCTTTACGATGGCCGCGCGCACCTCGAGTTCAGCCAGCCCGCTACCGGCGGCACCGTGGTGGTGGTGCGGGTACCCTACGAGGGCAAGCCTGCGCCGGCCCAGACTTTTGCTACCCCTGAACCTGCCATCGTATGAGCTACCGGGCCCTGGTCATCGACGACGAACGGATTTCGCGGCGTATCATCCACACCTTTCTGCGGGAGGAGCCAGCCATTGAAGTGGTGGGCGAGGCGGCCAACGGCACCGAGGCGGTGCTGCAAATCCTGCAGCTGCGGCCTGATCTCGTGTTCCTGGACGTGCAGATGCCCGAGCTCGACGGCTTCGAGGTGCTGCACGAAATCTGGCCCTACCACCAGCCCTTCGTCGTCTTCACCACCGCCTTCGACCAATACGCCCTGCGCGCCTTCGAAGTCAGCGCTACCGACTACCTGCTTAAGCCGTTTGACCGGCTCCGCTTTCAGCAAGCTGTGGAGCGCGTCAAGCAGCACCTGGCTGCGCGCAGTAGCGCCGAATCCAGCCTCACACTGCAGGCATTGCTGACGGAAGTGGGCCCGCCCACCCCCACTTTCCTGCAACGCATCCTGCTGAAAGTGCAGCGCCGCCTGTTCTTTGTAAAGACGGCGGATATCCTGTATTTCGAGGCCGACCGCAACTACATAAGTGTGCATACGGCCACTAAAAATCACCTCATTTACCAGAGCCTGACCCAACTCGAGCCCCAACTGGCCCCGTTGGACTTCACCCGCATCAACCGCTCCTGCATCGTGGGCCTGAACCACATCGCCGAGCTGGAAACCTACTTCAACGGCGAGTACCTGGTGAAAATGAACAACGGCGAAACGCTCAAGTGGACCCGCAACTACCGCGACAACCTGGCCTCCTTTCACGGCCTACCGCGTTAGCCGCTGTTAACTCACTCCTTTCCATCCTTCCCGAGCACCAACTGCCTTTCCAGATGCCTTAGTTCGGCAGATTTGGCCCTTACCCCTTATGAATTTGAAAGCAACTTACGCGCCGTTGCCCGTCCTGGTCGCGCTCTGCCTGGCCGCCTGCGCGCCGGTGCGGGCCCAGGAAAGCCCCGCTCCCCTGGCCCTGGGCCAAACCTTTACGCTCGCCTCGGCGGCCCTCGGCGGCCCTCGGCGAAACCCGCCGCATCAACGTGTACCTGCCAGCCGCCTACGCCGACTCTTCCGGTACTGCCCGCCTACCGGTCCTGTATATGCCCGATGGCGGCATGGCCGAAGACTTTTTGCACGTGGCCGGGCTGGTGCAGGTGTTGACAGGCAACGGCACCATGCGCCCGTTTATCCTGGTCGGCATCGAAAACACCCAGCGCCGGCGCGACCTCACCGGCCCGACCACCAACCCGGAAGAACTGAAAATTGCCCCGCGGGTTGGCGGGTCGGCCGCCTACCGTACCTTTATTCGCACGGAGCTGATGCCCCTCATCCGGCAACGCTACCGCACCACTGCCGAGATGGGGATTGTCGGGGAGTCGCTGGCCGGCTTGTTTGTCGTGGAAACGTTGGTATTGGAGCCGGCTTTGTTCGATACCTACGTGGCCTTTGACCCCAGCGTGTGGTGGAATCAGGGTCAGCTGGTGGGCCAGGCAGAGAAGATGCTGCGCACGTACAAAGGCTCAGCCAAAACGCTGTACATAGGGTCGAGCCGCGACAATGAAAAAATACCCCAGTCGCGCCGCCTGGCGTCCTTGCTCCGTGGCGCCCCGAAGAGCAGCATCATCTGGTATTATCAGCCCCTGCCGGAGGAAACGCACGCCACTATTTATCATCCCGCGGCGCTCCAGGCTTTTCGAACCGTCTTCAAGCCGAAGACGCGGTCCACCAGCAAGTAACCCGGGTCGGGGCCGGTTTATCTTCATCAAACGGCCGGGCATGATATCCTCTGCCTCCTCATCCATCTGGTATTTTTCCGGCAGTAGACTTTCGCCATTTCCTTGCAGACCCGTTCCCTGTTCCGTTATTGCATCCGCTCAAATTTTCCAGCCCTACTTGGGGCCTCTCAGGAAATGGAGAATATAGGGTGTTGTTAAACAAATAGGGGAAAACCTCCGACTTGGTTCTAGGGGTCGCCCTAGAGTAGGAACGAAAAACGAACTGTATTAAGAAGCAAGGGTTGGGACTAATTTTCTGGCAAAATCAGCTTGATAGGGAACGCCCGGTTTAACGATGGCAACCGTGACCGGCGACGTCACCGAAGAGCAGGTCCTGGCCTTGGTGGAAGACGCTGGCTTCAAGGCCGAAAAGGCCTAATTATCCCCCTTGAATAATCTTACGGCGTACGGGCCGTAGCTTTTTAAATTACCCTGCTGCCGTACCGGCGGGTCCACTCGAACCACTCGAACCGATGAAACGCAAGATGATGCTGTTCGGCGCTGCGGCGCTGCTCTCCGGCGGGGTTCTGTTTAGCTTTACCAGCCCCACGGTTACCGCCGCCAACCGCTCGCTGAAAGGCACTCCCGATTGTCCCCTAGTGCAAAACTGCGCGCAAGTCGGCACACCGGCCTGCGCGGCGGATGCTCCCGCCTGCTGCATGGCCAAGTAAGTCCCCATTTATTTAACTCGAACGCCCGGCCCTGCCGGGCGTTCGAGTTTTAGCCAGTAGCAGGATGAGATTCTACAACACGCAGGCAACCGGGCTTAGAGGAGTTGTCTGCTACCGCAGTGCTTAGCTCCCCACGTTAAGCTACTTTCTTTTCCCCCTCCAAGCGATTCTTTCGATAGTGGAAAAAGCCCCTGAACTGGATGACCAGCACGGGCAGGATGAGGGCGGCCAACAGCAGTGGATAAGGTAGTTGGCGGCTTTCAATGACCTGATAGGAAACGCCGTGCACGATCACCAGCACGTAGAGAAGGTAATTCCAGCGCTGCCAGTATTTCCAGCGTGGGGCCTTGAGCCTGCGCAGGGAGAGGTCGTTGGAAAGGGCCAGCAGCAGGATCAGGATAATCCCGCCGGCCAGCCCCATATAGTTGGCAAACCCAGACAGGTCGGCCCGCAGCGACAGTTCCTTGGTGAGCTTGTCTTCTTCGAAGAAATAGAGCAGCATGTTGCCCATGTGTACCTGCCACCCAATGGCTACGTGGGCCAGCCCGACGATGCCGCTCCAGATGCCAATATCCCGGCGCAGGTCCGTTGATACGGGGTTGCGCTGCTTACGCAAAACGTTCAGGGGACCGGTCAGTAGGGTCATGTTCAGCAACAAGAGGGAAGCATAGGCCGTGCTCATGCCCCACTTGTAGTTAACATCCGGCGAATTCACCGCCAAATAAAGGCTGCTGAGCAGTAGCCCACTGAGAAGCGCTAGCAACCCATGATGATAAAACCTTCGGGAAGGGCGGCTAGCGGTGGTGGCAGTCATGAACAGCGAAATACGGATAAGAAGGAGGCGGAGGCTAATTGGAAGCGGGACGATAAGCGACCAGTGGTTTTGGTGTTGCTTCCGCTATCTGCTACAACGTTTGTCGTTGGGCGGGAGTCAGCCGGCGGGTGAACCAGTAATCTAGCCCAGCGTGGCCGTGAGCCACTTAAACAACTCCTGATACACCCGCTCCCGTATGAGTTGGCGCGAGAGCATCAGGTCGTGCATCCCGCCCGCAACGGCGTAAACTGTGACGCGTGGCCCCAGCCGGGGGGCCAGCGCGCGGATGTCGCGCACGTTCAGCACACCGTCGGCGCGGAAGTATTCCTCGCTCCAGCCAGGGGCCTGCACCGTCTGGGCGGCGTGCAGCACCAGTATGGGCAGCGCGAGGGCGAGGCCGCGCCGGATGCGCCGGTGGCCGGCGTGAATGGCGCGCAGCCACCCGGTGGTAATAGGGAACACCACCACCGGCTTCCAGGGCAGATGGTAATTCCACTCGCCCCGGTGCTGCTGGTGCAGGCTGGCGCCGTAGTCGGTGGGCAGGGTACCGGGAATTTTCAGGTTGGGCGCGAACCGGCCCACGGTGGCGGCCAGCGGAATACCCAGATGCTTGCTCACCCAGTCTTGGTGCATCGCTAGAAAGGGGCTGTTAAGAAACAGCGCCGATATAGCCGACCGGTTTTGCCCTTCCTGCGCGTAGAGGGCCGCCACGAGGCCGCCGGTGGAGTGGCCGCTGAGCAGAATAGTGGCGTGGCCTTCAGCCCGCAGCACGGCCAGCGCCGCGTCCAGGTCAGCGTAGTATTCGCGCAAGTCACGCACGTTGTTAGGCCGCTGGTGGGGTAGCCAGGAGCGGCCGTATTTGCGTAGGTCGAGGGCGTAAAAACCGTAGCCGTGCTGCTGGTAGCGCAGGGCCATTTCCCGCTGAAAAAAGTAATCGTTGAAGCCGTGCACGTACAGCACCGCCTTGGTAGCAGGGCCCGTGGGCCGGAGCCGGACGAGCGTGCTCTGCACCGCGCCTTCGTAGTCGGCCGGCTGCGGCAATACGCGCAGCTCGAAGTCGGGGCCCAGGATATCGGGTTGATAGGAAGAGCAAACAGCCATAAAAATTGCAAACAAATTCAGCGCCGTTACGCGTCTACAGCGCACCTTCGCGGGGAATTATGGCATAAATCTATGCGTTAAAATGCCCCCGGCCCAACTCTCCCGGCGTCGGCACCACTAGGTAGGCTGCGCGGGACCTTGCGGGGGATTCCTTAGGGAAGCGGCTGAAAAATGAGGTGGTCCGGCTTAGCTAGACCACCTCATTTTGCCCCCTACCGTCCCTACCCTTGAATTGTGGTACTTTGCTGCTATAAGCATTATCCGTGTGAGCTACGACCTACTGGTTTTCAGCAAAGAGGCAGCTCCGAAAACGCGGGCTGAATTTATGGCTTGGTATTCCGCACAAACGGCATGGGCAGAGGAGCATACCTACGATGACCCGGCTATACCCCCCCCCCTGAGCTTCAGTCCTGGTTAATAGAAATGGTGCAGACATTTCCGGATATGAACGGTCCTGACGCGACCGATGACCACGCGAGTGCTTACGAAACAGGCTATTGCATCGGCAGCGCGGTTATCTATGCCGCCTTCAGCTGGTCACTGACAAAGGAAGCGAACGAGACGGCTTACCGGTTGGCACGGAAGTATCAAGCTGGCTTTTATGCCCCCAGTTTTGAGGGCCCTATACTACTTCTTGAAAGCGGCGAATTGAGGCCAATGGAAGAAGCTGACAAGCAGAATCAAGACCTGAAGAAACCTTGGTGGAAATTGTGGAGCAGATGACGCTGATATACATTTGGGGGTTGCGGTAGTACTTGGGCGAAGAATGACGGGAGGGCCACAAAGGTGGAAGAAGAAGCGTTACCACCTGCTCCTCCACCCACCAGACTTGCTTTCCCTACTGGGAAGAGAAGCGATGTAACCACTAACCACCCGGCTATTTGTCCTCCATTAGTTGAATGGCAGCTACTTGTTTGCCTAGCGTCATTCTTCGTCCAAGTACTACCGCAACCCCTACACGGCTACCTATACCTTGCAAGATGTCTGATATCCCCTATTCATCCGAACTATTTGAAACCGCGGACGCCGAAATCCGGTCGTTGCGGGAGGAAAACCGCCAGCTGCGCACCGGCCGGACAGCGGCTACGGCGCGGCAGGCCGACTCCGACGACTACGAGCGGAGCCAGGTGCGTTTCCGCACCGTGTTCGAGAACTCGGCGCTGGGCCAGAAAATCATTGCCCCCGACCTGACCATTCACCAGGCCAACCCCGCCGTAGTGGCCATGCTGGGCTACGCCCGCCCAGCCGAGCTGCTCGGCCAGCGCATTCTCGACATTGCCCACCCCGACCACTGGGCCGATTGGCACGAGCTACAGCGGCAGCTCTGGACCCACCGCCGGCCCAATTTCACCCTGGAAACGCGCCTGGTGCGGGCCAACGGCACCACTTTCTGGTGCCAGGTCACGTCGGTGCTGTTTCCCGACGACGGGGCCGAGCTGGGCTACACTATCCTGGAGGACATCAGCGCCCGCAAGGCGGCCGAGCAGGCGGTGCTGCGGCTGGAACGGACGCAACAGCAGCAGCTCGCCCACGCCGTGCTAGCGGCGCAGGAAGCCGAGCGGGCGCGCATTGCCGAGGACCTGCACAACGGTCTGGGCCAGCTGCTCTGCGCCGTGCAGCTGCAACTGGACCAGGTGGCGGCCCAAGCCGGGGCCGGCCCCCTGACCGAGCAACTGCGCCCGCCCCTGGCCCTGCTGCAAACGGCCATCCGGCAGACGCGCACGCTCTCCCACCAGCTCATTCCGCTGGTGCTCCAGGACTTCGGGCTGGCGGCGGCCTTGCACGACATTGGGCAGACCTTGAGCTTGCTGCGGCTGCGCTGCGTGGTGGGCAAGTTGCCGGTGTTGCCCCAAGACCTGAGCCTGGCGCTCTACCGCATGGCCCAGGAGCTGGCCCACAACATCGTACAGCACGCCGACGCGGGCGAGGCCACGCTGCGCCTGAGCGAGTTCGACGGCTGGCTGGAGCTGGTGGCCGACGACGACGGGCGCGGGTTCGAGCCGGAGCAGCCGCGCCCGCCTAGCCTGGGCCTGAACGCGCTGCGCGACCGGGTGCGGCTGCTCAACGGGGAGCTGACGCTGACCTCCGCACCGGGCGAGGGCACACACGTGCTAGTGCGCATTCCCGGCAGTGCGCTGGCGGCCGAGGAAGCATAGGGGCCACTGTGCAGAAGCGTGAGGTAATCGTCAACTGCCGGATGGTTCGCCAAAACGGGTTTAGGGATGCGGGGGCAGGTTGAAATGGACGCGCAGCACGGTGGCCATGTTCTCGCGGGTGAGCGGCTTGGTGAGGTAGCCGGCAATGGGCAGCTGTTGGGCGCGGAGCTGGTCAGCGTCGAGGGTGGAGGTGGTAAGCATGACGATGACCGTATGCCGGCGCGGGGCGGCGGGTAGCTGCTGGTAGGCTTCCAGGAATTCGAAGCCGTTCATCACGGGCATGTTCACGTCGAGCAGAATGAGGACCGGGAAGGTATCCGGGGCCTCCTGGCAGCAGGCCTGCAGCCGGGTGAGGGCTTCGACCCCGTTGCCGGCCACGTGGACCGCCCGGCTCACGTTGAGGCGACTGAGGAGGCGCTGGTTGAGGAAATTGGTGGTGGCATCGTCGTCAACGAGCAGGATGGCAGGCAGCATTTTAGAGTAAACAATGAACACCAATCCGAAAAATAACCCGCCATCGCGTTCACCTGATGCCTGCCGCAGCGTTTCGACCACGTTCCGAATCCTTGCCAGTGAATCAGTATTGAGGTAAGATACTTCGGCCAGCGGACGCCACATGAAGCAGGACGTTCTTTCTATTACTTGCGCTGGCTGTGGGGCTTAACGGGAACGGGGAAAATAAAGCCGGAACGTGGAGCCGATTCCCGGCTGGCTGTCTACTTCGATGCGGCCGCCGGCATTATCGACCATCTTTTTGACCATGTAGAGGCCGATACCGGAGCCCTCGACGTGCACGTGCAGGCGCTGAAAGAGGCCGAAGAGCTTTTTTTGCTGGGCGAGGTCGAGACCGTTATCCTGTACTTCGAGCACGGTGAAGGCCCCGGCCGGGTGGCAGCGCAGCCGGAGCTGGGGTACCCGGTCGGGGTGGCGGTACTTGAGGGCGTTGCTGAGCAGGTTGAACACCACGCTGCGCAGTTTTTTTTCGGCGAAGGCCAGCATGGGGCACTCGGTCACTTCCACGGTCAGCCCAGCCCCGGTGGCCTGGAACTCGGGGCGCAGGTCCTGGCAGACGCCGGCTACCAGGGCGGCCAGGTCGACCTCAGTGGGTGGTGGGGCGTCGTGGGCGGCTTGCAGCTTGGCAATGTCGGTGAGGTGGTCGAGGGTGCGCTGGAAGCGTCCCACCGCGCCCTGCATCAGGTCGAGCAGCGGGTCAATGTCGGCCTGTGCGGGGGACACGGCCAGCTCTTCGCGCAGAGCGATGAGCAGGCCCTCAATGTTGGTAATGGGCTGCTTGAGGTCGTGCGAGGCGGAGTAGACGAAGTTGTCCAGGTCCAGGTTGGTGCGGGTGAGCTGGCGGTTGGCCGCCGTGAGCTGCTCGTTGGTCTGGGCGAGCTGTTGGCGGGCCCGTACCTGGTCGGTGACTTCGTAGGCAAACGCGAGGGCCCCGTCCACGGCCCCCTGCTCGTTGCGCCGGGCCTGGTAGGTGAAGGTCCAGAATATTTCTTCCAACGGGCCGCCCGCGTGGCGGGCCAGCAGCAGGGGCAGCTCCTGGGCCACGTAGGTTTCGCCGGTTTGGTACACCTGGTTCAGGCGAGCGAGCAAGTCTGTGCCTTCCAGCTCGGGCAGGGCCTCCAGCAACGGCCTACCAGCAGCTCCTGGCCGGGGAAAATCTGCTGGTAGGCCGGGTTCACCAGCTGGTACGTCAGAGCGGGGCCGTCGAGAATGACAATCGGGGCGGGGGCCTCCATGAACAAGTTGTGCAGCTGCGCCTGCTGGGCCTCGCGCTGCCGGCGGGCCCGCACCCGCTCGGTGACGTCGGTGGCAAAGATGGAAACCCCCACGATGTGCCCGGCTTCGCGCACGGCCTGGTAGGTGTAATCGAAGTACGTATCCCGGGGCGGCTGGCCGTCGGGTTGGGTCACGGGCAGTAGCATCTCCTGCCCGAAATACGGCTCGCCGGTCTGATACACCCCGTCGAGCAGGGCCAGAAAGCCGTGCTCCACGGCTTCGGGCAGGGCCTCGGCTACGGTGCGGCCCACCAGCTGGCGGCCGGGAAACAGCTGCTGTTGGTAGGCGGGGTTGACGTACTCGTAGCGATGGTCGGGGCCGCGCAGCAGGACAATGATGGCCGGGGTTTGCTCGAACACCTGATAAAACGCCTCGCGCTGGGCGGCGGCCTGCTCGGCGGCGGCCAGGGCCTGGGCCTGGGCCGCCTCGGCCTGCCGGCGGGCCCGCACGCGGTCCGTCACGTCAACGGTGAAGCCGAGGACGGCGTGGGGCGGCTGCTGGCCGTGGCGCAGGGGCAAGTAGGCCAGGTCCAGGTACATGTCCCACGGCTGCCCCGTGCGCGGGTCGCGGGTCTGGGCGGGTACCTCCTGCCCCGGTAGGGCTCGCCGGTGCGCAGCACCCCACGCAGCGAGGCCAGAAAGCCCTGCGCTTCGGCTTCGGGAAAGACCTCGCCCGCCGGGCGGCCCAGCATGGCCCGGCCCTGCACCCGGCGCTGAAAGGTGTCGTTGAAGAAGCCGTAGCGCAGGCCTTCGCCTTCGAAGGTGACCACGCTGGCCGGCAGGGAGGAGAGGATGCTGGTCAGGAGCTGGTCTTTTTCTTCGAGCTGCTGCTGGGCCCGCTTCAGGTCGTCGACGTCGAGGTTGGAGCCGAACCACTGCCGAGGGCGGCCCGCGGCTTCGGCGTCCGCCAACGGCTCGGGCACGCCCTGGCTGGCAAACCAGCGGTACTGCCCATCGGCCCCGTGCAGGCGGAACTCGTAGCGCCAGGGGCCGCCGCCGGCCAGGGCGGCCCCGTACTGCTCGGCCACGGCCGGCAGGTCGTCGGGGTGGATGAGCTGGGGCCAGGCCGCGGTGATGTCAGCGCCGGGCGCCATGCCGGTGTAGGCGTACCACTGGGGGCTGATGTAGAGTACCTGCCCGCTTTGGTCCGCGGTGAAGCTGGTGCTGGGCAAGCTTTCCGTCACGTGCCGCAGCTGCTGGGCCGTGGCTTCGGCTTCGTCCTAGGCATGGCGTAGGGCCTGGGTGCGCTCCAGCACGCGGGCTTCCAGGTCCTGGTTGAGTTGGGTTAGCTGGCGGGACTGCTCCTCCAGCAGCTGGCGGGCCCGCACCTGCTCGGTGACTTCCGAGGCCACTTTGATGACTCCCTGCACCCGGCCCTGCTCGTCGTGGAAGGGCTGAAAGACGAAGTTGTAGTAGGTGGTTTGCAGCTGGCCGTCGCGCCACATGGTGGCCGGCGCTTCGGCGCCGCTGACCGGCTGCCGGTGGCCACGGCCTGGGCAATGAGGTCGTCGAACCCTTGGCCGCGCAACTCGGGCAGGGCCTCCAGCAAGGGGCGGCCCAACGCCTGTTCCGGCGCGCGGTCCCAGATGGCGCACATGCGCGGGTTGGCGGCAGTGATGCGCTGGGCCGGGTCCTCAAAAAAGGCGATGGCCATGGGCGCCTGCTGGAGCAGGGCCTGAAGCTGGGCGCGCTGGGCTTCGGCCTCGGCGCGGGCGGCCTGCTCGCGGGCCTGGCTCGCGCGCAGGGCGGCTTCGGTGGCGCTACGGTCGTGTCCGGCGGTGTCGGTGAAGCTGACCACGAGCAGGTCGCCGGCGCGCTGGCCAGCGAGGTGAAAGTAGTTGTCGAGGCCGTCGTGCTGGTAGTTGACGTTGAAGCGGCCGGGCTGGCCCGACCGGAAGGTGTCGCAGTAGAAGGCGAAAATGCCCGCCTCGGCAGCGCTGGGGTAGAGCGTGAGGAAGGTTTCGGGCGGGCACGCGGGCCGGCGGAGCATCTGCTGGGCGGCGGGGTTGAGGTGCACGTAGGCCAGGTCCACTAGCTCGCCGTCCTCCTCCCCAGCCGCATATACGGGGCGAAAAAAGATGACCCCGGTGAGGGAAGTCGTGAGCAGGGCGGCCAGCACGTCGGCGGCCGTAGGGTGGCGGGTAAGGCTTCGGACATAAGGGGGGTACCACTAGGTCTTTTCGTAGCAGCGAGGGGCCAAACTTACGCTAAGCAGTTTTTGAACGAGGTCAAAAAGCTGTAACTTATTGACTGCAAAGTACCTGCCAACGCAGTGCTATAGGCAAAAGCCACCAGAAAACTAAGTCAATGTTGGTACATCGAAGTAATTGTATAATAGGTGATTGACGGCTTCTGCTGTCAGGGGCTTGGTCAGCATCGCCGTGACGGGCAGGTGCTGGTCCTCCACCAGGCCGGGGTCGAGGGGCAACGCGGTGAGCAGGACCACGACGAAGGACTGCGGCAAGGTGGGGTGCCGCCGGGCAAAGGCGCGCAGGAACTCAAAGCCGTTGCGCGGCGGCAGGTTCAAGTCCAGCAAAATCAAGGTGGGGCAGGCGGCCGTCCCGGGATGGGCGCAGCGGGCGTGGAGCACGGCCAGCGCGTCGTCGGCATTGCTGGCCACCAGCACTTCCGGGCTCCCCGGCAGCCGCTGCAACAGGCGCTGGTTGTTGTAATTCGTGGCCGCGTCGTCGTCCACGAGCAGCACGGCAGGGTGTTGGCGTTGCGGCATGAAGCGGTCAGGTAGGCCGCGTTTGCTGTAGCCGGGCGTGCATCGCCTGAATTTTCGCCCCGTCCAGCGGTTTGTGTAGCACGCCCGCCACCAAGGGGTACTGCCGGGCGCGGGCCGCGTCGGCGGGGGCCAGCGAGGAGGTCAGGACGTAGAATACGCACCGGTCCAACAGGTGCGCTTCCAAGGGTTTGAGGGCATCCAGCACGTCCCAGCCGCTGAGCAGGGGCATGTTCAGGTCCAGCAACACAAGCTGGGGCAGGGGGCCGGTGAGCACCTGCTGCCGGAAAAAAGCCACCGCTTCCACCGGCGAGACAAAGGCGGTAATCACGTCGGCAGGTTGCCCTTCGCGGCGCAGCAGGCGGGTGGTCAGAAAGATGCCCGTTGGATTGTCGTCAATGATGAGGGTATCCATCCGGTTAAGGTACGACAATTGTAAAGCGGGCACCCTCGTCCACCCGGCTATACACGGCGATGTGCCCGCCCAGGCTCTCAACGTGGGTTTTGATTAGATACAACCCCAGCCCGCGGCCGGGGCGGTGGGGATGGAACCGCTTGTAGAGCTTGAACACGTCGTCGCCCGCCTGCTCCTGGTCAAAGCCCGAGCCGTTGTCGGCGACCGTCAGCCGCGTGGGTTGCCCTGCCCCGCCCGTCGCTGTCACGGTGACGACCAAAGGCCGCTCGTCGGCGCGGTACTGGAGGGCGTTGGAGAGCAGGTTGAAAAAGATGCTGTAGAGGTAGGCCCGGTTGGCCCGCAGCGACAGGTCGGCGGGAATGGCTACCCGCACGGTGCCCCCGCACTGGTCCACCACCTCCTGCAGGTTCTGCACCACCTGCTGCACCACGTCGGCCAGGGGCACGGCCTCGGCTTCGGCGACGCTCTTCTGGTCCCGAATGGAGAGGATGGTGTTCATGTCGCGCAGCACCCGGTCGAGCTGGTGCAGGCTGGCCTGCAAGTGGGTGCGCGTTTCTTCAAAGTACGGAGAGCCCGGTTCTTCCGTGCCCAACAGGTCGGCCAGGCCCAGGGCACTGGCCAGCGGGGCGCGCAGGTTGTGCGAGACGATGTAGGTAAACTGTTGCAGGTCCTGGTTTTGGGTTACTATTTCTTGCTGCGCCTGCATCTTGTCGGTGATGTCGCGGGCAATCATGTGGACCCCGATCACGACCCCGTTTTCCAACAGCGGGACTTTCACCACGTCCCAGTGCCGGGGCGCGGAGTTGCCTTGGGCGGCGTACATGTCGAAGCGCACGGTTTTGCCGGCGAAGGCTTCTTGCAGTTTTTCTTGGAACAGGGGCTGCACCTCCGGGGGCAAAAAATCATCGTAGGGGCGGTCCACCACCCGGTCCTTGGGTTCGGCAACCAGGGCGAGAAAGGCCCGGTTGGCGTCCAGAATCGTGGCCTTTTCGTTTTGGTAGAGAATCAGTTCGGGGGTGTCGTCGAACAGGGACCGGAACCGGATCTCCGTCGTGGCAATGGGCGGGCGGGCTTTGGGGGGCATAGCGAAGTAGAGGTAAGAGCGGGCCAAGCGGACCACCCGCTACCCTTCAAAAGAGCATACGGGCCAGCAGCGGTTGGGGGCGAAATAGCCCTGTTTTTCAGGGGCCTATTCCATGGAAATGCTAATCTAACTGCGTCCCAAAAGAAGAGCGAAAACTGCCACTTTTCCCAGAGCGGAATTATAATGCTCATCTGTGCGATTACCCATCTTTGGGTGTGGTCAAACAACTAGGGTAAAACCGCCGACTCGGCCGCACAGCTGCGTACTTTTCCTGATTAGTACCCTGTCTGACAATGTGTTATCCATAGCGCGGGTAAACCAGTAGGCTTACCGTTCCTTTTCGCTACCGTCTTTCGATCGCCTTAAGGGAAGCATAAGACTAGCGGTTTTCGCTGCTCTTATGGCGCATGAGCACCTTATCACCAACACCCTAGCTGGTAAAACCTCGACTCGGCGGTTTTCCCCTAGTTGTGTAACAACACCCAGATTTACCCGACCACCTCACAAGTACCCGAATCCTGGGGGAAGACAAAGCGCTGGCCGAGCGGACCCGCTACGGGCTGCTCCGCAGCACCGGCGACAGCCAACGCATGGCGAGGCCCTCATCTTCAAAGAGGCCAATATTGTAGGGGCGCGCCGCATCCAGGCTATACGCCACGTACTTCTGCTGGTCCGCGTCCGTACGGTAGGCCGGCGTCAGGGCCGGCGAGCTAAGCACCGCCCTGCGCAGACGCTGCGGGGCCAGCCGGGCCACGGCCTGGGGGTAGAACGTCTCACCAACCCAGGCACTGCGTTCGGTCATGGTTTTCTCACGGCAACGCACTTCCAGCAGCCAGTGGTGCAGGCCTGCGGTCTCGGCAATTGCGAGCATCTGGGCATCGTCGGCCTGCCCCACGGCGAATGAGGCGTGGCTGTGCCCGCGCACAACCAGGACCTGCAAATCGGGGCGCAAGGAAAGCGTGCGGCAAGCCAGCTCCAGAAGAGAGTCCACCGGCGCAAAGGTAGGAGATCCGCTGAAACGAGCCCGCGTTTTAGGGCAATTCAACGAAGAAGGTGGTGCCTTCCTGCTCACGGCTTTCCAGCCAGATGTCGCCCCCGTGCAGCTGCACGATCTGCTTGGCAATGAATAGGCCCAGGCCCGTCGTGGCCTCCCCGTATAGGCCCGTGCGGCGGGTGGGGTTAAACTTGTCGAACAACTGGTTGTGCAGCTTGCCGGGAATGCCGATGCCCGTGTCCTGCACTGTCAGGTGAACCTTGCCTTCGTGTAGCCGCGCCCCCAGCGTGACGGTGCCCCCGGCGGGGGTGAACTTTAAGGCGTTGCCCACTAAGTTGTCGAGCACCCGGCCGAACTTGTCGGGGTGCAGGCGCCCGTGCACGGGCTCTACCGGCAGGTCCAGGACTAAGGCCACCCCCTTGTGCTGGGCAGCGAGGCGATGCCCCTCCAGGCGCGTGGCCAGATAGGCACTTAGATCCGTGGGGCGCTTGTCCAGCCCGTGCGCATCCAGGTCGCCCACGTAGAGCACGTCCTCGAGCAAGCCGGTGGCGTGGGTGCAGGCCCGCTGGATCAGGCCCAGGTAGTGCACCATCTCCGGGGGCGGCGGACCATCCCCGGCTCTCCCGGACACCTCCCGCTGCAGCAAGTCGACCAGCAGCTCGATTTGGGCAATGGGGGCCTTCATGTCGTGGGTGGCCAGCTGCAGAATCGTTTCCTGGGCGTCGTAGAGGCGCTGGAGTTTGGCTTCCATTCCCTTGCGCGCGGAGATGTCTTCCAGGATGGTATAGCCCAGTTCGCCCCCTTCGTCGGGAAAGAGCACGGAGGTGACCTGACACCAGAAGGAGGAGCCATCGCACCGTACCAGGCAGGTTTCCAGCGCGAAGGAGGGTAGCTTGTGCTCCCACAGGCGCGTTTGTAGTTCCTGCCAGTCGGCCCGGTGGGCGGGGTGAGCGAACTCAATGATTTTGTGGCCCACCAGGTCCTCCAGCTGGCCGCAGCCCAGCATGGCCACTACGGCGGGGTTGGCCTGGCGAATGGTTAAATCGGGGGTGATGATTTTCTGGCCCAGCGGGGAGTTCTCAAACACGGTGCGAAAGCGGGCCTGGCTTTGCTGGTAGCGCTCCTGCTCAGCCTCCTGGGCGGTAGCCGCTGCCTGGTCCGCGCGCAGCTCGCTGTTTTCGGCGCGCAGCACGTGGTTTGCCGCCTCGGAGGAGGTGGAGATGGGTGGGGGGATGGGCGCGTCAGACATACAGGGAGAGAAGTTACGCCTAAGGTACGGGTTTCGGCCGTGCGCCGGCACCAGCAGTACGCTCCCCTAGGTTCCGGTGGGGACTCGTCCTGGCTTTCGATACCGCACGTTCCCGCGGCTGGCCCGCCCGGAAAAGAGGCGGCCCGAAAAAGCGGCCCACTCTTTGAAGGCGCTTGAGCTCGGCGCTAACCCCCCTTTGGGGGTAGCTGGCGCCCAACACCTATCTGCCCGATGATGCGAAAGATTTCCAGTGTGCTGCTGGTCGATGATGACCCGCTCACCAACCACCTCAACGAACAACTGCTCAAAGCTCTGGGCGTGGCCGACCAGTACCGGGCGGCGACGGACGGGGTGGAAGCGCTGGACGCCCTCACCCAGCTCAGTGCCCGCGCGCAGCCCAACTGTCCGGTGTTGGTGCTGCTGGACGTGAAGATGCCGGGCATGGACGGAATGGCCTTCCTGGAAGCCTATCAGCGCTTACCCGTCGCCCAGCAACAGGCCGTGGTGATTGTCCTGCACACCGCGTCCATGAGCTCCATCGACCTAGGGCGCCTGGAGGACTTGCCCATTGCCGGTTTGGTCAGCAAGCCCCTGACCAGAGAGAAAATGGATACCATTCTCAAGCTGCACTATCAGCGCCAGTTCGCCATCACCTAGCGCGCGGACCGGGCTTCGGGCACCGGGTTCCAGTCATTGTCG
This sequence comes from Hymenobacter roseosalivarius DSM 11622, assembly GCF_900176135.1. Lineage (GTDB taxonomy): Bacteria > Bacteroidota > Bacteroidia > Cytophagales > Hymenobacteraceae > Hymenobacter > Hymenobacter roseosalivarius. The sequence goes on along the minus strand of NZ_FWWW01000093.1, from coordinate 6,406 downwards.
AGCGAGACCCGTTTCGCGGGGACAGCCGCCCGGCCCGCCCGCTCGGGACACTAGGCGCGCTGCGGCGCGACTAGCGGCCCGTACCTGTCCGCAGATTAAACCGCTGTTTTCCTGGCCGCTGTTACCCCTTGGCTCCTGCTGCGCCGTTATGCTCCCCACTCCTTCTGCCCTCCCCCAGCCCCAGCCCGCCACCGACGAGCTGCAAGCGCTGCTGGATGTTTCCCTGACGGCCCTAACCCTGCTGCGGCCCCTCTACGGCCCACAGAGCCAGGAGCTGACGGACTTCGCCTTCGACTACCTCAATCCCGCCGGCCAGCGGCTGCTCGGACTCGCGCAGCGTCCGACCACGACCTTTCTGGCCAGCTTCCCCCGCGCCCATGACACGGGCGTGTTCGCCTTTTACCGCGGCGTACTGGAAACCGGGGAGGCCGGCCGTTTTGAAGTCACGTACGTGCACGAGGGCGTGGACACCCCGTTTTACGTGGCCGCCCGCCGGCACGGCCCGGGCCTGGCCGTCAGCCTGATTGATACGGCCGCGCACGCCCAAGCCCCCGTCGAGGTAGCGCTGCGCGCCAGCCAGGCCCGCGAGCAGCTCGCGCAGACCGACGCCCAGCACCAGCGGGCCAGCCTCGAACGGTTTTTGAGCCAAACCCAGGCCACGGTGTGCATCCTGCGCGGTCCCACCCACCGACTCGACTACTGCAATCCGGCCTACCGCCGCCTCTTTCCCAGCCGGCTGCTGCCCCTGGGGCGCCCGCTGCCGGAGGTACACCCTGACGTCAATGCCCCGGGGCTGCTGGCCCGACTCAACCACGTGTACCAGACGGGCAAATCCTATTTAGGGGTTGAGCAGCCCCTGACCATTACCCCACACGCCGGCCAGCCGCCCCGCACCCACTATTTCACCTTTTCCTATGATGCCTACCTCGAGCAGGGGCAAATCGCGGGCGTCTCCATCTTCGCCTACGACGTCACCGCGCAGGTACGGGCGAGCCAGCAAGCAACCCAGGCCGCGGCGGAGCTGCAGCTGCTGACCGCCAACGTGCCGGTGTTCCTGTTTCGCACGGACGCCGCCGGGCACCTAACCTACGTCAACGAGGCCCTCTTTGCCTGGTCGGGCCTGTCCCCTTCGATGTCCAACCTCGACGAGGTCTGGCGCACCGTGCACCCAGAAGACACGCTGGCGCTCACGGCCGCGTTTACGGCCTCCCTGGCTGCCCGGCAGGCCTGGGAAAGCCCAGTGTACCGCATCCGCCGCCGCGACGGTGAATACCGCTGGTCCCTCACCCGCACTCAGCCCCTGCTCCAGGCTGATGGCCAACTCATCGGCTACAGCGGCGTCAACGTCGAAATTCACGACCAGGTTGAGATGCAGCGGCAGCTGGCCCGGGTCAATAGCGACCTGGATACCTTTATGTATACCGCCTCGCACGAGCTCAAAACCCCCCTTACCAACTTAGAAGGCTTACTCTACGCCCTGCAGGAGGAATTGCCCCCCGCCCTCAACCAGGGGGAACTCGTGCCGCCCCTGCTGGCGCTGATGCAGCAGTCCCTGGACCGCTTCCGCCTGACCCTGGCCCAGCTAACCGACATCTCCAAGCTCCAGCGGGCCCACGCGCCGCCCGCCGAAGCCGTGGACTTGGTGGCCCTACTCGACGATATTCGCCGCGAGTTGGGCCCCCTCGTGACGGCCTCCGCGGCCCACCTGACGGTCGAGCTCACGACTAGCCCCAGGGTCTGCTTCGCCCCGAAGCATTTGCGCACTATCGTATATCAACTACTCAGCAACGCGCTCAAGTACTGCGCCCCTGACCGCGCGCCCCGCATCGCTGTGCGGGCCTACGAGCAGCCGGGCTACGCGGTGCTGGAAGTGCAGGACAACGGCCTGGGCCTCGGCCCGGCGCATGTGTCCCAGCTGTTTACCCTGTTCCGGCGCTTTCATGACCACGTGGAGGGCACGGGCATCGGCCTGTACATGGTCAAGCGCCTGGTCGACAACGCCGGGGGCCGGATAGTCGTCCAGAGCGAGCTCGGCGTCGGTACGATCTTTTCCGTGTTCTTTCCTCGTTAGGGGCGGCCGCAAGCCCGCCGGTACCACCTACTTACTCTATCCCTACAAGTAGGGTGTTGTTACACAACTAGGGGAAAACCGCCGACTCGGCCGTTTATTTGCCTAATTTTCCTGTTTGGTGGGGTGCTTCTTCCAAACGGTAGCGGTGCTCACACGTAGCGAAAGGTAAGCGCGAAGAATCCCCTGTAGGTCTGCGCCCCCGGTAGCACTTGCGAAGGGTGCCCACCAGACGTTGACGCTCACTGGTCGAGCCAGCGCCGAAACTCAGGGGTTTGGGCAGTGCTCGTCAGCAGCACCACACTGGCCGGCCCGCGCAGCTTTACCGCCAACCGTTTATTGAAGTAAGGCTCGGCCCGCTCAATGAAAGCGACGTTGACCAACTCCGAGCGGTTGAGGCGCGCGAAGCGGCGCGGGTCGAGCTGGCGCTCCAACTCCGTGAGCGTGCCGTTGAACGGGTAGCGCCCACCCACTGCGTCCACGGCAAAGGTGACGCCCTCGTCGGCTTGCAGATAGGCGACTTCCTCCACGGGCAGCAAGTAGAGCCCCTGGCGCTGCCGCACCGAAAAGCGCTGCCGGTATTCCGGGTGGCCTACTTGCCGCAACGCCTGCTGCAAGGCCCTCAGCACCGCCGGGCTCAGGGAGGGCGGCGCGTCGGTGAGGCTGGCGGGGCGGAAGTGACTTTTCAACTCCTCATACTTGGCCAGGGCCTGCTGGAACTGCGCGTAGTCGAAGGGCTTGAGCAGATAGGCAATACCGTGGTGCTGGAAGGCGGGCAGCAGAAACTGGTCGTAGGCGGTGGTGAAGATGACCGGGCACTTCACAGCCACCTGCTCGTAGAGGGCAAACACGTTGCCATCGAGCAACTCAATATCGGAAAAAATCAGGTCGGGCATGGGGTTGGCTTGCAGCCAGGCCAGCGCCTTGGCCACGCTGCGCACCACCGGCTGGGCCACCGGGGCCAGGCCGGCCCGCGCCAGGAAGGCTACCGTCTGGCGGGCGGCCAGCGATTCGTCTTCCAGAATCAGTATTGTCATCGGGCCAGCGAGGGGGAAGGAGGAGATTGTGCAGGTCGGGCCAGCAGCGGCACGGCCACGGCGAAGTGGTGGGCGGTGTGGGTGATGGCAATGGGCTGGCCCACCAGCAGGCGGTAGCGCTCGCGCAGATTGGCCAGGCCCGTGCCCAGCGAGTCGATGGGCGTGAGTTTGGGCCGGCGCGGGTGCTCCACCACCAGCGAGGTGGCCGTGGCCCGGATGGTAATCAGCAGCGGCAGCTCCTCGTCGCCGACGTTGTGCTTGAGCACGTTCTCGACCAGCAGCTGCAAGGTGCCGGGCACGACCAGCAGCCGGGCCGGGTCGCCGGCCGCTGCCAGGTCTTGCCGGAAGGCGTAGGCCGCGCCGAAGCGGTGTTGCAGCAGGTAAAGGTAGGACTCGGCAAACCGGAGCTCCTCGGCCAGCCCCACTAGGTCGGCGACCCGGTGGCGCAGCAGCGTGCGGTACAGGGCCACAAACTCTGTCAGAAACTGGTCGGCCTCGGCGGGGTCCACTTGCAGCAGGCCGCGCAGCACGTTGAGGTTGTTGAAGAGAAAATGCGGGTCGAGCTGGGCTTTGAGCGTACGCAACTCGCTTTCGGCCTGGGTCTGGCGCAGGTGCAGCAGCTTGTGTTGCGCCGAGAAGTAGCGCTGGCCGGTGAGCAGCACAGCCAGCAGCCCGTAGCTTTTGGCGTGGGCCACGGCCCCCAGCACCACCTGCGCCCCCGCCAGGTTGGGGGCGTGGCCGCGCAGGGCGCTGTAGAGCCCCAGATACGCCGCGCCGCTGACACCCACAAAAACCGGCACCAGCCCCAGCGCCCACCGCCGCCGGCGCAGCAGCAGCGGCAGCAGCCGGCCCACCACCAGGGCCACCGTGACCGTGTCGAAGAGCACCGTGGCCCCGACCATAGGTAGGGCCGTGCGCCAGCCCCCGCTGGTTTCGGCCGCGTACTCTACCAGCAATATGGGGGCCACCACCAGCCAGTAAGCCGCTACGAGCAGTCCGTCCGAGCGCGTAAGTCGTGGGGCCTGCAGCAAGGTGTTCATGGGGAAGTAGTAGGGAAGGCCGGGCGCAAGTTGCACCCGAATCCGGCAAAGGAGAAGGGAACGTGCGGCGGGGCGTCAGGGCTGGAGCGGGCGCAGGGCCGGCGAGTTGCGCACCAGCAGCAGGTACTGCACGTAGGCCGTGGCCGGCAGGTCGGCCCGGAACTGCATGGCCTGGCCCAGCGGCGCGCCCAGCGGGTAGCTGACCTGGATGGGCTGGCGGCGGGTCGCGGCGGCCGGGGCCGCCAGGTCGAAAAGGGTTGTGCTGCCCGGCTGGGTGCGCTGCTTCAACTCGGGCATGCCCGCCAGCAGTACCAGCGGCCCATCGTGGTTGAACTGGGTGGTCGAGGTGTAGCGGTGGCCCTTCTCCTGCACCGTAGGCGGCAGCTAGGCGCTGGTAGGCAGAAGAATGGGGTGTACAAGAAACGGAGTGTGCGCCGTCGCAATAACGACCGAATCAACGCGGTGCATTTCACGCCAGAGGTCATTGCGATACTCGGTAGAGCAGCACTATATATACTCACGTCACGGCCCCACAGCATCCGTCTGCTACACGTCTGTAGCAATAGCATACTTGGGGATAACGCCCAAGCTTAAACAGCTGTAGGCCAGAAAGGTAGCAGATATTTTAACTCCTGAATGTACACTAATTGAATTGGATTTGGAAACAAAAAGTGATAATTTATCTATAAATATTTCGATAATGCAGGAGGTATTGATTCGATTACGTATACAAGCCTAAAAATGGTATAAATCATAGCAAAGCATCGTAGCCCAGCTTAATAATGTGCCGCAGGCGACTACCAGAAACAGCATCATATTGGTGTAATCGTTTGGGATCGTTAAAAACTGCCGGACTGCAACTGGGGATCTTCTTGCCAATGGGCGGCTGTACCCGCGAAGCTCTCCAGTAGGAGGTTATCAAAAAAGATAGCTTCAAAATACCCGTCAAAAGGAAATGCAAAGCAATCCAGCGAAGAGGGCGTTTGTAGCCCCTCCGACACGGGTTAGGTGATGATTACGCGCTTTGACTCGGTGGTGCAGATCACCTCCGCTACATTTGAATTCACAGCTTAGAAAATGGCTGGAGAAGGCCCCGAAACGGGGTGCATTACCGCTGGGTACTTTGACCTGCGCTACCCGCAATAGCGTAGGAGTTACGCAGTTGGGTTTTCGTATTTTAGGGAATGAACGCGCCCAAGGTCAAAGCAGAGGATTACATCCAGTTTTTAGTAGCCAGTCCAGCCTCGGTGAGCGGCACAGAAGCCGCCCGCATGCATCCGACTAGCACGGGCCTGGTGGCCCACGATTCGTTTACGCGCCTGTTGCACCGCCTGGAGCCGGACGCGGCCACGCTCTGGCAGGAAGCGCAGGCCCTATAGGGCCCGATGCGGGCGTGCTGGTGCTGGACGATACGACGCTCGACAAGCCCTATGCCCATAAAATGGGCTTGGTCACGCGCCACTGGTCGGGCAAGCAGCACGCGGTGGTGCAGGGCATCAACCTGCTCACGCTGCTGTGGAGCGACGGGCAGCGGCTGGTGCCGCTCGACTACCGCCTCTACGACAAGGAGTACGACCAGTTCACGAAGAATCACCATTTTCAGCACCTGCTGCAGGCAGCCCGGCAGCGCGGGCTGCACCCGCAGTGTGTGCTCTTCGACAGTTGGTACGCCAGTCTGCCGAACCTGAAGCAGGTGCGGGCCTGTGGCTGGCGCTGGCTCACGCGCCTGCACAAGAACCGGCTGGTCAACCCTGACGGGCAGCAGTTGCGCCCGCTCAGCGCCTGTATCGTGCCTGCCGGTGGGGCCCGCGTCTGGCTCAAAGGCTACGGCTTTATCCGCGTGTCCCGGTTGGACGCCCCAGACGGCGGCACGGACGCGGCCCAGTACTGGGCTAGCAGCGAGCAGCGAGCCGGAACTGTGCGAGGCGGAGCGCAAGCCCCTGGCGGACCTGGCCTGGGGCATCGAGCAGTATCACCGGGGCCTGAAGCAATGTTGTGGGGTGGAGAAAGCCCAGGTACGCGCTGCCCGCGCCCAGCGCAACCCCATTACCTGTGCCCTGCGCGCGTTTCTGCGCCTGGAAGCACAGCGCCAACAAACCGGCCGCAGCTGGTACGAGGTGAAGAAAACGCTGCTCCGCGACGCGATTCGCGCCTATTTGCTTCACCCGACCTACTTCCTCTCCCCGGCAACTGCGTAACTCCTATAGCGTTGAATAGAAGCTATTGCCGTGCTGCTTGTTGTATAATGCCTTCTATACTTA
>NZ_FWWW01000040.1 GCF_900176135.1 Hymenobacter roseosalivarius DSM 11622 | reverse complement strand
ACGTCGTGTGTGGNGCTTTTTTATGGTCAATACCATAAGATATGTTGGCCATAGTCAGCACTATGATTTTCTTATAGCGGTTTCGCGAACCGTAGATACCCGATGTAGAGACGCGAATACGCGTCTCGTCGTTGAACGAAACCGGGCAGGCGGCGCGGACGACGAGACGCGAATACGCGTCTCTACATCAGCCGGGTTGCACCGTTCACAAAACCGCTATAACGTGGGAGAATTACTTCAAAGATAAAGTCGAAATACCCATTATAACTCTTATCAAAAATCAGATTTGTTCAAAAAGAGCACTATTATTTATAAATAAAATAGGTCGAGCCTCAGAATTTTTTTGAAATATTTTATATAAATTTTTTCTTCAATCAAAATACCTAAGAAGTTTATTGGCTGGTAATTACAGCGCTCATGCTGAGGTGTTGTACGGCGCGAAACACCACAACTCGTGTATCAAATATAAAAAGCTATTTAGCTGTCGTTTTGCTTAAAGACCAGATTACGTCACTGATAATACAATAGTGTACAAGAAGTTGAATTAAAAGAAGGCAGTCCATCTAAATCCTATAGCGGCTTCGTAAACGATGTACGCTTTTTATTCAGTGTAAATTCCCGATTATCAACGAATAAATAACTTAAACAGGTACGCCAGACACGAAACTGCTATAAGTAGCTAAGCGAGCCTACTAAAACTAGTTTTTTGCATTTTTTCAAAAACGACGGAACCAATAAATCACAATATCTAATATATAGATTAAGAATGAAGCTTTAGAAAATAAATAATAGAAATGAAATAGAGTCCTTGCTTTCCTTGCTATTTTTAGAGTACCTATACACCACTCACTTCATTAACCATCTTTCTGCATGAAACGAATTATACTCATGAGTTTATTGCTCATGGTCACGCTGCTTCAGCAGGTGACGGCGCAAAACAAAGGCATATCCGGCCGGGTTACGGATGCCCAAAATGGTGAGGGTCTACCCGGCGTTACGGTACTGCTAAAAGGTACTACTAATGGTGTTTCTACGGGTGCCGATGGTGCCTACACCTTGAGCGTACCCGCCACGGGTGGTACGCTGGTATTTAGCTCCATTGGGTATGCTACCTCGGAACGGGTTATCGGCACGGAAACCCAAATTGACGTCAAGCTCGCTTCTGATACCAAGCAGCTGGGGGAGGTCGTGGTCACGTCCCTGGGTATTGAAAGAGACATCCGGGCGGTAAATACTACCCAACAGCAAATCAAAGGTGAGGAAATAGCACGCAAGTCGGAGCCCAACGTACTCAATGCCTTGCAGGGCAAGGTTTCGGGCGTAAATATTACCAGCTCCAGCGGCCTGCCAGGTTCTTCCACCAACATCAACATCCGGGGCATTACCTCGCTGCAAGGCAGCAACCAGCCGCTATTCGTGGTGGATGGCATTCCGATCAGCAACTCGCTGGACGTAACCAACGGCGGGCCGCTGGGCACGCTGGGGGCGGCGCAGTCGTCCAACCGCGCCCTGGACATTGACCCCAACAATGTGGAAAGCATCAATATCCTGAAAGGCCCCGCCGCCGCCGCGCTCTACGGCTCGCGGGCCGCCGCGGGGGCCGTTATCATCACCACCAAATCGGGCCGAAACCTCAACAAGAAACTGGAAGTAACCGTCAACTCGGGCCTGAGCTTTCAGCAAGCCTACGGCATTCAGGACTTTCAGAATGACTACGGCCAGGGCACGGGCGGCGTACTTACCACCACGGGCGGCGATATCAACACCGGATCAGCTGGCTCTTGGGGGCCTCGGTTTGGCACTACCCCGACGCTGGCCAACGGGCTATTGCTGCCCGACGGCACTAACCTGCCCTATCAGGCGTATCCCAATAACATTGAGGACTTCTTTCGGACCGGCCGACTGCTGACCAACGGCGTAAACATCGCCGGCGGCACCAAGGATCAGAACTTCAGCCTCAACGTCAACCAGACTAATCAGAAGGGCATCACGGATTTTGCCAACCTGAATCGCACCAGCGTGCAGCTGGGGGGCAATACTACCCTACTAAACAAGCTGAAGGCCGGGGGCTCCGTGAACCTGGTGCTAACGAACCAGCTGGGGCCGCTGGTAGGCAATGGCAGCAGTGCTTTTGGTCAACTCGTCAATATTCCGCGCAGCTATGATCTGGGCGGCCTGCCTTATAAAGATCCGATCACCAACCGCAGTATCTTTTTTGCTGGCAGCGACAACCCCCGCTGGAACCTGGAAAACAACCCGACCACCAGCAAGCTGACTCGTTTTATCAACGTAGGCAACCTGAGCTACGAAATTGCCCCCTGGCTTAATGTATCCTACCGGCTGGGCCTGGACACCTACACCGACCGCCGCAAGCAGATCTACGCCGTAGGTGCCGCCCGGCTTCCTACCGGCCAGGTGCTGGACCAGTCTATTTACAGCGCTGAGATCAACGGCGACCTGCTCATTATGTTGAAGAAGGATAATGTTTTGGTCGAGGGGCTCAACGCTAACCTGCTGCTGGGCCAGAACATCAATCAGCGGCAGAGCCAGCGGATCTCCTCGCAAGCGGATAACATTCTGGTTCCCGGCTTTGCCAACTCCGCCGTGGGGGCCGTATTCTCGAACGGCACCGGCGAAACCTCCTCGTTGCGCCGCCTGCTGGGCTACTACAGCCAGCTCTCGCTGGCTTACCGTGACTACCTGTTCGTGGATGCCACGGGCCGGATCGACCAATCCTCGACCCTACCCCAGGGTAGTAACTCCTACTTCTTCCCCTCCGCTACCATCGGGCTGGTGTTCTCTGACGCCCTACAGATTTCGGGGGATATCTTTTCGTATGGTAAGGTGCGCGCCAACATCGCCAAGGTAGGCCGGGACGCTGACCCCTACGCCCTGAACACCTACTACTCCGTAACATCCCTAGGCAACAACGTGGCCAACCTCAACTTTCCCCTGGGTGGGGCCGGGGGGTTTGCCATCAGCAATACGCTGGGCAACCCCAACCTGAAACCGGAGTTCACCAAATCGTACGAGGCAGGCCTGAACCTGGGCTTTTTCGACAACCGCCTCACGTTCGATCTGACGGCCTATAAAACGATCAGCGACAACCAGATCGTGCCCATCACGACTCCGGGCTCGACAGGCTTTACGCAACGCTTCGCCAACGTGGGCCGCCTGGATAATAAGGGCATCGAAGGCTTGATGACTATTACGCCCGTGCGCACCGACAACTTCCGCTGGGACGTAACGGCTAACTATACCCTGAACCGCAACAAGGTGGTATATATCACCGAAGGGGTAGAGCGTGCCCGCATCAACGGCAGCGGCTTTATCGGCAGCCTGCCTTTCATTGTGAAGGGGCAGCCCTACGGCGTGATTGTGGGGGGCAAAAAGACAACTGCTCCCGATGGCCAGTACATCATCGACGCACGCACCGGCTTGTTCGTGGCCGACACGCCCAACGAGATTATTGCTGACCCCAACGTGCGGTGGCAGGGTGGCATTACCAACAACTTCTCGTATCGCGGCCTCACTTTCTCCTTCCTGGTTGACACCCGGCAGGGCGGTGATGTGCTTTCTTTCACCAATGGCAGCTACCGCTCGAACGGGGCGCTGGCCGAAACGGGCAAAGACCGGGAGTTGCCCCGCATTATTCCGGGCGTAATCAGAAACGCGGACGGCACGTTCCGCCCCAACAATATTCAGGTGGATGCCGAAAGCTACTGGCGCTCGTTTGGGCAGCAAAGCAATCTGAACGTGTACGATGGCACCGCTTACCGCCTGCGCGAAGTCTCGCTGGGCTACTCTTTGCCCAAGAACCTGCTGACCAGCCTGCCTTTTGGCCAGGTTGACCTCTCGCTGACGGCCCGCAATCTCTTTTACTACGCGCCCAACGCCAACTTTGACCCCGAGCTGAACACCCAAGGTGCCGGCAACATCCGCGGCCTGGACCTACAAGGCCCACCAAATGCCCGCACGTACGGCGTTAATCTTCGTTTTTCTCTTTAACCTGCCCCCGCTGACTCCATATGATACAATCAACTCTTGTCCGGTACTCACTGGCGGCGGCATTAGGCCTAGCTGCTATGGGCTGCAAAAAGGATGATTTTCTAAATGTAAACACCGATCCTAACCGCCCCCTGACCGTGCCGCCCTCGGTGCTGCTCACGGGGGTGCAAGCCACCACGGGCTTTGCCGTGGGCAACGACCTGGGCCGCGTAACCGCACTGCTGATTCAGCATACAGCCGGCATCGCTAATCAGCCTCGCACCTATGACACTTACCAGCTGCGCGGCAGCTACGATAACCAATGGAATCAGGAACTCTATGGTGGTGGCCTGAACCAATCGCAGCAAATCATCAATAATACGCAGGACACCAGTCCGGTATACGCGGGGTTTGCCAAGCTGCTTAAGGCCTATAACTTCGCCTTCACGACGGATTTGTGGGGTGATGTTCCGTATTCGCAGGCGCTCCAGGGCAATCTGGCTACCCCTAATCTACAGCCGCGCTTCGACAAGCAGGAAGACATCTACAAGGGCAATGCTCAGTTGGAAATTCAAAGTCTGTTTGATTTGGTGCGTGAGGGCTTAGCCGACCTCGACAAACCCAGCGCCCTGAAGCCCGGCGCCGATGATCTGGTGTACAAGGGCGATATCGCCAAGTGGAAGCAGTTTGGCAATACGCTGCTGCTGAAGCTGGCCAACACGATCAGCGTAAAAGAGCCGGCCCTGGCCACTGCCGTGATTAAAGAAGTATTAGCTAAGGGCCCGAGTGCCATCATCACGTCCAACGCCAATGACTTTCAGGTGCCTTATGGCACGTCAGTAGGCAATCAGAACCCTTTCTATGCTTACAACTACGTCACCCGCCCGGATGACCAGATGCTGAGCCAGCGCTTTCTGGATAGCCTGCGGGTGTTGAGAGACCCGCGTTTGCCTTTGTTCTTTACGACTACTCCAGCCAACAGCGCCGCCACTACCACGGCCGTCGGCATTTTCACGGGGTATGATAATGCTGGCACTGCTCCCGTTCCGATCCGGGCCAACCGCTCACGTTACAACGCCTACGTGGTAGGGGCCAGCGGCGAAGCCCCGGTGCGCATCATCACTAATTTTCAGCGGGCCTTTATCCTGGCGGAGTATTACCTGTCGCAGAACGACCTGGTGAATGCGCAGAAGCTCTTTCAGGAAGGAATTACGGCCTCTATGACCAAAGCCGGCGTTACGGACATAACGAAGTACTTCACGGATAATCCCAAAGTGGTAACCTTAGCGGGTGATAACAAGCGTATGCTCAACCAGATCATCACCCAGAAATGGATCGCGTGGGTAGGCAACGGCTACGAAGCCTACAACGACTACCGCCGCACTGGTTATCCCCGCCTTGCTATCGTGACTAATCCTAGCTCAGAGAGCCCCACCAGCATTCCGTCAAGGTTGTTTTATCCTAACACAGAAATTACTGCCAACTCAACTAACATTCCTACCCCCCAGCCCCTGACAACCGAACTCGTGTGGTGGGCTATTAAGTAGGCTAGGCAGTTGCACCACAATTCAGCGTTACCCCATGAAAAAACAACTCATTCATATTCTTGCCCTCCTGTTGCTCTCAGCAACTACATTCTCTTGTGAAAAAGAGTACGACGATAAAACGCTGGGGCCCCTGGAGGACAGCATTGCCGACATTCCGGTAACCGTGCCGAACCAGGAATTCTTTGAGCGCTTCCCCATCGTTACGGCCAAGGAGCCTCGCGCTGCCACGGCCACCGCTCCGGCCGAAACCGGGGCCTTTACGATCATCCTGGAGATTCCGGCCGACAAAGGCAAAATCCGAGAAATCAGCAAGATCACGACCGGCACTGCCGGCTTAGCCAACATGGCCGGCGCCGATGCCTTGGCCTACAACTACAACGCGACTAGCAGGACGATTGTACCTATCCTCGGCAACGGCACAAATCAAATCACGTTCTCCTCGAACCTGAACACGTACAACGCCTATCGCACCCGCGTTGGGGCAGGAACCGCTGGTCAGCCGGGTCTAGTGGCGCCGAACAGTAGCTTCACGGCCCAGAATCCGAATCAGCTGCCATTTTACTTCTTGCTCACCCTAGAAGATGGCAAGCAGATCATTCCGACGGCTGTACGCGTTCGGGTGGTGCAATAATGGGTTTTATTACCTAAATAGAGCACAACCGCTGGCAGGAAGGACAGAACATTGGTCAAAAAAGCCCCTCAGAAAACTTCTGGGGGGCTTTTTGGTCTAATCTATACTATGCCTTTTAACGGTAGGCACCCGCCAGGGCGGGTACTCGTCCATGCGTTTCGCACCCTGCACAATGCGTACCTATAGCGCGCAGCTTTGTGGTTAAAATGGATAACCAATGCCAATATTCAAGCGAACAGCCTTAAAGCCAGAGTCCAGTTTATTGTATTCGTCACCATTAGGTGCTTGGAAAGTTGAATTCTCAAACGGATAAATCAGGGGGTAAGCGGCGTCGAAGCGAATGACGAAGAACTGCACGTCGATGCGGATACCGGCGCCGGCACCTACGGCCAATTCCTGCAAGAAGCTGTTGAAGCGAAACTGGCCGTTTTTGCCGTCGGGCTGACCGTTTGCGTCGAAGGTGGGCCGATCCGGATCTGCGTTGATAAGCCAAATATTACCGGCATCCACGAAGAGCGCACCCTTTACATAGGGAAACAAGTCGTGGCGGTATTCGATGTTGGCTTCCAGACGCATGTCGCCCACCTGGTCGTAGAAGCTGGTTACGTCCTCTGGGTCCCGGGAGCGATACGTGCCGGGCCCGATGCCCCGCGCGGCGAAGGCTCGCACGCTGTTAGGGCCGCCAATACCGTATTGCTTCAGGTAAGGCAGCGCCTCGGAATTCTTGTACGGCACGCCCACCCCAATTAATAAGCGCGTAGCAAAGCGGTTGCCGCTGGTCGGGTCGGGCGAGATGCGGTAGTAATTGCGCAGTTCCAGATTGACTTTCGTGTACTGCGCGAACTCCTGTCCGAACAGGTTATAGTCGCCAAACTCATTCTGCGGAGCCGCGCGCAGGCTCTGGGTCAGGTAAGCCAGGTTGCCGGCCAACTCCAAGCCACCGTTGAAATAAATCTGGTTGCGACGCTGCTCCAGCACTTGCTGGTTGTAGGTATAGCTGTAGTTGCTACCCAGAATAAACTGCTGCCGGAAGCTATTGGCCAGGAACGGCCGCTCCTCCAACAAAGCATCAAAAGCGGTGTCGGTGTTGGCCAGGCGCAGATATTCTATGTTGATGGGCTGCAGCTGCTGCTCGTTGGTAAGCTTGGTTTTCCAGCTGTAGCCGTAGCCCAGGTTAAACACATCCTGCTGGAAGAAGCTGGTGCGCAGCACGTATTTGTAGCCTGCATTAAAAAAGGTGCGCGGCTGGAAATCCGAGTTGACCAGACGAATGTTGAAGGGCGGCGTGATCAGGCGCGGCACCAGCAGTTGTCCATCGACCCCGATGGTGGTGGAAGTAACACCCGACTGAATGCCGTTGCCGGTTTCAAACGAGGCCCGCGCGTTAATCAGCAGCTGCTCGGCCCCACGCAGGGCAGAGCGGTTACGAAACTGCACCACAATGCCCGGCCCGGTGAAGATGTTGGATACGTTCATCTGCACCTCCGCCCGCAGCGACTTCTTGGGCACCTGGGTCATGCGAATCAGGGAGTTGAGGCGGCCATAGCCGCCCGAATCAGGCTGGTTGGCGGCGGGGCGGTAGCGAATGTCCACGAATTTGAACGTACCCAGACTCATCAGCCGGCTCAGTGTCTGGTCGGAGCGGCGGCGGCGGTAAAGGCTATCCGGGTAAATAAAGGTGGCGTTGGTAATCGCCTTCGCCTTAAATACTTCCTCATCGGGGAAGTAGCGGTAGCCCCGAAACATGAAGGGTTCCTTGGCCCCTTCGGTGGTATCGGAAAGGGTATAGTCGGTGTCCAGGGTTACCCGGTTGAGCAGGTAGGGCATGGCTGCCTGCGGCGGAATCGTGCTCTTAATTTTCAGATAGACGTTCGCCTCATTATCCAGAGTACTATCTACTTGGAACAGAATGTAGTCGGGAGCGAAATAATAGTAGCCCTGATTTTTGAGGGCCGCGTCGATGCGTACCCGCTCGTTGATGAGCGTTTGCAGGTTGTACGGGTCACCGACTTTGAGCAGCGTATTGGGCTCTGTAGCCCGGATAGCGCGGTCGATGAGCGTGTCGCGGTCAGGAAAGTGGATTTCCTTGATCAGATACGGCTTGCCCACCGCGGCCGTGTAGTCTACGGAGGCCGTGTTGTCCTTTACCTTCACTTGGCTGCTGAGCGTGGGCTTGAAGTAGCCGTTGTTGTACAAGCGGTTCGTCATCAGGCCCTTCACATTATTGGTGTCCACGGCGCTCAGCAGCACCGGCGCTTCGCCGTATTTATCGGCCAGCCACTTGCCTAGGCCTTTGGTTTTGCCCTCGCCCATGTGCCAGAAATACAGCTTGGGGCGCAGCCCCAGAATGGAGGCGTTAGGCTTGGGTGTAATCACCGATTCCAGCTCCGTAGTCAGTACTGATTCGTTGGGAATGGCGCTTTCCGACTTGAGAGTGACGGTGCTGCCGGTATACAGCTTACTGCCTTCGGGAATAAACTTGGTGCCCGAACACCCGGCCAGCGCGAGGAGCAGCGCAAAAAAGCCCCCAACCGCCACTGGGGGGCTTTTTTTGAGGAGAAAAGAAAGTTGGTAGTCGGTGAAGGCACGGAGTTGTATTGGGGAATTTATGTTGACAATTAGAACGTCATGCTGAGCAGCGCGAAGCATCTCGCTCGCTTCGTTGAGTTACCATTGCAATGTCAGCATGCGAGATGCTTCGCTTCGCTCAGCATGACGCTTGGACGAAAAATTACCGGTCCGAAGTAGTCTGGCGCCTCGCTAGGCGTCCTGCTTCGCGCCGGGGCGCAGCCACGGTTTGTACGGAGTCTTTAGCGGCTTTTTCTTCTTCTTTTTCGCGTTTACGGTTTTGCTTGCGCTCTTCTTTTACGTCTTTGTCAATGCCCTGGAAAAGCTCAGCCAGGGTCTTGTAATCGCGCTGGTAGATGAGGGCGGCCCCGTTGCGCACGTACTGCCCATCGATGTCGCCGTAGGCATTGTTGCGGTAGGCGCGCAGGCGCAGGCGGCCGTTGGCCAGAATATCGTATTCAATGCTCACGTCGCCGGCGAAGTTGCTCACGCTTTGCTGACCGCTGGAAGCCTGGTTGCCACCAGCCAAGGGCACGTCGGTACCGAGGCGCACACTCACGCGGTCGTTGAAGAGCTGACGACGCACGGCTACATTCAGGTCAGTGCGCGTTTTCTCCGAGCCCGACGAGAAGTCAGCCTGCGAGTTCACGCCCAGCTCCACGCCTAGGTTGGAAAGGTAGCTGCCCGTGAGCTTATTAAGCTGCTGGGTAAGCACCTGACTGGCGCTACCCCGCAGCTGCTCAGCTACCAGGCTACCCCCACTCGATTCGAAGGGATTTGCGGCCAAAAAGCGCTCCAGCACCAGCAGAGAGAATACCTGTTTGTTCAGTTCGTCGGTCTGGCTAGGTTGGCGCAGCTGGGCCAAGCGGTTCTCAATCTGAGGTCGCAGCTGGGTACGCGCATCTTCGGGCAGCTGAATATCGAAGCTAATGACGGGCTTGAGCAGGTCGCCGTTTACTTTCAGCAGCACCTCAAAGGGCAGTTGGTTGCGCCCGATGGTTTTTAAGCTCTCATCTGCCTCGCCCTGAGCCGAAAGCAGCTCGGCAGGAGCCGTCCGCACATTGAAAATGGCCGTTACGTTGGTCTGCGCGTTGTAGGGGTCGCCGCTCCAGACAATAGAGCTGCCCGGCGCAATGTCGAATTCGCGCGAGGCCAGATCGTAGAGCGACATCTGATATTTTCCTTCGGTTACATCCAGCCGGCCGCTGAGCGTAATAGTGCCCGCCGGATCGATGGCGGTATTCATCGTGCCGGCGGCCCGCACTTGCAGGTTGTCGCCGGAGGCCTGATCGATGACGATGGTAAAAGGCGTTTCGTCGGTGACGGTGATGGTGGCAGCAATATCGAAACCCTCGGCCGTCTGCGCCGAATCGACTGCTACCTGGCGGGCCAGCATAGTATCGAGCGGGGCGCTGAGGTCGATGAACTCCACGATGCCCTCGCGCTCCACGGCCACGGCCTCGTCGTTAGGCACGGCCACGGTCAGGTTGGAGCCTTCCACCACGGTAGCCCTGACGCGGACAACGGGCAGCGTCAGGTTGCCGGTAATGCGTGTGTCGGAGTCGACCAGCAGCTTACCGTAGTACAGCTCATTGTCGCGCTGGGTGCTTTGCACTGCCAGAAAGTCGTTGGTCACGGCCCGCAGGTCGAAGCGGTAATCGTCCACGTAATTCTTCGTGTACACGTAGCCATTGATTTCGGCCTTGTTGTTCACCGAGTCCAGGATGGTAAAGTCCTGAAACTTTATACCCTGCTCATCAAAGGTCAGGCTCTCGTCGGGCAGCGTGAACGGCGCGCCGAGCTGGGTGAGAGTGAAGCCAGCGTTGTTGGTATTGAGCGTACCACGCACCTGGGGGGCATTTGTGGTGCCTTGCACCGTAAACTGCCCATCGAGGTAGCCGGTCAGCTCGCGGATCTCGCCGGCGGCGAAAGACTCGGCCGTGTTCAGGTTGAGCCGGGCCACGTTGATGGCCATATCCAGGGTGCCAGCGGCCAGATAGTAGCCGGTGGCCCGCACCTCATTGTTGTTGGGGCCGCCGGTCAGGCGGGCGTCCACGTCGTAGCGGTCGGCGGTGGGGTTGGTAGCTTGTAGGGCCACGTCGCCGATAACGGACTTGTTATACGCAAAGCTGCTCAGCGCCAGGTCGGCGGTGAAGGCTTGGCGGGGCTGGCCCAGGCTGCGGATCACGGCCTGCCCATTGAGCGTACCGCCCACCAGCGAGTCCTGCAAGCCGCCCGCTACGGCCAGCTGGTTTATATCTAGGTTGCCCAAACGGGCCTGCAAGGGATATTCACCCCCCGGCAGCGTTTGCAGCTCCAAAAACTGCTGGCCCTGACTCAGGCGCACGTTTTCGGCCCGCAACGCCCCCGAAGCCAAGGTGTACTGCATCTGGTTGTTGGGCGCCACGGTCCAGCGCTGGTTGTTCAGCACCAAGTTTTCATCGAAGCTGAAGGCGTAGGCGTCGCCCTGATTCAGCACTTGTAGCACCCCGGCCAGATTCAGCAGCTGGGCGCTGTCCGACTCGGCGATGCGCACGTTGGTAGCGACCCGGTTGTTGGCCACGCTGCCCGTCACACTCGGGTTGGGCAGGCGCAGGCTGGTATCCTGGCTGGCATGGCGCATGCGCAGCGCATATTCCAGCTTCTGCGGGTCGGAGGCCAGAGTAAGCCGGGTAGAATCGAGTCGGAAGCCGCTGTAAACGATGAGCGGTATCTGGCTGTTCAGGGTCAGGTTGGCAGCCTGGCTGTTAAAGCCGCCGGTCAGGTTGAAGGGCGAAATTTTGGTGAGCCCCGGCACCAGCGCCGCAATGGGGCGGGGCTCCAGCACCCGCACGTCGAAGGTGAAGTTGCGGGCCGGGCCGCCGGCCACGTAGCGCACGTCGGGTAGGTCAAAGTAGCGGTCAATGTGCTGCTGCAATACCGTGGCCAGCTCGCCCAGGGGCGTGTTGCCGTCCAGCTTCACCGTGAAAATATCGGAGGTTATATCCACCGCCGAGCGGCCGGGCTGCTGCACGATATTGCCCTTCAGCACGCCAAAGGAGAAGGGCTGATTGTCGCGCACGATGACTACGTTGCGGCCCGAAAACGTCCCGTTGATGGAGTTGGCATCGGAGCCGCTGAGGCTGGCCGTCAGCTCGCCCTGCACCCGCAAATCGCCACCGGTATAAAAGCCCAGCGCCGTCAGATTTGCCCCCCGCAGGTTCAGCGAGCTGATTTCGTAGCTTGGGTTGTTGGCGTCGCGCAGATTCACGGTGGCCAGCAAGTCCAGATTCAGGTTGGGGTCCGTCTTGCTCTCGGCCGCGATTACGTAGCGGTTGCGGTCGATGTCGACGGTGGCCGCGATGTCGCGGTAGGTGTAGCCGCCGTACTCGGCCCGCTGCACGTCGGCCACCAAGCGGCCGCGCATGGTAGCCGGGTCGAGGCCGCGGGCATTCAGCCGCCCCTTGGTGGTAATGCGCCCGATGGTGGTGTCGCGCAAAAGGGCCCCCACGTTGAAATTCTGCACCGAGAAGCGGGCCGTTACGGGCTCCCGTCCGGCCGGACCGGGCTCCATGTTCACCACGGCCGTCGCGTTGCCAAAACTGGTATTCACCCGCAGATTGGTGTCAAACACCATCGCCGTGGGCCGACCCCGGAAAGTGCCCGACACGGCCATGCGCGGCGGCAGCTGGTATTCGGGCGGAATCGTGCCGGCCGGCACCAGGCTTTTGATGTCGGCGGCGGTACTGGTAAACTGAGCGATGTTGAGGTCGGTGTAGAGGCGGCGGTCTACTTCGGGCAGACCCTGAATGCGGCCGCTGGCGCGCAGTATGGTGTTGCGGAAGCCGACCACATCCAGGTTCTGGACCCGGAAGTCGCCCACGCGCCCGTCGATGCGGCCGCTGATCAGCACCGACTGGTTGGGGCCCGTGGTGAAGGGCGGCGTATCGGCAAGCTCAGGCGTCAGATACAGGATGTCGCGGAAGCCCAGGCGCGTTTCGCGCAGGTCGCCTTCCAGCCGAATCTGGCCGATTTTGGTAGTATCGGCCAGCGCGTCCAGGCTTTCGTAGCCGAAGGCCAGGGTGCGCCGGATGCGGGTGTGGGGCGTGATTAGGTCGAGGTTGTCGAGGCGGGTCTGCACCGAGTCGAAGACCACGTCGGCCGTGGCGCTTTCCACCTCAAACCCGCTCTGCTCCTTGCCCGCCAGATTGACGATGCGGCCGGTGGTGCGGTTCTCAGAGTAGAACAGGTTCTCCGTATTCAAGATTAAATCCGTGAACTTGAGGTGATTATAGTCCATGCCGCGCACGCGGGTTTGCTGCTTGGGCTCGTCGAAGTTGTCGAAGGCCACGTCCACGCCGCTGATGTCCGACTTTTTGAGCGTGACCACCCAACTGGCCTCCTGGCCCGTAGCCTGCTCCACCGACTCATTCAACTCGCGCACGGCCTCGGCCGGATTGATCAGGCGCTGCTCCGTGGGTACATTCTCGTTCTGGGCGTAGGCGAAGGTAGTGTTGCGCAGGCGCAGCGTATTCAGCGCCACCCGCGAGTTGCGCAGGTCAATATTATCGGCTGTGATTTCGGCCTGGCCCACGCGGGTGTCGATAAACTGGGCCGAGGGGGCATTTTTGTAGGTCAGACTGACGTTGTCGAGCAGCGCTTTGTTCAACCCAAACTCCAGCTCCAGCGGCTCGCTCATGGCGGTGTCCGGGGGGGCATTTTTACTCTGTACAATAGTGATGGCGGTGTTGCGCAGCGCGGCCTGATCGATGCGGTAGGTGGAAGCATCCACGTCTACGGCGTCCATGCTCACGGCCAGCTCGCCCACCCGCGTCTTCACAGCCATGCCTTCTACCTGGTCGTCGTAGCGGAGACGGATGTTAGTCAGGCGCGCATCGCCGATGTTGTACTGAAAACCAGCGCTGGCCGTATCGATGGGGGCGGCGGTTGTGGTGTCGCCGGCGCCGAAAGCGGCCGCGATGTAGTCGAAGTTGAAGGTGCTGTCGGGCAGGGTGCGCGTGATACCAATGGTACCATCGTTGAGCTCCACCGACTTCACGTTGATCTGCGATTTGGTGAGGGCCCACAAGTCGATGTTGACGCCTAAGTGCCCGACGGATAGCAGCGTATCGCCCTTCTGGTCTTCCAGGTACACGTCGTCGAGGGAAATAGCACTGCGCCAGTCGGTGCGGAATTTCCCGATTCGTACTTCCGTACCAATCTTATCTTGCAGAAAGCTGCTGGCTTTGCGGGCCGCAAAGTCCTGAGCAGACGGAAACTGCAAAGCCACCACTACCAGAATTACCAGCAGGATTATAAATGCCACTAGCCCCAGGATACCATAGAGGATGCGGCGAACGTACGTAGGCAAGGATTTGATAACTCAGTTGTGCTTAAAGTGTTCAGTATCACCCAACGAAAAAAGACGGCGCTAGGTTGGCTGGGGGGCTTTTTTGGTAGTAGAACGCGTTACTTATCGCAACTAGTGCAGCGGGAAGCACGAAACTTGCAAAACGGATATGTCGTAGCGTCGAGCTTCCTAGAGGTTTATAATTCCGTATCAGTAATAGTTAAACAAAAAGCCCCAGCGCAGGCGCTAGGGCTTTTTTATGGTCAGTCAACTGTAGCAGAGACGATACTAATTTAAAATCCCAAGCCGACTGTAAAGCCGTAAATATCGTTACCCAGCAAGAGGGGTACGGGAAGGTCCCCTCGGCCTGTCGCCGTAAGGGTGCCCGTCGCTAGATTGATGGTATACGTTCTAGCAAAAACTCCCACAGAGGCTCTGACTATATTTAGCAAAACGTAGCCGGTATTGCTCGTGCCGCCAATGTCAAAGTGGACGCGCGTGCCCGTGAAATTGGGCCCCAATTTGCCCACCTCCCGCGCCGCGCCCGCCGTGGGCTGGTTCAGCTCAAACAACGTGCTCCCCGTTAGACCCACGCCATACAGCTTACTGGCCGTCGCACCCGCAAAGTTGTTGTCGTAGGCCGCCGCCTCAATACCCAACGCCGCAGGCAGATAGGCCTCTGGGACAATGGTGCCATCGACGGGGTTCAGGAGGCTGTTGGTTCCAGCGGCGCCTATGATGCGAATTTGGTCCGTTACGGGATCAAAATCAAACCCCCCGACACCGCCCGAAAACCCACTTGGCGTTAAGGGTAACCGGAAGCTGGTCACGAAGGTCGCCTCGGCCGTCGCAGCGTTGACCGTATACAGCCGTCCGCTACCCGTAACAACATAGAGTTGCCCATTGGACGGGCGAAAATCTATTCCGCTCAAGGTTTCCGTGTTGAGTAAGCCGGTAATGGGCTTACTGATATAGGTATCTCCTTCCATTGGATTGAAGACTACCAAAATACTACTATTTACCCTAGCTGATTGGCTGTAACTACCGACGGCGTAGGCGACAGGCTGGGTGGGAATGGCCAGGCCCGTATAGCCGCTCGAGGCCGCATACTGGGCGAGCGGCCGCGCGGTACCGGTTGTCAGATCCACGGCAAACAGGGTCGGGTTGCCATTGACCGCGTATAAGCCGAGCGCCGTACCGGTCCGAGCATCGATGTCAAAGCCGCCATCGCCGCTGATATTCAGGTTCAGGCTGCCGACAGGCACGAGGGTACCGTCGTTGGGCGGGTCTTGGCGGTAGAGCTGGTCGGTAGCTGGGTCCAAGTCGTAAAGTACGGTAGTCGTCGCGCCGGCCGTGTTGTTGGTGTAGGCCGCGCCGGTAATCGTGGCGCTGGCTGCCCCGTTGAGGTTGCCATCCGTGGCGGCCACGGTGCCCGTCTCGGGGTTGAGGCGCAGGTTCTGTCCCGTGCTGGTCACTACCCGAATGCGGTCGACGGTGGGGTTGAAATCAAAACCCACCAAATTGCCCCCCAAGGCGGGCGAGAAGGCTCCGGTGCCAACGGTGCGGGCTGCTCCGGTATTCTGGTTGATGACGTAAAGGCGACTCGCGCTGCTCACCCCGTAAAGCTGGCCCGTGGCGGGGCGGAAGTCGATGGCCAACAGCGTCTCGCCGCTGCCTAGGCCGGTGATGGAAACGGAAGCCGTGCGGGTCGCGGGGTCCTTGGTGGAGTAGGCGTCGAGCTTGGTACCGCCCGACAAGGTGTAGAAAGGAATGTCCAGGCCTAAGCTGGGAAAGGTAGGAATAGTGGGCGGCGGGGTAGGTTTGGGGAAGTACTGCTCTAAGATATCTTCGCAGCTACTCAGCGAGGACAACAGCAGCACCGCCACGCCCCATTTGGCGAGGGAAGAAGTTTTTAACATAAAACGAAGATAATAGGATAGAAAGAAGAAAGAATTGAACGAAGATGTTTTCATCCTTACGTAGCTCTACTGGAGTTAGATGTTCCTATCTCCTATTTTTCTTACAAGAACTTATCCTGGCTGATCCTGCCCCGTCATAGCGCTTTATATTCTACCTGCATTCTGTAGGTGTTCAAACAAAAGCCCCCCAGAGATTGGCTGGAGGGCTATTTCAGTGGAATATTGCTAGTTAAGCGCAGTGAATAGGTAAACCTGGATGCGCGAAGCTGGCTGCCAGCATTCGTTTTTGCCGGCTGTGCGGCGGTAGTAAAACAGAACAGCCCTGACGCATGCGCCAGGGCTGTTCTGTTTACCTTAAAAAAAGTGGATGCCTGTTAAAAACCTGGCGCAACCGCTAATGAATAGATAAAAGGACCACCAGCAAGATCAAGATTGCGAAGATACGTGGCTGTGTGTGTGGCTAGGTTAAGGCTTGAAATCACATTTTTGTTGTTACCACCAACTGACAGAGCATAAGCAGTATTGGTAGTTCCTCCAATATCAAATAGATTAACGGACTGCGCCCTACTGAACCCACTTAAGCCTATTGTCCCTATTTCCGTCAGTGTGCCCGCATTCGGCGGGTCCAAAAGGTATAGCTTATTGCCGCCAAGGGCGTACAAATTGGTAGATGTTGCGCCGGCAAAGCTATTAGTATAAGCCACGGCACCTATGAATGGCACGCTCGGATTCACATTGCTATCTACGGTAACCGTTCCGTCGGTGGGGTTCACCCGCAGATTTCGCCCCGAAGTACTAACTACAATGCGAATGCGGTCCGTAACAGGATCAAAGTCAAAGCCATAACTGTTAGAAAGGTCAAAGAAAAGGGTACTGGGAGAAGCTAAGGGCATACTTAAGTCAGCTACTAGTGTAGTCGCACCCGTCATCAAGTCGACGGTATAGAGCCTGGTGCTAGCATTGAAGATAGTCCCATCCAAAAATCGGCCTCCGTCGCCTGTCACTAAAGCATAGAGTTGACCAGTGGCCGGACGGAAATCCAGGCCTTTAACCGCCTGATTCCTATCTAGCCGTAAAGTCTGGCTATTAGCAGCGGCAGGGTCGGATGTATTTGTTGGGTCAAAAGTGTACAAATAGTTAACCGTAGATCTGCCTGGAATGGTTATATACCCAGCGGCATAGACTACGGGCTGAGTAGGAATAGCGATACCTGAGTAGGCGGCGCTGGTACTGTACTGGGCCAAAGGCCGCGCCGCCCCAGTCGAGAGATCCACGGCAAAGAGGGTGGGGTTGCCATTCACTGCATACAGACCCAGAGCCGTGCCCGTGTTGGCATCAATATCGAAGCCGCCGTCGCCCGTGATGTTCAGATTCAGGCTGCCCACGGCGACCAGCGTGCCGTCGTTGGGCGGATCCTGGCGGTAAAGCTGGTCCGTGGCTGGGTCAAGGTCATATAGCACCGTTGTAGCCGCTTTCGTCGTGTTGTTAGTATAGGCGGCACCCGTGATAGTAGCCCCCACCGCGCCGTTAAGCACGCCATCGGTATTAGCGATAGTGCCCGTCTCGGGATTCAGGCGCAGGTTCTGGCCGGTAGCAGTGACGAGACGAATCCGGTCGACCGTGGGGTTGAAGTCAAAGCCCACTAGGTTGCCAGCTACTGCTGGAGTGAAAGCGCCCGCTCCGATAGCGCGAGCAACGCCCGTGTTTTGGTTGATCACATAGAGGCGGCTGCCGCTGCTCACCCCGTAGAGCTGGCCGGTGGCGGGCCGGAAGTCGATGGCCAAGAGGGTTTCTCCACTGCCTAAGCCGGTGATACTTACTGAGCCAGTGCGCGTAGCGGGATTGGCCGTGGAGAAAGCATCCAGCCTAGTACCGCCCGAGAGGGCATAGAAAGGAATATCCAGGCCTAAGGACGGAAAGGTAGGAGTAGTAGGAGTGGTAGGTGGGGGAGTAGGTTTGGGTAAGTACTGCTCTAAGATGTCTTCGCAGCTACTGAGCGACGTCATGAGCAAGACGGCCACGCCCCATTTGGCGAGGGAAGAGGGTTTTAGCATAGAAACCAGATAATAGGATGGAAGGAAGAAAGAATTGACTTAAATGGATTTCTCTCTACGCAGCTCCACAGTATTTAGATGTTCCTATTCCTCACTTTTTAAAAGAATTTATGCTAGAGGATAATGCCTCGCCGTAGCGCTTTAAACTCTCTCTGTATTTTGTAGGAGTTCAAACAAAAGCCCCCCAGAGGTTGGCTGGGGGGCTTTTTCAGTGGAATATTGCTAGTTAAGAGCAGTAAATAGGTAAACCTGGATGCGCGAAGCTGGCTGCCAGCATTCGTTTTTGCCGGTCGTGCGGCGGTAGTAAAACAGAACAGCCCTGGCGCATGCGCCAGGGCTGTTCTGTTTACCTTAAGAAAAGT
Organism: Hymenobacter roseosalivarius DSM 11622; assembly: GCF_900176135.1. Lineage (GTDB taxonomy): Bacteria > Bacteroidota > Bacteroidia > Cytophagales > Hymenobacteraceae > Hymenobacter > Hymenobacter roseosalivarius. The sequence goes on along the minus strand of NZ_FWWW01000040.1, from coordinate 14,835 downwards.
GGATGCCCGTTAAAAACCTGGCGCAACCGCTAATGAATAGATAAAAGGACCACCAGAAAGATTTAGTTTGCGAAGATAGGTGGCCGTAGGTGCCGCCAGGTTAAGGGTTGAAACCTCATTTTGGTTATTACTACCAATTGAAATACCATAAGCAGTATTGCTGGTACCTCCAATATCAAAAACATCAACACTGGTCGTGCTCGCGCTAAACCCGCTTAGGCCTATTGTCCCGATTTCCGTCAGCGTGCCTGCATTAGGTGGATTCTGAAGATAGAGCTTATTGCTACCCAGGACGTACAAGTTGGTAGATGTTGCGCCGGCAAAGCTATTATCATAAGCCACTGCACTTACGAATGGCACGGCAGGATTCAGATTGCCATCTACAGTAACAGTTCCGTCAGTAGGGTTTACTCGTAAATTTTGCCCCCCCCTAAGACTCACGATACGAATCCGGTCCGCGACAGGATTAAAATCAAATGCATAAGAGTTACCAAACTGCAAGGGAACACTTAGGTCAGCTACCGGCGTAGCTTCGGCTGTTACCAGATTGATGGTATATAGCCTGGTGCTGGCCATGTAGGTGATCCCATCCCTATATGTCCGACCTTCTCCTGTTACTAAGGCATAAAGCTGACCAGTGGCTGGACGGAAGTCCAGACCCACAATTGACTGGTTTGGAGCCAACTCTAATCTCTGCGTAATAGCCGCGGTAGGGCTAGAGGTGTCGGTTGGATCAAAAGTGTATAAATAGTTAACCGTTCCCCGCAGAGGGATCGTTATAAATCCAGAGGCATAGGCCACAGGCCGGGTTGGAATAGCGATACCTGAGTAACCCAGATTAGCGTCGTACTGTGCTAAGGAGCGAGCCGCACCAGTTGCTAGATTTACGCTGAACAAAGTGGGTTTTCCTTGTATTGTATACAACCCTAAAGCGGTGCCGGTCTTGGCATCAATATCAAATCCGCCGTCTCCAGCCACGGGGAGGTTTAAACTTCCCACGGCTACCACAGTACCCTCATTAGGTGGATTGACTAAGTAGAGCTGCTGATTCTGCGTATTGATGGCATATAATGCCGTAGAAGAAGCTTGTGTTGTATTGTTAGTATAAGCCACGCCCGTGAGGGTTGCCCCCGCCGCGCCATTGATAGCACCATCAGTGGCCGCGACGGTGCCAGTTTCGGGGTTAAGACGCAGGTTCTGACCGGTGCTGGTCACCAGGCGAATCCGGTCCACGGTGGGGTTGAAGTCGAAGCCCACTAAATTGCCCCCCAGCGCCGGGGTGAAAGCTCCTGCGCCAACGGCCCGCGCCGCACCCGTGTTCTGGTTAATCACATACAAGCGGCTGCCGCTGCTCACCCCGTAGAGCTGGCCGGTAGCGGGGCGGAAGTCGACGGCCAGAATCCGCTCCCCGCTCTGCAAGCCGGTAATGGCCACTGACGCGGTGCGCGAAGTCGGGTCTTTAGTCGAATAAGCATCGAGCTTGGTGCCGCCCGACAAGGCGTAGAAGGGAATATCCACACCCAGTGAGGGAAAGGCTGGCTTGCCCGGATTCTTCGGAAAATACTGCTCCAGAATGTCTTCGCAGCTGGTCAAGGAGCCAAGCAAAGTCAGCATCAGCAATGACGCTACTTTGGTGAGGTAGGAATTTGTTTTCATTTCTCCAATATTATATGATTAAACAAACAAATAATATCATTAAGCTAATTTAAACATACGTAGCAATTTTAAATTCAGGAAGTGTCTCAGGTATTAATGTTTTCTATCGATAGCAACATCCCAGCTGAAACCGGGTAAAGACCACTTACGCGCTACAAACCGTACTAAAACTTATCTTTCGAGCCCATCTGCTTTCTTCCTTTCTACCGAATGATTATTCGCTTTTCTCTCCCCTTTTACACCGAGCCTGGCCAGCGCATCGCGGTCTGCGGCTCCGAGCCCAGCCTGGGCCAGTGGAACCTCGACCACGCGCTGTTTTTGCGTTACGCGGCCCGCACGGGCCAGTGGAGCCAGGAAATCAGTGCTCCAATTGATCACCCCCATTCCATCGAATACAAATATATATTGCTCGATGAGCGCGATGGAGGCAGGCACTGGGAGTGGGGCCCGAACCGCGTGGTAGCTACTACCGGGGGGCTTTTTACCCGACTGGTGCTGGAGGATTATTGGCGCGCGCCCGCCGAACCCAACAATGAGCTACACACAGCTGCTTTCACCAAAGCTTTGCTGCGCCGCGGGCCGCGTACTACGGCATCGCAAGCCCCGGCCAACACATTCGCGCCAGATGCCGCCGGTGCTGTCCGGTTTCAGCTGGTGGCGCCGCGCGTAGCGCCCCACCACCAGGTGTGTATTCTGGGCTCCGATGATGCCCTAGGTGGCTGGGATACCAACCGGGCCATCATCCTCGACGACCAGCAGTACCCCACTTGGACGGCGGAAGTCACCCTGGAGGAGCCCGGCCAGACGACCCAGTACAAGTACGCCATCCGCGACCCGCAAACCGGCCGGATCGTTCACCTGGAAGCCGGCGACGACCGGGTAATTTTGACCCCCACGCCCGCGAATACGCTGCGGGTGCGGGCAGACGAAGGATTTCGCTACCCCGCTGATAACTGGCGCGGCGCGGGCGTAGCACTGCCGGTCTTCTCCTTGCGCACGCAACAGGGATTAGGCGTAGGCGAATTTTCGGACCTGAAGATGCTGGCCGACTGGTCGGCGGCGGCGGGCCTGAAGCTGATGCAGATTCTGCCCATCAACGACACCACCGCTACGCATACCTGGGTCGATTCGTACCCGTACGCGGCTATTTCGGTGTTTGCCCTGCACCCGCTGTATCTGCACCTGGATGGCATCGCGGAGCTTGCGGATGCCGCCGACCGCACCGAGCTGGCCCGTCTGCGGGAGGAGCTGAATGCCCGCGACTTCGTGGACTACGAGCCGGTAATGGAGGCCAAATGGAAGTTTGTCAAGGTTTTATATCAGCAGGAGAAAGAAGCTTTCCTCGCCGACCCCGCTTTCCAAGCGTTTTTGTCCGAGCAAAAAGAATGGTTAGTTCCCTACGCCGCCTTCTCCGCCCTGCGCGACAGGTTCGGTACGGCCGACTTTCAGCAGTGGCCCGCCGAGTTTCAAACGCCCCGGAATCTCGACCAGCTCACAGCCCCCGATCAGCCCGATTTCGACGAGTTCGGCCTGCACTTCTTCACCCAGTTTCACTTAGATAAGCAGCTACTTGAGGCCGTAGAGTATGCCCGTGAGCGCGGCGTGGTGCTCAAGGGCGATTTGCCCATCGGTATCTACCGGCACTCCGTGGATGCCTGGACCCAGCCCGAACTGTATCATATGGACCGGCAGGCCGGCGCTCCGCCCGACGATTTCTCCGTGACGGGCCAGAACTGGCGCTTCCCGACCTACAACTGGGAGCGTATGGCCGAGGACAACTACCAGTGGTGGCGCAACCGCCTGAGTCACCTGGCCCGCTACTTCGACGTGCTGCGCATCGACCATATTCTGGGCTTTTTCCGCATCTGGGAAATTCCAGGCCATTCGGTGGAAGGGCTTCTGGGCCATTTCGCGCCCGCTCTGCCCCTGCACCGCCACGAGATTGAGCAGCGCCTGGGCTGGTTTGATTATGGCCGCCTGTGTGAGCCTTACATCCGCTGGCACATGCTTCAGCACATCTTCCACGCCCAGGCCCAGGCCGTGTTCGATGAGTTTATGGAGGACGCCGGCTACGGCGCTATCCGCCTTAAAGACTACGTGCGCACGCAGCGACATATAGAGGCGTTATTTGACCAGCGAATTGCCGAAGATCCAAATAACGCCGAGCACCTGCGCTGGCTGCGCACGGGCCTGTATCGGTTGGTAAACGAGGTATTGTTTGTGCCCGCCGACGAGCCCGACCACTACCACCCGCGTATTACGGTGTATCTGAGCACGTCGTTTAAGGAGCTGGACGAGCATAACCGGCACCTGATCAACGAGATCTACAACGATTTCTTCTTCCGTCGCCACGAGGATTTCTGGCGGCGGCAGGGCCTGGTAAAATTGCCCCCCGTGCGCTACGCCACCGACATGCTCATCTGCGGCGAGGACCTGGGCATGGTGCCGGCCTCCGTGCCGGGCGTGATGCGGGCTTTGGGTATGCTGGGCCTCAACATCCAGCGCATGCCCTCTGACTCTAAGGTGGAGTTTGGCGACCCGGCGCATGCACCTTACTTGTCTGTGGTTAGTCCCGGCTCGCACGATATGAGCACCCTGCGCGGCTGGTGGGAAGAGGACCGCAACATTACGCAGCGCTTTTTCGAAGACCTGCTCGGCCACCGGGGCGAATTTGCCCCCCAGTACTGCGAACCCTGGGTAGCCCGCGAGATAATCGTGCAACACCTGCATTCCCCCGCCATGTGGGCTATTTTCCCGCTCCAGGATTTGCTGGCTACTGATGCTGGCCTGCGCCACGAAAACCCCCAGGATGAGCAAATCAACGTGCCGTCCAATCCGCAGCATTTCTGGAAGTACCGCCTGCACCTGCCGCTGGAAGAGCTGGCCTCACAAGCGAGCTTCATTCAAGCCCTGTATGGCTTGGTTGACGAGAGCGGACGCAATCAGGTGTATTAAATTTAGTCGCTTACATTTTCTTTGGCTAAAGGCTTTAATGAATTTTCTACTTTAAAAAAGCCCCCCGGCCTAACCGCTGGGGGGCTTTTTTGGTATAGGGTTTCCAACCGTTCGTTTTTTATGCCTGCCTCAGCCCCTCTTCCCAAATCCGCGCGCCGCCCGCGGCCCGCCACCGACTACGATGTTGTTATAATAGGCGCAGGAAGTGCTGGGCTCAGCGCGGCGTTGGTATTGGGCCGCTGCTTGCGTCGCGTGTTGGTGTGCGATGGGGGCGCCCCGCGCAATGAGCCCTCGCCCGCGGTGTGGGGCTTTTTCACCCGCGACGGGGTGCAACCCAGTGAGCTGCTGCGCCTGGGCCTCGAACAGCTGGCTGCTTATCCGAGTGTGGAAGTGTGCTCCCTGCGCGCCACCGAAATTACGGCAAGTGACCAGTGCTTTACTATCGTGGCCGATACGGAAGCCAGCCGCACCCGCAGCATCACAGCGCGCAAAGTGCTGCTGGCCACGGGCGTAGAGGACGAATTGCCCCCCCTAGATGGGATGCGTGAGTTCTGGGGGCACGGCGTGCTGCACTGCCCTTACTGCCACGGCTGGGAAGTGCGCGACCGGGCCCTGGCCGTGTACGGACGAGGAAAAGGCGTTACGGGCCTGGCATTGCTCGTCAGCCGATGGTCAAAAAATGTAGTAGTGTGCACTGATGGCCCTGGTGGCCTGACTAATAAGGCCCGGCAGCGCCTGCAAAAGCAAGGCATTGCGGTACGGGAAGAGCCTATCGAACGCTTGGAGGGAACTGAAAAGCAGGGTCTGCAGCACGTACTGTTCAAAAATGGTGACAAGCTGGTGCGGGAGGCGCTATTCGTGCATCCGCACCAGCACCAGCACACCAATCTGGCTGAGCAATTGGGGTGCCGCCTCAACAGCAAAGGAGCAGTCTGGACGGATAAAAAGCAGCAAACGTCGGTGCCGGGCCTCTACGCCGCCGGCGATACTACGGCCGGGATGCAGCAGGCTATTCTGGCCGCTGCCGAAGGCTCACTGGCCGCCATTATGATCAACGAGAAGATAACCAAGGAAGAGTGCGTATGAGGCACTATATCAGCTGGGTATGCGAATCGTAAATTCGGTAAACTCACCTTCCTGGCTTTCTACCGTAAGCAAACCTTTGTGCCCTTTAGTAACGATATCGTAGCTCAGCGAGAGGCCTAAGCCCGTGCCTTCGCCCGTGGGTTTGGTGGTGAAGAAGGGCTGAAAAATCTTCTCCTTCACCTGGGCCGTCATACCCATGCCGTTGTCGCGCACACGCACCTCTACGTCGCCGGTCTCGGTACGGCGCGTGCTCACGCTCACCGTCGGCACGTAGCCATCGGCTCCGCATTCTTTCTTTTTCTGAACGGCGTAGAAAGCGTTGGTAAAAAGGTTGAGCATCACCCGCCCAATATCCTGCGGGATGGCATTCACCTGGCCCAGTTCGGGGTACAGATTGGTGTAAAGGGTGGCATTGAACGTTTTATCCTTGGCCCGCAACCCGTGGTAAGCCAGGCGCAGGTATTCGTCGGCCAGGGTATTTATATCGGTCGGCTGCAGTTCGCCCGTGCTGGCGCGGCTGTGTTCCAGCATCCCTTTCACGATGGAGGCGGCCCGCTGGCCGTGGTGCGTGATTTTCTGGAGGTTCTGCTTCAAGTCAACCAGCAGCTCGGTCTCCAAATTGGCGTCGCGGTTAGGCTTGCGCTTTTCCTCCTCCAGCTCCGTAATCAGCTCTGCGCTGACATCCGAAAAATTGGTCACGAAGTTTAGCGGGTTCTGAATTTCGTGGGCAATACCAGCGGTTAGCTCTCCTAGGGAGGCCATTTTCTCGGCCTGAATGAGCTGGGTTTGCATAGTTTTGAGCTCGGTCAGCGCCTTGCGCAATTCCTCCGTCTGCTTGGTAAGCGTGGCGGTGCGCTCGGCCACGAGTCGTTCCAGCTCCACATTCTGCGCTGCGATGCGCTTTTTTTCCTGTTCTTCTTCCTCGCGCAGCAGCCGTTCTTTCTCCAGATTTCTTTTCTGATTGCGCGCGATCAGAATAAAGGTGATCATCCATATCACCGTAAAGCCCTGCGAAGCGTCGAAGGCATCTTCGTAGTTCTTCCCCAGTTTCCACTCTGATAGTGCCAGTACCAGCTCCAGGGCCGAGTACAGCGCGTAAGGCACGATAGCCAGCAGTACGGTGCGGGCTGGTCGGTAGTCCTGAATGGCCACCAATACCAGGATTACTACCCCAAAGACGAAGAGCATATATACTTCGTCCAGCTGGTCGTTACGAAAGCTGAATAGAAGGTCAATAATACCCAGCCCTACCCCCGGCACCCAAATCCAGGTGAGCAGCTTATCCCACTGGGGCAGGCGCTTGGGCAGGTCGAAAAACCTACGCAAGAGCCGCACCATCAGCACGGCCAGCAGAATGCTAATTACTATTTGACCATCAAATTTCATAAGGAAAAGCTGTGCTGAAACAGCGGGAAAACGGGAGAAAAGATGATTGTCGGGGGGCTACTTACCAACTAAATCTATGGCATACCAGCTTGTCCGACTGGTTCAGCTTAGGAAGGAATATTACTACTCATCTTTCGCTAGCTTTTTGGTTATCCAGCTCCTAGGAAGCGGCACGGTAAAGACGACTGTTGGATTGCTGGTGCGAGGCCGGCGCCTGGTAGTGAGCTTTTGCAGCTTGTCATCCTCTTTCGATAAGAGAATGGCAGCATAGTCCTGGATAAGCCCGACAGTGGAGGGAAGTCCGACACGTACTGTGAGCTGCTGTTGCAGTGCGTTGGGAGGTTTGGAGCCAGCAAGGTTCTGCGCCCGGCTACTCACGATGGAAAGCGGACAGACGATGCATAAAACAATTAATTTAACACCAGACATGCAGAAAGAGCAACGCTATACTACTGATTATGAATAGAATTTATTCGAAACTCACTATAGAATTATGAACAAATCTACTCTGTTTGCTTTCTGAAGCAATAGCTCAGCAAACGCAGCCAAACAACCTTCTGATTGTAAGGCGGTAATCAGAATTCCAGAAGGCGCTCTGCTTTCTAGTAGCCGCGCTGGTAAGCGCTAATTCAGGCCGTAGTGCCGCAGGGGTACGGCATGCCATTTTGTGTAAGCCAGCCAACGGCAACGCCATTGGTCATACTCACCGAGCACGCAGATAATCTGGCCACTCTGTAGATAAATGCGCGTCTTGGGCTGCCGGTTTTTCCAGTCGATGGGGCCTGCCTCATCGGGCTCCATTTCCTGCACATGCTGCCAAAGAAAGGAGCGCGGCATTTCGTGTTCCTGGCCCAGCATATCCTGCCAGAGCCGCGTAGCTTGAACAATAGGGGAAGGAGACATACTTCGTAGGCGGGGGATTTAGCTTGCGCCTACCAGCATTTTCCAATAATTGCGCCTGTTTTGAGGCTATAAAAGCGAGGCCAGCCATAGCTGGCAAAGTTCTGTAAATCGGTATAATTTAAGTTGTTAAAGCAATTATTTACCACCGGCAATCTTGCCGGCCGACCAGAATACTCAGCCAGATTTTCCGCCGCGCTTACGTGGCAAGCCCAGTAGCCGCACACTACTTCAGGAAGCAAAAACATACTCCGTTCGACCCGCTCTGATCAGCGTTGTCTTACGCTGCCCCTGGATGCCTCAGCTTTTGACGCGGGCGCAGCCCCGGAGAAGCTTTCAGATGGCCCCAGGTAGCTGGGCTTCAGGCCGCCCACGTTTACTATCCAGATTTGGTTGGCACCGTACTCGTGGGCTAACTGCATCTGCTCCTATATGCGCGGAATCGGGTTGGTATTAAGCCACTTGTAGTTGCGCGGGCCTCCCACGTAATCATAGTGGTAGTAGATGCCGTAGCCGCCGCGGCGGGGCTTATCGGCCAGTTTGGGCAGCTTACGTAGGTTACCCCAGTTGTCGTCGCAGAGCAGTAGCGTTATATCGTCGGGCACACGCATGCCTTTGTCGTAGTAGTCCTGCACTTCTTAGTAGAGCGCCCAAAGCTGGGGCGTCTGCTCGGCGGGCTTGCCGGTTTCTTCCGCGATTAGTTTGCGCTGGTCGGCTACTATTTTTTCCAGCAGCGCAATGTTGCTGCCCTCGCTCATGGGCTTGTCGCCGTCGCCGCGCATACCTACGGTCACGATGTTCTCGCGGGTGCCCATGCGCTTCATGCCGCCGCGCCAAAACTCCTGCAAGGCCGCCGTGTTGGTTTGGTAGTTCCAGGGGCCTTTGCCGGCGTGCTTCCATTTCTCGTGGGCCCGCGTGAGGGGCTCGTGGTGCGAGGTGCCCATTACGATGCCGTACTCATCGGCCAGCACGGGATTTTGCGGGTCGTTCACGTTGAACATATTGCCCCATCACATATTCAGCATTTTGGGCCGCTGGGCCGTGGGGCCCACGCCGTCGCGCCAGTGGTAGGTATCGGCGAAGCAGCCGCCGGGCCAGCGCAGGTTGGGCACTTTTATCTTGCGCAGGGCCTCCACGATATCCATGCGGATGCGGCCCTGCTTGGGCACGTTCAGCTTTTCATTAACCCAGAAACTATCGTAGATACAACGGCCCAGGTGCTCGGCGAAATGCCCGTAGATGTGCTCGCTGATTTGCAGCTGCGGGTCGCCGGGCTGCACCGTAACCTACACCGTTGGGGCGGCGGCATTGAGAGCGAAGCCAAGTCCGAACCCAGCAAGTAGCCCGACTCTTTTTTCCCACTTGCGCAGAGAAAAACGTGGCGTATCCGTCTCAAAAAAGCCCCCCAGTGGTCGGTTTGGATGCAGCTTGGTTATTAGACTTGTTCCTAAATCCGAAAATGACTGCTAAAAACAGACAGTCATGCAAAGCAAAGCATCTCGCGTGCTGACGTCTGAGTACTAACCCAACTAAACCACGCGAGATGCTTCGCTTTACTCTGCACGACCGCCTTTTCTAGGTCGGGAACAAGTCCATTGATTTAAGAAAGTATTTCTTTGGGTTCGGTTTCGGCGGGCTTGCCTTCTAATAACGCTTTGGCCTTCTCCACCACATTCTCCACCGTAAAGCCAAACATGGCCATCACCTCCTCACCCGGACCCGATTCGCCGAAGCGGTTCATGCTGATGACGGTGCCTTCGTCGGTCGCGTACTTGTGCCAGCCAATGGGCGAGCCGGCTTCAATGGTAACGCGCTTGCGCACAGCCGGCGGCAACACCTGCTGCTGGTAGGCTTTGTCCTGCTGCTCAAACAGTTCCCAGCTCGGCATACTCACGACCCGCGCCGCTACGCCTTGCTTTTGCAGCTCCTGCTGCGCCTGCATCGCCAGCGACACTTCCGAGCCGGTAGCAATCAGAAGTAGCTGGGGCTTGCCACCATCGGCCTCGCTCAGAATGTAGGCACCTTTGGCTACGCCTTCGCGCGCCGAGCCGTATTTTTCCTGATCCAGTGTGGGCAGTTTTTGGCGCGATAAAATCAGCACCACGGGCGAAGCCGGCTTGGTCATAGCCACGCGCCACGACTCTATTGTTTCATTGGCGTCGGCGGGACGCAGCACGATGATGTTGGGAATGGTACGCAGCGCGGCCACTTGCTCTACTGGCTGGTGCGTGGGTCCATCCTCCCCCAAGCCGATACTATCGTGCGTGAAGACGAACGTGACGGCCGATTCGGCTAGGGCGGTGAGGCGAATTGCCCCCCGCATGTAGTCGGAGAAGGTGAGGAAGGTGCCGCCATATACGCGCACGCCGCCGTGGCGCGACATGCCGTTGAGGGCGCCGCCCATGGCGTGTTCGCGCACGCCAAACCAGATGTTACTCTTCTCGTAGCTGCCCGGCTGGAAGCTCAGGTCACCGCCGGGGGGCATTTCGTTGGAGCTGGCCAGGTCGGCGGAGCCCCCAAACAGGAAAGGAATGGTTTTTTTCAACGCGCCCAGCGCCTTGCCCGACGCTTGGCGGGTAGCAAAAGCGCCGTCGGCGGGCGTAAAGACGGGCAGTTCCGCGTCCCAGCCGGCGGGCAGCTCGCTCGCGAAGGAAGTCAGGAACAGCTCGCTTTCTTGCTTGAACTGCTGCTGGTAGGCGTCAAAGTTTTGCTGCCACTCCTGCTGTAGCTGAGCGCCGCGCTGGCCGGCTTCGCCTAAGTGCTGGCGCACCTCATTGGGCACCACAAACGACTCATCCGGATTCCAGCCAAAAAACTTCTTGACTTTGCGCAGATTCTCGTCGCCCAGTGGGCTGCCGTGCACTTTGCTGGTGCCTTCCTGCGGACTGCCAAAACCAATAATGGTCTTGATGGAAATCAGCGAAGGGCGGTCCGTTTCGGCTTGCGCTACGCGGATAGCCTGCTCAATACCGTCCAGATCGTTGCCGTCCATTACGCGCTGGGTATGCCAGCCGTAGGCCTCAAAACGCATTAATGGGTCTTCCGTGTACGAAAGACTGGTAGGACCGTCAAGGCTGATATCGTTGTCGTCGTAGAGGTAAATGAGCTTGCCCAGCTTAAGGTGGCCGGCCAGCGACGCGGCTTCGGCGGCAATGCCTTCCATTAGGTCGCCGTCGCTCACAATGGAGTAAGTGAAGTGATTCACTACCTCGTGGCCGGGCTTGTTGTACATGGCAGCCAAGTGCGCCTCGGCCATGGCCATGCCCACACCATTGGCAAATCCCTGGCCCAGCGGGCCCGTGGTTACTTCCACGCCGGCCGTAATGTTGGACTCCGGGTGGCCCGGCGTTTTGGAATGCAGCTGGCGAAAACCCTTCAGGTCATCGAGCGACAAATCGTAGCCGTACAGATGCAACAGGCTATACAGCAGCGCCGAGCCGTGGCCCGCCGATAGCACAAACCGGTCGCGGTCGGGCCAGGCGGGGTCCTGCGGGTTGAAACGCAAGAACCGCGACCACAGCACATACGCCATAGGCGCGGCCCCCAGCGGCAAGCCCGGATGCCCGGAGTTGGCCCGCTGCACCATATCCACTGACAGTAGTCGGATGGTGCTTACACTTTGTTCTTCTACTGATACCTGCTGGTCAATCATACCGCGCTACATTAAATAAAATAAAACGTCCTCGGCCGGCCACAAAGATTCCCACCCAAGCAGCCAGCCGGTTCTGTTTTACTTACTATTAGATGTATTGGTTGATAATGCTTTCCAGCCACTCCTGCTTGCCGCTGCGCATGATCGGCTCGCCGGTGCTGTGGGCAATGCGGCGTAGGTCTTCCAGCGTGAGCTGGCCTTGCTCGAAAGCGGCGCCGTCACCGGAGTCAAACGAGGCGTAGCGCTCCGTGCGGAACTTGCGGTAAGGCGACTTTTCCAGAATGTCGTTGGCCGTCACCAGGGCGCGGGCAAACGTATCCATACCGCTGATGTGGGCCACGAAAATATCCTCTAGGTCGGTAGAGTTCCGGCGCGTTTTGGCGTCGAAGTTGATGCCGCCGGGCGTGATGCCGCCGTGCTCCAGAATGATGAGCATGCACTCGGTCAGCTCGTTGATGTTGTTCGGGAACTGATCGGTGTCCCAGCCGTTCTGGTAGTCGCCACGGTTGGCGTCCATGCTGCCGAGCATGTTGGCGTCGGCGGCTACTTGCAGCTCGTGCTGAAAGGTGTGGCCGGCCAGCGTGGCGTGGTTCACTTCCAGGTTCAGCATAAAGTCTTTGTCCAGACCGTATTCCTTCAGGAAGCCAATTACCGTGGCCGCATCGAAGTCATACTGGTGCTTGGTGGGCTCGGCGGGCTTGGGCTCGATGAAGAACTTGCCCTGGAAGTCCTGCTTGCGGGCGTAGTCGCGGGCCATGCCGAGGAAGCGGCCCATATGCTCCTGCTCGCGCTTCATGTTGGTGTTCAATAACGTCATGTATCCCTCGCGTCCCCCCCAGAACACGTAGTTCTCGCCCCCCAGCGCGATGGTAGCGTCCAGCGCGTTCAGAACCTGCGTACCGGCGTGCGCTACCACCTGAAAGTCAGGGTTAGTACTGGCGCCGTTCATGTAGCGAGGGTTCGAAAACACGTTAGCCGTGCCCCACAGCAGCTTTACGCCGCTGGCTTCCTGATGCGCTTTGGCGTAGTCAACAATGGCTTGCAGGTTGCGCTCGTACTCTTGCAGGGAGTCGCCTTCATCTACGAGGTCAATGTCGTGAAAGCAATAGTAGGGCGTGCCGAGCTTGGCGAAAAATTCGAACGCCGCATCCATTTTGTCCTTGGCGCGGCCAATGATTTCGGAATGCCGGTCCCAGGCAAACCGCTTGGTGCCGGGCCCGAATGGGTCACCGCCGGTGCCGGTGAAAGTGTGCCAATACGATACGGCGAAGCGCAGATGCTCCTTCATCGTTTTGCCACCGACCACGCGGTTCTCATCGTACCATTTAAAGGCTAGTGGGTTGTCCGACTCGCGTCCTTCGAAGCGAATTGTATCAATGCCTTTAAAGAATTCCGTCTTAGAAAGCGTGTTGGACGACATCTGTCTGGGTAGTTGTGTGTGAAAGAATCTGTTGAGTAAGAGCCTGATGCCAGCGGGCATAGGCCGTTTGATATTGCGTCTGCAGCTCCGGAGTAGGCTCCAGCGTCAGAATGCGCTCCAGGCTCCCGAAGGCCTCGGCCGGGCTGGCATACACTCCTACTCCGATACCGGCACCGCGGGCGGCGCCCTGGGCGGCGTCGGTGTTGTATAGCTCCAGCGTCACGTTGCCCGTGTTCACGAAGGCTTCGCGGAATACCGGACTCAGAAACATGTTGGTGTTGCCGGCGCGCACCTTCTGTACTTGTACGCCCATGCTCCGCATGATGTCCATGCCGTAGTTCAAGGCAAAGACGATTCCCTCCTGGGCCGCACGCAGTACGTGAGCCTGCGAATGAATATTGAAGCTCAGGCCGCGCAGCTCTGCTTCCGTCGGGCGGTTTTCAAGAATGCGCTCAGCGCCGTTGCCGAAGGGCAAAAACAGGAGCCCCTCCGACCCAATCGGCGCTTGCGCCGCTAGTTGGTTCATCTCGTCGTAGGGCATTTCGCCAACTATTTTGCGCAGCCAACTATTCAGAATACCCGTGCCGTTCATGCACATTAGCACGCCATTGCGCGGCTGCTCGGGCGTGCTATTGACGTGGGCAAACGCATTTACGCGCGAGTGCGGATCAGACGCGGGCCCGTCGGTGATGCCGTACACGACACCCGACGTGCCGGCCGTGGCGGCTATCTCACCGGGCTGCAACACGTTGAGCGAGAAGGCATTGTTGGGCTGGTCGCCGGCGCGGTAGCTGATGGGGGTGCCCGCGTGCAGGCCCAGTTCCAAGGCCGCTTCCGGCGTCAGCTGGCCCTGGGGGGCAAAAGTGTCTATTATATCGGGCAGCAGGTCGCGACTGATACCGTAGTAGTCGAGCAACTCCTGGGCGATGCGCTGCTCCCGAAAATTCCAGAAAACACCTTCTGATAAGCCCGATACGGTGGTCTGCATCTGACCCGTCAGCTGATAGGCGATATAGTCGCCGGGCAGCTGAATCTTATAAATCTGCTCGTAGATAGCAGGCTCGTTTTCCTTTACCCACTTGAGCTTGGAGGCCGTGAAGTTGCCGGGCGAGTTAAGAAAATTCTGGAGGCAATACTCCTCGCCCATCTCCGCAAACGCCTGATTGCCAAAGTCCACAGCGCGGCTATCGCACCATATAATGGCGGGGCGCAAAACCTTGCCATCCTTATCAAGCAGTACGAGGCCGTGCATCTGATAGGTGATGCCGATACCAGCTACCAGCGACGCATCAAAGCCGTATTCACTTTTCAGCTCCCGGGTGGCATTCACTACTTCCTGCCACCAGCGCTCCGGCCGTTGCTCGGCCCAGCCAGCCACTTCCGCGGCGATTTCCATCTCCTTCTTCGGCGACGTGACGCTGGCTACGCACTTGCCAGTATCGACGCTGAGTAAGGCGACTTTAATAGAGGAACTACCAATATCGTAGCCGAGCAGGTATTTCATGGGTGAGATGGGATTAGAAAGTAGGGCAATCTGGCGCAGGGAACTCAACCCTTGTACGCGGTAAAGTTCAATTTACAATGCCTTCAGTAACTACCTATCTTGTTCAGCCGACAGATAGTTATCATCAACCTTTTCGCGATTCGGTATTCGAATATATACTACAGGCCTCGATAACCTCCTTCATTAATATGGTCAAGAAAGCTTAATTTTTAAATTAAAAATACCGCAAACGGTTTCGATAGGTAATCGAAAAACTTACCAAGACAAAAAATAATT
>NZ_FWWW01000025.1 GCF_900176135.1 Hymenobacter roseosalivarius DSM 11622 | reverse complement strand
AAGGTTTGAATGAGTACTTGGACGCTCAAGGCATTCCTCATCCGCCTCTCCCAGATAAAGAGTAATACCTATTCATGCACAGAGAAAAAAAAGCCCGAGTACCGACTGGGGCTTTTCTTTGCTAGTTACCGAGACTAGTAGCGTTGAGCCTCTCGGTCAATTTCTCGCTTTACTCGATCGTATTCAGTCTGCAGGTCTTTGACATCAATTGAGCGTTCCTTTTCTTCCACCTGCATCATCTCTCCACCTCCAGCCTTCAGTAAAGATTCTCTTGGTGAAGTCGCGATCCAGATTGTCAACTGATTAGTCTTTCGGTTCTAACATAGTACGTACTTTGGCCACTGCCGCGGCGCTCTATCATTCTGGCTTTTAGCATCTGTGCCAAGTCTGCCCGGCCTTGTCGCTCTGACACTTGGCTGGCCGCCCGCTCTTGATAGATGGAGCTAGTAAACGACTCGCCCGGCTTTAATGTGGCCAAGAAGGTTAGTGCTCGCGGAACTAGCCCTGCTACTGTAGTCGCCGTCGCGCCAATGGACACAGCTGACTTTGGTAATCGCAGTGTGAGTTGCACCCCACCAGCCCGCTCTTCCCACTCCGGGTCGGGCATCCCTAGAGCACGGCACGCTTCCAGAATGCGCCGCCCGCCAATTCCTAGTCGCTCAGCTAAGCCCCGCAACAAGAGTACCTGAGCCAAGTCAGGGTTGCGGGGGTGCGAGATGCCTCCTTCTCGTAGGCTGGTCAGCGTGACACCTTCTGGAAGCGCGCCCGAGTTCCATATTTCCAGCCGGTTGGGATAGATGGTGAGGCTGATGCCACCATCAATGCGAGAATAGTCCCGGTGCATCAGTGCATTCACCAATCCCTCCCGCAGTGCTGGCAATGGATATGTCGCCTGATCCTTGCGCGTCAACTCGTCGGTGCCGCCTAGCGAGGAAGTTAGCGCTAGGTTTGTATGCAGAAACCCAATGAGCTGAGCCAGTAGAGCGAAGGTATGACCGCTGAAGGTTTTGTTGTCCAGCATTTCTTCGCGGGTGAGGTCAGCATAATGTACCGCCCGTGCGCGAGTTTGAGGTAGGAAGCGGCTTGCGTCTTTGGCAAACAGTACTACAGCGGCATTGGTAAGGGCGCCGCCCCGTATAAGGTACAGGCTATCCAGCAGGGCCCCGGTTTGAGTGGGCAGCTCCGTAAACCGATACTGGTTGGCTTGCTTAACGGTCCGTAATAATTCCTCTTGGTCTAGGTCTTCCGGCGCGCAGCTAATGTTGGGCCGGGCTTCCCAGCGCGGAATGTTGGTCAACCGATTTACCAACGCTACTACGTCCTCGCTGCGTGCCTTGCGGGTGACGTCACCTGCGCGCACGTAAATGACATCGGCCGCCGTATAAGGGCCGTCGGCCCCAGGCGCTACCTCTAGCAGCAACAGGCGGCGGTCTTCGTCTGTTACTACGTTTACCGTGCAGATTACCGGGGGTTGCAGCCGCTCAAACAGAGCGTGCTGCAACTGGGCCATTAGCTTATCAGCCTGCGGCACGCCATGCGGCCGGCCCCGTTCGTCAACACCTACTAGAATGCGGCCGCCCTCGCCGTTGGCGAAGGCGCAAACCGTTCGCAGGATGTGCTCAACATTGTACCGGTTGATAAATTCCAGCGTCTGCCCCTCACGCTGCTTCAGTAGCTTTAGGTCATCCAGCGGCCTATATGATGCAGGGTTGGTATTCTGATTTTTAGTCATCGTGGACATACGGTTAGACTTTTTGGCTGGCAATTAATTCTTGCAGGCGTTGTGGGTCCCGAAACTGCGCCTGCAAAAAAATGAGTGCGTCGTTGTCGTCAGCGTATTTCTGCACCCAGTTGCCAGTACGCTCTTCTAAGGGGACATCTTCGCGCAGCATCTCACGGTACATGCCTAACACTCGCAGGTCGCTCAGCACAGGGTTAGTTTTGGGCCAGAGGATGGGTTCTAAAGATCCATCTCCAGTTAGTCGGAACGGCCCTTCCCCTTCAGGGAGTAGAAAAGGTTTAAGTATCTGCCGGGCCAGTTCCACGTGCTCGTGCACCAGGCAGAATCGTACCTTGTTCAATTCCAGAGCCCGCCTCATCTCTTGGTGAGTGATGCTGGGTTCACCGCCTATTTTGCCGCTGCCATAGCGTCCGTTGATAATACCAATGAACACGTCACAGTTATCTACGGCTTCTAGGCAGTCGGTGAAGGTCAGTGCAGTCGAGCGGATGGGGATGGTTCCCTTGTGCGACATCCATACCTCATAATTTACGCTTAATGTGGCAAATATCCTGTTGAGCAATTGCTCGTTGCCATACACCGATGAACTGACCATCACCCGTAATTGCTGCGCCATAGACGGTAAAGCTATACAATTTTAATCGTCTATTTCACTTCCGGAAGCTTCCGGAAGCTTCCGGAAGTGTATGCATATTTTTTACTTAAAAATGAGCGTGCCAGACATCTTCGCGGCTAGCAACACGTACACTGATTCCATTAAGCGCGTAACTTCGGCAGGGGAGAGCCATGGTGAGCGATGCAGTCGCGGGAGGGAGATAAACCTTTGAGGAACGCCGTGCAGTTTGGTTGTGCTAAGAGTTGCTGCGGTGTTTATTGCGTACTGACGCTACGCCTTAAGAAAGGGAGCCTTGCAACAGAATTTCCCAAAGTTGCCATTGCCTTGGTTACACCTGTCATGGTTACCCCTGCTGCTATGACCCCACCACGCTAGTATCAGCTATCGATCTACTAGCTACCATCGGCAATCGAATCCTGCTGCGAGAAACACTAATGTGGATTATCGCTATTCTGAAGGCAGCGCTTACACAACATGCTGCTATTAATGCTTCCGAATGCCATTCAAACTGTGGAGTCGTTATATCAGCACCATGTAGTATGTACAAAAGACCGATGTACGCACCTACCTCCTCGACTGAGCAAGTGCGCTAGGCAGCCGCCAGCAATGAGAAAGGTACCACACAAATTATCTACTAGATCATAGTCTGCACCCAGAGCACCTAGATGCGTAAGGACTTCAGTTTGTTCCGTATGAAGCTGTACCTATGATTGGTAGGATCATATTTACTAGCCTTAATTGCCACGAAAGGTTTCTCTCCAGAGCTTAGATGAGTTATATAGCCAAACGCTGATGAGATGCTTTGTGGAAATATTTGTATTGAAAGAAAATTATAGTTGGTGTGCTAGTTTTCTATGTCTTTCGATAAATATGTAAGCTAGAATTTTGTTGAAATTGTTGAGTTTCTATACTCTTCAAGGAAAGAAGGTACGTCATGGATTATGACAATAAGCTTACCGTGTGTTGCTATCAGTTGATTAATTATTTTGTTTAGTTGCTCATAATTAGCCTTGCCTAGAAGTGCAAGCTTTCTATCATCTATTGCGGCAATTCTATTACTATCCTCCTCTAAACGCATAGCCTCTCTCAGAATTTCAACGCAAAAATTGTGTATATCCATGAAGGGCATCCCATATTCTTTGCCCATCCACTGTGTCTGGTTTAGCATCATTAATCGCATTTTATCTAACATAGCCTTAAGTCTTTCTCCACTAGCACAAAATCTATAAAATCTTTCGTTGTCAGTCTCATCAATTACTGTTTCACTTATTTCTACAATGAACTGTTCTGCTTCTTCCCATGCAGTGAATCGTTTAGCAATTATTCTTTTGTAAAAATCATGAGTATATTCCTTATCCTTAAGCTCTTGCGCTGCCTGCTTTGCTAGCCCAGCCACCTTTTCCGCCGTTTTGGAAGAGGTTATTGTCGCATAAATAGAGGCAGCCAGACTTAACACTGCTGCCACCAATGTGCCATATACGGCAGGAAGCACTGCATCAGTAATGGCTATTGTCTTAGTGACTTGCAGTAGTAGATTAAAAAGCATAAAGTTGAAAAGTATGGGTGCGTCAACGAAGTAAGCTTCCTTCTTTTATTCTTCTCTGGGGATAGATCTGGTCGTGACCCCAAGTAAATCTAAGTACCGATAGACGGTGGAGCGTCCAATGCCCAACAGCTGGCCGATCTCCTCGGCCGTTTTGTCTTTTTGTAGATACAACGTTTTGACGGCCTCCGCTTTTCGTTGGGCTTCTTTGCTTAGCCCGGGGGGCCTTCCCCCCTGCCGGCCCCGGGCCCGCGCCGCGGCCAGCCCGGCCTGAGTGCGTTCGCGAATCAGATCGCGCTCAAACTCGGCGAGCGAGGCAAACAGATTAAACATCAGGCGTCCTTGGGCCGTGGTCGTGTCCAGATGATCCTGCAAACTCACAAACTGAATCTGCTTTTCCTGGAAGCCAAGCACGAGCTCCACCAGGTGTTTCAGGGAGCGCCCCAACCGGTCGAGTTTCCAGACCACCACCGTATCGCCCGGTTGGACTTGGTCGAGCAACTCCCGTAGGGCGGGACGCTCCTTTAGGGCCGACGCCTTTTCCTTCACCACCTCCTGACAGCCATAGGCCCGCAGGGCATCGAGCTGTAAATGCAATTGTTGTTCCTGGGTCGATACCCGAGCATAGCCCCAAATCATACGCTTGTCTCAATAAGTCAGTAACCTCAAAGATAGTGGCACATTGATTCCTGAGACAACAATGATAGACTTTTATTCGGCCTTCTTTCTATTGGCACTTGCGAACGCTTTAGTCGGCGGTGTGTCCCACAATACGGTCCAATAAATAGACGGACGAGACAGACTCGGTACTAAGGTTTGCTACCACACCATCTCCTCCTGGGCTTCGTCAAATGCCTGAACTTTGGTTAGCTGCTCCTTCAGGAGAGCGTAAGAGCCCGGCCGCAATTCAGCCGTAAAAGCTTGGGCCCGGTCGAGCATGCGCAGGTACAGCCCCGGGTCTCGCTGTCGACTAAGCCGGCGCAGGGCCCGCAGGTAGTCCTGGCGGTAGCTGGTGGTAATGATGATGCGGCTGAGGCCCCCACGCACGAGCTCGGCATTGGCCATGATGCGGGCCAGGCGGCCGTTGCCGTCGTCAAAGGGATGCACTTCGCTGACGACAAACATCATCATGGCCGCCCGGGCCAGCGGGTGCTCCAAGGCTTGGTAGCAGGCAAAGCCCTGGTGTAGGGTGCCGCGCACTAATTCGGGCTCCACGAAGTTGGTATTGCCGGCCTGGTTGGCACGCTCCTTCCACTGGCCGGGGCGCTGGTCGGGCCGCTCGCGCAGCAGCGCGGCGTGCCGGCGCTGCAGTAGGGCCAGCAGCTCGTCGGCCGTCGTGGGCACAACCCGCATTTCGGCGGGGTTGCTCACCAGGTAGTAGGTGCTCAGCACATCGTGCGAATCCGCGTGCCGGCCGGCCACCGGCGCCTGGCCCACGACCATGTTGTGGGCCTCGTCTACCTCGAAGACGGTGCCTTCAATGAAGTTGGAGAAGTACGCCTCGAAGAAGGCCAGTTCATAGTAGGCCGGCGGCTGGGGGGCCGGGTCGAGGCGGTTGGGCAGCGGGGCCTGGCGCAGGGCCGTGAGCAGGGTGGTAAACAGCGCGGCCCGGTCGGGGTCGTAGGGCAGGCCCAGCACCCGGGCCCGGGCGACCGGCGAGGTCAGCAGCTTGCTGGGCGCCGTCGTCAGCAGCGCGGCCATGACTTGGTTAAGGCGGCTGAACTCGGCTTCCCAGCCCAACTGCCCGGCCAGGGCGCGGGCCTGGTCGCGCAGCTGGTTGAGTCCCTCTTCGCCGCGCACGCGCAGCAAACGCTCCAGGTACTCTTCCACCGCCGCCACGGGCAGGGTCTTGCTAATGCCCCCGCGGGTGCGCCCCGGCTGAAAGTTTTCGAGCAGGGCCCGGGTCTCGGAAGCAAAATACAGGGTGCTGCTCCCAAAGGGCCGGTCCAGTTCCTGCGGCCCCGGCCCGGGAACCAGGTGCACGGTGAGGCCCGGCAGGGTTACCTTTTTAGCGTACTTATAAGTCAGGAAAATGTCCCCTGCGGGGGTAGGCTGCGCGGCCAGGCCGGAGCGGTGGCTGATCACGGCTTGGGGATAGAGGTGGCCGAGCAGCGGCAGCCAGTGTCGGCGCACTAGTAGGGCCGGGTCCGTGGTCAGGTCGGAGGTATACACCCGGGGCAGGAGCTCCCGCAGTTCCCCGGCTCGGCGGGCCTGCTGAATGCGCCGGCTGACGGCTTTATCGGAAGTGGCAAAGACCAATAAGGGCCAGGGGCTCTTTTTTTCCATTACGACGGCTAGGCGGGCAAACGAAGGGAAATTTATTGTTGTTAGAAGCTAAAATTGGCGAATAATTTCCAATAATAAGTAAAGTGAAGCTTTTGAACACAGCATCAAAGCTTAACGATAGCACTAGGGAACCTAGTAGGAGACAGGGGAGCAATCCTTAGTATAAGGTGCTGGACATTTTCGCGGGGTGGCGCAGAAGGAAAGGCCGGTGTGGCGCGGCAAACGCCCGTGCCTAACCCCGAAAATATGGAAAATCTACTATGTAATAAGATGCCCTTTTAAAGCGTATTGGCTAACTTTCCGCCTTCAACTGACATGCGGCGCTGGCCCAAACGCTGGTGGCCCGCGGCCAGCCCACACACTGGTTTCCGCTGGGTGAGTTCTGGGGGCTGAGCCTGGCCAGCATCTATGGGGCCTTGTTCATCCTCTGGCAGGCCCTGCGTTACGCTATGGCGCGCCAGCCTGCTCATGGCAGGCATCCAACCAGCCATGAGCAGGCTGGGCTACCAAGCCTTTTTGCTCCACTACCCCCAACCCCACCATAAAGGAGTCATACTAGCCTACGGCTATCGGCTTTTGTTTAGAATAGCATTCCTTGTGCTCTACCGCAAGCCGCAAATCTTCAAAAAAAGTCCTCCAAGATTTTGGTCGCCTTGACCTTGTCGGTTCTGAGCTGGTAAGTGAAATTAAACAACTGGTCTAGGTGCTGGGCATCGCCGAGGATGGTGTCCTCCAGCTGGGGCTGGGTGATGCCCAGCGCGTCCAAGTGCTGCCGGGCGGCGAAGGCGCGGGCATCTTTCACGGATGCTCGAAGGGAAGGGGCAACTGCTGGGGCTGCTGGCGGGCAATGTTGAAGCGTACGGCGTCGTACGCCCTTCCCTTCTTAACCAGCGTGTAGTCAATCTTGAGGTCGGTGTGCTCGCTGACCTGGCGCACAGCAGTCGAGTACCCGGGCTTTGAACTGGCTGATGTTCTGAAACAGCTCTGGGTCCGGGTCCTTGCCCTTGGGGTTCTTCAGGTGCAGCATCTGCTTGAACTCGTCCCGCGGGTAGGTGCGCTTGGACGGCTTATCCTTCCACTGGCTCAGCAGCAGGGGGAGGTGAAGTTTCACAAAAACTACTGAACTAATTACACGTGATTTTTCGCATATAAAAGATTGTTTTATGCCCCTATAAAACTCTGATTATTAGTAATTTGTGGATCATATAAATCAAACATGTAATAAAAGAACGCACAAATGTTATGAATACGCTCTGCAAAAAATGCTTTTAGGATAATGGTTCAACTCTAGGCGGCGGGGCATACAAAAAGCAACAAAAAAGAAGCAAAGAATAAGGATTGCACTTTCCCAAGCAGTATTTTTACTTCAGTCGTTTAAAACCACGTTTTATAAGTTACATTAGGTACTGCAGCGTCTCAGAGAATCAGCTGCCGCCGGACACTTTTTGTCTTCCTAGCGGCCTTTTCTCGACGATCAAACGCTCATAATAGCATTCTACTAAAACTGTATTACCACGTTTTATAAGTCACCGCTGATACTCCAGCCCCTAACTAGCACGTTTTATAAGCGAAATCACGAACTGCAAACGCAGTAAAATGCTTCTCATGCCCAGTCCGGGCCGTTAAGCAACTTCCAGGATAAAGTCAGCGGGGACGCCCAGCCCGCCGGCCCCTTGCTGCTGATTAGCCGGGTGGAGCATCAGCTGCTGCTGGCGCAGATCAAGACGCTGCAGCAGCAGGTGGCCGATAAGGAGCGCCTCATTCAGTTGCTGGAGCGGCAGGCAACCCAGTAAGTACTCCCTTTATTGTGGTCTATGCTCCGACTGTTACCCTTTTTAGCCCTGTGCTATCTTTTGTTTATCCCCGCCTCTACCAAGCAGGACGTGGGGTTCTCGTTACAACGGGGCGAGAAATGACGGTAGGGGTCCCGTTATCTCACGAGGCAGCCACAAGGGGACTCATTGCTTCGTGCGGTGGTACTAAAAGGCCCGTAACCGGGTAGCAAAGCCCTGCTTTTAGCTGGCCACCGCTTGCCCCGTAAAACGAGGAGTTTCGTGGCCGCCACTACGGCTACTTGGCCCGTCGCGCAAGGGACCTCAAGCCGGGGTAAACAGTCCCCGCAGGGCGTCCAGTTACTCCCCGTTTCCTTTTCGCTACGCGGGCTGATTTTCCTGGCTGATAAAAGGGTAGCTTACCGGAGCAACGCGCAGGCAGTACCTGCTTGTTGCGCGTCGGTTTCCATCCCTTCTCCTAACCCCAACCACTATGACCACCCACGCTTGGCACCACCTGACCCTCGTCTTGCTCGTGCTGTGCGGCGCGGTCCCGAGTTATGCGCAGCCTACTCCAGCGAAGTTACGAGCGGACATCGTGGCGATGGCTAGCATGGGATATTGCCGCGCGGGGGGCTATTTGGCCAATGGGAACGAGGTGGTGTTTATCTCGAACCGGAGCGGATCACCCCAGGTATGGAAAGTCCCGGCGGCGGGCGGCAAGCCGGTGCAACTAACGGCGCTCCCGGATCCAGTCACGGCCCTGGTCCCCTCGCCGAAACGGGACCAGATTGCCTTTCAGGTAGCCCCGGGGGGCGGATTGAATGCCCAGCTCTACGTGATGAAGGGCGACGGCAGCGGGGTGAAGCAGATAACCAAAGGCGGCAAGACCAACAACTTTCTGGGGACTTGGAGCAAGGATGGCACCCTGCTCAGTTTTGGCTCCAATGACCAAAACCCCACCGGGGTGGACTTCTTTCTCTATGACGTGCGCAAGGGCACCGCCGCCTTAGCTATCCAGAATAAAGGAACCGGGGGGATCGCGGACTTTTCCCGCGATAATAAGCAGGTGTTGGTCACCCGGCTGGCCAGTCGGGGCAGCAATGACTTATCCCTGTACACGGTAGCGACCAAAGCAGAAAAACTCCTCACCCCGCACGAGGGTCCTGGCACCTTCTTTGGCAAAATTGCCCCGTCCGGGGAAGTGTACTTAGGCTTTAATAAGGACCGTGATTTACTGGCTTTTGGTCAAAGCAGCCCCAACGGCCTGCAGCTGCTGGCGGAACGGAAAGACGCCGAATTAGCCGACTTCACGCTAAACCATGCCGGCACCACCGCCGTGCTGGTCTGGAATGAGAGTGGGCGCAGCAAGCTGACTTTGTATGATCTGAAAGCCAAAAAGGAATCCCGCCAGCTGTCCTTACCGGTCGAATTGGTGGCGGGCGTCGCCTTTTCCCCCACTGATCAAACCCTCGTGTTTACCGGCTCAGGTTCTAAGGAACCGGCCAATATCTGGGTGTATGCCGTGGGCAGCAATCACTTCCAGAAGATCACCGACAGTCCCCACCCCGGCGTGAGCTTAGCCACGCTCGTGGCCCCGGAGCTGGTGTCGTTTCCCTCCTTTGATGGGGTGCCCCTCAGTGGCTGGCTCTATAAACCCAAGACCGGCAAGGGGCCTTTTCCCACCGTCATCAGCTACCACGGCGGCCCCGAAGGCCAGTCGGTCCCCAGCCTCAATCCGACGGCCCAGGCCCTGGTACAACAGGGTGTGGCCTTTTTCCTGCCCAATGTGCGCGGCTCCTCCGGCTTTGGCAAGACGTTTTTGAACCTGGACAACGGCGCGCTGCGGGTGAA
Source organism: Hymenobacter roseosalivarius DSM 11622 (assembly GCF_900176135.1). Taxonomy (GTDB): domain Bacteria; phylum Bacteroidota; class Bacteroidia; order Cytophagales; family Hymenobacteraceae; genus Hymenobacter; species Hymenobacter roseosalivarius. The sequence continues at coordinate 3,624 of NZ_FWWW01000025.1, read as the reverse complement.
TGGGGTCAAAGATATCAAGGCCGTTTCCGAATATCTGCTCCAGGCTGGCATTGCCAAGCCAGGGGCCTTAGGTATCATGGGGGGCTCGTACGGGGGCTACATGGTCATGGCGGGGGTCACCCATTACCCGGACATGTTTGCCGCCGGGGCCAACTTATTCGGGGTGGTCAACTTTGAAACCTTCTTTCAGCACACCGAACCCTGGATGGCCGCCATTTCCACGGTGGAGTACGGGGACCCCGTCACGCAGGGGGCCATGCTGCGGGAGCTGTCGCCGATTCACCAAGCCGACCGGATCAAAACCCCCTTGCTCGTGGAGCACGGGGCCAATGACACGAATGTGCCGGTGGTGGAAGCCGAACAGGTGGTGGCGGCGCTCCAGAAGAACAACGTCCCGGTGCAGTACACCCTGTTCCCGGATGAAGGGCACGGCTGGCAAAAGACCACAAACCGCATCACCTCCACGGTAGAAATTGTCGAATGGTTTACCACTCGGCTCAAATGAGGGGTACTGGTCGTGGCGGGCTCAGTAGTCATCGTCCTTACCCAAGGCGGCCGTGTCCCCGGCGGGTGTCAGTAGAGGATAAGGGAGGGTCCCAGGAGTAGGTAGCCCGGGAGCGAGGGGCCAGCGAGGCGAAGGCCGCTGCGGGGTGAGCTACCTCCTGGACCGACGCGAAGGGATAAGTTTCATTCTAAGAACGAACGTCTTTAAGATGTAACTACGCTAACTTGCGGGAGATTTTACCTCTTATCCCCCCATGGACTACGTGTTGTATTTGCGGGCTTCCACCTTACGCCAAGGCGTCAGTGGGCTCGGGCTCGAAGGGCAGCGACTGATTGCCCACCGCTTTTTGCAGGAGGGGGACCGGATGGTGTCCGAGTACATTGAGGTTGAGAGTGGGCGCAAGAACAACCGGCCCGAGATGGCCAAGGCCATCGTCGAGGCGCGGACCGTAGGGGCAGTACTCTTGGTGGCCGAGATGTCGCGGCTGGCGCGCAGCGTGTACTTCACTTCCAAGCTCATGGAGGAAAAGGTGCGCTTCAAGGCGTGTGACATCCCCCACGCTGACGAGTTTACCATCAACATCCTGGCGGCGGTGGCCCAGAAGGCGGCGAAGGATATCTCGGATAGTACGAAGCGCGGATTGGCGGCCAAGAAGGCCCGGGGCTTTACGCTGGGCAATCCGGAGAACTTTACCGATGCCTCCCGGGCATTGGGGCGGGCGGTGGTCCAGCAGAATGCGGTGGCGGCCGTGGCCAATAAGCAGGCGCGGCGGTTGGCTTCCTTACTGCGACGCGATGGGCTGACGCTGGAAGCCATTGCTACTGAACTTAACTCCCACGGGTATCGCACCCGGCGGGGGAGGGAGTTTCACAAAACCTCCGTCCTACGGCTGCTGCAGGTAACGCCCGCTACGACCTAACTGAAAAATGGTGCCTAGCTGAACCCCTTGTGAACCCTTACCCCTACGATTTAAGGTAGCCAAAAACGGCCTCCTTAACTCGTTTAGGCAGCTGTTGAGGTATGGGCGGACTCTACCGCCAGCCCGTATGAACCCTTTATGAACCCTTCAGCACGTACTCCGTGCCAACACCGGTCGTGCCTGATTTTTGGACGAAACCCAGCCGATCCAGCTCCTTCAGGAAGCGGGTCGCCGTAGACTTGCTCACGTCCACGAGCTGCTGTACGGCCGAATTGGTAACGGCCCCCGAAGCTTGGACAGCGAGGACAATGGTAACTAACTCTGCGCGCAGGCCCTGCTAACGCAAGGCCGCTTCCGTATACTTGAAAAACTCGACCGACCATACAGCCCCCGGCCTCCAAGGCGTAACGCGGCATTGGCGTACCGCTTGGGCGGCGGTAAGGTATAGCTGTAAGCGCATTGCTGGTGCTAACAATCTTAGGATAACTGCCGACGCCAAATCGATTTTACTTATCGGTATAACCTAATACATCAGGGAATAGATATTCTCTCCCGGCGGTTTATGCTAGTTTTGGTAGCTGACCCGCCCTGCCCTGCCGTTTGGCCTTTCACCGCCCAGTAGGACTACCGCGTTCGGTATCTGGTAAACGTTTCTTCCTCGTTTCTATTCGTTCCATGTCCATATCCCTTCCTTCCGACTACCAGCAGCTGTTAACCGACATCAAAGAGCGGGTGCGGCGGGCGCAGTACCAGGCGCTCCGTCAGGTGAATCAACAACAGATTGCCCTGTACTGGGAGCTCGGCCAGCTCATTGTGGAAAAGCAGCAGCAGCACCAGTGGGGCAAGCGCATCGTCGAGACGCTGGCCCAGGACCTGCAGCAGGAATTTGTGGGCCTGCGGGGGTTCTCGGCCGCCAACTTGTGGCGCATGCGCACCTTCTACCTCGTCCGCCACGGGGCGGAGGAAGTTCTCGCACAGGCCGTGCGAGAACTTGGCTGGGGCCACAACATCACGCTTCTCGAGCAGTGTCAGGAGCCCGCTGAGCGCTTGTTTTGCGCCGTGCAGGCCCGCCGCCACGGCTAGACCCGCCACGTGCTCCGCCACCACATCAGCACCCGCGCGTACCACAAGACCCTGCACGCCCAGCATAACTTCGAGACGACGCTTCCTGCTGCCCAGCTGCCCGCCGCCACGCTCGCCCTGAAGGATGAGTACACCTTCAATTTCCTGGAACTGACGCAGGAACACTTGGAATATGAGTTGGAGCAGACTCTGCTGGGCAACGTGCGGCGCTTTCTGCAGGAGATGGGCGGCGACTTCACCTTCGTCGGCAACCAGTACCGGCTCGAACTGGCAGGTAATGAGTATTTCATCGACTTGCTCCTCTACCACCGGGGGGTGCAGTGCCTGGTTGCCGTGGAGTTGAAGATCACCGAGTTCCGGCCCGAGTATGCGGGCAAGATGAACTTCTACCTGTCGCTGCTGAATCAACACGTGCGCAAAGCGCACGAGCAACCGAGCATGGGCATCATTATCTGCCAGAGCAAACAACGCACAGTGGTTGAGTTTGCCCTGCGCGACGTGAACAAACCGATTGGCGTGGCCACCTACACCCTCACCGATACACTGCCGATGGAACTCCGCCCGTTCTTTCCTAGCAACGAAGAGCTGGTGCGTCGCCTGGATGCGGTTACGGCTGCCCTGCAAGATTCGCTGCCTAAATAGAGGGCCCGCGCATCTAGACGCAGTCGGTATGCTCTGCTTACCTCTACCTAAGAATGTAATGGTCTGTCCCAGAAAGTCAGCGTAAGCAGGTATGTTAAATCATTAATTTATTAGACGACCTGTTGAGCGTTTCACTCGGGTTGTTTCATCTGTTTAAGAGGTAACTAAATTAAACGCCGTTTTATCTACGAAAACGCTCGTGGCTGTTGCAGAACACCTGGATGCGCTCCCCTTTAGGCAACAGTGTGCCTTGACTCGTCCCCAATAGCTCATGTATCCGCCTTTCTGGCGCTCAGGCGCGGGCCTTCCGGTTTCGGAATTCGCTAGGCGGGGGTTCTGCAACAGCCACGGCCGTTTTCGTACCCCCTGCCTGGTGTTCAAGGCGAAGCTATCGGAAACTACTAATGAAGGCAAACAGGAGAGATAGCAAGCTGCGTCTTGCTCAAAAAAGTACTGTTAGTCAGCGTTGTATATG
>NZ_FWWW01000099.1 GCF_900176135.1 Hymenobacter roseosalivarius DSM 11622 | reverse complement strand
GTCCTGATGATAGCGGGAATAAGCCCGAAACAGTAGCGGCGCTGGCTGGATCATGCTCATAAATAAGGGCATAGGGTGCTTTTTTGGAGTGGTCCTACGACTTTTTCAGTTGTAGGACCACTCCGCGCCGTTTTCGGGCTTGTCCGAACCAACCGATGCCCTTACTAGTTGTACGTATCAGCAACTGGCCTCTAAGCTGGACCCCTCCGCGTTCATCTTCGTATCTAGGCTGGCAACTCATCCCCCTTATGAATCAAACCGACATCCGCACCCTCGGTGCGCTAAAAAAATCCGGCTATACGCCCCGCTCCGTCAAGCAGGAGCTACGCGACAATTTGATTACCAAGCTGCAAAGCAAGGAAGACGTGTTTCCCGGCATCTTCGGCTACGAAGAAACCGTGATTCCGGACTTGCAGCGGGCTATTCTGAGCATGCACCACATTAATCTGCTGGGTTTGCGCGGGCAGGCCAAAACCCGCATTGCGCGGCTGATGGTAGACCTGCTCGACGAGTACATTCCGGTGGTAGAAGGCTCGGAGCTAAACGACGACCCCTTGCAGCCCTTGTCTGTTTTCGCCAAAAACCTCATCGCTGAGAAAGGCGACGACACGCCCGTAAGCTGGCTGCACCGCTCGGAGCGCTACACCGAGAAGCTGGCGACGCCCGACGTATCAGTGGCTGACCTGATCGGTGACGCTGACCCAATTAAAGCCGCCACGCTCAAGCTGCCGTACTCCGATGAGCGCGTGATTCACTTTGGCCTGATTCCCCGCTCGCACCGGGGCATCTTCGTCATCAACGAGTTGCCCGACTTACAGGCCCGCATTCAGGTGTCGCTATTTAATATTTTGCAGGAAGGCGACATTCAGATTCGGGGCTTCAAAGTGCGCCTGCCGCTCGATATTCAGTTCGTGTTCACGGCTAACCCTGAAGATTATACCAACCGCGGTTCCATTGTGACGCCGCTCAAGGACCGGATTGACTCCCAGATTATCACGCACTACCCGAAATCCATCGAAATCGGTAAGCGCATCACCCGCCAGGAGGCCCGCATCAAGCCCGCCCAGGAAGGCATGGTGACCACCAACGAGCTGGTGCGCGACCTGGTCGAGCAAGTGGCTGTGGAAGCCCGCGGCTCCGAGTTTGTAGATGCCAAGAGCGGCGTGTCAGCCCGCCTGACCATTGCGGCCTACGAAAGTCTGATCAGCGCCGCCGAGCGTCGGGCTCTCATCAATGGCGAGAAGAAAACCTACGTGCGCATCGCCGACTTTATGGCCGCTGTGCCCGCCCTTACCGGCAAGGTGGAGCTGGTATATGAGGGCGAGCAGGAGGGAGCCGGCCTTGTAGCTGAGAAGCTCATGGGCAAAGCCATCCGCACCTACTTCCTCAACTACTTCCCCGACCCCGACAAGCAGAAGAAAAAGAAAACCATTCCGAACCCCTATAAAACCGTGCAGGATTGGTTTGGCAGCGGCAATACGGTAGATGTGCTCAACGACTCGTCGGACAAGGACTACCGCAAGTCTCTGGACGAGGTGCCCGGCCTGCGCGACATCGTGACCTTCCTGCACCCCAACGAGGACAAGGATACGACCTACTTCCTGATGGAGTTCTGCCTGCACGGCCTGGCCGAACACAGCCTGATTTCGCGCAATCGCGTGACGGCCGGCACCCAGTTCAAGGATCTGCTCAGCTCCATGTTCACCATGCCCAGCTTCGGCGGGGATGAGGACGAAGACGAGGAAGAAGAGAAGCCCCGCCGCCGTCGGTAGGTTCGTTTAGCGTTGAATAACGAGAAAAGCCCCCCAGCTATCAGCTGGGGGGCTTTTTTATGAGCGGAAGCTTGAGTACAGAGGATTATATGTTCCGAGATTTAGCGTCGTTTTTAGCTGCCTTCAGGCGCAGCTGACGAGCCTTAAGCTCTTGGTTTTCGCTTTTTGCGCGCAGCTCCAATTCATCCACAATGCGCTTTTGCTCCTCTACGCGGCGCTCCATTTCCTGCACCTGCGGATCGGAGGAGGTGCCGCCGCTGATAAGGGAGCAGCTCATGGCTAGCGGCAGGGAAAGAAGGAGAATGCCTCGTTGAATGTTGGTTCTTAAGATCATACTATAGGTATTTTAAGGTATGCTACTCTTACGGGCCTGCTTTATAAATTGTTCATAATATGCCTGTTACAGCGCTTTGCGGGCTGCTCGGTCATCAAGCTTACGCTGGGCATCAGGCGCGCATATAGAGGAGCAAATAAAAGAGGCAGCCTATGTAGAACATAAGTTGCCTCTTTAAATACAATTGCCTTTTAGCCTTTATGGTTTAACCTCAAAAGCCAGAAATTGGGAAATCTGGGTGTTGTTAAAATTGTCGTCGGAGACCAGAATTAAGGAGCGGTTGCCATTGGGCAGTTTCGGGCCGAAAGTCATGCCTTCCAGATTATCGATCCGACGGATGCCGGTGGTAGCTACGTCTAGCAACAGGCGCTTGCGTGCGGGTTTGTAGTTCGCGCCCTGCAATGAATTCAGCCCAGAGATATTGGTAGCACCTGCCAGGTCAACCTCGTAGATCTTCACTGCATAGTCGGGCGTAGCGCCCACGGCAAACGAGCGCTCCATAACCAGCAGTCGCTTATCCGAAAGAGCCAGCACCTCCACTATGCCATTGAGGCGGAATTGAGTAGAAGGGGTAGGGGCCTGATGCACGGCGTCGAGCAGGTAGGCGTACTGGGCGATGGGCTGGCGCGTTGCTTTGTTGTACTGCACGATGCGGGTGGGCGAGTTAGCTACGCCCACGTCGGCGCGGGGACCATCTTCGTACAGGGGCTCTTCTTGGGAAGCAAACAGATAGCGCCCATCGGGCGTGAGCGACAAGCCCTCAAAACTCCCGTTGGAACGAGTACCATTGTCGGTGGCCTGAATGCGGAACAACGACGGCAGCGTGAAATCAGCCACGTAGGAGCCGTCGAGATTGGCCTCGCGCAGGAATGGCTGGTTGAGCACGGGCGGAGTGAAGGTCAGGTTACGAATGCCCTCACTCGACCAAATAATGTGCATTGTGGTAGGGTCGTAGCGGATACCTTCCGGGTCAATGGCATTATACCGATCGGCGGCCAGGCTGGGAAAGGTGCCGCCGTCGGGGCGCTTCAGTGTAGTAACGCTCGTAAACATGACGCCCGAGAATTGATTCTGGTCAAAGCTGAGGTTGGCCGTATAGTAGCGGACGGGCTGGAATGCCGACGCATCGTCGCACATAATGTAATAGGAGCCATTATCGGCGCGATAATCAATGCTGGAAAAACCCCCCAGCGTGGTGCCATTGTAGGTTTGACTAAACTGCACTATCTGCTCACCGATAAAGCGGAGCGAAGAAACCTGAATAGGCTTGTTAATAACGAACGGGTTGCCATCGTCGTTGCAGGCCACCATAAAGACGGCAGAGCAGCAGGCTGCTATGCGAAAAAGTTGTTTCATAGAGGTGTATGGTTTAGTGAGTGAGTAGTAAATAACGGAATTACTCTGCTTAGGTCGGTTAAGGAAACTTTATATTTTTTCTTGGTTTGCTTCAGTTGCTTCAAAAGGCATATTTAGTGATCATAGCCTAGTGTTTGCCTTACCTAATGCTGGCTTCAGTGCTGAATCTCCTCTTTCCTCCCCTAAACTTATCGGTAATAGAAAAAGCTGGCCTGATCTGTTTCAGGCCAGCTTCCATACAAAAAAGCTTACCTCCATCTTATATAGCAGATGCCGGAAACTGGTGGCACCCGCCTTGCTTAACCGCTCCTAAAGCTTCATCAAAAGAAGCGGAAAATGCGCTGCCTGATTTCTTTTGGCAAAAAGGGCAGGCGTGCATGTCGCCATCCGTGTCAACATACAGGAAGCGGTCGGCGCCGCCGCTGCAGCCCATGCGCCGCTGGTGGTAGCCATAGTAATGCACAATGGGCCAGTCGTGGTAGTCGCCGCTATAATTGAGCTTGAGGTAAAACTCATCTAACAACTTTATTTGGGCCGGGCTTAAGTCAACTTCCTGCTGGGCGTAGTGCCCCACAGCCCGCGGCTCCAGCACATGAATAAACGTGACGCCCAGCTGCCTGGCCATCATCGCGTATGCCATCAGGTTTTCGGCGGTCGTAAATGCCTGGGTGGCGCACAGCGTCAGGGCTACTACAAGGCCCGCTTCCTTCGCATTAACCACGGCCTGAATGGCTTGCTGATAGGCGTCTGCCGAGCCCCGAAACGCATTGTGCCGGGCGGCCTCGTGATGGTCGAGGCTGATGGAAACGCCCGTCAGGCCAGCCTGCCTGAGCCACTGTGCATTGGCAGGCGTAAAGTTGAAGCCGGAGGTAAACACCCAGAAGTCGGTGCCGGATTTGGCCGTGCGCAGTACCTCCAGCATGTCGTTGATCCGTACCATTGGCTCGCCGCCACTAAAAAAAATATGGGTGACGCCACGGCTTTGGAAGTTGGCCACCATCGTGCGCAAATTGGCCAAGGAAAGCTTCTCCCGCTGATTCAGCGCATCCCACTCAAAGCAATGCTCGCAGGCCAGGGGGCATTTTTTGGTGATGGCCATAAACACCATCTGCAAGGTGTTCTGGTCGGGGCGGAAAGGCACCAATCGGTTGAGAGTAGTTGCCAGGTAACTAGTGAAAGCTGGGGAGGGCCAGCCGGGCTTCTGAAATTCCTGGTAATAGCGCCCGGCCACGCAGGCTATTTTTCGCACCTGAAGCTCACCATAGTACGTTTCGCGCAGTAGCTGCACCTGCTTGGCCGCCTGGCGTATTCTGGCCGGCGTCCGCAGGTAGTGGAACACCAGCTTTTTTCCTGCCAGACTAATCACTCCATTCAGCAAAGCTCGCTTGAGCGGTGACGCAACCACCGTAGGGGACAAAGTGGGCAAGGCAACGGAAACCAGCGTTGCGGCTGCTGGAGCGGTGGCGGCATCCAGGTATTTCAGCTCAGGAATAAGGGTTGATTTCATCGTACTTAAGGATTGACTAAGGCCAGATTCATTTCCCGCTGCGACTCCTGATATTTTTCCTTCGAGAACTCAATAAAGCGTCCCGGCTGGCGGAAAGCGTAGAGCTGGGGCAGATTAGGTATTCCCTCGTACTGCCGAATGTGCTCGTAATAGCCGCGCGTGTGCAAAAAGGCTGTGCGGTGTTGGGCAGGCTGGCTGGCCGCTGGCGGCGTGGCGCGGTAGGTAAGCGTAACCTCCGTGCCGGGATGGAGCTGCTGCAAATAGTCGGTATCTACTTTGGAAAGCACCTGGCGCTGGTTGCGGCCGATTTCGTCGCAGGCCGTTTCTGGGGGGCTTTTTTCCAGGCGTACCGGCTGATTCGGGCTGAAATCGACAGCGGCATAGTCCAGCTCCCAGAACATGAAGCCCGTCTCTACTTTCACTTGCACTGGCTGGGAAGCAAGCCCTTCCGGCAGGGTAAAGGGAATGACCAGGTCGCGGGAGGCGAGGGGGCCAACCGTGGGGATATTGTCGATGAGCTGCCAGCCGTTGGCGGTTTTGAGGGAGATTTTCAGCGGAATGCCTTGGTCTAGTGACCACTGGTTTAGCTCCTTGGCAGGAACGTCTTTCTGAGTAAGTGCCCATTTATTGTAAGCGTCCCCAAATTTCTTGGTGAACTCGCCGTAGAGGTAATCCAGCCACAGCGAGTTCTGAGCGTGGAGCACCAGCTTGCCCGTTTTGGATTGGGTGGGATTAGCGAAGCTGAGCACCACACTGTTTTGGGTTGCGCCCGGTGCGGCTTCGTTGAAGAGAAACGCTTTGTGGTCGGTGGCGGCCAGCTGGGTTGTATAGTTGACGCCACCCATGGAAACGACATTGGTAGGCACCTGAGGCCGGGCAATGGTATGCGCATTACCGACTTTGTCCAGCAACACTTGCACGTTATCGGCGTGGTGTGCCACCCACAGCTCGGCTACATTGGTGTACTGCCGCTCGCGCAGCTCATTCGTGATTTTGACTTGAAATTGCCCCTCAGTGACTTGGATGTCAGGTAGAGGCATATAGTCGTCGCGCTCCGATGGCGCAAAAATAGCCCCGCCGTATGCTTCACCCACAAACTGGTACTGCTCGCCATTGTGCACATACACAAATGGACAGGAGCTTTTGGTGAGTAAGGCGATAACCCCTATGAGGGTGAAAATACCTGCCCATATGCCCGTTGCACCAAGTACGTGAGAGAGAATATTTTTGCCGGTATTCGCTTCAACTACATCCAAGCGATTCATCGCCGTGAGCGGAATGTTGATCTGCTCGCCTTCGCCCGCTTGGAAGTCGGTGATATACAAATGCACCAGGTTCAAGGCCAGCTCTTTATTCTTTGATTTATAACGGGGTGAGCCACCACCGGGCGATGGCGCAGGGTAGGTAGCTAAAGCGGGAGTTAGGGTTGCTTTCTGCCCGGTAAGTACTTCGTCCTTGAGCTGCGGATTGTTGAGCTGCCAAACCTTGCTGCCCTGATGAATCAGGAATAGCTTGGATTCGGCCAGTCGGGTAACCGACACCGGAGTAACTTCCTGGGGCTTTGTGCGGTAGTAGTTGCACCCCGAAATCAGGATTACGTGGGCGGCCAGCGCAAGCCAGCTAAGCGTGGTAGCTACCAGCCGTTGGCGAAACAGCCGCACAGCAGCAAACGCGGGAGTAGAGGGAGGGGCCATATAGGGGGAGTGAAGCGGTTAATCTGCTGGCGCGCCTTCCGATGAAATACGAAGCGCTTGTGCTCACCTCTAAGTAGCGCATTGTAATTAGGCAGGCCAAACCAATTGTGGCGCTTATTCGACTTTAAATAAAATATAGAACATTGTATAATCGGATATAGATCATGTAGTTATAGATCAAAAAATCAGACTTTGTAATCTGTGCCATTACTGTCTAGTTAGTTGTTCCAATGATGGTTGAATACCAAAAAAAGCCCCCCGGATACGTCCGGGGGCTTTTTTGGCAAAATCAACAACAGGAGCTTACGCCTCCGTTACCACAATCTTCTGAATATCGTCGTTGGCTTTGATCTGGTCAATAACGTCCAGGCCTTCTACTACTTTGCCGAATACGGTATGCACGCGGTCGAGGTGGGCAGTATTTTCCCGCGAGTGCACGATGAAGAACTGCGACCCACCCGTGTCTTTGCCGGCGTGGGCCATGCTCAGAATACCACGGTCGTGGTATTGGTTGTCGCCGGAGGTTTCGCACTTGATTTTGTAGCCGGGGCCACCGGTGCCGGGTGCGCCTTTGGCACCTTCGCGGGTGTTGGGGTCGCCGCCCTGTACCACGAAATTGGGAATGACGCGGTGGAATTTCATGCCGTCGTAAAAGCCTTTCTGGGCCAGGTCGGTGAAGTTCTTTACGGTTTGGGGAGCGTCTTTTTCAAAGAACTCAACCTTCATTACACCTTTGTTGGTGTGAATCTCAGCAGTTTTCATGCGGGTAGAAATAAATTTTTAAACAGAAAGTGCAAGCTGGTGCTTAATAAGCTCAACTAAGCGGCGCAAAGGTAGCCAAAACCCAGTGCGCGCGTGTCCACTGTTCAGCTTATTTCGTACGCCTCATCACTCAATCTGCACTCCCTTTCTCTGCCTTACCACCTTACTTTTTTTTCTCTAACCAAAACCCGATCCGCGTCTTATGAAAAAGACCCTGAGAAACACTTCGCTTACGTTGCTTACCGCCACCGCCTTTGCTTTTGGCATCACGAGCTGTGGTGACAACAAAACCGCCGAGACGACCACCACCGAAACCACCGACATGGCCATGACCGATACCACGGCCATGGACCCGGCAATGGCCATGAACGACTCGTCGCGCATGGATACCTCGGGTAAAAACCTGGCCGAAAACGCCATGGCCGTGTCACAGATAAGCACGCTTACCACGGCCCTGAAAGCCGCTGGCCTCGATGATGAAGCAGCCAGTGCCGGCCCGTTTACCGTATTCGCGCCCACCAACGCGGCGTTTGAGGCCCTGCCCAAGGGCGCGCTCGATGGCCTGTTGAAGCCCGAAAGCAAACAAAAGCTAGTGGGTGTATTGACCTACCACGTCGTAAAAGGTCGTCTGATGGCCGCCGATCTAAAGGATGGCCAGCAGCTGACTACCATTCAGGGCGAAAAGCTGACGGTAAGCACGGCAGGTGGTAAAGTAACCGTGAACGGCGCCAATGTTGTACAAGCCGACGTGCTGTCGAACAACGGAGTGGCCCACGTAATTGACCAGGTATTAATGCCCGCCGCCAAGTAAGCGCAGGTATTCATTCTTCATACAACAAGCCCCTCAGAGTCAATCTGGGGGGCTTTTTCTGCTATAAGAGAAGGCGTGGTTTTTAGAACGGATTGGTAGCCCACACATTTAGCTCGGTGATAAAGCCGCGGTCATCCATTTCCAGGGCACCTTTGATAGCGGAAGCAATTTCTTCGCCGCGCAGCTTATTAGGTTGCTCTGGCCGCTCCTGGCGCTCCTGGCTGCCGAAGGCGGTTGTTACCTCGCTGGGATTTATCAGGATGACGCGCACATTGTACTTACGCAGCTCACTTTGCCAGCATTGGGTCATACCGCGCAGAGCAAACTTGGACGCTACGTATATCGAGCCGCTTTCGTAGCCTTTGGTCGCGGCCGAGGAACCGATATTAATAATATTACCCGACTTCTGCTCCATAAACAGCTTCGCCGCTTGCTGGGCCATTAGCGCGGCCCCCACGATATTGGTGTCGTGCACCCGCTGAAAATCTTCGGGCGTGATATCCACCAGTTGTTTACTGGTCCCAATGCCGGCATTATTGATCAGGCAATCCAGATGGCCGAACTCAGTCAGAAACTCTTGGTAAGTGCGCTCCACATCGGCGGGCTTACTGACGTCGGCCGTGATACCAAGTGCCCCTAACTCCGTGGCGGCGCGCCGAACAGTAGCCGCCGTACGACCCGTGATAGCCACTTTAGCGCCATGCTGAACCAATAATTTGGCGGTCGCGTAGCCAATACCGAGCGTGCCGCCAGTAATGAGGAAGGTGGAATTTTGAAGTTGCATAAGTGTCTGCTTTCTTATGAAAACGCGACTTATACTGGTTTGTTCGCCCGCGGAAGTGTATTTGCTTGTGCCCAACATACTATTAGGCAGGCTGGGCTAAATAAATCAATAGATGGAAAAGTGGTCTAATGCCGATTATCCTGGCCAGCCAGCATGCTCAGGTAGCTGTCGTAGCGGGGTAAGGCGATACGGCCTTTATCGACGGCTTCGCGCACCACGCAGCCGGGCTCGTGTACGTGTTGGCAGTTGTGGTAGCGGCACTGGTTAAGCAATGCCCGCATCTCAGGAAAGAAGTGCGCCAGCTGGGCCGGCGGAATATCGACCAAGCCCAGCTCTTTAATTCCCGGCGTATCAATCAGATACGTGCCCGCCCGAACTTCCAGCATCTCGGCAAACGTAGTAGTGTGCACGCCCTTATCCGAAAACTCGCTGATTTCGGCTGTCTTCAGGTCCAGATCCGGCACCAGCGCATTGATAAGGGTGCTTTTGCCTACGCCCGAATGGCCCGACAGCAGCGTTACCTTCCCATCAAGCAAAGCATCAACCGCCGCCAGGCCTTCACCCGACTGGGCCGAGCAGCGCAAACTGGAGTAGCCCGTGCGCTGGTACATCGTCGAAATCTGGTCCTGATAGCCCGACAAATCGTCGTCGTAAAGGTCAGTTTTATTAAAAATAAGCGTTATCGGAATACTATATGCCTCCGCCGTCACCAAAAACCGGTCGATGAACCCGAACGACGTGGCCGGCGACACCAGCGTTACGACCAGCAAGGCCTGGTCGAGGTTGGCGGCAACGATGTGGGCGTGCTCAGTTTTGTGCACCGAGCGGCGGATGATGTAGTTGCGCCGCGGCTCGATGTGGTGAATCACGCCGGCCCCTTCGGTTTGCTCTTCTACCGTAAACTCCACCTGGTCGCCTACGGCCAGCGGGTTGCTCACCTTCAGGCCTTTATGCTTGAACTTGCCGCGCAGCCGGCAGCGGTGCAGCACGCCCGTGCCGTGTTCGCGCACTAGGTACCACGAGCCGGTTGATTTGATGACAGTGCCAGTCATGGGAGAGTGCTTGATTAAATTTTATTGACAACAGGTACGACATCCATCCTCGCTAGTGCCGCCATGATGGTGGCGGTAGCGCCCGCCTGCTGGTGCACGTATTCCAGGCTCATATCCTGCACGCGCAGCCGAACCTCGCTCTGGTGCCATAACAGTCCAAAGGCCGTTTGCAGCTCGGCCGCCGAGTGGATTGGAAAGGCACACCCGGCCTTCACCAGATCCATGGCTTCCTGAAACTTGGTGTAGGTTGGCCCGAAAAACAGCGGTAAGCCAAAGGCCGCGGCTTCCAGCGTATTGTGCAGCCCTTTGCCAAACGCCCCGCCGATATAGGCGTAGGTGCCAAAGCGGTAGAGCTGACTCAGCAAACCCACATTGTCCATGAGCAACACGCGCGCTTGGGCCACGGTAGCCGGCGTAGCGGTTGAGTAGCGCACTACGCGGCCCGGCAGAGCCGCTTCCACCAGGGCCAGGTTGGTTTCCGTGATTTCGTGAGGTGCAAACAGGAAGCGCATCTGGTCCTGATACTGGCGCAGCAGCGGAGTGAGGGCCGGCAAATCTTCGGGCCAGTTGCTGCCCACGATGAACACCGGCGCGCCATCGGCCACAAAGGCTTCTACCAGCGGCAGTGGCCTGGGCGAAGCCAGGGCCGTACGCACTACCGTATCGAAGCGCGTATCGCCGGCTACGCTGGCCTGCCGGATGCCGATAGTGCGCAGCAACTCAACCGAGGCCTCATTTTGAGTGAAGATGTGCGTGAAGCGGCTGATGATTTTGCGAAAAAAAGCCCCCCAGGGTTTGAAAAACACCTGCTGCGGCCGGAAAATAGCCGACACGCACACCACCGGCACGCGGCGGCGCTGAAGCTCGGTCAGGAAATGATACCAGAACTCGTACTTCACGAATACGGCCAGCCTTGGGCGTACCGCGTCGAGAAAGGCGCGGGCGTTGGCGGCGGTATCGAGGGGCAGATAGAAAACGTAATGCGCGCCGGGCCACGCTTTGCGCACGTTGTAGCCGGAAGGCGAGAAGAACGTGAGCACCAGTTTAAAGTGCGGATGCTCCTGAAGAAAAGCCTCCATCAGTGGGCGGCCCTGCTCAAACTCACCCAGCGAAGCGCAGTGAAACCATACTAGCGGCGCCGTTTCGCCCTTTAGCGTCTGCTGAATGTGAGGCAGCAATCCGCGCCGCCCGCTCAGCCATTGCTCTGCCTTCGGCACAAACGATGCGACCAAGCGCAGCAGCAAGGCATAGGATTGGAGAGCAAGAGTATAGAGAAAGAGCAAGGAATCGGGTGTCAGTAAATAAAAAATGCGTCTGTCCTGCTGAAGCAGTACAGACTACAGCCGGGGGGCAAAATTACAGCCTTCTGGTTAGTCATTAGCAAAAAAGCTCCGACCAAGCGGCCGGAGCTAATTCCAGTGGTTAATAAACAAGCTGAAAACTAGTGCGTGATGCCCTGTTTGGTCAGGTGGTCAAATACACCGACGCGGGTAGCAAACACTCCCTGTTCGCTTTCTGCCCAATTGGCCGGGCACTCTTCGCCTTTAACTTCGTAGTACTGAAGGGCACTTACCATGCGCAGGGCCTCATCAATATTGCGCCCCAATGGGCCATCATTAATGAGCTGATGGCGCACGATGCCATCTTTATCAATAAGAAAAAGCGCCCGATAGGCTAAAGGCGAGCCGACAAAGGTCATTTCGCCGGCTTCATTGTAATCGTAGCGGCCGCCGAGCACGTCGTAGTTGGCGGCTATGGTTTTGGTGGCATCGGCCACCAGCGGATACGTGACGCCTTCGATTCCGCCGTTCACGCGCGAGGTGTTGAGCCAGGCAGAATGCGAAAAATGCGTATCGGTAGAACAGCCTACCACGGCTACGGCCTTCGCTTCAAAATCAGCCAGCTTATCCTGAAACGCCAGAATTTCGGTAGGACAAACGAACGTAAAGTCGGCGGGATAAAAGAAGAAAATAACATGCTTTTTGCCCAGATACCGATCAAGGGAAAACTCTTCTTCAAATTCGCCATCAATGACGGCCGTAGCCTTAAAAGAAGGGGCGCGCTTGCCAACTAGAACTGCCATGGAAGTGATATTAGAGGGGTGAGATAGGGTGAACGCAAAAGGATGGTACGTTGCCCAAAGTCGCATTTATGTTTAACGTGCGGCTTTGGCCGCTCTGCTATACGCTAAGATGAAGCCGGGGGACATTTATTGTGGCTCGTTTGCCAGATCAGCTCGCTCGCCGGTGATGTGCAGGGAGAAGGAGCGGGGCCGAAAGTTTTGAAAGCCACGGGCTTCCAGAAATTCCCGGATCAGCGCGTCCAGCTGCGGGTCGCAGTAGTCAATTATTTCCTGCGTATCTGAGCAGTACAAATGGTGATGAGTCGAGCAGTCGGCGTCATAGCGGCGGCAGGCCCCCTCCGCCGTGGGAACGCGCTTGCTAAGTCCAGTAGTCACAAAGCTATCCAGCGCCTTGTATACCGTACCCAGCGACAGGGTAGCATCGTGCCGTAGCACCTGACGGTGTACTTGCTCAGCCGTTGGATGGCCCTTTGCCACCACCAAACTCTCCAAAATGAGCAGGCGTTGGCGCGTGGCCCGCAGGCCCGCCTGCGCGAGGCGGTCGCGCAGCCACTGGCGGGTAGGAGCCGCTGGCAAAGAAGCGTCAGAAGGTTTAGCGGAAGTGCTCACGGAAAGAATGGATTCTCCTTAAAAGTTACCTCAACAAGGCGTAGAAAGGCAATAATGTTCGCTGGGGGGCAAAAAGCGCTGAACGTGGAGCTGCACGTTGCGTTGCTTTCGCATCAGCGCCCCTTAAAATCGGCCGGCCGCTTCTCCACGAAAGCGGCCATTCCTTCTTTCTGATCCTCAGAGGCGAACGTCATGTAGAAGTTCTTGCGCTCAAAATGCAGGCCTTCATCCAGATGCGTCTCAAATGCCCGGTTTACCGATTCCTTGGCTAGGCGCGCCGCTACCGGCGACATCTGCGCGATGCTGGCCGCCAACCGAAACGCTTCCTCCAGGTATTGCCCCACGGGCACCACCCGATTTACAAGGCCGTGGCGCTCGGCTTCCAGCGCCGAAATAGGTTGGCCGGTAAGCACCATTTCCATGGCGCGCGCTTTGCCCAAAGCCCGCGTGAGCCGCTGGGTGCCACCCGCGCCCGGCATCGTGCCGATGCGAATTTCGGGCTGGCCAAACTGCGCCGTCTCCGAGGCCACAATCATGTCGCAGGTCATGGCCAGCTCGCAGCCACCACCCAGCGCGAAGCCTGATACGGCGGCAATCAGCGGCTTATGCGTCTTCCGAATCTGGTCCCAGGTGCTGAACTGGTCGATGGTGAGCATATCGATGGCCGTGCGCCCCGCCATCTGCTTGATGTCGGCACCAGCGGCGAAGGCCCGCTCGCTGCCGGTAAGCACGATGACGCGCACGGAATCGTCGGCGCACAGCTCTTTGAGCGCCGCGGCTACTTCCTGCATCAGCTGCAAATTGAGCGCGTTCAGCTCTTTGGGACGATTCAGTTGGATGAGCGCGACTCGAGGACGCGCGGCGGGCGTAACGGTTATGAATTCCATGTAATGGGAGAAGATGTAGGGGCGCATCGCATGCGCCCGTCGTTGTTTAGTTGTTTGAGTGGAGCCGCATAGCGTCGTTCAATGAGCGGGTGCAGGCGCCGCGCTCCTACGCATCGCGGCACACGAACTGAAACGTGAGGCGCGTACGCTGCTCCAGTAGCAGCTCGCGGCCCATAGTAAGGCGCTGAATACTGGCCGCGTCGTAGTTCTTGATGGTGTACAGCTCCAGGCCCGTATTATAATGAATGGTGAAGTGGTCGCGCAGGTGGTTCAGGAGCTTTTCGAGGCGGTAAGCCGAAAAATCGGTGCAGACGGAGAACGAGATGGCCGAGTTCTGCATCAGATTGATTTTCAGTCGCACCTGCGCCAGCGCGCCAAAAATCACTTCCAGGTTTTCCTCCGAGATAAAGGTGAGGTCTTTCGATTCAAATGAAATCAGGCACTGGTCGGCTTTGCGAATGAAAGCTGGGGCCAGCGCCGCGTGCCGACAATCGCCGATGCGGGTGCCCTCGGCCGTGGGGTCCAGGAACGATTTTACATACAGCGGAATACGCTGCACGGCCAGCGGCTTGATGGTTTTGGGGTGAATGACGGACGCCCCGTAATACGCCATTTCAATCGTTTCCTGGTAGCTGATTTCCGGGTAGCGCACCGTGTCGGCGAATATTTTGGGGTCCGCGTTGAGCAGACCGGCCACGTCTTTCCAGATCGTGACCGACTCCGCGTGCAGGCAGTAGGCAAAAATAGCGGCCGTGTAGTCGGAGCCCTCGCGGCCGAGAGTGGTAGTAGCGCCGCTGGCCGTGCCGCCCAGAAAGCCCTGGGTCACCACGGGGCCGGTCAGCAGGAGTGGGGGCACTTCATCGCGTATGTTATACTCCGTGGTGGGCCAGTCGAGACGGCCTTCGCGCCAGGTATGATCAGTGCGAATAAGGGGGCGGCAATCCAGCCAGTGCGCCCCCAGGGCCTGGGCCACAATGCTGGTCGCCAGCAGCTCCCCGTAACTCACGATCTGGTCGTACTGCCGGTCGTAGTCGCCGGGCGTGAGGGTGGTAAGCTGCTCGCAGAGTTGGGCCAGAAGGTTTGCCAGGTGACTTTGATTAGCAGTAGAAGGCGGAATTTGCCCCCCGGCCTCCGAAAGCAGCGCCGCCGCCACGCCTGCGTGATACTCGCGCAGTGCCGTGAGGGGAGCTGCGTAGTCCTGGCCCGCGTGTGCCAGATGAAATATCTCCTCCAGCGCATTCGTGGTTTTGCCCATGGCCGATACCACGATGAGCAACTGCTCCTGGGGGGTATTTTTGCCCACAATGCGCGCCAGATTGCGGATGGCTTCGGCATCGCGCACCGACGCGCCGCCAAACTTATACACCTTCAAACGATGCGCTTCCTGCATGGGTCAAAAGTACGTACTCGGCTTTAGTGTTGCGAATTATGTCTTGAATAGCACGCAAGATGCTATCCAGCGCATCACAAACAACTCAAATCCCTTAGTTTTGTACTCTAGACCCACCGCTCACTTCCCCACCCACATGGATCATAATAAATTCGCACTTCCGGTCGGCGCCACCCTCGACCGTTTCATTATGCGCAAGCAGGAGGACTTCCCCTACGCTACCGGGGAGCTTTCTCAATTGCTGCGCGACATTGCCCTGGCAGCTAAAATCGTGAACCGCGAAATCAATCGTTCGGGTCTCATTGATATTGCCGGCGCTTATGGCAACCGCAACGTGCAGGGCGAAGATCAGCAGAAGCTCGACGTGATTGCCAATATCCGCTTCATCCGGGCCTTGCGCAACGGCGGTGAGGTGTGCACCATCGTGTCGGAAGAGGAGGATGAGATGATTCAGACCGGCAATACCCAGGGTAAGTACATCGTAGCCATCGACCCGCTGGATGGCTCTTCCAACATCGACGTAAATGTCTCGATTGGCACCATTTTCAGCATCTACCGGCGCATGTCGCCCACCGGCACCGATGGCACGGCCCAGGATTGCCTACAGCCTGGCACCCAGCAGGTGGCGGCCGGCTACGTGATTTATGGCTCCAGCACCATGCTGGTGTACACCACCGGCAATGGCGTAAACGGCTTTACCTACGATCCGTCGTTGGGCGAGTTTTTCCTTTCGCATCCCGACATCGTTTCGCCCAAAACAGGCACCATCTACTCCATCAACGAAGGCAGCTCCGACTCTTTTTCCGAAGGCGTCGCGGCTTTTGTGGCGCACTGCAAAGAGAACAACTTCTCGGCTCGCTATATCGGCTCACTGGTAGCCGATTTCCACCGCAACCTGCTTAAAGGTGGCATCTATATCTATCCGGCCACCAAAAAAGCCCCCCAGGGTAAGCTGCGCTTACTATATGAGTGTAACACGCTGGCCTTCATCGTGGAGCAAGCCGGAGGCAAAGCCAGCAATGGCCGTCGGCGGACGATGGAAATCGAGCCAGACAATTTGCATGAGCGCTGTCCACTATTTATCGGCTCCACTGAGCTGGTCGAGAAAGCCGAAGCGTTTTTGGCTAAGGAGCAAGCTTCAGCGAGTGTTGCTATCAGCTAGCTTTTGCTAATTTGATCCTGTTTAGCGCATAAAAAAGCCCCCCGGATCAATTCCGGGGGCTTTTTTATGCGCTAAAATACGTCAGGTGACGGCTAAGCTTTTTTGGCTGCCTTGCTTTCATCACCCGCTTCGGGGTTAGTAAGCTCGTCCGATTCTCCTTCAGCGGGGATAATACCTGCGGTGCTCAGCGCTTCGTCAGCGGCCGGCTCTTCCTGCTGAGTGCCTGCCTTGTCTGCCGACTTGGTCAGGGGGGCGTTTTTGGCAGGCTTATCTGCTTCCTCGGCGCTAATAGATTCTTCTTCCGTAGCAGGTGCCTGATAGTCGAGGCGGCTGCTTACGGCATGGTACCACGAAACCAGCTTCTTAATATCAGACATGTACACCCGCTGACGGTCATAGTCTGGAATAATGCCCTCCATGAAGGCCGTTAGGTCGCGGTCCTCAGCTTTGTTGTTGACGGGTAGGCTATTGCCGTGCTGCTGATAAATACGGTCAAATACCTCCGTCAGAGGTACCGTCTGGTCGTAATCTTGGGTATAAATGGAAATCTCCTGCAGGAGCGAAACCTTGTTGCGGGCTGAGGCTACCGAGCGGGCCGCCTTCTCATCGAGCGACTCCACGATAACGCCGTTGCGGGTTGGACGCACCAAGCGGTAAAGACCCGGCATTCCGCTTATGGCGGCGATTTCCTTCAGGTCGTAGGGCATAAAAAAACAGTTGGGATGAAAAAGAAAAGTTATTCGGTGTTACCCGCCGGCTTATTGGCCGACAAGCGGAATACGATGGGCAAGCTAGTCAGAATCGCGTAATCGGGCTTGTTGAACTTGAGCAGACGCACGACGCGCAAGGCTTCCTCGCCCAGGCCGCCGCCCACGCCCTTCACCAATTTAATGCCCGACATGGTGCCATCGGTGTTCAGCGTAAAGCTCACGATACAAGTGCCTTGGATGCGGTTGCGCCGAGCTAATACCGGGTAATTAATTTGCTTATCGATGAAGGCATACATGGCTTGCTGCCCGCCTTCGTAATACTCAGCCACCGGAATGGCTTTGCCCACGCCGGTTTGCGTGACTGGTTTAGCGGCCGGAGTCTGAGCGAAGGTCGGAACCACGCCGAGTAATAAACCGAGCAAAAAAACAAAAGAGATTTTTTTCATGAAAAAAACAGATAATTACGTCGAAAAATAATATTCTCACTTTGGCAATTACAAGGCCAATTTAAGAATTGTTGGGGGCTTGGGCGAGCTGCTTATTTATTTCGTTAATAAAACCAAGCACCTCATCGCGGCCCGTCATATCCTCCGCCGACGTGATAAAATAGCGTGGCAGTTCGTCCCAGGTTTCACTCAGCTTGCGAGTATAGTCGACCACGTTTTGCTGGGTGCGCGAGCCCGACTGCTTGTCGGCCTTCGTGAATACGAGCACAAATGGAACCCCTTCCTTGCCCAGCATATCAATAA
This sequence comes from Hymenobacter roseosalivarius DSM 11622, assembly GCF_900176135.1. GTDB lineage: Bacteria > Bacteroidota > Bacteroidia > Cytophagales > Hymenobacteraceae > Hymenobacter > Hymenobacter roseosalivarius. The sequence goes on along the minus strand of NZ_FWWW01000099.1, from coordinate 96,243 downwards.
ACTCAATATCAGGGGCGAGGGGCGGATGGCGCGAGTCGATGAGTACAAATACGCAGGTCAGATTCTCGCGTTGGCGCATATAGAACCCAATCATCTTGCTCCAGGTAGCTCGCGCCGTCTTGCTCACTTTGGCGTAGCCATAGCCCGGCAAGTCGACCAAGTACCACTCGTTATTAATAAGAAAGTGATTTATAAGCTGCGTCTTGCCCGGCGATGAAGAAGTCTTGGCCAGCCCTTTCTGACCAGTAAGCATATTAATCAGCGAAGATTTGCCCACGTTAGAGCGCCCGATAAAAGCATATTCGGGCAGGGTAGCCGGAGGGCATTGGTCTGCGCGTGAGTTACTTGTAATAAATTTAGCTTCGCGAATCAGCATACTGTTCTCTGCACGGGTGAGGCTACAAAGGTAAGTGAAAGCCATGGCTGCACCGTATGGTAGATTTTTGGATGGCCGTCAGAACAATATTTTCGAATTCATTACAAATCTGATTTATTATTTGCAGCTATATATTCAGACCAGTGAATTATCGTGATTAAAAGCTGTTACAGGATTCTTTTTAATTAAATTGGATAGGATGAAGGTCGTATTATAAAATTTCTATCTTTGCCGCCAAGTATCTGCTTTTTGGATAGAAATATGCTCGTTTAATCGAACTGTTATTTGCGCTTTTTAGACGCAGTCACTTATAAGGTGCGCGCTGACCATCAACCTAAGAGCTGCCTTTAAGTATAGGGCCCTATTTGCCCGGAAGCCTCTCCTCATACGCTAAGTACATTTTGCTCCATCTTACTTCCTGCACTCTTTAGTATTAAACCCCCTCCACCAATGGATAACTTAGTCAGAAGTTTATTGAAAGCTTCTTGCGCCTTCGCTATTGCCGCTGCCGTAGCTCAGCCCGCAATGGCGCAGGGCACCCGCAAGCAGCTCAAGACTGCGAATAAGTTCTTTTCTCAAGAGAACTACCGCGCTTCTATCCCTTTTTACGAGCAGGTGCTAGCCGCAGAGCCAAACAACGCGCTTGCTCTGTTTCGGGCCGGTGTTTCATACATGTCGTTTGATAAGGAAAAGGCCAGCGACTATATCTACAAAGCGCAGCGCCTGAAGCCCAAGGTTTCCAAGGACGTGGAGTACTGGTTGGGCCGCGTAGATCACCTTAACTACAACTTCGACGAGGCTATCACGCATTATCAGACATACAACGCTACTCTTAAGCAGAAAGACACGCGCAAAGCAGAGCTGGCTCAGCTGATTCAGCACAGCAAAAACGCTAAGGTTCAGTTTAGCACTCCTAAGGACATATTCGTAAAAAACCTGGGGCCACTAATCAACACGGTTCACTCGGAGCACAGCCCGGTTATCTCTGCCGATGATAAGATTTTACTCTTCACTTCGCGGGGCGAGAATGTAACTGGTGCCGGCAATGCTAATGGCAAGAAAGGCGGTAACCTGGCCTCCGATGGCGAGTACTTCGAGGATATCTTCGAGGCAAAGCGCATCGATGAGGACGAATGGGAAAAGCCTCGTTCGCTTAGTGGTGTACTCAACGGCAAGGGGCACGATGCCTCCATTCAGGTGTTTGATAACGACACCAAAATGCTGATGTATCGCCAGGATGAGAACGGTGACTTTTTCTACTCCGAAAAAACGGGTGGTGACTGGACGCAACCTAAAAAGCTGAATAACAACATCAACACCAGCGCTTTTGAGTCGGATGCCTACATTACCCCCGATGGCCTGACGATGTACTTCTCCACGGGTAAGTACTCCGAGGATAATACTCTGGATATCTACACGTCTACCCGTACAGCGGGCGGCGACTGGGGTAAGCCAAAGCCAGTAAGCGGCATTAATACCAAGTACGACGATGACAGCCCGTACCTGAGCAAGGACGGCAAAACCCTGTATTTTAGCTCGCGTGGTCTGAATACAATGGGTGGCTACGACATCTTCAAGTCTACCTACGACTCGATTGGTCGGAAGTGGGGCCGGCCCGAGAACATGGGCTATCCTATCAATACACCCGATGATGATACCTACTACCGTCTGAGCCCGGATGGTACGTATGCTTATCTGTCGAGCTACCGCATCGGCGGCTACGGCGAGAAGGATATCTATACCATCAACTATATTAAGAATGCCACCATTCGGGGCAAAGTGTTCAGCTTGCGCGACAGCACGGTGATTCCGGGAGCGGAGCTGGTATTCAGTGGGACCCAGGCTGACCAGACAGCTCTTAGCTACCGCGACGTTACCAAGCCCGTAACCGGTGATTATCAGGTCAGTGTCCTGTCGGGCCGGCCTTACCAGGTAGCTGTATCGGTGGATGGTAAGAATATTATTACCGAGGAGTTTCAGGTGCCAGTAGCCACCAACGACTCTACCATAGTGGAGAAGAACTTCTACGTGCCTTACGTAGACAGCTCTAATGTATACGCCTTTAAGAAAATCTACTTCGAAACGGATAAGTACGCCCTGCGTCCTGAGTCTATTACGGAGCTGGATAGAGTGGCTAGCATCCTGAAGGCAAACCCCGGCGTAAATATTTCGGTAGAAGGCCACTGCGACTCGCGCAATACAGATGAGTACAATATGACCCTCGGCGACAACCGCTCGACGGCTGCTTATAAGTACCTGCTACGTAAGGGTATCTCTGATGCTCGCCTCGTAACGGCTAGCTACGGTGAGCGTCGCCCGGCTGCTCCAAACGATACACCTGAAAACATGCAGCTTAACCGTCGGGTTGAGTTCCGTGTAATCCAGCGGGAAGGCGAGCCTGCTCCGGCTTTGAACACGGGTAACAGCACTACTACAATGGGCGCGGGCACCACGCCAACTACTTCTCAGGCAATAGCTCCTGCCGCTTCAACAATGGCTACCGACTCTTCGGCAACTGCTGCTCCTATGGGAACAGCATTGCCCGATGGAAAGGTCAAAGTTAAAACCGCCGACGGTACCATGATCAAAACGAAAGTGGACGACGAGAAAGTGAAAATTAAGACGGAGTCACCCAACGGCGAGGAGTCGAAAACCAAAGCCAAAAACGGCGAAATCGATTCCAAAGTGAAAGACGCTGACGGCAAAACTAAAGTGAAGACCGACAACGACTAATCGGCTTTACAGAGTTCTAAAAAACGGGTCGGGCGCTATGCCCGACCCGTTTTTTTTTCAACATAATGCCCCCCGCCGCGTTATGGTTGAGCAATTTTGCCCCCCGTCCTTCGTTGTTCGCCCCAGAGCCCTATGACCGTTGTACCTTACAAAGATGATGCTGCCGGCAAGAAGTCGCAGGTAGCCCAGATGTTTAACAGCATCGCTGGCAAGTATGACTTTCTGAATCACTTTCTGAGCGCCGGCACTGACATCTACTGGCGGCGTAAGGCAGTGAATCAGTTAAAGGACCTGCGCCCAATGCTCATTCTGGATATTGCCACCGGTACGGCCGACTTTGCCATCGAGAGCCTGCGTCTGTCGCCGGAAACGCAGGTGACCGGCATTGACATCTCGGAAGGCATGCTGGAAGTAGGGCGCCGCAAGCTGGTCGAGAAAGGCCTTTCCCACCGCATTCAACTGGAGCTGGGCGATTCGGAGAGCCTGCCTTTCCCAGATAATCACTTCGATGCCGTGACAGCTTCGTTTGGAGTGCGTAATTTTGAAAACCTAAAGCAGGGGCTCGCTGAAATGCAGCGGGTATTGCGGCCGGGGGGCAAAATGGTGATTCTGGAGTTCTCCAAACCCACCGCCTTTCCCCTCAAGCAAGCGTATAATTTCTATTTTCGGCGCGTATTGCCCGTTTTTGGTAAGCTCATTTCCAAAGACCGCGCCGCCTACACCTACCTGCCCGAATCGGTGCAGGCTTTCCCCGATGGTCCTGACTTCCTGTCTATTTTAACGCAGGTTGGCTTCAAAAATCCCGCATGGCAACCCCTCACGTTCGGCATAAGCTCCATTTACACGGCTCAAAAATAATTTGTCTGGCTCTCGTCGGTTTCGTTCTCCTGCTGTTGCCACTAAGTGCGCAGGCGCAACGAAAGACCCGCGCCAAAATTGGTAAAAGGGGGAATATTAAGTCCATTACGGTCGATAACCTGGCTGACTATGACAATCGGTGGTTCCACCCCGGCTTCTATGTTGCCCCCAATTTTTCGAGTTACCGCATCGAGCAGTCGCAGGCATATGTAAGTAGTCAGGCGGTAACTGCCAACTCGATTATCAGCCCCGGCTTTTCGGTTGGTTTCGTTGGTGACGTGCGGTTGGCCAATCATTTCAATCTGCGCTTCACGCCTGGAGTGAGCTTTATCACGCGTCGCATAGAGTTTAAGCCACTGCTCACCAACGACTCTATCCAGACGCAGGAAATAGGAACCACGCAGCTTGAATTCCCACTTCTGTTGAAGTTCAGGTCAGACCGGCGGCGCAATACACGGGTATATGTGGTGGGGGGCGTGAAGCCGAGCTTCAACGTCGGCAACCGCCGCAAAGACCCTGAGCGCAACCTGCTGCTCACCGATAACAGCGACATTGCCATTGAGTATGGGGTCGGGCTCGACCTGTTTTACCCCTTGTTTAAATTTGCGCCTGAGCTGCGCTTCTCCCATGGCTTGACTAACCTTTTGCAACCAGGCTCGAACGTGTACAGCCGCAGCCTGCAAAGCATGCGTGCTCACACGGTTACTCTTTACCTCACTTTCGAATAAAGAAATAGCAAAAAAGCCCCCCAGCGCCTGTTTTCATGCTCTGGGGGCTTTTTTGCTTGCCAAGAACTTTCATACTTGTACGGCTCAACATGAAAACTGCTTTTATCACAGGTGCTTCTTCGGGAATTGGTCGGGCGACAGCGGTAGCACTGGCGCAGGTGGGGTTTCAGCTCGTCGTGACGGGACGGCGGCGGGAGCGGCTGGAAGAGCTGGCGCGGCAGCTGGCGCCTACCCCAGTCCATCTACTGCTTTTCGACGTGCGCGACCGCGCCGCCACCGATGCAGCCGTGGCCGGTTTGCCTTCTGATTTTCTGCAAATTGATGTACTCGTCAATAATGCCGGCGGAGCCCACGGCCTGGCACCCATTCAGGACGGCGACCCCGACGATTGGGACCAGATGTTGGACAGCAATGTGAAAGGCTTGCTTAATGTAAGTCAGGCAATTTTGCCCGGTATGGTTCAACGAAAGCAGGGGCACATTATCAATATCGGCTCCATTGCTGGTAGCGAAACCTACGCCAATGGCAATGTGTATTGTGCCTCCAAAGCGGCCGTAGCTGCGCTTTCCAAAGGCATGCGACTTGACCTGCTGCCCCACCATATTCGCGTGGCCGAGGTCAATCCGGGAGCGGTAGAAACTGAGTTTTCGACGGTGCGCTTCAAAGGCGATAACGACCGCGCCGGCAGCGTGTATAAAGGCTACAAGCCCCTACGGGCCGAAGATGTGGCCGATGTCATTCAGTTTATGGTCACGCGTCCGCCCCACGTAAACATCGCGGAGGTTCTGCTTTTGCCCGCGGCTCAAGCGGCGGCCACTACGATGCGAAAAGACTTGTAAGCTTCGACTTTTGAGAAGAAACTTTGTAAAAAGCCCCCCAGATTCGGTATCAAGTCGTGGGGGGCTTTTTAGGGTTACAAACCATGGTCGATAGCAAACTGCACCAGCGAAGCAAGCTACCCATAAGGGCCAGCCGCAGCCAAAGGCGCTGATGCACAAAGCCTATGTTGAGCGTCCGATGCTAGGAGCCTGGCGTGAAAGCACCGGCCCGAAACAGGCTGTCGGCGTGCGCAGGCGTGAGCAGGGCCGAGAACAGCTCCGAGTAGTAACGGTAAGATTCGGAGAGGGGGGCACCATCCAAGTCGCGTAAGTAGAGCTATCGACGATATTTTGGAGCTGTTTGGGGGCCGCTGTTGCCGCGGTCAGACCCCGCGCCAGGTATCCAGTCAGCAGCCCCAAGACAAGCCTATATCGGCGCACGGCCGGGCGACAAAAGCAAGAATCAGATGCGCGACCTACTACGGAACCATCTCAGGCAAACATGGGATAAGTCAAATAGGTGGCACCTCGGCGAATAGCTACTAAGTGATTAAAAATAAGCTGATGGGTAAAGATGCCCTTCTATCTCAAATTGCTTAAATGTAGGTATTTCATGGAATGGTGCAAAATATTGGTATTGCTTATCCTTTGTTTGCTGAGCCAATGCTCTGTCGGTCAGCTGTTAACATATATATCTACATAAAAAAATCGTTATTACCCTATGTTTGTAGTTCGCTGCGTTTGGCCATCCCTCACTATGATGCAACTGCCCAGCAATCGTTTACTCCTTCGCATAGCAACTAGCCGGACTATGGGGCTCCTTCTGGAACCCGGCTACCATCGCCGACAATCGCTATAGCGTGCAGCTAGAGTTGCTGGCCGTTGATAAACACGCTACCAACACCGCCTACCGCTATACCGGCCCCTGGAGTCTGAAGAGTCCCGGCGAAGACTTTAAACTGGAAAGCCGCTATCTCAAGCTACGGGAGGGCGACCAGCCCAATCTGGTGAGTGTGGGCGTGAACGCCCGCGGCCCAGGCCTGATGCTGCGTATTGGCCCTCTGACTATTGGCTCGAATAACCTACAGGCTCTGTTCGAAAAAGTAGCCCCTACGGCACCAACGCTTATGCTGAGCTTTCGCTATTGGCTTGGGCTAATAAACGGCATAAGACGCCGAAAAAAGCCAAGGTGCCAACCCAAAAAGTGAAGACAACACAGAAAGTCGGTTAAGCGGCCAGCTGCCGCAGTACGGCGGCGTTAAGCTCGTGCTTGCCCGCAAAGCGCAGTACGGCAGGCTCTACGCCCAGGCGGAGCAGAAAGTCGCGCTGCTTCTGCAGGTCAGCTTCCTTGATAAACTCATCCTGGTCGCCGCACACTAGCACGACGGGCAGGCGTTGCAATAAGTGGGTGGCTACCGCAAAATCCATATCATCGGGGAAGGCACCGGCCCACAAAATGAGCCGGCCCGGCCGGAGTGTGGCGCGGGCCAGCCACCGGCTAACGGTAGCTGCGCCCTGCGAGAAGCCCAACACAGTAATAGCCACGTCTGGGGGGCATTTTTGCAGCAGCGTTTCGGTCAGCTGGTCCAAATACGTCACATAGTCATCAATCTCCGCCAGCCGGTCCTCACGCGTCATCCAGCTCGCCCCGACGCGCCCCCCATTTCCCTGCAAATAAAAGCGGGAGAGGCCTTCAGGGGCTATTATTACCGTGTCGTCTGCTTCGATGAGCACGGCAAAATGCCGAATAAAATAGGCTGCCAGCTGTCCGTAGCCATGGCACACAAACCAGATGTGCCGGGTGCGCTCCGTTAGCTCACCCAGCTGATAGTACCGCGCCGTACGCGCCACCGTAAGCCGATGCTCCTGAGCTAAAGCCACACCTGATAGTTAGAATATTGCAGCAACTGCTAAGCGGGCTGCCCCGGTAGATTTTCGGCCGTAAATTGAAACGGCAGCAAGTCGGCCAAGGTACGGAAGCGGTAGATGGTGCCATCGGGACCGGGCAGCAGCAGCGGAATCTGCTGGCTCTGGCGGTTTTCGTATTCGGTCATTACCTGTCGGCAGGCTCCGCACGGCATGGCCATTATAAAGTCGCCTTGGGCCGGGCGCGCGGCCACCGCCATGCCTACGATGCGACGCTCGGGCTGGCTTACCGCCAGGCCAAACAAGGCCGTACGTTCAGCGCACAAACCCGATGGATAGGCCGCGTTTTCCTGATTAGAACCGCGAAAAACAGAGCCGTCGTCAAGGAGCAGCGCGGCCCCGACGTTAAAGTGGGAGTAAGGAGCGTAGGCGTGGTCGGTGGCGGCGCGTGCCGCGTGCCAGACGGTGGCTTCGGATGGTGTAAGCTCCGCTTCGGAAGCCAAGACATCCACGGTAATAGTTAGTTGCAACGGTTGAGGCATTGGCAGGTCTAAAGAAATGCAGCTTTCCATCACCAACCAAGCGGCCCCGGTAGGAGAAGGGGCGGTGAATGTAAGACATTTATCCTTTTACAAGTGTATCTACATCATAACATTCAGAAATTTGCTCCCTAAGCACTCCTTTCTTCCCTTGTGCAGTCCTAAGGACTTTCGTGTACACCGGTCATTCACAACGAACGAAATGGCCTGTTGCCAGACGATGGATTAGAGATAGAGTTCGTAGACTTGCGCATCACTACGCACCCTTCTCTTGAAAAATATACTGCTGCTCGGGGCCGGGCGTTCGGCATCTTCTCTGATTAACTACCTGTTGCGCCATGCGCCCACCGAAGGCTGGCACCTCACCGTGGCCGATATGCAGCCCGCGCATTTGGTGCCCATACTCGTAGCGCACACCGAATACGCCCGCGCCGTACCGTTTGATATTCAGAATGATGCGCTGCTGGAAGAGCTGGTAGCCGCCGCCGATGTGGTGATTTCCATGCTGCCCGCGGCGTTTCATCCGGTGGTAGCCCGCGCGTGTCTGCGCCACCGCCGCCACCTGGCCACCGCCAGCTACGCCACCGACGAAATCCGCGCCCTCGATGCCGAAGCGCAGGCTGCCGGCGTAACGCTGCTGATGGAATGCGGCCTCGACCCCGGCCTCGATCATATGTCGGCTATGCAGGCTTTAGAGAAAATTCGTGCGCGTGGGGGGCAATTAGTGTCCTTCAAATCATACTGCGGCGGTTTGCTCACCCCCAAGTCAGAGGGGAATAATCCGTGGCGCTACAAGTTTACCTGGAACCCGCGCAACGTAGTACTGGCCGGGCAAAGCACCGCCAAATACCTGGAAAATGGCCAGCCTCGTTTTATCCCATATCAGCAGCTCTTTCGCCGTTTAGAGGTTTTGGAAGTGCCCGGCTACGGGCTGTTTGAGGGCTATGCTAACCGCGATTCACTCAGCTACCGCGCACCCTACGGCCTCGATACTATCCCGACAATTTTGCGCGGCACCCTGCGTCGGCCGGGCTATTGTGCCGCCTGGAATGCGCTGGTGCGCCTCGGCCTCACCGACGATACCGTGCAGCTGGGCAATACTGCCGACTGGACGTGGCAGCAGCTCATCGCCGCCTACCTGCCTCCATCTCCTATTCTGGGAGGTGATTTGGCCGCTCGGGTTGCCGATTACCTGGGTTTGAATCCGGACGGGGAAGAAATGCGGCTGCTCAGTTGGCTCGGGCTCTTCAAGCACACGGCGGTTGGCCTACCCAACGCCACCCCGGCCCAATTACTCGAACACCTGCTAACCGAAAAATGGCGTCTTCAGCCCGGCGACCACGACCTGATCGTGATGCAGCACCTGTTTGAGTTTACGCTGGATGGCAAACGCTACCGGCGTACCTCCTCGCTGGCCGTGTCCGGCGACAACGCCACCCACACGGCGATGGCCAAAACGGTGGGCCTGCCCCTTGGTATGGCCGTGCGCCGCCTAACCCGCGGCCTGATAGCCCACCAAGGTGTGGTTATTCCGACTCATCCCGATCTATATGAGCCTGTTTTGGCCGAATTGGAAGCTGAGTACGGAATCGTGTTTCAGGAGGAAGAAAGTGCGCTATCAGCCTGATAAGTAGTAATCGGCCTTCAATTTTTGCTTACTGCCTATTATTGCCTATTAATGCTTCATTGGTAATTCTCAAACCGCTGAGCTTTTCTGAGAAGGTCAGCCGCAACTCAGAAAGCCAGATAAAAATCGCGCAGTAAAGCCTTGAATTCTGGAGAATACGCTGACTCAGCCTCGGCGTATATAGCCAAGCTGCTGCTTTCGGGGGCGTTTGGCATTCGGGTGAAGGTGGTGATATGCCGGCTAACGCGGCTACCCAGGCGATGGTGCAGCTGAAGGCGAATGCTTGGAAAAAAGCCCCCCAGGGCCGCCATCTGCTCAAAATGGTGCATCTCAGGCGGCGGCAACAGCACGGTAAGCTGCCCGTCGGGGCCGAGGTACCGCGTGGTGAAGGCGATAAGCTCCTCAAAGGATAACGTATCGGCGGCAGTATGGCGGGCCGTTGTCCGTGCCGCGTCAGGGGAGCGAAGAGAGTGGCGAAAGAAAGGCGGATTACAGATCAAATGATCGAAAGGCTCCGGCTGGGTACGGGCAAATTGGGCCAGGCTCATTCTATGCACCCTGATGCGCTCCGCCCAAGGACTAGCGGATACATTATCAAGGGCTTGCGCAGCGGCAGCTTCATCCAGCTCAACGGCTTCTATCCGAATATCAGGGTTGCGCTGGGCCGCCATTAACGCCAACAGGCCCGTACCCGTGCCGATATCGAGCAAGCGAGTAGCGTCGGAAAGGTTGGCAGTAGCGCCGAGCACGCAGGCATCGGTGCACACCTTCATCGCGCACTGGGCTTGCTCAATGCGGAAGTGCTTGAACTGGAAGTATGAGTTAGCCAACGAGAAGCAATTGATCTGATTTTTTTGTTTGCAGGCTCTTCAAATAAGTAATATACGGCTATGGATAACGCTACTAAAACCAAATAAATAGCTATAGCACCAGCTGTAGACTTTTCGTTGAAATAAGGGGTCAATAGTTCATGAATAAGGCCCATATGAATTAAGTAAAACGCATAGGAGCTTTTTCCTAGTACAGAGAATACTTTGGTTGATAGAAGTTTTGAAATAAAGCTTTCCTCCCTGAATAACCCCAGGAATATAATAGCAATACACAAAGGAAGATAAAGATTGTTTACTGCAATTCCTATTGGATGGCTTGTGCCAAAATTAAGTCCATATACTTCTTTTATCTTCATTAGGGCAAATACGCCCAGAGCGAAAAGTATGATGCCGCTATATGTGATAAAGCCAAAATTATAATTGGTTTTGCTTCTCATCAAATATAGCGCTAAGCCGGCGCCAATAAAAAATTCATAGAATCGGCCAAAAAATGTAGAATATGCTACGAAAGATAAATTCTCAAAAAAAGGTAAGTGCAGCTGATTAAATAATGTAACCGATAAAAAACCCATGAAAGGCAACAGAACAATAGCGGAAATCCAGATAATGCCTTTCCTGCCTCTATTGCTATTTAGGAATGGAAAAAAGAATACGGCAAACAAGTAAAAGAACTCTTCGACACTGAGTGACCACGACTGAGGAAGGCCAGTAAATGCGTATTCCAAGGATAAGCTTTTCAAAAGCGTTATATTTAAAATAAGAGCGTAAAGATAGTACCTGCTGAATCCGACGTTGTTGAAAGCAATAAAAAAAACCGGAAGAGTTAAAATTATGTAAAGAGGATATATTCTTGTGAATCTGTTGAGAAGATAGGTTTTTATATTTTTAGGTGAGAAGTTTTCTGTTGTGAAGTATCTTTCTGTAATAAGGAATCCGCTGAGGGTAAAGAAAATAGTGACACCTACATGAAATTCATGAAAGACATACTTCAAAGCCTGACTTCCGAATATGAGCTTGCCGGGATTGTAGTGGTGCAGATAAACCATAAATGCCGCTATCGCTCTTATACCAGTTAGCGGCTTGTAGTATTGTTTGATCATATAAGGTTTAGAATGCTGCCTGCTTTTCTAATAACTTTATGTCTTGTTTTTGTGGCTTTGCTATAGGCATTAAGTCAAAATATGAGATTTAAAATACCAGGTGTTTCTAAATACAATTTATTGCTTTACTATAGGCGCATGTTTAGTAATTCAGAAAAAGCTAAATAAATATTTAACGTCTGGTTTCAATAAGTTCATAACCTTCGTCGACAAGCAACTTGCCTAGTGTAGCGCTGTTAACGGCCAGACGGTCACAGCGCTCATTTTCGGGGTGGCCGTTGTGGCCGCGTACCCAGCGGAAGTGTATCGTGCGTTGCTTGTACACTTTGAGGAAGCGGCGCCAGAGGTCTTCATTGGCTTTTTTGCCAAAATCAGGCTTCATAGCCCAACCGAACACCCAGCGCTTTTCAACGGCATCAACCACGTATTTAGAGTCGGTGACAACAGTGATGGGCAGTTCGGGGCGCGTGACGGCCTCTAAACCAACGATGACTGCCAGTAGCTCCATGCGGTTGTTGGTCGTAAGCCGAAAGCCTTCAGTAAGCTCTTTCTCGTGGCGGCCGAAGCGTAGAATGGCACCATAGCCGCCTGGGCCGGGGTTTCCACGGGAAGACCCATCGGTAAAAAGGTATATCATTCTTGAGCGGATAACTATTTAAAAGTTCGCTTTAAACAGCTTTATGGCAATAGCGAGCAGAATTACGCCGAAAACGCGGCGCAAAATGTCTTCGCCTGCCTTGCCGAGTTTACGCTCAATCCAAGCGCTGCTTTTGAGCACCGCGTACACAAACACCAGATTTAAGACAATGCCTACCAGTACGTTGGGCAAAGAGTAAGCTGCCCGCAACGACAGCAGCGTGGTCATGGTGCCGGCCCCAACGATGAGCGGGAAAGCCAGGGGCACGATGGAGCCTGAAGCGGCCAGCGGATCGTTGCGGAATAGCTCAATGCCCAGAATCATCTCCATGCCAATAAGGAAGATGATGATGGCACCGGCTAAGGCAAACGACTGAAAGTCAACGCCGAAAAGGGATAAAATGCTCTGGCCTAGAAACAGGAAAACCACCATCAGCGCCCCCGCTACCAGTGTGGCTTTCTCGGAGTGCACTTTGCCCTCACGCTGCCGAATCTGGATGATAATGGGAATGGAGCCCAGAATATCGATAACAGCAAAAAGGGTAAGCGTGACGGAGAAGATTTCTTTTAAGGAAAACATACTGATGGCCTCAACCGAATGACTTTGAAGCGTAGCTCGGATTTGATGAGCAAGTCAACTAGAACAATACCGCCCAAATAAACTGAGCGGCGCGGACGGCTGCCAAGCCGGAGCTTGGCGTTACTTTAGGCAAAGTCCTTGGCAAAAAACTGCACCAGCTTCTCATAGGCCGCATCCGGGATGGCGGGAAAGTTGGCGATGCGCAGGCTATTGGCTTTCCAGGTGCCGTAGCCATTGCCGAGCTGCATCCCTTGCGCCAGGGCGTTGCGCTTTACCTCATCGATCAGGGCTGGGGGGCCTTGCAAGCCGATGACGGTGGTGGAGCGGGTTTCAGGGTTTTGCACCAGCGGGCTAAGCTGGGTAGCGCTCTCGAAGAAGTCGTAGAGCTTGGTGGCGCGGTCCTGAAGGTGCTGGTGCACGGCCTTGATAGGCGCCCGATCATGGAGCACGCGGCTGAGCAGGTAGATACCCAGCACATTGGGCGTGTAGTTGGTTTGCCAGTTGAGCATTTTCTCGTACTGAGCCGTCAGGCTGTTGTAGTGAGCGCGCTCATTGAGGTGGCGGAAACGGGCCACCGCGCGGGGCGAAAGCACCATGAGAGCCAGGCCGGCGGGCAAGCCAAAAGCCTTCTGCACCGAAGCAAACCAGATATCGGCCTTAATATATTTGAGCTGAATGCCCCCCAGCGAGGAGGTAGCATCGATGGCCAGCAAGGCATTGCCAAGGCGGTTGAACACGTTCAGGATAAAGCCATCGCGGAGCTGGGTCGCGTTTGAGGTTTCATTCTGAGTGAGGCAAACCAGGTCGGTGTCGTCGGTGAAGGGAAGCGTGTGCACATTCGGCAACTCATCGAGCCCAAAAGCCTGGCCACTGGAAGCAGGGCGCAGGGCGCGGGCGTAGTCGAGCCACTTCTCTCCGAAAGCGCCGCTGTATAGGTGAAAGCTCTTGGTGGGCGTCAGGCTTTGGGTTAATACTTCCCAGCACTCGGTGGCCGAGCTGAGAAAGAAAACGGTGTAGTCCTGCGGAATGTTAAGCTTGGCGCGCAGGTCGGCGACGGTTTGGCGCACCAGGCCCGTAAAACGCTCGCCGCGGTGCGGAACTGACAGCCAGCCTTCATCGAAGGCATCGGTGAGGTATTGGCGCACGGCCGGATACACAGCCGATGGTCCAGGATTGAAAGTATACATTCAGTTGATGATTGCTAGTGGAAAAGACAAAGGTAGTAGGAGCGGGGCTTGACCGCCGCCATTCTAGGGGGCAACTAACGTCTGCCTCGGACCGATTCATGTCCGTAGCGCAGGAGTGAGCGCAAAAAAGCCCCCCAGCAGCGCACTTCGCTTTTACACCTTGAAGCCAACTCGCTTCGGCCGCAAGCCTTCAAAATAATGAAGGGCCAGCCGGTAGCTATCGAGTTTGAAGCCAGTGATGGTGCCTACGCAGTGTTTGCCCAACAAACTTTTCTGCCGAAACTCTTCGCGGGCCGCCAGGTTGGAAAGGTGTACTTCCACTACGGGCGTATTGATGGCGGCCACGGCATCGGCCAAAGCTACGCTGGTATGGGTGTAGCCGCCGGCGTTGAGCACAATGCCATGAAAAGTGAAGCCCACCTCATGCAGCTTATCAATGAGCTCGCCCTCGTGGCTCGACTGAAAGTACTCCAGCTTGATAGCGGGAAAGGCTTCGTGCAGATCGGGCAGAAAGTCTTCGAAGGAGCGGTTGCCGTAGATGCCCGGTTCGCGTCGACCCAATAAGTTGAGGTTAGGACCGTTGATGATGATGATTTTCATGAAGCAGGAATAAAGCGAAAAGGTAAAGGTCGGGGAACGTTGCTAAAACTAATGTTTTCTAGATCACGCCAAAAAGTACTACTTGCTGCTGCGAATATTGCCCGACCCTAATACTCCCAAAGTTTCCTTGAAAAAAGCCCCCCATTCGGCACGACTCTTGGATTCTTCCTCACACCTCTCGCTTCTAACTTTTATACTATTGAACTGGTCTGTCAGCCTCAAGCAATTTGAAGGCTATCTACAACTCGAAAAATCGTTATCAGGCAATAGTGTGGAGGCGTATGTGCGGGATGTGGGTAAATTGCGGCAGTACCTGGAAATATCGAAGCTACCAGCCAATCCGGAGCAGGTAACGACCCGGATTCTGCGCGATTTTCTGGCCTGGCTGGGCGAATTAGGGCTTGGCGCAACTTCCCAGGCTCGCACGCTTTCCGGCATCAAGGCCTTCTACAGCTTCCTGATTATGGAAGATTTGTTGCTGCTGGACCCAACCGATACGCTGGAAGCGCCCAAGATCGGGCGCAAGCTGCCCGACACGTTGGCCTATGAGGAAATAACACAATTGCTGGATGCCGTGGATGTGAGTACTAATGAAGGCACCCGCAACCGCGCCATTCTGGAAGTGCTGTACTCCTCGGGCCTGCGCGTGACGGAGCTGACGGAGCTGCGCTTGTCCAATCTATATGCGGATCAGGGCTTTGTGCGCGTCACGGGCAAAGGCAATAAGGAACGCCTCGTGCCAATCGGCCGCGACGCGCTGAAGCACCTCAATATCTACCTCACCGGCGTGCGTTGCCACCTCGACATTGAGCGCGGCCACGAGGATATCGTGTTTTTGAATCGGCGGGGGACAAAATTATCGCGGGTGATGATTTTTAACATTATCAAAGCCCTGGCCGACAAAGCCGGTATTCGCAAAACCGTGAGCCCTCACACCTTTCGGCATAGCTTCGCTACCCACCTCATTGAAGGCGGCGCCGACCTGCGTGCCGTGCAGGAAATGCTGGGCCACGAAAGCATCACCACGACCGAAATCTACACCCACCTCGACCGGGATTACCTCAAGCAGGTCATTACCGAATTTCACCCGCGCAGCTAGCCTCAGATTTTTGGGTAATCTTCGCCTCGTTCCCTTGGTTGAAGCTATAATAAGTCTTCAACCAAGGGATGCGCTTGCTATTTGCCGTAGTTTTTTGACCTGTAATGGTTTTGGAACCAGGTTATTTAAGCGCCAGAGCGGTTTGGGGGGCAAATTTTCGGTTAGGACTGCGGGCGGGCAAGTGTATCTTTACGAAGCGTGAGGTGTTGGCTGCCGGGATAAATCGTTCCTGAGAGAACCCGCACTGCCACCTTGTGACTTCTACCTCTAGCCTTTCAGTGCCTACGCATGGCAAAGAATACCTATAAACAGCCCATTACACCGCCGGCCCGCGGCAACGAGCCACGCCCGGCCGCCCGCCCCGCCCCGCGCCCGGCACCCGCGCCTGAGCCCGCTCCGGCTCCACGCGAAAACAGTCGCCGCGCCGAGTCTGGCTCAAAACCAGCTGTAGCCAAGTCCGCTCCCAAAGTGCCGAAGCCTCCACGCCAATGGCCGAAGCTTCCCTCATTGGGGGGGCTTTTTGGCTTTCTGCGCGACCGTCGCTTTCAGCTGTTTCTCGGCTTTTTCTTTCTGCTGGGGTCCATTTACCTCACCATTGCTTTCGTGTCGTTCCTGTTCACGGGCCACGCCGATCAGAGCGTAGTAGGTAGCCTAGCAACCACACCCGCCAAGGAAGCGGGGCAGGAATCTGGCAACTGGCTGGGACTGCTAGGTGCAATGGCCGCGCAGGTGCTCATTTATGAAGGCTTTGGTGTGGCTGCGTTTGCGGTCATCCCTATTGTCTTCTTTTTGGGCTATAAAATCGTGTTTCGACGGGCCGGCGTGGGCGTGTCGCTAAGCTACGTCATAGCCTTATGCCTGTTTTCGATGCTGTGGCTGAGCGCTTTGCTCGGCTACGTCGTGCTGACCCTTCAAACCCCCGACGCCGATCCGAACCTGGCCCATACCCTCGATTTTTTGAGTGGCGGCATCGGCTACGAAGTAGCTTCTTGGCTCGATAGCCTCATTGGCTGGGGCACAGTGCTGCTACTGGCTTTTCTGCTTATTTCCTTCGTGGTCTTCTTCTTCAATGTCACCAGTCTGAGCATGGGAACGGCTGCTGAAAACGAAGCAGATGCCGCCGGCGCCCCCACCGATGGCCTGGATCTGTACGGTCGCACGGGGCTGGGCGTAAATCATGGCGCCGACCCTACTGCCTCGCTCGATACCGAAGATGAACTTGAAGTTGACCCCCAGATGACACTGCGCTCTACAAAGCCAGTCGCTAGGAGGGAGCCCGAAGAGGAAATTGCCCCCCGGTTTACTTCAACGATAGGGGGGGATGAGGAGGAATTTGAAGTGGAAAGTCCGGCACCTACGGGCTCGGTAGCTTCCCCGACTTTCAGCATTACGCCTTCGGCGGGCGCGGCTCTGCCATTGTCGGTAGCACCCAGCGTGGGTACGGCGGGCGCGGCCTTAGCCGCTTCTGCTGCGAGCATGAGCGGGCCTAGCTTCTCCGTTGAAATGCCAGTTGATGCCGAGGTAGCTCCCGTGACAAGCCGTGTGCCCACGCCTCTTTCCCTGGCTGATCTGGCCGACGGTACCACGGTTGCTCCCGCCTCGCCACCTTTAACTTTAGCTCCGGCTATTCCCGCCGAAATGCCTCCCATGGCCATCACCGTGGCCGATGACGACGATTTCTTTGCCGAAGGCACCGAGAATTACGACCCCACGCTAGACCTTTCGCGCTACCAGTACCCCACCCTGGAATTGCTCAATGACTACGGGGCCGCCAAAGCCCAGGTAAGCAAGGAAGAGCTGGAAGACAACAAAGATCGCATCGTGGAGACGCTGGGTCACTATGGCATCAACATCGCCAGCATCAAGGCCACCATTGGGCCTACGGTTACGCTGTATGAGATTGTGCCGGATGCGGGCGTGCGTATCTCCAAGATCAAGAGTCTGGAAGATGATATTGCCCTGAGCCTGGCGGCGTTAGGTATTCGTATTATCGCGCCCATTCCGGGCAAGGGCACCATCGGTATTGAGGTGCCGAACACCAAGAAGGAGATGGTGAGCATCCGCTCGGTGCTGGGCCATGAGAAGTTTCGCACCAGCGAAATGGACCTGCCCATTGCCTTTGGCCGCACCATTACCAACGAAGTATTCGTGGCCGACTTGGCCAAAATGCCTCACTTGCTCATGGCCGGCGCCACGGGGCAGGGCAAGTCGGTGGGGCTGAATGTTATACTGGCCTCGCTGATCTACAAGCGTCATCCTTCGCAGCTGAAGTTTGTGCTGGTTGACCCTAAAAAGGTGGAATTGAGCATTTTCAATAAGATTGAGCGCCACTTCCTGGCCAAGCTGCCCGATACGGAGGAAGCCATTATCACTGACACGAAAAAGGTGGTGAACACGCTTAACTCCCTGTGCATGGAGATGGATCGGCGCTACGACCTATTAAAGGACGCTGGCTGCCGCAACCTGAAGGAGTACAACCGCAAGTTTGTGGAGCGTCGCCTCAGTCCCAAGAAAGGCCACCGCTTTATGCCCTTCATCGTGCTGGTAATTGATGAGCTGGCCGACCTGATGATGACGGCCGGTAAGGAAGTAGAAACACCGATTGCCCGTCTGGCCCAGCTGGCCCGCGCTATCGGTATCCACCTCATCGTGGCCACGCAGCGGCCTTCCGTGAACGTTATTACCGGCATTATCAAGGCCAACTTCCCGTGCCGGATTTCCTTTAAAGTAACCTCCAAGATTGACTCCCGCACCATTCTGGACACAGGAGGGGCAGATCAGCTGGTGGGCCAAGGTGATATGCTGTTTTCGGCGGGCTCCGACCTGATCCGGGTGCAGTGCGCCTTTATTGATACGCCCGAAGTAGACCGCCTCTGTGACTTTGTGGGCGAGCAGCAGGGATATCCCGAAGCGTATGCGCTGCCCGAAGTAGCTGGTGCCGAGGGTGATACTGGTGGTAACAGCGAAGACTTTGACCCCGCCTCCCGCGATAGCATGTTTGAGGAAGCTGCCCGCGTGATCGTAACGCACCAGCAAGGCAGCACATCGTTGCTCCAGCGCCGCCTCAAACTAGGTTATAACCGCGCCGGGCGCCTGATTGACCAACTCGAACACGCTGGTGTCGTAGGACCTTTTGAGGGCAGCAAAGCCCGTGAGGTATTAATTCCAGATGAGTATAGTTTGGAGCAATTATTGAATAACCTGAACAAAACCTAGAAATAGGTGCTTAAGGCTGGAAACCAAGCCATAAAAACAGAAGGACTTTTATGTCTGTTTTTATGGCCACAAGTAAAGTTTCTAGTTCTAAGCCTTCACTTTGCAACAGCAATTTCTCTCCCCTCAAATGAAAAAATTCCTCGCTCTGCTTACGTTATCGGTTGCGCTGGTTGCCGCCGCTCCTGCGCAGCAGGACCCCAAAGCCGGCAAGATTCTCGACCAGATGAGTGCCAAGTATCAGGCAATGAAGGCGTTCAAAGCTACGTTCACTCAAACCCTCGAAAACGACGCGGCTAAGGTGAAAGAGAATATGACGGGCGACATTACGGTGAGCGGCCAGAAGTTTCGGCTGAAAGTGAGTGGTCAGGAGATCATCAACAACGGCCAGACCATGTGGACCTACATGAAGGACGAGAACGAGGTGAATATCTCCGACTATGAGCCGGAAGAAGGCGAGATTTCGCCCGCTCAGATTTATACCTTGTATAAAAAGGGCTACAAGTACTCCTATGTGCAGGAAGCCAAAGAGGCTGGTGAGGCCGTCGATATTATTGAATTAGCCCCCGAAGATCGGAACAACCCAGTGTTCAAAGTGCGCCTATCGGTCAGCAAAGCAGATAAATCGTTGAAAAGCTGGAAGATGTTCAAAAAAAACGGCAGCCGGACGACCATCACCATCCGCAAGTTCCAGCCCAATCCGCCGGTAGATGCTACTACCTTCAACTTTGATAAGGCGAAGTATAAGGGTGTAAAGGTGATTGACCTGCGTTAACTCGCCGCGAATTAATTTCGGCCCGCTTCCACTTCTGGTGGGTGCGGGCCGTTTTTGTAGTCAAGATTCTTCATTCATAGGTTTAGCCAGTTTGAGAGAGGCTCCTTCGTGTCCTAGCTTAGCCGCCCGCTTATACCAAAAGATGGCATCTGGAAACAGCTGTGTTTGTCCTACTCCCAATTCCGCCATCCAACCTAGATTGTAGGTTGCATTGGCATGACCTAGCTCACTGGCTTACTCGAAATATTCGCGGGCGCGCACAAAGGCAGGAGGTGAAATGAGTTTCATATAGCAGTAGCCAAGGCTAGTTAAAGCTTTCGTTTCGCCAGCCTCCAGAGCCGACTCAAACCATCGTAAAGCTAGGCGGACATTTTGCTTGGCTCCTAAGCCTTTTTGATAGCAAAAAGCAAGATCATTCATAGCCGTTGCGTGCCCTAACTTAGCAGCTTTTAAAAAACATTGCTTCGCTTTTATTAAGTTCTGAATAGTGCCTTCCCTTTTTGAAACATATCACCGACAGCATGCATGGCTTCTTTAGCACTTAGCCTTGCCGCAGTCGCAAAAAAAGTGAAGGCTTTAGCCCGATTAATTTTAACCGATAGGCCATTATCATAGGCAACAGCTAGATTACAGTTGGCTTTACGGTTGCCACCAGCTGCAAGATGAAATAGCTTTAAAGCTCGTTGATGATTCTGCGGAACTTCCCAACCATCCCAATAAAGTGTTGCCAACCAATAAGCTGCTGTTGCATCTTTCTTTTCAACACGTACGACAAGCAAAAGAGCTGTTTGTGCAATGAAACGATTGGAAGCATAACGTCCGAAATTGGCACGGTTAATAATCTGTATTAGTCGCTTCATTAATTTATCTGTTCGTCACCTGATGGTTTTTGGGCGAATCACTCAAACGAGGAAAGTAACTAGTGTATAGAGATTCTCGCAAATTATGAAGGAAGAATTACTCCATTACGTCTGGCAGCACCAGTATTTTGATAAAGCCAATTTGACAACGGATCAGGGCGAAAAGCTGACTGTTTTGCGGCCGGGCCAACACAACACCGATGCCGGCCCTGACTTTCTGAATGCCCGCTTGCAAATTGGCGAAGTAGAGTGGAATGGGGCCGTGGAAATCCATTTGCGTGCCTCCGACTGGCAGCGCCATCAGCACCAAACGGATCCCAAATACGACCAAGTCGTGCTGCATGTGGTGTACGCCGCTGACCAATCTGTGCAGCGCACCAACGGCTCCACCATTCCTTCCCTGACCCTAGCGCCGCGCCTCACGCCCGCCTTGCTGACTACCTATGCCGCGCTGGGGGGCAATTTGGACACAGTATCAGTGCCGTGTGCGCCGTTTTTGCCACTGGTACCGAGCATTACACGCACCATGATGCTGGGGCGGGCATTACTGGAAAGAGTAGAGCAAAAAGCTGATTTGATAGAAATTCATAACGAACACTTGGGCGGCGATTGGGAGGCCACGGCTTATCATGCGCTGGCCGGCGCGTTTGGGTTTAAGAAAAACAGTGAGCCCTTAGCCCGTTTGGCCAAAGCCCTGCCGTTGACTATTCTACGGCGCCACCGCCACGATTTGCTTCAGACGGAAGCGTTGCTTTTCGGCCAGGCCGAACTCTTGCCTACCGTCTCAGATTTGCCCCCCAATGATGCTTACCTGGCCGATCTGTGCCGGGAGTACGAGTTTCTGCGCCATAAATATGAGTTGGCCGCGCTGGCCTTACCTGCCCATGCCTGGAACTTCCTGCGCCTGCGTCCCGCCAACTTTCCAACCGTGCGTATCGCTCAGCTTGCTGCTTTGCTTCATGCCCGTCCGGCTCTGTTTGATGCGCTGCTCACGGCGGTCAGCGTGGGGGCTTTGGAGCAGTTTTTTCGGGTATCGGTATCGGCCTATTGGCAGGCCCACTACCGGCCGGGCAGCCCTGGCAAAGTAGCCGCGCTGGGTCGCAGTAGCATTCATCTGCTGATAATCAACGTAGTGGTGCCTTTGCGGGTAGCCTATGCCCGCCATGTGGGCCAGCCTGAGTTGGTGGAGCAAGCCGTGGCGTTGCTGGAGCAACTGCCCGCTGAGCGTAACCATCTCACGGCTCCCTACGAAGCACTTCACTTCGAGCACCGCACCGCCGCCGATTCGCAGGGGCTGCTGGCTATGCACCACGGGTATTGCCAGCCTCGCCGCTGTTTGCAGTGTGCCGTAGGTAGCCGGATTCTGCGGCATAATTTGCCCCCCAGGTGAGGGTTTTAGTTGCCATTGGGCTGAATTCGGCGTTACTGGTAGCGCTGGTTTGCTGGTTGCGACGGCAGCCGCACGCGTCGGCGCTGCGCTGGGCGCTACTACCTGGTTTAGGCTTCCGGCTCCTGGCGGGCACCATTGCCTACGTGTGGCTTACAAGCGACTCCGCTTTTTTCCAGTATTGGGGCGAGCAGCTGACGACGCAATTATGGGCGAATCCTACCGCTTGGTTACGTACGCTGCTGGGCGAAGAATTTCATAAGGAGCGGCATCATCTGGTCTACCATGGCTTCTCAAACACCTTTTTTCTGATTAAGCTGCTCTCTGTGCTCAATCTGGGGTCGTTGGGCAACGCGTGGCTTAACGGTATCTACCTGAGTGTCTTTAGTTTTGTAGGCAGCTGGCAGCTGATTCGTGCCGTGGAAGAGGCTTTTCCGCGCGTGCCAGTCGGGGCTGCGGTAGTAGCCTGGCTGGCCTGGCCGTCCGTGGTTTATTGGTCGTCGGGCATTACCAAGGAAAGCTTGCTGGTAGGAAGCGGGGCGTGGCTTACCGCCTTGATTTTGGGCTGGTTGTACGGTGGGCGGCCCGTGCGGGCTTTAGCTGTGGTCGGAGCTTTGTTGCTGGCTGTGTTGCACTTCAAAATGCGCTTTTTCTTCGCCGGTCTGTTGTTGGGCGGCTTGATAAGCCTGCTTGTGGTGCGTCTGGTGCAGCGCTTCTTCGCTGGTGCCGCCCAACACCGGCTAATCCAGCTATTGATTATACAGCTAGTGCTGGTAGGTGGTACTCGCCTGGCTGCGGAAGTACTTCCGGTTCTGCGAATAAACAAATTCACCAATCAGCTCAGCAACAACTATTATCAGCTGCTGCGGGCCTCACAGTCTCGGCCGCATATTGAGTATGCTGACTTAAAGCCTACCTTGGAGAGCATGCTCAGCTATGTGCCCAAGGCCATAGTAAGTACCATTACCCGCCCTTGGCTCGGGGAGGATAAGCAACTGCTCTATATCGTTGCCGGCCTGGAGAATCTGGCTTTAGTGGCGTTAACAGGAGTAGCCTTCATCGCCCTAGTGCGGCAACGACCGGGCTATCTGCCGTTCGCACTTGTGGTTGTTTTGGTGCTGTACTGCCTGGCTTTAGCCGCGCTGCTCGGATTAAGTACCCCGAACTTAGGCACACTAAACCGTTACCGGGCAGTTTTGCTGCCGTATCTGGTCTTTCTGCTGCTGCAAAATGAGTACGTAGCCCGTTGGCTTCCCCGACTCAGCAACAAGTAGCGCCATATTTTCAGCCCGCAAGCGTAGCCTCGTACTAGGTCGTAAGTCATTGACTATTGTCCACTACTTGACCCCACCCACGGTAGAGTGTATCTTTGCAGTTTAGAAAAAATCGCCCCTAGGGGGCATTTTCGCTTCGCATGGAAAATCCTGTAATCATTTTGGGCGCACAAAGTTTGGGTGCTACCGCACTTGATGCCTTCCAAAGCAACGATGTAGTCGTGTACTGCCTGCTCGACGACGACGCTAAGCTCCAGAATACCGAGTTGAACAACGTACCCGTGATGGGCAACACCGACGACCGGGAACTGCTTAAGCTGCTGGGCAAAAAGTGTGAAGTATTCGTGGCCACCGAGGACACAGCCAGCCGCCGCAGCCTCACCAACATGCTCCGCGATGAGTATGAAGTAGTGCCCGTGAATGCCATTCACGCCCGCGCCAGCGTGTCGGAGCAGGCGTGGCTGGGCCATGGCAACCTTGTTGGGGCTGGGGCTGTCATATCGAGCAACAGCAAAATGGGCAACAACTGCCTGATTGGGGCCAACGCTGTAATTGACGTGCAGGTAGAGTTGGCCGACTTCGTGCAGGTGGGCGCTGGTGCCATCATCAATGCTGGCGCAGTATTGGCCGAGCAGGCGTTTATCGGACCTGGCGCCATAATCGTAGGCGGCGTTAAAATCGGGGCAAAAGCTCGCATTGGCGCCGGCTCGGTAGTAGTGGCAGATGTAGCGGCCAATCAGACGGTTTTTGGGAACCCCGCCACGAAAGTTTAGGTGCTGGCTTCTGGGTGCCAGGTGAAATGCAGACGTGTATCTTGTCGTGCGAAAAAGCCCCCCGGAGCCCTTCGCTACTAATTTAATATTCACCTCGTAGCACATAACACCATTTTAGAGATGGATTACCGCGTTCTGCTTTACTACTGCTATTCATCAATTGAGAATCCGGAGGCGTTCCGCGAGGAGCATCATCGGCTGTGTTTGCGTTTGAAGCTGTTAGGCCGCATCATTGTGGCGGCTGAAGGCATCAATGGCACGGTGTCGGGGCTGGCGGCTGACTGTGACGAGTATATGCAGATTGTAAAAGCCGATCCGCGCTTTTCAGCCCTGGAGTTTAAGGTAGACGAAGCTCCTGCGCATACCTTTCAAAAGCTGCATGTCCGCGTGAAGCCTGAAATCGTGCACAGCAGCCTCCGCCATGTGCGCCCCCACGAGCGCACCGGCCAGCACCTTTCGCCCCAGCAGTTCAAGGAACTTAAAGACCGCGACGATGTGGTGGTCGTAGATGTGCGCTCCGACTACGAATACAACGTGGGTCGCTTCAAGAACGCCCTTACCCTGGATATGGAGAACTTTCGCGACTTTCCCGAGCGCGTGGAGCGACTAATGGAGTTTAAGGACAAAAAGATTCTGACGTACTGCACCGGCGGCGTGAAGTGCGAAAAAGCCAGTGCTTACCTGCTGGAGCAAGGTTTTGAAAACGTATACCAACTCCACGGGGGCATTATTAAGTACGGCATCGAGGAGGGCGGCGAAGATTTCGACGGCAAGTGCTACGTCTTCGACAATCGCGTGGCCGTGGAAGTGAACACCGTCAATCCTACTGTTATCTCCTGTTGCCACCACTGTCACGCGCCCTCCGACAGGGTTGTAAACTGCGCCAACCCACACTGCAACGCTCATTTAGCACTCTGCGAGAACTGTGGCCAGGAGCTCGAAGGTGCGTGTTCAACTACGTGCCAGGCCCACCCCGATAAGCGTGCGTATGATGGAACTGGCACGTATCCGAAGCTGAGCAATAACTATCGCCCCGAGCAAGGCTTGGTCTCCTACCGCGCACCCGCTTATTAGCATGTAGCGACGCATAATTGCGTTTCGTCGTTGTTTAGTTGGTGCGATTCCAGTTGTTCAACGAGTAGACGCGAATACGCTTCTCTACAAAGAGCGAATCAACAAGACAAAAGGCAGCGCCATATGGTGCTGCCTTTTGTCTTGTTGATTCGCTCTTTACATTAATTTCTTCTCTCGGAAAGCAACCAGTTTTATGGGAAAATGCCCAAAGCCTGATAGCTAACGCCTACTTTCTCGATAGCACTGTAGAAGGCCGCCGTGCGCAGGTCTTGGATGCCCTTCACTTGGTGCATCACCTCTCGGATTTCGTGATACGCTACGATCATCGTGTCTTCCAGGCCAGAACGTACGAGGCTGGTTTCATCGGCACCTTGAATAATAAGCTCCCGTTCCTGGGCGCTGATGCTCTTGCCAGTGGTTTGCTCAATGGTAGTTACTAGGCGGCGGAGCGAGGCTTCTTCCGCTCGCTTACCCATGCGGCCAAAGCGCACATTCGAGAGATTCTTGAGCCATTCGAAGTAGGAGACCGTAACGCCCCCCGCGTTCAAATAAAGGTCGGGCAGGATAACAATGCCACGCTCCAGCAGAATCTTTTCGGCGTCTTTGGTAGTGGGGCCGTTGGCACCCTCCGCGATTATTTTAGCTTTAATATTAGCGGCATTACCGGCATGAATCTGGTTTTCCAGTGCGGCGGGCAGCAGCACATCGCACTCATATTCCAGCAGCTGGCTGCCTTGCTCCACATTTTGCGCGCCCGGATAATTCAGGAGGGAGCCGCTGTCGGTGCGGTGCTTGAACACGGCTGCTACATCGAGACCATTGGCGTTAAAAATGCCCCCCTCGCGCTCCGCTATGCCCGTGATGACAGCACCTTCTAGTTCACAGAAGTGAGCCGCGTGGTAGCCTACATTGCCCAAACCTTGCACAATAATTCGTTTGCCGGCCATGCCGCTGGTCATCCCCAGTTTTTTCAGCATTTCCTCATCGGCCAGCAGCTCGCGCAAGCCGAAGAACACGCCTAGGCCCGTGGCTTCGGTGCGACCCCGGATGCCGCCTTGGCCCACGGGCTTACCCGTGACGCAGCCCAGCGCGTTGGTGTCGCCGAACTTGAAGGCCAGATACGTGTCTGCAATCCAGGCCATTTCGCGGCTGCCGGTGCCATAGTCGGGGGCAGGTACGTCCATACCGGGGCCGATGAGGTTCTTCTTAATTAGCTCGCTGGCGTAGCGGCGCGTTACCTTTTCCAGCGTCTCCACGGAGCTGGTGCGAGGATTGATTTTAACGCCGCCTTTTGCCCCACCGAAGGGAACATCAACAAGCGCACATTTGAAGGTCATGAGCGTAGCCAAGGCCATTACTTCTTCCTCATCCACATGCACACTGTAGCGAATTCCTCCCTTGCTGGGCAGCTTGTGGTGGCTGTGCTGCACCCGGATACCCTCGAAAACCTGCACATGCCCATCGACTTCCACCGGGAAATTTACCTTGTAAATGCTATTGCAAGCCTTAATCTGGGCAAGAATGCCAGGGTCAAGTTTGGAGAACTGCGCGGCCTGATCGTAGAACTGCAGGACACTATCATAAAAGTCTTTTCCCTGAATCTGGGTGGTGCTCATGGGACGAGGCGTTGGTGGATGTATCTTACTGCCAACGAGTGAAGCCCGGAATCAGTTGTATCCCGATGGGTAACACAGGAGCCCGCAAACTATGCCTGGGCCGTTGCGTAACAGGTTATGAGTAATTTGCCGCCTTCGCCACACCATCTAATTTGCCCCCCAATGCCCATTCCCGACTCCGAGTTCATCCTGAACCGCGATGGCAGCGTGTATCATCTCAATCTGCTGCCCGATCATATTTCCGAGACCATCCTTACTGTCGGCGACCCGGATCGAGTGGCCCTGGTCAGCCAGCACTTCGACTCGATTGAAACCCAGATAAATAAGCGCGAGTTCGTGACCCATGTGGGCTACTACAAGGGCAAGCGCATTGCGGTGGTTTCCACCGGAATTGGCACCGATAACATTGATATCGTGCTTAACGAGCTGGATGCGCTGGTTAATATCGACTTCGTAACCCGCGAGCCCCGACCCGTAGAGGAGCGCATCACGCTGCGCATTATTCGGGTGGGGACCAGCGGCGCTTTGCAGCCTGATATTCCTTTGGGCGCGCACCTCGTTACGGAGCACGCCGTAGGCCTCGATGCCCTGATGCAGTTTTACCCCTTGGTAGAAACCGGCCTGGAAGTAGAAGTAGGCGCTGGTATACAGAAGGCATTGCAGCTGGATTACCGCCCATACTGCGTGCGCGGCCACGATCTTATTCGGGAGCAGATTGGGGCCGGAATGCTGACGGGCAACACGCTCACCTGCCCCGGCTTCTACGGCCCGCAGGGCCGCGTACTCCGCCTCGATTTACGTCAGCCCGACCTAATTAAGCAGTTCCAAAATTTCCGCTACGAAAGTGCGGAGGGCGAATTTAGACTTACCAACTTTGAGATGGAAACCGCCGGCTACTACGGTCTGGGCCGCATGTTAGGCCACGAAGTCGTGTCGCTCAACGCTATTGTGGCCAACCGTGCCACGGGCGAATTTGCCACCAACGCCGAGCAAACGGTGAACGACTTGATTGCCAAAACGCTGGACCGGGTGTAAATCTGTTTACCCTTCAGTAAGAAAAAGCCCCCCAATACGCATTGGGGGGCTTTTTATGGCTTATTGAAAATCGAAGCGAACGATAGCATGCAGCGGGAGCGTGACGCCGGCCTTCAGCGTCAGGTATTCCTCATGAACTGCCCAAATGGTGGTTTGTACTCGTTTAGTGGTGCCGTCATGGGTTTGAAAATAGATGGTCACTTTACCTTGGTAGGAGTTGCCAAGCTTCGAGGCGCGTTCAGCATCGTGGCGGCGCTGAAGTTGATCGGTGGTGTCGGTGAGCACATCATCGTGTGGGAATGACAGGCCAGAAATAGCCTCTTTCTCAATTGTTTCGACGCTGGGAAAGTCAGAGTTCATAAAGCAGAAGGGTTGGTTGTGGGAGGGTAGGCGTTGGTAATAGGGTTTAGTATGGGTAGTAGAGTGCGGGAATAGGCTCGAAAAGCCCCCCAGGAGTGACCAAAGTGCTTTTGTATTACGGTAGAGACGTCAAAAAAGCCATCGTATCCACGCCATCGGCGTAGTCGCTCACGCCGGGGCACTGGGCTTGGCCGAAGGCGAAGCTGCCCGGAATTTGCCCCCCAGCAGATACTATACATTGCGTTTGTTCGGCTACCTGGGCGAGCTGCTGCCGGAGGTCGGCCTCGCCGGTGTAGGTACCGTAATGCACCACCGAAATCGGCGACACGAGCTGGGCGCTTTCCGTGAGCAGCACAAAGCCGTTGTCGAAGTGCGGCACGCGGTTTACCAGCAGAATACTCTTGTTGTAGTCGTAGTTATTCTGGTAGCGGTTCTGCTCCAGCACGCGCTCCCAGGTCTGCAGATTGTCCAGCAGCGTATCAAAGCGGTAGTCCTGGGGCACCAGCAGCTTCGAGACGTTGCGGCAGCCCAGACCGTAGTACTGGAAGATGTCGGCACCTAGCGCGGCCAGCTCGGCGGGCGTTTCCTGGCCCGTCAGAATAGCCAGGCTGGTGCGGTTGCGGCGGATGAGGTTGGGCTTGTTGCGAAAATAATATTCGAAGTAGCGGCCCGTATTATCGGAGCCGGTGGCAATGAACGCATCGGCAGCATTCAGGCGCTCCACGAAGGTGATGCGCTCAGCTATGCGCGGCTCCAGGCGCGTGAGCTCATCAACAATCCAGTGCATCAGAAACTTGTCGTCGGAACTGGGCTTGGCAAGCAGGTAATGGCCGCTGAGCACCACACACAGCAAATCATGGAAGCCTACCAGCGGAATATTACCCGCCATTACCACGCCCACAGCACGCGGTGTAGGGGGCTCGGCGGGGTAGCAACCTGCCCAAGCTCGTAAACTGTCTTCTTCCAGCAAGCGCGCAATCCCGTCAAGGGCCGACGCTACATTAGGGGCATCAAACCACGAATTATTATTGCGGGCGCGGCTGAAGAGGTCTGCTTTTTCGTCTTCGGTGAGGTGGTGTAGTCGTTGTCCTAATGCAATAAAAGCAGCCAGGCGTTCGGAATGATTCATTGTTGGGGGATGAGTGGGGCATGGTACTACGAATTCCGCGGAGCGGTTCGTATTACCACTATCGTTGCTGACGCCTGCACGCGCGCAAGGTCGTTCCACGATAGTGGTACTACGACGAAAAAAGTCGTAGTACGACGACAGGCTTAGCGGGTAGGACAAATTTCCTGTATTCTGCCCGCAAAGCTGAACATTCAAAATTAAAACAAGGTTAGTTTCTACTTTTGCGTACCCGCGCTAACTTTCGGGGGGCATATTTGCGTAAGCACTTGTGTTTAGTTTCTAGTACCCAACCCCAGACGACTTCGGCTATGGCCATAATGATAACAGACGAGTGCATCAACTGTGGTGCCTGCGAACCTGAATGCCCCAATAACGCCATTTACGAGGGCGGTGCCCAATGGCGCTGGGCCGATGGTACCTCTTTGAAGCAAGTAGAAGTAGACGGCGGTACCGTAGTGGTAGCCACCGCGCCCCAAACGCCGGTTTCGGACGAGTATTACTACATAGTCTCCGATAAATGCACCGAGTGCGTAGGCTTTCACGAGGAGCCCCAGTGCGCCGCCGTGTGCCCCGTCGATTGCTGCGTAGACGACCCCGACCTGCGCGAAACCCAGGACGAGCTACTCAAAAAGAAAGAGTGGCTCCACCTTGTCTGAACCACGGACTTAACCGAATTTGTCGGATGGCACTGATTTGATTGTTAAGTGAGCTTCCTTTTTCGCTTTGTACTTCCCGTATTACTGAAAAAAAAGCCCCCGCAATAGTTTCGGGGGGCTTTTTTGGTAATTGTAGATTTTCCCAAAATCAGGGTTTAAGCTCCGCAGTTAAAATACTTGTCGTAGGCTGACTCAGGAATCAGATTCAGCTGGCTGAGCACCTTGATGGGCCAGCGCAGTCGCCGAATAAGCGAGTAGCTGTTGGGGTAGTCGCGGAAGGTTTTGGGTGGGGCGGCTACAATCTGATCAAACTCGGCGCGAGTTAGGCCCAGACGCTTGATGCACAGGTCAATCACGCGCGGGTCTTCAATAGAATTGATGCTGGCCGTCCGCGTGAGGGCTTCTTCGCGGCTCATCTGACCCGAGCGCACCAGGGCTGAGTAATTAAACAGACGCCGGTCGATGTTGAACTTGGTGCGGTTGAGGTAGTAGATCACGCTTTGGTACAAGTCGTCGAAGTAATGCGCGCCGGGGTTCACCCAATCCAGCTCCCGGCTGATGAGCGCATCCACGTCGGCCCGCACGTAATCGACGTGGTAGAGCAGCGTCACGGTCTTGATGCGGCGCACGAAAGCGTAGTAGAACATCTCCTTCAGATCGAGATTAAAGCCTGGATCATTCGGCGACCAGGGCCGCAGCGGCACCGTACCAAAGCGCTTATGCACGGCCTTTAAATATCTGCCATCCAGATAGTTCCATGATAAAGGGCAAATGCCTTCCGTGCGGAAGCTCTGGCCGATGACAATGCGCTGAATGCCTTCTTTCGCGGCCACGCCGTACAAAGCGGTAGCAATGCCCAAATCGGTGCCCTCTTCCATATCGGGGGTGGAGGCTTTCAGGAAGGCGATTTTGAGGTCTTTGGATTCGCGCCAGTCGGAGGTGATGGTGCGCAGCTCCACGCCCAGCTGGCGGCAGGCCTTCACCATATTTTCACCCGCCACGGGGTTGCCAAAGCCATCGTTAAAGTGCACCGCCAGCGGGCGTAGCTTCAGCTTCGTAACGCAATACCAGAGCGTGAAGGAGCTGTCGCGGCCCCCGCTCACGCCCAGCACGCAGTCGTACTTCTTGCCGCGGCCCACACGCCGGATATCGGCTGCCAGCTCCTGCACGTTTTGCCGGCCGGCTTCGCCCAGCGGAAAGGCCCGGTCGAGCTTGTCGTGGAGGGCACAGAAGCTGCACTCGCCGCGGCCGTCAAAGCGGATGCCGGGTACGGTGGTATCCATGATGCAGCGCGTGCAGCGCTGTGCGGGCGCTTTCGCCAGGGAGGCAGATACAGCGGCAGCGGCTGGCTCTGGTGTCGTTAGCGGTGCGCTGGTAGATGAGGGAAGAGGAGCGGACAAGCGGCAAAGAAAAAGTGGAAGACTATGAAATCGGAGGCTTTGCTTGGTAAGGTTTATAACGTGAATAAAGGAATAGTCGTTAGTTTAAAGCAGCTTATCGAACTGATAGCCTTTGCGTTGGAGCATTTCGCCAATGGCCGTGCCCTGCTCCGAACGAATAGGCCGGGGCAGATCGGCCACCACCAAATCACCCGCAAACTCATTAAAGGTTCCCTGGGCCCGTACCCCGCTGGCATCGACAGCCAGAGAGCAGCCCACGCTTTTCTTGCCCTCATAAGGACCGCCCACGATGTAGCCCACCGACGTAGTGCCTACCACCACCACATTATAGAGGCGCGCCAGAATGGAAAACGGATTAACCCACTTTTCGCGGTACGGATCGTCTTCTTCGGTAAGTGAATAATCGACGGTCCAGGAGGAAGGGGAGATGATGAACTCCGCGCCCATCCGGGCCAGCGTGTGGCCGATGGGCAGGCCATCTAGGTAGTTGTCGGCGCAGATGTTAACCCCAATCTTACCCAAAGGCGTGTCCACCACATTCAGGGTCTGGCCCACGGCATAAAAAGGCAGCTCTACGGCCAGTAAGTTGATCTTGTGGTATTTAACTATAATTTCTCCCTCGGGATTTATAAGAATAGCGGCGTTGTAGTTGCGGCCGTTCAAACGCTCCGTCAGCCCGGCGCACACGTAAATGTTGTGCTCTACAGCTTGCTGACAAAGCAAGTCGCTGAAAGGGCCCGGAATGGGTTGGGCCTCCGTCAGAGCGCTGGGGTGCGTCCAGGCAAAGTCCAGTGTTTCGGGCAGCAGAATTAGCTCGCAGCCTTGCCCGGCGGCTTCGGCTATCATGCGGGCGGCCCGTTCCAGGTTGCGGGCCGGCTCGCCACCTTCCACCAGCAATTGGCCCATGCCCACTCGTACTGAAGTGGTGGTGGGGGGCAAAGTAACTGGTGCGGGTGCAATGGGAGCGGCTTGCGGAGCTTTACGAAAAGAGAATAACGCGGCCATGCCGACGAAAGGACAAATAGTGAAAGGATTGATAAAAATAATTTAAAAAAGCTGACCAAGGCATTAAACCTTAGTATCATTTTGTAGTCGTGGCGCAAAGGTAAGGCCAGGAGTGGCACATGGGCAGAATTAGGAAAGTAAAAGCTGACTCGATTTGACAAGGGCAAAAGAGGTCATTTGCCGGCCTGAATTGCCTACTTTTGCCCTCGTTTAGAACTGAATTAGCCCCCCAGCCGACCCATGTCCATCGCCAAAACCTATACTCCCGCCGACGTAGAAGCCAAATGGTACGAGCGCTGGCAGGAGCAGGGCTTCTTCAAAGCCAAGCCCAATCCGCGCAAGCCCGCCTACTCCGTTGTGATTCCGCCGCCCAACGTGACGGGCGTGCTGCACATGGGCCACATGCTGAATAACACCATCCAGGACGTGCTGGTGCGCCGCGCCCGGATGCAGGGCAAAGAGGCCTGCTGGGTGCCCGGCACCGACCACGCCTCCATCGCCACCGAGGCCAAAGTAGTTGCCCTGCTGAAAGAAAAAGGCATTGATAAGCGCGACCTCACCCGCGAGGAATTTCTGGCTCATGCCTGGGAATGGAAGGAAAAGTACGGTGGCATCATCTTGGAGCAGCTTAAAAAGCTCGGTGCCTCCTGCGACTGGGACCGTACCCGCTTCACGATGGAGCCCGAGCTGACCGACGCCGTGCTGCGCGTATTCGTCGATCTGTACCAGAAAGGCCAGATCTACCGCGGCATCCGCATGGTAAACTGGGACCCGCAGGGCCGCACGGCTATTTCCGATGAGGAAGTCATAGCTAAGGATACCCAGGCAAAAATGTATCACCTGCGCTACCCAGTGGTAGGGCAAGAGGGTCAGTTTCTGACCGTTGCTACCTCACGGCCCGAAACCATCATGGCCGACGTGGCCGTAGCCGTGAATCCGAATGACGAGCGCTACCAGCACCTGCACGGGGCTTCGGTGCGGATTCCGCTGCTGGGCCGTGAGGTTCCAATTATTCTGGACGAGTACGTAGCCATCGACTTCGGCACCGGCGCGCTGAAAGTGACGCCCGCTCACGATTTGAACGACTACGAGCTGGGCGTAAAGCATAAGCTGCCGGTTATTGATATTCTCAACGACGACGGCTCGCTGAACGAGAAAGCCGTGCTCTACGTGGGTCAGGACCGCTTTGCCGCTCGCAAGCAGATAACCAAAGACTTGCAGGCCGCCGGCTTGCTCGACAAAATCGAGGACTACGCCAGCGTGCTTCAGACCTCGGAGCGCACCGGGGCCGTGATTGAGCCGCGCCTGAGTATGCAGTGGTTTTGCCGGATGGATCAGATGGCCGAAAAGGCGCTGGCCGTGGTCGAGAACGACGAAATCCGGCTGCACCCGCCTAAGTTCAAGAACATGTACCGGGTGTGGATGGAGAACGTGCGCGACTGGTGCATCTCGCGGCAGCTGTGGTGGGGGCAGCGTATTCCGGCCTATTATCTGCCCGACGGCTCCTTCGTGGTGGCTCTCACCGATGCGGAAGCCCTGGAGGCAGCCCGCACTCAAAGTGGCAACCCGGATTTGGCCCCCGGCGACCTGCGTCAGGATGAAGACGTGCTCGATACCTGGTTCTCGTCGTGGCTGTGGCCGATTTCGGTGTTCGATGGCTTCAAGGACCCCGACAATCCCGACATCAGCTATTTCTACCCCACCGACGACCTCGTAACAGCCCCCGAAATCCTGTTTTTCTGGGTGGCCCGCATGATTATGGCCGGCCTGGAATATCGCAAGGAGGTGCCGTTCCGCAACGTGTACCTCACCGGCATCGTGCGCGACGACCAGGGCCGCAAGATGAGCAAGCAGCTCGGCAACTCGCCTGACCCGCTGGACCTTATCGCCCAGTACGGGGCCGATGGCGTACGCACGGGTATGCTGTTTTCGTCGCCGGCGGGTAATGACTTGCTCTTCGATATTCGCCTCGTGGAGCAGGGCCGCAACTTCACCAACAAGCTCTGGAACGCCTTCCGCCTTACGCAGGGCTGGGAAGTGGACGCCAGCTTGCCCTTCGCGAATGAGAAGGCGGTAGAATGGTTTGGGGCCAAACTGCAAAGCGCGCAGACGGAGCTGGACGAGCATTTCGCCAAATTCCGAATGTCCGACGCGCTGATGACGGTGTATAAGCTGGTGTGGGATGATTTCTGCTCGTTTTATCTGGAAATGGTGAAGCCGGCTTACCAGGCCCCCATCGACCCCGAAACGCTGCGCCATACCACGGCCTACCTCGAAACCTTACTCAAGCTTTTGCACCCCTTCATGCCCTTCATCACCGAAGAGATATGGCACGAACTGGCTGAGCGGGGGGCAAAAGAATACGTCTGCGTAGCGGCTTGGCCCAAGCCCCAGCCGCTCACTAACGCCACCGATATTCTCAGCCGCATGGAGAAGGCCCTTGAAATCGTGGCCGGCATCCGCAACGTGCGCAATCAGAAAGGCCTCGGCCCTAACAAGCCCCTGACCCTGGCCGCCAAAACCGACGAGGCCGCCCTGCTGCGCGACTACGACGGCATCATCCGCAAGCTGGGAGCGCTCAGCGACGTCAGCCTCACCGATGCCGCCCCGGCCGGGGCCGTGAGCTTCGTGCTGGGCACGGGCGAGTTTTTTATTCCCCTGGAAGGCCACATCGACTTGGCCGCCGAGCGCGAGCGCCTGACCAAGGAAATAGAATATGCCCGCGGCTTTCTGGCATCGGTGAGGCAGAAGCTGGGCAATGAGAAATTCGTGCAGAACGCCAAGCCCGACGTGCTGGAGCGCGAGCGGCAGAAGCAAGCTGACGCCGAAGGCAAGATTACGGCCCTGGAGCAGAGCCTGGCGGCGTTATAAATTGAGAGTATTTACGAAAAAGCTCCCCAGATCATTTCTGGGGGGCTTTTTTGCTTATGGGCTGCTTAGGATTCATGTACTAGTGTTGGCGCGCGTCTGTGACGCGCGCCAGCATGAGGGCCGGTGGAGTAGTTTTCCTGAATTCCACCCGTGAAAACCCGCTGATTCATTACCTTTCTTTACCTTATCCTGGATTTCCAACCTCAGCCTGACCCTCAATGAACCATTCCTTACTGTGGCTGACTGCCGCCTGCGCCCTCACGCTGGGCGCGGCCCAGGCTCAGCCCACTTCCTACTCCATGACCACGCCGCCCCTCGCGCCCATCAAGGCCAAGCAGCTCACTTCGCCCTTTGGTACCCGCACCGACAATTATTATTGGCTGAACGAGCGCGAAAACCCCGAGGTACTCAGCTACCTCAACGCCGAAAACGCCTACTTCGATAAGCAGATGGCCCCGGCCAAAGAGCTGGAGGACAAGCTCTTCAACGAGATAAAAGGCCGCATCAAAGAGCAGGACGAATCGGTGCCCTACCGCGACAACGGCTACTACTACTACACCCGCTACGAGGCCGGCAGCGAGTACCCGATTTATTGCCGCAAAAAGGGCAATATGAAGGCCGCCGAGGAAATCCTGCTCAATGCCAACGAGCTGGGCAAGGATAAAAGCTACTTCCAGATTGGCGGCTACGAGGTCAGCGACAATAATATGGTGATGGCCTACGGGGCCGATACGGTGAGCCGCCGCCTGTACACGCTACGCTTCAAAGACCTGAAAACCGGCAAGCTCTACCCCGAAAAGATCGTGAATACCAGCGGCAACGCCGCCTGGGCCGCCGACAACAAAACCGTTTTCTACGCCAAAAAAGACCCTGCCACGCTGCTGCCCTACCAGGTGTACCGCCACACCCTGGGCACCGACCCGAAGCAGGACGCGCTGGTGTACGAGGAAAAAGACAACACCTTCAACCTGAATGTGGGCCGCACGAAGTCGAAGAAGTACATCTTTATCGGCATGGGCAGCACGCTTTCCTCGGAGCTGCGCTACCTCGACGCCAGCAACCCGACGGCCGCGCCCAAGGTGTTTCTGGCCCGCGAAAAGGACCATCTCTACGATGTGGAGCACCTCGGCGACAAGTTTTATATCCGCTCCAACGCCGGTGCGCCCAACTACCGCCTGCTCGAAACCCCGGTTAGCAACACCGCCAAAACAGCCTGGAAAGAAATTATCCCGCACCGTAAGGATGTGTTTCTGGAAAACATGGAGCTATTCAAGGATTTTCTGGTGCTGGGCGAGCGTAAAGAGGGCCTGCTTGGGCTGCGCGTGCGGCCCTGGAAAGGCGAGGAGCATTACCTCAACTTTGGCGAGCCTACCTACTCGGCGAGCATCAGCATAAACCCCGATTTTGACACGCCGGTGTTGCGCTACGCCTATACTTCGCTCACCACGCCCAACTCCACCTACGACTACAATATGGTCACGCGCCAGAAAACGCTGCTCAAGGAGCAGGCCGTGCTGGGGGGCTTTAATAAGGAAGATTACGTGACCGAGCGCGTGTACGCCACGGCCAAGGACGGCACCAAGGTTCCGATTTCTATTGTCTACAAAAAAGGCTTTAAAAAGGATGGTAATGCGCCCGTACTTCAGTACGCGTACGGCTCCTACGGCATCATCTCCAACGCCACTTTTAGCGCCGCCCGTCTGAGTTTGCTTAATCGGGGCTTCGCGTACGCGCTCTGCCACATTCGCGGGGGCCAGGAAATGGGCCGGCAGTGGTACGAGGACGGCAAGCTGCTCAAGAAGAAGAACACCTTCACCGACTTCATCGACTGCTCGGAGTTTCTGATTCAGCAGAAGTTTACCTCCCCGGCCAAGCTCTTCGCCCAGGGCGGCAGCGCCGGTGGCCTGCTCATGGGCGCGGTCGTGAACATGAGCCCCCAGCTCTACAAAGGCGTGCTGGCCGGCGTCCCGTTCGTCGACGTCATCACCACCATGCTCGACGAGAGCATCCCGCTCACCACCGGCGAGTACGACGAGTGGGGCAACCCCAACAAAAAGGAGTACTACGACTACATGCTGTCCTACTCGCCCTACGACAACGTGAAAAAGCAGGCCTACCCGAATATGCTCGTAACCACCGGCCTGCACGACTCGCAGGTGCAGTATTTCGAGCCCGCCAAGTGGGTGGCCAAGCTGCGCACCCTGAAAACCGACAACAACCTGCTGCTCCTGCACACCGATATGGCGGCGGGCCACGGCGGAGCCTCCGGCCGCTTCAAGTCCCTGCGCGACGTCGCCCGGCAGCAGGCGTTCATGCTGATGCTGCTGGGAATCAAGTCGTAAGTGTTCCCTCAAAAAAAAGTCCCCTAGAGCTGCTCTGGGGGACTTTTTTTTACGTCAGAACACTGCGCCCTCCGCGCCTTCCTCTGCGCCCTCTGCGGGCTAAAGTCATTGCAACGATTTTTAGCCCACAGAAGCCGCAGAAGAAGGCGTGGAGGGCGCAGTGTTCTAGCGCGGGCTGTCGGTCGTGGCTCCCCGCTGCTGGGCGGTGAGCTGGTTCTGGAGCTGAAAGGTCACCTTTTCGCAGTCCGTGTAGCGCCGCTCAGCTTGGCGCAGCGACTCCTGGGCGGTGGCCAGTTGCAGGTACAAATATACGATCAGTCCCAGCGAGATAACCAGCGCAAGTAGGAAAGCAATATTTCTCATAATCACCTGATGTAGAAAAAGAAAAGCCCGTCTACCAGACGGGCTTGTGCAAGTAGCGCGCCGCGGAGTTAGATAACCGTATTCGGGTTGAATTGCTCCAGATAATCGGCCACTTTGCGCACAAACATGCCACCCAAAGAGCCATCCACCACACGGTGGTCGTAGGAGTGCGACAGGAACATGAAGTGCCGGATACCGATCAGATCACCCTGGGGCGTTTCAATCACGGCGGGCTTCTTTTTGATAGCCCCCAGCGCCATTATGGCCACCTGCGGCTGCATGATGATAGGCGTGCCCATCACGTTGCCGAAGGAGCCCACGTTGGAAACGGTGTAGGTGCCGCCTTCCAGGTCGGCGGGCGTCAGCTTGTTGATGCGGGCGCGGTTAGCCAGGTCATTCACCTTTTTGCTCAGGCCATTCAGGTTCAGCTGGTCGGCGTTGTGAATGACGGGCACGATGAGATTACCGGAAGGCAGCGCTACGGCCAGACCAATGTTGATGTCACGCTTTTTGATGATGTAGTCGCCATCCACCGACACGTTGATGTTGGGGAAGTCCTGAATGGCGCGCGCGATGGCCTGAATCAGGATGGGCGTGTAAGTCAGGTTTTCGCCCTCGCGCTTCTTGTAGGCGTCTTTATGTTTGGTGCGCCAGTTCACCAGTTCCGTCACGTCAGCCTCCACGAAGGAGGTGACGTGGGGGGCAATTCGCTTGCTGTCGACCATGCGCTGGGCAATCATCTTGCGCATCCGGTCCATCTCGATCAGCTCCTGATTGCCGCTCACCGAGGGTGCGGGCTTGCTGGCTGGGGCGGGCTTGGCGGTAGCCGTTTCGGTAGGAGCAGCCTGGGCTTCGGGCTGCGCGGCGGGGGCGGGCTGGGGGGCATTTTGAGGCGCTGGAGCCGCAGTGCCAGTGGTCTGGCTCAACGACTTCTTGCCGCCCTCCACGTAGTCCAAAATATCCTTCTTCGTGACGCGGTTCTCTTTGCCCGTGCCGGGCAGATACTCCAGATCAGCCATCGAAATACCTTCCTGGCGGGCAATACTTAGCACCAAAGGCGAGTAGAAGCGGCCGGGCTGGGCTGAGGGCTGGCTGGTCTGAGTTTCCTGGGCCTGGGGCAGATGCGGAACGTCGGCCGAAACGTCTTCGCTCTCCTGATTAGCAGCAGTAGCTGCTTGTGGAGCCGCGGGTGCGGCGGCCGGGGCCGAAGCAACGGCATTGTTGACATCGGTTTCGACAATGGCGATGGGCGCACCCACAGCCACGACTTCGCCTTCCTGCACCAGAATCTCCTGTAAAACGCCGGCGTGAATGGCAGGCACCTCGGTATCTACCTTATCCGTAGCTACTTCCAGTACCGATTCGTCCTGCTCAATTGCGTCGCCTACTTGTTTGAGCCATTTCAGGACGGTGCCTTCCATAATGCTTTCGCCCATTTTGGGCATCACCATTTCCACTCGTGCCATGCAGTTGTTGGGGGTTGGGTTTGTTGGGTGTTGAAGATCAAAAACTAGCTCGGCGGGCGCTATGATACGCTGGGTGGACGTCCGCCAAGCCGTCTCAAAGGTAGGTGTTTTAGCGAGTAGCGTATACTTCAAAAGCTACGGTGCCAGTAAGCGGCATATATCTGCCAAAATTAACTGCTCCACTTGCGTGGCCGACCAGCGCGCGCCTTGGGCCGAAGTTGAGCCTACTTCGGTAAGCTCTGCCGCAGCAGATTCAAG
Source organism: Hymenobacter roseosalivarius DSM 11622 (assembly GCF_900176135.1). Taxonomy (GTDB): domain Bacteria; phylum Bacteroidota; class Bacteroidia; order Cytophagales; family Hymenobacteraceae; genus Hymenobacter; species Hymenobacter roseosalivarius. Next base: position 56,809 of record NZ_FWWW01000099.1, on the reverse strand, counting down.
ATAGTCGTCGTCGTATATTCAACATTGAGTTGCCGACCCCGGTCGAAGGAAAACTGTTTGCTAATGGTCTGATGAGCGTCGGCGTAGGCAATACAAATGGTGCCGACCGGCTTCTCAGGGGTGCCGCCATCGGGGCCGGCAATGCCGCTGGTCGCCAGCGCCACATCTACGCCCAGGTGGCGGCGGGCACCTTCGGCCATCTCACATACGGTAGCTTCGCTTACCGCACCATGTGTAGCTAAGGTTTCGGTGCTTACGCCTAGCTGTTTGATTTTAATATCATTATGATACGCTAAAATGCCCCCCAGAAAGTAACGCGAGCTACCGGCAACGCTGGTCAGCTTATGGGCCAGGTAGCCGCCTGTACAACTCTCGGCCGTGCCAATAGTGAGGTTGCGCTCAACCAATAATTGACCCACGGCAGCTTCTAATGACACTTCACCCACGGCAAAAATGTAGTCGCCGAGGCGCTCCCGCAGCAGGGGGAGGTGGGCCTCCAGTCGGCCGCGCAGATCGGGTAGGCCGTCATCCGTGGCGGTGAGGCGCAAGCGCACAGCCCCGAGATTAGGTAGGTAAGCCAGCTTGAAGTTGGGGGGCAAATTGTCTTCCCAGTCCGCGATTTTCTCGGCCAGAAACGACTCGCCCAGGCCCACCGTCTGCACCACCAAGTGCTCAATGGGAGCCGTATGAAAATGTTCTTTCAGCTTCGGCAGTACGATGTCGGTCATCATGCGCTTCATCTCAAAGGGCACACCCGGCATCGACACAAACACCACTTCCCGGTCCTCAAACCACATGCCGGGCGCGGTGCCTACGGCATTGCGAATAGGAGTGCAAGCGGCGGGCAGGTAAGCCTGTTGCCGGTTTACTTGCAGCATAGGCCGGTTGAAGCGGGCAAAGATACCTTCCACGTCGCGCAGGGAAGGCTCATGCAGTACCAACTCGGAGCGGAAGTATTCGGTGAGAATATGCTTGGTCAAATCGTCTTTGGTCGGGCCGAGCCCGCCGGTAATCAACACCACGTCGGCCCGCTCGCGGGCAGCATCCAGCGCCAGCACGATTTCGGCCGCCCTATCGGAGACGCTGGTTATCTGGCGCACCCGAATGCCGAGCTTACCGAGTTCTTGGCCCATGAAAGCCGAGTTGGTATCTACAACCTGGCCATACAGTAGCTCGTCGCCGATGGTAATAATTTCTGCGTTAGGTACCTGCCGCATAGAGGGAATAAGTAAAGAAAAAGTAGGATGGTTTGGTCCGGTTTGTGCCTTAGCCAGTACGCCCGGCCCGTTGGGTCGTTACACTTTAGTTGCCCCGAGTTATGAAAAAGATTCGCTATTCGCTTGTACTCACTGCTTTGCTTGGTTTGCACATTGCCGCCTCAGCGCAGGTTTTTCGCCTGCCCAAGCTGGGGGGTATTTTGACAACTCCATCCACGACTACTAAAACCACCACGCAGGGCTCCACTGGTAGCATCACCCAGGATGAGGCTGCCCGCGGCCTGAAGGAGGCATTAACGCAAGGCATCAGCAAAGGTGCCGACCAAGCCTCCCAGCAAGATGGCTTCTACCTCAACAAGCTCATTCGCATTCCGTTTCCGCCCGATGCCCAGCGTGTAGCCAACACCTTGCGTACTATCGGGTTAGGCTCACAGGTCGATAAGTTCGAGCTGTCGTTGAACCGCGGCGCTGAGGATGCGGCTAAAAGCGCGAAGCCTATCTTTCTGGCCGCCATCAAAAGTCTGACCTTCCAGGACGTGTGGGGAATCCTGACTGGCCAGAAGGACGCCGCTACCAATTATCTGCGCCGCACCACTACCACGCAACTCACCACCGCCTTCAAGCCCATTATTCAGCAGTCGTTGGATAAGGTGAATGCCACCCGCTACTACACCGACCTGACGACGCGATACAACCGCATTCCGCTGGTGCAGCCCGTCAACACTGATCTGAACCAATATGCTACCGACAAGGCTATTGGGGGGCTTTTTACCCTCATTGCGCAGGAGGAAGCAAACATTAGGGAAAATCCGGTGGCTCGCGGTAGCGAGTTATTGCGGCGGGTTTTCGGCAAAAAATCGTAGTCTGTAGCTTAAATCATTAAAAAAGCCCCCCAGCCAGATGCCGGGGGGCTTTTTTTATTAGCGGTTAGCTCTAAAAGTCATCATCATCGCTGATCCGGCCACCGCGACTGGAACGGTTGCTACCCAAGTCGTCATCGTCGTCAGCAATATCGAAGTCGTCATCGTCATCGAGGGAGGCAAAGCCGCTGCTATCAGGGTCCTCGGCGGCTTCGGCGGCGGTGTACTCTTCCTCCGTCATGCTGGCCAGGTCCAGCGCCTCATCGTGGGAGGAGCCCGTGTCGCGCCACATCAGATAATCGGCATACTTGGCGCTGAGTCGATCTTCAGTGCTGCCACTATCAGCGCGCCCGCCGCTTTTGGCGAAGTTATCTAGCTCGTCATCATCGAGCGAATCGTCGTCGAGGTCGTCGTATTGTCTCATGGCCGTGTCAGGGCAGGTGATAATTGAAAGAAGAATACTTTTGGCAATGGTCCTACCCATTGGGTGGTTGCGAAGATACGGCCCGAATGGTTTTTGCGTTGGAAATAAAGTCGTTTTTTCAGCAATGATCAGCTAGTGCTCTGCTTGAGAAGAGTTAAAACGAAGCTTACGATAAATCTCCGCGAGGGGCAAAAACAAATCAAGCGCGGGTAGTGGCACTATCACGTCCAGCCCCTTAAATTCGCAGAAATTCCAGTTTTCGGCGTCAATCCGCGAAAACACCTCAACCTGCGGCTTAAGGGTTTCTACCAGTACGTAGTACCGCAAAGAAGGAATAGAACGGTAGAACAAGAACTTACGGCCCCGGTCATTATCGGCGGTGGAGGGCGAAAGTACTTCCACCAACAGCGTGGGAGTAAGTAAGGTGTCGAGGTAGGTGTCAGCCAACAAATCCGCCGGGCCGCATACCATTGTCACGTCGGGGTAGGCGCAAGAACTGATGGCGGCATTGTTGAGCCGCAAGTCACTGGCGTAAATGTAGTCCCGGTCGCGGGTTTGGCTGCCCAATTCTGTGATAATGTTGGCAACTTGCTGATTATGCTCTTTGCTGGCCCCGGCCATAGCTACCATCTCGCCCTGGTAGTACTCGCTCTTATACTCGGCCGCACGGTCGGCCGCCAGATATTCTTCCGGGGAAATGAGGGAGGTAGGTTGAGGCTGAGCAGACATAGCGTGGGGGGCCTTTTTCGGGCCTATCGAGCTGCCGTAGCCCCAAAGCTGGTTACATCCAGCTGCTCCTCACAAAAGTCGTATTCCTCCGCTACATTAGAGCTTACCAGTACCAACCGGTCCGGCGCCGTAGCACGCACATGCTCCTGATACCAAGCCACGCCCGCCCGGTCCAGGTTGGTGGTGGGCTCGTCGAGCAGCAGCAGAGGAGCGGCGCCGTATAAGGCCAGGCCCAGCTTGAGGCGCTGCTTCATGCCCGAAGAGAAGTCACGCACGAGCTTGTGGCGGGACTTTTCCAGGTAGAGCAGCTCTATCAGGCCTTGGGTGCTCATACCCGGCCGGAGGGGCTTAAAGCGAGTATGAAAATGTAGCAGCTCACTGAGTGTCAGCTCCTCAATCAGCTCCAGATACGGCGCGCAGTAGGCCAACTGGGCCGGCACGTCCTCTACTGCTAGCGGCTTGCCTTGCAACGTATAAGTAAGGGTGCCATCGGTAGGCAAGATCTGGCCGGAAAGGGTGTTCAGAAGGGTGCTTTTGCCCGCGCCATTCGGCCCCAGAATAGCCGTAGCGGTGCCAGGTCGAAAAGTATGGGTCAGGTGCCGGAAAATCCAGTCGCGATTGAAGCGCTTGCCCAGCCCGGTGGCCTGAATCTGCATAAACTATTAGTAGTCGGAGCCGCCGTTGCTGCTGCGCGAGTAGCCTTTGATTACGCCGCGCCCGGAGTTGCGCACAAAGTTCACGACTTCATCCCGCTCGGGCGAGGGCAGTAATTCCAGCTCTACTTTATCTAGCGCATCGGCGTTATTGAGCTTGCTCAGAAACAGAAGTCGGTAGATTTGTTGAATCTCGCTGATCTTGTTATCGGAGTAGCCCCGGCGGCGCAGACCAATTGAATTGATACCGCTGTATGTCAGGGGCTCGCGGCCGGCCTTCACAAAAGGCGGCACATCCTTGCGTACCAAGGAACCGCCCGAAATCATGGTGTGCGGCCCTACTTTCACAAACTGATGCACCGCTGACATGCCACCTACAATGGCGTAGTCGCCAATCTCCACATGGCCGGCAAGCTGTACGGAGTTAGCTAACACGCAATTATCACCAACTATACAGTCGTGAGCTACGTGCACGTAGGCCATCAGCAGGCAATTGGCACCCACTACCGTCCGCATGCGGTCCACGGTACCCCGATTTACCGTCACGCACTCCCGGACCACCGTATTGTCGCCGATGTGAGCCGTGGTTTTTTCGCCCGCGAACTTCAAATCCTGGGGCATGGCGGCAATAACGGCCCCCGGAAAAATCTTGCAGTTCTTGCCAATACGGGCTCCCTGCATGATCGTCACATTGGGCCCAATCCAAGTGCCCTCGCCAATTTCTACGTCCTTATCAATAGTAGTAAAAGGCTCTACCACTACGTTTTGCGCAATTTTAGCCTCGGGGTGAATATAGGCGAGGGGTTGGTTCATTCGAAATCAATTAACAATTAACATTTAACAATTATCAATGCTACCTAACCGCGTCCAGAATTTCTAAGTGAAGTTCAAGTCTGTTAAATGTTAACTGATAACTGTTAATTGAAACTAGGCGTCTTTGCGGACGATGGCAGCGCTCATTTCGGCCTCCATTACTACTTTACCATTCACAAAAGCTTTGCCGCTCATTTTGGCAATGCCGCGCTTAACGGGAGCCAGCAACTGGCATTTGAAGATGATGGTATCGCCGGGAATTACCTTTTTTCGGAAGCGGCAGTTCTCAATTCCGAGGAAGTACGTCCAGTAATTCTCGGGGTCTTTTACTGTGTTTAAGACCAGAATACCGCCAGTCTGGGCCATAGCCTCAATCTGAATGACGCCGGGCATAACGGGATTGCCGGGAAAGTGGCCCTGGAAAAACTGCTCGTTCATCGTCACGTTCTTCACGCTCGTCACGGTAGTCGTATCAAGATGAATAATCTTGTCGATGAGCAGAAAAGGGTAGCGGTGCGGTAGAGTGGCCGAGATTTGGTTGATATCCATCACCGGCTCGCGGCCGGGATCATAGGTGGGCACCGGCGACGAGTCCACCTCCATCATTTTCTTCTTAATCTTCTTAGCAAACGCCACATTGGCCGCATGGCCAGGACGAGCAGCCAAAATTTGACCTTTCAGCGGCCGACCTACCAAGGCTAAATCACCTACTAGGTCCAGTAGCTTATGGCGAGCAGGCTCGTTTTTGTAGCGGAGGTCAACATTATTCAAAATGCCTTCCTTCTTGACGGCAACCTTTGGCTTGCCCAGCATCTCGGCCAAGTCGTGGAGCTCTTCCTCGCTTACCACGCGGTCTACCACCACAATAGCATTGCTGAGGTCGCCGCCCTTGATGAGGTTTTGCTTGTACAGCGCTTCCAATTCATGCAAAAAGCAGAAGGTGCGCGAAGAGGCTATTTCGGTGGCGAAATGAGTAATATCGGTGAGGGTGGCGTGCTGGGAGCCTAGTACAGGAGAGTTGTAGTCTACCATCACCGTTACGCGGTAGTCGTGCAAGGGTAGCACCGCCAGCTCCACATGGCGGGCATTATCTACGTAGCGAATGCTCTCGGGAATCTCGAAGTAGTTGCGCAGCGCATTCTGCTCCTCAAAGCCCGCTTCCTGCAAAGGCTTGATGAACTCGTACGAGGAGCCATCCATAATGGGCGGCTCGGGGCCATCAAGCTGAATGAGCACGTTATCAATCTGCAATCCTACTAACGCCGCCAGCGTGTGCTCCACTGTATTCACGCGGGCTCCGTTCTGCTCGATGGTGGTGCCGCGGGAAAGGTCTACTACGTTATCTACGTCGGCATCTACGATGGGCTTACCGGGCAAATCGATGCGCTGAAACTTGTAGCCGTGGTTGACCGGCGCCGGGCAAAAGGTCATGGTGGCCTGCACGCCCGTATGCAGCCCAATGCCGCTCACAGTAACCGGCGACTTGATCGTGTGTTGCTTGTCGTTCATCTTTTAGAAGTGAGAAGTGAGAAGCGAGAAGTCAGATAAGGAAAAGGGTAAAGCGCCACGGCTTTTCTTTTCTCACTTCTCACTTCTCGTATCTCACTTCTAAGGAAGGGCAAAGCTAGGACTTTTCTGTTGCGCTTGCGTTGCTTTCTAATACATCGAGGCGGCGCGCCAGTTCGGGCAGTTGCCGGAAAATAGCGTTAGCGCGCAAACTATCACGCAGGTTGAACGCCGGGGAGCCTTGCAGAAACTGACCTTCCTCCTTTATCGATTTGCCCACGCCCGACTGCGCCGTAACGGTTGTGCGGTTAGCCAGGGTCAGGTGGCCCGCCAGGCCGGCCTGGCCCGCCAGCACGCAGTAATCCCCAATCTTGGTCGAGCCGGAAATACCGGTCTGAGCGGCCACCACAGTATGGCGGCCGATTTCCACATTGTGAGCAATCTGCACTAGGTTGTCAATCTTGCTGCCTTCCCGAATAATAGTTGAGCCCAGGGTGGCGCAGTCAATAGTAGCATTGGCCCCGATGCTGACGTTATCTTCCAGTACTACATTCCCGATCTGCGGAATGGCGTGGTAAGAGCCGTCGGGCTGGGGGGCAAATCCGAAGCCATCGGAGCCTAGAACGGCGCCCGCGTGCACGGTGCAGCGCGCCCCGATAATAGTATCCGCATAAATCCTGGCGCCCGCATAGATAATGGTGCCATCACCGATGCGGCACCGGTCGCCGATGGTAGCGTGGGGGAAAATGAGCACGTCGCTCCCGATGGTGCATCCCTGACCGATATAGGAAAAAGCCCCCCGGAAATGACCTTCCCCAATACTGGAGTTGGCACCCAGAAAGGCGGGGTCTTCCACACCGCGCCGACCCGTGCGAGTAGTCTGCTGATAAAACTCCAGTAAGCGGCTAAAGCACAAATACGGATCATCGACGCGGATAAGGGCCGCCGCTACGGGTTGCTTCAAGGCTTGCGTCTGGCTAACGATAATGGCGGAAGCACCCGTTGTATATAAGTGCGGCTCATACTTGGCATTCGCTAAAAAAGCCAAAGCGCCAGCTTGCGCTTCCTCGATTTTTGCCAGCCGGTCGATGCGCAAAGCTGCGTTGCCCTCGACAGTGCCACTGAGTACTTCGGCTATTTGGCCAACAGTAAATTCCATCGGGCAAAAGTAAATAAAATCAATTGGTGAGTTTTTTTAAGAATAGCGCGGGACGAATTTCCGCGCTACTTTTTCTATTGCGCTATCTCCTTCGGATAACAGATATAATGCTTCTCAACCCGTTGCCCCAAGGCGCGAATATTGGGTAAATCCGAAGCTTCCGCCACATTTACCACCCGCCCCGACTTCGTCAGAACATCAATCGTATCCTTACCATCAGCATCATAGGCATTATTGCTGATGCGGCCTGTAAGCATCAGCTGACTGGCCTCGCTGGGGGGCAAATGGAAGTGTTCGGCAATTAATTCGACCACACCAGCTTTCATCTCCTCCTCAAACGGCTCCGTCTGCAGGATTATTTTAAATAAGCGCCGGTCGAGCAGGCTGCGCGAAAGGTAGCTGAGGACGCGGTCGGGGTGGGAAGCCCACATTTTCACGGCTCCCCAGATGTCATGATCATCCAGCTGCACGAAGCGTTGTAGAATGGTGTCGTCTTTCTCAAAGTCCAGCAGCGTAACTGCCTTGGCCAGGAAGAAATGCAGGTCGGCACTGGCCGGCACCTCGTGCCCCGTGCGCACCAGGTCGCGGGCCCGCTGCACAATCCGAATAATCATCTGCTCAGCGCTGGTCACCGTTTTGTGCAGATACACCTGCCAGTACATCAGCCGCCGACTTACCAGAAAATTCTCGACGGAGTAGATGGCTTTTTCCTCCAATGCCAGGCGCTCATCTACCACGGTCAGCATTTTGATGAGGCGGTCGGCACCGGGCCGGCCCTCCTGCACGCCGGTATAAAATGAATCACGGTTCAGATAATCAAGCCGGTCCATATCCAGCTGACTACTCACCAACTGATGAAAAAACGGCCGCGCGTAGCTCCCCTGAAAAATGGCAATAGCCCGATCCAAGGCCCCATTGTGCTCGGCGTTGAGGCGCTGCATCAAATAAAGCGACAGCTGCTCGTGCGGCACCTCGTCAAAAATAGCCGTTTCCAGGGCGTGGGAGAGAGGCCCGTGGCCCACATCGTGCAGCAGAATAGCCGCCAGCGCGGCCTGCCCTTCTGCTGCCGAAATCTGCACTCCCTTGTCTTTGAGCGTGCGCAGCGCCATACTCATCAGATGCATAGCGCCCAGCGCGTGGTGAAAGCGCGTGTGCAACGCCCCCGGATACACGAAGCCCGTAAGACCCAATTGCTGAATACGCCGCAGCCGTTGGAAATAGGGATGCTCTATTAAATCAAACAGTAACTCGGTGGGCACCGTTACAAAGCCATATACCGGGTCGTTGAATATTTTTTTCTTGTTCATTAGGGCAGTAACTCCAAGCTACAGCCTGGGGAATCATTGGGATGTAGCGTGAACTTTTAGTTCGCGTATCGTTGCGGATGTTGAAAATTGCCCTTCAGCGAGTCGTCCTACGATACGCGAACTAAAAGTTCGCGCTACATCGCGGATGCATCCGCAGGGAACCAGAAGCAACTGAATTAAGCTTAATTATGGATGAGCCAAGAATCAAAAAATAGATTAATCTGAATTTTTAAAATCAAAATCAATTGATTGTGAGTAAAGCTACTGATGAAACTTTAGTTGCGGGGCGTTAGTCGCCGGAAGCATAATGCTTTCGGTTAATCCCCCAGACAGTTACGCTGTCCAACTCATTTCAAGCGATACACTTCCCTTAAGCACCCCTATGCAACGATACAACATCCTTTGGGCCGACGACGAAATTGACCTGCTCAAACCCCATATTCTCTTTCTCAAAGAACGCGGCTACGACGTCACGCCCGTGAACAGCGGTGCCGATGCCATTGAGCAAGTCGGCGAGCAGAACTTTGACATTGTATTTCTCGACGAGAATATGCCCGGCCTCACCGGCCTCGAAACCTTATCGGAAATCAAGGCGGCGCGTCCTACGGTGCCCGTCATCATGATTACCAAGAGCGAGGAAGAGCACATCATGGAAGAGGCCATCGGCTCCAAAATCGCCGATTATCTCATAAAGCCGGTCAACCCCAACCAGATTCTGCTCTCCGTAAAAAAGGTGCTGGACAACAAGCGTCTGGTGAGTGAGCGCACCAACACCGGTTACCAGCGCGACTTCCGCCAGCTGGGGATGCAGCTCGGCGACCGTCTCTCGCCCCAGGAGTGGGCCGACGTGTACAAAAAGCTGGTATACTGGGAGCTAGAGATTGATGAGACGGAAGGCAAGAGCATGGCTGATGTCTTCAACATGCAGAAGGACGAGGCGAATACCTACTTCTCCAAGTTTATTATGGAGAACTACGAGGAATGGGTAAATAAGGAAGTGGACGATGCCCCGCTCATGTCGCATGAGTTGTTTCAGAAGCGCGTGTTTCCGCTGCTCAAAGACACTGGCGATACGCCCGTGTACTTCGTGCTCATCGACAACCTGCGCTACGATCAGTGGAAGATTCTGGAGCCCATTATTGCCGAAATGTTCACCGTAGACACGGAGGAGATGTATTACAGCATCCTGCCCACTACCACGGCCTACGCCCGCAACGCCATCTTCTCGGGCATGATGCCGGGGGACATTCAGAAGAAATACCCTAACCTGTGGGTGACCGACGACGATGACGAAGGCAAAAACCTGAACGAGGCTGAGTTTTTGGAAATCATGTTCCAAAAGGCCAACCAGAAGCAGAAGTTCAGCTATAATAAGGTGACCAACCTGCAGGCTGGCAAAGACTTGCTGAGCAAGATGAGTAACCTGCACAACAATCATAAGCTCAATGTCATCGTCTACAACTTTGTAGATATGCTCTCCCACGCCCGCACCGATATGGCCATGATCCGGGAGCTGGCCGGCGACGAGTCGGCTTACCGCTCGCTCACCCGCTCCTGGTTTCTGCACTCGCCCTTGTATGAAATGCTCCAGCAGATTGCGGATAAGAAAGGCAAGCTTATTATCACCACCGACCACGGCACCATCCGCGTGAAGCGGCCCTTTAAAATCGTGGGCGACCGTAACACTAACACTAACCTGCGCTACAAGCACGGCAAAAACCTGGGCTTTACCGAAAAGGATGTGTATGTGGTGCGCAAGCCCGAGCGCATTTTCCTGCCCCGCGAAAATGTAAGTACCGCTTATGTGTTTACGCTTGGTGACTACTTCTTTGCGTATCCCAACAACTATAATTACTACGTGAACTACTATAAGGACACGTTCCAGCACGGCGGCATCTCGCTGGAGGAAGTCATTATTCCTTTTGTAACGCTTAGCCCAAAGGGATCTTAACTTTCATTAAATCGCATAAAAAAAGCCCCCGTCTACTAACCGGGGGCTTTTTTATGCGATTTAATACAATGACAGGATTGAGCTGCAATACTTTCAAGCTACTTTTTTAGATCATACAGGATAATGTGCTGCTTATATAATCTATAGCGGAAAATCTTGTCTCCAATCTTAACCAATTCCTGTTCTACAGACAGAGGCGCGGTATACCCATCTTTACTATACCAAGCAGGCTGGCCGACGTATTCGCCAATGTCATCTTTATTATTCGTGTTGTATATATACCAAAGTCTTTTTTTGCCTTTGAAATTTTCAAAGTCAGGCGAAAGTTTTCGGAGATAATCTTCCGGGCTCGTGGAAATAGATTTTACGTAGCTTCCCCTGATGGCAGTGTATTTCAACCCGTATGCTTCTTTATAATAATCATAAGCATGACGCATATTCCAGAATACGTAGACTACATCACCTTCCTTGAAATTTTTGTTGATATAAAAAATTCCTTCTCGCTCAGTAGAATTTGATAGTTTAACAAACGTGTCGGGATAAAAAACATGGTGCGCTGAATTTGCTAAGGCAGGGCTTGCCAGCAAAAATACTACTAGTAGCGCTGCCTTATACCTTAACGAAAATAGTTCTATTACTTTTTCAGCACCGAAGGCAAGAAAGAGTATTATCGGCGGAGCTAAAAATAGAATGAACCTGTCGAAAATAGGGTAGAATTTGAATGCTGATGCGAGGAAGGTAATAAGAATAGGCAGGAAGAGTATGAAAAAGTTTAATTTATCGGATCGAAATAACATAATCATTCCGAAGACGATAAACACGCCTTCGAGCCAGCCCAGTTTCAGAATGAATTTAACGCTGGAGCTATCTATATTCTCATCAAGATGTAATAGCAGGCCAAGAGGGTGGTAGAGTATGTTATATGGCTTTTTTAGAAACCAAATAACTTGAGCAAAAGAGGTCAGCCGTAAGGGCATGAAGGCATCGTACGCCTTATCGAAGAAATCAATCAGCCAGCCAGACTGATGGTATTTGCTAAGAAACAGCATGTACAACAGGCTAAAGCTGAACAGCCAAAGAGAAAAAGGAATGAGATAAGTGAAAAAGCGTTTCCAGTTACGCTCAAATATTACTTTGAGGCTAACTGCCGAACCAATGCCGGCTAGCACAAAGATGAGTGAGAAGGAAAACCACAATAAAAGCCCCCCAGCCAGCCCCCAAAGCAGTAGCGGCAATAAGCGAGTAGCATTGTGATATCTGGTGTAGAGCAACAAGCCCAAAACCGTCGCCAGGAGTTCAACGCTGTACTGCTTCGCTTCCACGGAATGGTAAATGGTTGCCCAGGATAAGGCAAGCACACCAACGGCTAGGATAACGCCCCAGGTTTTAAGATAAAAGCGAGCGACGGGAATAAAGGCAAATAGCGCACTAATTCCACAGAATAAAGAAAAAAGCCGTAGTGCTTTTTCGCCTTTGCCAAAAAGCAAGACACAGAGCTTGACGGCCCATAGATAGCCAATAGGGGCTTTTTGCTCATAGGCCAGGGCCTGCGTGGCTAACTCCCAGAAGTTGAGTTTGATCAGGCTGATATTCAGATAAAGCTCATCGATGAATAAAGACCGATTATAAAAGAAGTGAAATAGCCGAAAGCCAATCCCGATTACCAGAACCAAATAAGGGGCAAAGCGCTGGTAATAAGCAACTATGGTGGGGTTGGTGGGCGCGGGCGAACGTACCACGGAAGAAGGCGTGGCCAGTCTGATAAGTGACATCAGGCAAGACTAATAAACCAGGGCAGAAAATCTACCGGTTGTTTAGATTATAATGATCCTGCAAAAGCTGATGCAGCCAAGGAATATCTAAGAACATCAAGCCTGTTAATAGGATACAAAACAATATGACATACAACATAAACCACTTGCGGGTATAAAGCTTTTCGGAGCCCTGAACGGGCGAGTCTTTTAGAAGCCCAATGCGTAGATACCAGGAAAATAATAGTGCAAAGAAGGGAAAGCTGACTAGTAATTCGACTCTGTTTTTTACGAGAAAAATACCTAGAAAGAATGCTGCGGTAAGCGCATAAAAGAACATAGAAATCAGCAGGCTATGCTCAGTGTAGTATTTGAAGGACTTGCGATAAAGGCCCGCTAGTTCAGGGTTATTGATGAGGCGATATTCGGCAAAGCGCTTCGTCGCCATCAGGTAGGCACCACCCATCCAATAGGCGACAATAATGCTAGTGGCAGGCAGAACATTAAAAAAAGACGAGGGATTTAATTCGTGCAACGATAGCGCGGGAGCAACAATAAACCAACCTAATACAAACCGAATGGGATTATTTACAGATTCCGATAAAACATCCAGATACACTCGCTCTTTCGTACGAATTGGGCGCACGTTGTACATAATACCCATGAAAAGCAGGAACGCCGAAACCATCATGAATGGAATAGAAATAAGATATCCCAGACTTAATCCCACGATGGCTAATAGGAACCATTCGGAGTATACAATTATCGGATTCACTACTTTAACTACCGACGTTCTTTCTTTTTTCAACGGATGAAACTTATCGAATTCTGCGTCAAGGTATTCGTTGATAACGTAGTTGGCCGAGGCAATAAGGCATGTGCTTATTACTCCTACAATCATTTTAAATAAAAGCCCAGTCGTGAAGGGGGGGGCAAATACTATTAAAGCAAATAGCATTCCCGGCACCATGAAGACATTCTTCGCCCAGTTATCGGGGCGGGCTATGGCTATGTAATCCCTTATACCAGCCGCAATGGTGCTCTGGCTTTCAGTAGCAGAGTGGTCTGTTGGAATAGATATCGAGTCGTTCATAATTGTTGTTGTCTAGGCACTGATAGGGTGGTTGGTGAGGGTTTGCTCGAGTTGTTGATAAAAATTAAATGAATGGAAGGGTTTCTTACCTAAAATGAGGTAAGGCATGCCGGCTCTTACGGCGCACTCACCATCCATCTCCTGCCGGTCGCCAATGAACAGGCATTCCTGGGGTTGTACCTGAAGCTTCTCGGCGATGTACTGCAACCCGGTGGGGTCAGGCTTGAGGCGGTCAATTTCAGGATCGGTAGAACTGACGATAAGGTCAGCTTTGAGTCCCATTGCCTGCATCTTAGCGTGGGCCTTATAGTCGGAGTAGATGGCAATTTTGATGCCTTTGCTTTTGAGTTTGGCAAAGAAGCTATGCGTGCCCGGATAGGTACATCGCGCCAGGTAGGGATTTGGAAAAGTAAACATCCACTGCTCTACCACTTGCCTGACTTTGGAAAGAGAGTAGCCTCCTTTCGCAATACACCAGTCATATTGCGCATGCTCTAGGTTGCCACCAGCGTATCCGGCTCGCTTCTCGCGCTCAGCCCGAAACCGCTGAAGAATCATCAGGTCATTGGCTTTCCAAGGCCTCATTGCATAGTAGCCCAACAAGGCATATAACATCTTCTTCCGAAGACGGGACTGGGTATAAAGGGTACCATCGACATCGAAAATGACCACCTTAATAGCGTTCCACTCAATACTCCTATAGTCATACATGTAATCAAAGTTCAATTATATCATGCGAACATACTATGTATATACTTGATAATACAAATAAATGTTAAGTTTTTATAACTATTTTTTCACTCAACTATATTGGCGTCGAAATTTATGATTTTATTGATAAAAATTTGGAATAAAGATGATACGCAGACTGGAATAAGAAAGTTCCATGAGTCTACTTACTCATTGGATGGCTTCCAAAAAGGAGCGGTGGTATCCAGTTTGAGATAAACTCTCAAACTGGATACCACCGCTATTGTAAAGGAGTTATTAATCTTGGCCCTCTGGCAATAAATACTATTGCGCCCGGCGTTTCTCGTCTTCGGCTCCGCTTTGACGCCGACGGATAGGTGCTAGCTTATCGTTACCAAAGCGGTATGTGAAGGCGAGCGTAGCTACACGCGAATCTTGGGCGGAGCGGAAGGTCTCCGCGAAATTATCGTAGATGGCAGTCACACGCTGCGGGGTAGTATAGAAAATATCAGCTACGTTGAAGCGTAAGCTGGCTTTCTGGGTCCATAAGCTTTTCTGAACGCCGGCCGTTACCTGTCCGAAGGCGCGCAAGTCCTGAAACCCGTACCGCTCCCGCGACTGGTAGCTGGTGCTTAGCTCGGCCGTCCAGCCCTGGGGCAGGGTAAGAGTGCTGTTGCTACTTAGCAAGCAGGCCAGGCGCCCCCGGCTCAGGGCCGTACCGAACTGGTTACCCACGAAATAAGCGTAGTAGATGACCGCGTTATTGTACACACTCAAGCCTTTTAACGGCTCCAGCGGAGCCGTCAGGGTGAGGGCGTAGTAGTGCTGGGCGCGCAGGTTTACGTCCTGATTTAATACCAGACGGTCGTTGGCAAGGTCGGGCCGCACAACGTTGATAATAACCCGCTCAGTGCGGGCGTAGCTCAGGCCTATTATGTGTTTCTGGTCGAAAGTATGCGTCAGGTCGAGGTTGTAGCTGGTTTCGGGGCGCAAATTGGGGTTGCCGGCCTTATAAGAAGTAGCGTCGACGAAGGAGCGAAAGGGGTTGAGCTGATTGTAGGTCGGGCGGTTGATGCGCCGGCCTAGCGCGAGGCCTACGGTGTGCTTATCCGAGAGGGTACGCTCGATTTTGGCGCTGGGAAAAAGCTGGAAATAGTTGCGGTCAAACGTATCATTGCCTATTTCCTGGCGGCCTTCTACGTTGGTTTGCTCCCCGCGCAGGCCCACGGAGAGCGTGAGCTTAGGCGTGGTGTGGGTGAGAGTGACGTAGGCCGCGTTGATGTTTTCGTCGTAGCGGAAGCGGTTGGTCAGGTTCAGGTTAGGCGTCACGATGCCTTCCACCACATCCACGAACATGATGTCGTTGTCGGAGTACACCAAGGTGGCTTTGGCGCCGGCTTCGAGGCGAACCTGGCGGGGCAGCTGGCGGGTATAGTCTGCTTTAAGCGACTGAATGGTTAGCTCCCCGTTCTGAGTACCGCTGAGCAGGGTAGGGGCGCGGCCCGGCTCCTGGTCGAAAAATGTAGTAAGGACCTGGGAGCGCTCCGTGCCGTAGCGGCTGTAGTCAGCGTCGAGGTTCAGCATAGGGCTACCGCTGGAGTCAGCGAAGCTGTGCTTAAAATTCAGGTTGGCCGCTACGCTGGGCCTGCTCAGAACCCGGTCGTTGGTGGCGCGGAAGCTTGTTTGAGGCTGGTTCCGGGCATCGAACAGGCGGACGGTGTTGGTAGCCGAGCTGGGGTTTCG
The DNA here is from genome assembly GCF_900176135.1 of Hymenobacter roseosalivarius DSM 11622. Classification (GTDB taxonomy): domain Bacteria; phylum Bacteroidota; class Bacteroidia; order Cytophagales; family Hymenobacteraceae; genus Hymenobacter; species Hymenobacter roseosalivarius. Next base: position 40,913 of record NZ_FWWW01000099.1, on the reverse strand, counting down.
CAGCGCTACCCCATTGACCACGGCCCCCAATAGGCTGCGCTTGGAAAGGGTATAATCCAGGCCCGCTCGCCAGGTATGGCTCTGGGGCTGGTTGCGCAGGTAATTATCCTGGTTGCTGCTGCCTTGCAGGAGCCGGTTTTGATAAAACTCGCGCTGCAAAGCCAAACGCTCAAAGCCTTCCCGATTGGTGTAGGTATAAGAGCCAAAGGCATTCAGGTCTTTACGCCGGTGGTTCAGGGTCAGCCCAGAGGTAAACTTTCCGTACTCACCCCGGCCGTAGCTGGCGTTGACGCTGCCGTTGGTGCCCAGGCGCTGGTCTTTTTTGAGGTTGATGGCAATGACACCGGCCCCGCCCTGGGCGTCGTACTTGGCGGGCGGATTGGTAATCAGCTCAATGCTTGCTAGTTGCTCGGCGGGTAAGGCCCGCAGGTAATCGGCCAACTCCGGGCCGGTCATGGGTTGGCGCTTGCCGTCAATCAGGACCAGCAAGCCCTGGCGGCCGCGCAAGACCAGGTTGTCGTTGCTGTCCACGGTTACGCCGGGGGCACGGCTGAGCACGTCCAAGGTCGTGTTGCCCGAGGCTAAAGTTGAGCCTTCCACATTGACCACCGTGCGGTCGGCCAGGCGCTCGTACAGGGGCTTCTGGCCAGTAACGGTTACCTCTTTAAGTTGAGTAGAGGCGGTGGCTCGCAAGGTAATATCAGGCAGATTTTGCCCCCCAGCGGTCAACTCGAATGCCGGACTCCAATAACTAGTGAAACCGAGCTGAGTGACGGATACCAAAAAAGCCCCCCCCGCTTGCTGCTCCAGCCGAAAGGCTCCTTGGGCATCGCTGAACTCAGTTTTGACGGCCGAAGAGTCCTCTGCCCGGTGCAGCGTTACGTTGGCAAATTGTATGGGTTTGCCCCCAACTGCCGATTGCACCCGGCCCGATACGCTGCTCAGACCAGGCCCGGTTTGAGCCTGCCCCGGTTGCGAGGTCATCAGCAGGAGCAGTATCAGCAAATAACCTAGTTGGCCCGCAGCCGAAGTAGGTAAAGCACTTTGCATAAAAACTATATAAAAGAGAGCAGAGCCAGATTGTTGGTTGACATAGATGTGGGAAGAAGCGTAGGTCGAAAGGACATCATAAACGGACGCTGTTGCGGCGCCGTGGTAGAGAAGATGACCAGTCCTTGGTAGCAAGCCGGAAAATGCCGGCAACTCAAAGGAGTAGGGGTAATCAGGACGATAATTGACTGCATATTATGCTTTCACAAGCTTAATAGGAGGCCAAAAATTTTGTCAATCTAAGGATTTGCAGGAAGATTACGGAATATGAGGGCATAATATAGATCCTGAGAAGCGATTCTGCCTTGCCTAAACCTATTTGTGTAGCAGTTATTGTAATCCCGTAAGGGCCGCCCGCAGGCGGGGCAAGGCTGCTTCAATCGACTCCAGCGAGGCGCCACCTACTGAAAGGCGAAACCAGGGCGACGTGTCAGAATTGCCAAAGGCGCTGAAGGGTACCAGGGCCAGGCCGGCTTCCGCAATAAGGTAGGACGTCAGGTCGCGGGTGGTAGCCAATAGCTGCCCAGCCGCCGTGGTTTTGCCCAGCACATCGAGGCGAGCAGTGAGATAAATAGCCCCCGCTGGCGCAATAGCATCGACGGGAAAGCCCGCTTCTTTTAGCTCTTGCAGCCCGGCGTATAATGTGTCCAGACTGCGCTGAATTTTCTGCTTAAACTCATTGGTATAACTGTCTACTGCCGTTGAGTTGGGTAAATACTGAGCAGTGGCTATCTGCTCGGCTTTAGGAGCCCAGGCACCTACATGACCCAGAATAGACTTCATCTTATCAATAACCTCAGTCGGCCCAAAAGCATAGCCCACACGTACGCCCGTAGCAGCCAGGCACTTAGATATACCGTCAATGTAAATCACGTAGTCGCGGAGCTCCGGCCTCAGGTTTACGGGGTCGTAGTGCTGAGCAGTGCCGAAGGTGAGCATCCAGTAAATCTGGTCGTACAGAATATACAGGGGCTTCTCGCTGGGAGCACGGCGCTGGTTTTCAGCTATTACCAGGTCGCAGATGGCCTCCAGGTCGGCGCGGGCGAAGACGGTGCCGGTTGGGTTCAGCGGCGAGCATAATGCCAGAAGAGTGGCACCAGGCAGGTGGGGGGCAATTTCGGCGGCCGTCGGCATAAAGCTATGTGCCGGGCTGGTTTCTACCATTACCGCTTCGGCGCTGGCTAGGTGGCAATAATGGTTGTTGTTCCAGGAAGGCACCGGAAAGACTACCTTGTCGCCGAGGTCGAGTAGCGCCAAGTAAGTGGCGTAGATCAGGGGCCGTGAGCCGCCCGCCACCAGCACATCGGCCGGGGAGTAGGTGAGGCCCAGGCGCTGGTGCAGAAAGTTGGCGGCGGCCGTGCGTAGTTCGGCTACCCCGTTGGCGGGTGGGTAGTTGGTTTGGCCTGCCGCGTAGGCTTGCGTGATGGCATCGCGCAGCTCGTCAGGAATGGGGAAAATAGCGGGGTCGAAGTCGCCAATAGTCAGGTTGCAGATGGCTGCCCCCTTCTTAATCATCTCGTTTACCTCGTTGCCAATTTTTATGATTTCAGAGCCGATCAAACTGCCGGCCATCTTGGATACAGTCATGGGGGGTGTTTTTTTGCTTAAATATAACAGTCGATTCATAGCTGGGAAGTGAAGTATAGTCACTAAGTGCATTGCGGGCCGCCGCCGAAATTAGCGCGGAAGCTAACCGTTGGCCCACGGGAATTGTTGAACTTGCGCCCGTTTTATACCGCTGGTCCGCGTCAGGGCCGTAGCCTACTGATTGCTCGCGTTATGCCCGATTTGCTACCCGTTTTGCCCCCCACCGCTGAGCAAGCGCCGACGCGCCGGGAGTACCTGCCACCGTTGCGCACCATTCTATTGCTGGCGTTGGGCCTGCGGATACTGGCCGCTTTTTTCTCGAAAGGCTACGCATTTCACGACGACCATTTCGACGTGATTACCATCGCTCAGGATTGGGTGTACGGTCTTACCACCTGGCTGCATCGGCATGTGCCGCCCCGTCACAGCCTTGCCTACACGGGCTTGCACTACGGCTTGTTTGCCGCCCTCGACGCGGTCGGCTTCACCAACCCCGACGCGAAAATGACCATCGTGCGCCTGCTGCACGGATTGTATTCGCTGCTGGTTGTTTATTTCGGCTATAAAATCACGGAGGATCTGGCCGGCGAAACCTACGCGCGCCGAACGGGCCTGCTGCTGGCGGTGCTGTGGTTTATGCCTTTCATGAGTGTGCGCAATCTGGTCGAGATGGTATGCATACCGCCTTATCTGGGGGGCTTTTATGTGCTGGTGCACCACCGCAACCGACTCCAGGCCCGCCACTTTCTCCTGGCTGGGGCGTTGTTTGGCGTGGCTTTCCTGTTTCGCTATCACACGGCTTTGTTTCTGATGGGGGCCAGCTTGGTACTGCTGGCGCGGCAGCAGTGGAAAGCCCTGGCTTGGCTGACTCTGGGCTTTGTTGGCGTAGCCGGGCTGGTGCAGGGCACCATCGACGCCGCGCTCTACGATTATCCCATGCAGTCCCTGGTGTCGTATTTTCTGTTTAATGCCGAAGGAGCCTACCAGTACAGCACGGGGCCGGTTTACCGCTTTGCCCTTACCGTGTTGGGCTTTCTGGTGCCGCCTATCAGTGCCTTCCTGGTGTTTGGCTACGCCCGCACCCGGCGGCTGGCCCCACTGCTTTTCTGGGGTGGCGTGCTGTTTTTCGTCGCTCACTCCTTATTCCCGAACAAGCAGGAACGGTTCATTTTGCCCCTGTTTCCCTTACTCATAGTTCTGGGCGTGATCGGGTGGGAGCGGTACGTGGCAGGGGCCGCATTCTGGCAGCGCCATCCGCGTTTGCTGGCGAACAGCTGGCGTTTCTTTTGGGTGCTGAATGGGATTGTGGCCTTTGCTTTAGCGCTGACTTATTCCAAAAAAAGCCGTGTCGAGCCCATGGTGTATCTGTCGCAGAAAACCGATCTGCGCGGGTTGGTGCTCGATTTTGGTCCCCACGGTACCAAAATGCCCCCCGTGTTCTATCTGGGTCGGATGGGGGCCGAAGCCAGCGCGTTCATTCCTGATTCCAGCGGCGTGTGGGCCCGCTACCAACAGCAGCGCCCCCTGCCGGCCGACTTTGTGATGACCTACGCTCTCAACGACAAAACGCCGCTGCGGCGGCTGATCAGCCAGATGAACTACACCCAGCGCCGCCCCACCTACCTGCTGCTGGTGGGCGAGCAGGAAATTGACCGCCGCCTAAACCGCCTGCGCTTGCTGTTTCCCAACCTCAAACTAGAGCACACCATCACCCCATCGCCCTACGACCAGGTGCTGCACGCTCTCAACCCGCGGGTGCACAAAGACGAGCATGTGCGTATTTATCAGATTTTGAAGTAGGATACCCACGCCCTGCGCCATGGCACTCACCGAAACCGAAATTGCAGTTCCCTCTCTCGCCGGCTTGCCCGCCGCTGCCGCGCAGCTTCGGGCCGCTCTCGGCGACCACACTATTATTTTGTTTGAGGGCGAAATGGGCGCGGGCAAAACCACGCTCATTAAGTCACTTTGCGAAAATATGGGCGTGCCGGCCGCGGAAGTAAGCAGCCCCACCTTTGCCCTGGTAAACGAATACCGCGACGCCCACGACAAGCCCATCTATCACTTCGACTTTTATCGCCTCAATAATTCATCGGAAGCTTTGGGAATGGGTGCGCTTGAGTACTTCGATTCTGGCTATCTTTGCCTGATAGAATGGCCAAGCCGAGTCGCCGATCTTTTGCCCTCGCGCCATCTACTCGTCACGCTCACGGTCACCGGTGAAGAAGCACGCGTTCTTCAATTAAAAACGATGAGTTAAAAAGCAGGATTGAAGCAGAAGCAAGCCTGTTTTTAAGTCAGCTCTATTCTGTCAGCACACCTTAATTCACCGTCTTTAGGTCAACATTTTTACTTGCCATAATGCAGGAAGCAGTACCCCCGGGATTCGAGTCGCTGGCTACGAGCCGTGCTTATTTCACGCAGGAATCGATGCTGGCGGTGGAGACGCGGCGCCGCAAGCTGTTTATCGGGTTGCCGCGTGAGTCGTCGTTGCAGGAAAACCGCCTGGGCCTGACCCCCGAGGCCGTGAAGCACCTTATCAACGAAGGCCACGAAATCGTGCTGGAAAGTGGGGCCGGCGAGCCCAGCAAGTACTCCGACCACGAGTTCTCAGAGGCGGGCGCTACCATTGCCTACTCACAAAAGGAAGTGTACGAGGCCGACATCATCCTGAAAGTTGCCCCGCCCACCACCGACGAAATCAACCTGATGCGAGCCGGCCAGACCTTAATTTCGGCCCTGCAATTTGGCTCGCTTACCGGCGACTATATCGCCTCGCTTACCCGCAAAAAGATCAATGCCATTGCGTTTGAGCTAATAAAAGACCCTTCAGGTGCCCGGCCAGTCGTGCGCGCCATGAGCGAAATTGCGGGCTCCACGGTCATGCTTATTGCCGCTGAGTACCTCGCGCGCTCCAACGAGGGCAAAGGAATTATTCTGGGGGGCATTACGGGCGTGCCGCCGTCGCAGGTAGTCATTCTGGGAGCCGGCACCGTAGCCGAGTACGCCGCGCGCGCCGCCACTGGCCTGGGCGCTGAAGTAAAGGTGTTCGACAACCACATCTATAAGCTGCGCCGGCTAAAGCAAAACCTGGGCACCCAGCTCTACACCAGCACGCTGGATACCTACGTGCTCAACCAGCAAATCCGCCGCGCCGACGTGGTGATTGGCGCTCTGAACGTGGAAGAAGGTCGCATCCCGTTCATGGTGCCCGAAAGTGTGGTAGCTACCATGGCCCCCGGCTCCGTCATTATCGACGTGAGCATTGACCAGGGTGGCTGCTTCGAGACGTCGGAAATGACCAGCCACAGCAAGCCCGTTTTCCGCAAGTACGACGTAGTGCACTACTGCGTGCCTAACGTGGCTTCTCGCGTGCCTCGCACTGCCACGGGCGCTTTAAGCAACATTTTCACGCCTATTCTACAGGAAATCAGTCAGCACGGCGGCGTCAATGAAGTGCTGTTCGCCAATGAGCATTTCCGCGCCGGCGTTTATATATATAAAGGCTCTTTGACCAATGCCGCCATCGCGAAGAAATTCAACATGCGCTATAAGGAGCTGGGGCTGATGATTGCGGTGCGTAATTAAGAACTCTGATTACGACGTCTGCTACTTCAACTTATCCGCATCTATGGGGTGCGGGGTTTATTTACTAAATGGAGTCGAATTATTTGCCTCTTTCATTAACTGTGCTTAACACAAATGTTGAGGAGCAGAAAATTATTAGCACAAACAAGTTTACAATCTTGTGCATAGCCACATTTGGCTTGTATACCATTTGGTGGCAATACAAAGTGTGGCGCTTTTCAAGCAGTATCAGCAGTCCGATAGCTGGCCAGTGCTTCGCGCCATCTTTAGCCTTTTTACCGTTGCCCAATTATTAAAAGAAGTACGAAGGTTTGGGATACGGCAATCCGTTCCCGCTACCTATAACTCGGGTGGTTTGACGACAGGCTACATTCTTCTTAATTTGATGGGGCGCTTACCGGACCCGGCCTGGTTAATTGCAGTGCTAGCATTCACTTGCCTCATACCAGCACATAAGGTTTTTAACGCGGCGCTACTAGCGTCGGCGGATGTGCAAGCCACCAATCAGCCCCGCTTCAGCATGCGGCAGCTTTTCCTGCTTGTCGCTTTCGGCATACTGTGGATTCTCTCTATACTAGGAATGCTATTGCTTGAAGAGGAGCTTTAAACTAAAAGCTGCCCTGCAACTCAGCGAGTAAGAGCGTTTTCCACGCCTCCACCAGCCGCTTTTCCTCCAGAAACTGCCGGCCCAGAAGCACCAGCTGCTTCTTAAGCTCCTGGGGGGCTTTTTCATACCTGTTCAAGGTATAAGCCACCAGCGGCTCGTTTCTGAAGTCCGCCACCTGCGCCGCAGTAGGCAAGGCAGTAGCTTCGATGTTGGCCAGGCGACCCAGCTCATTGCCCGTCAGTACATTGGAATTGCGCATATGCTCGGGTAGCTGGTCAATGCCGATGCCCATGTTGCGGTTGGGCTTGGGCACTTCAAACAGGCCGCTGCCCGCGGCGCGGCAGTACCAGTCGCCGCCGAGGCGGGCAATAGCATCGAGCTTAAACGGGTCGATGCCGGTGCCGCTGGGCAGCAGGATATCCTCGCGGAAATGAGCCATTACCACCCGGCAAATGACGAGGTTGCCGGCCCCGTTATTCTGACCCAGCTCAATTACCTGCTCTACCACGCACTCAAAGGCGGCTGGGGCTTCAGCCACGCGTGGCGGCTTCACCTTCTGACTGGGCAATTCCGTAAAACCGGCTTTTACGAACTCGTTTACGCCTTTTTCATACTCCGTGCTGGCCAGCGACATCTGCTCTACCATTGCATAGTCGCAGATGTGAATCACGACTTCGGGCACCTCGCGCACGTTTTGCAGGGTGTGCTTCTGCGAGTTGTCACGGACGCGGTTGGCGGGTGAGAACACCAGAATGGGTGGGTTGGAGCCGAAGCAGTTAAAAAAGCTGTACGGGCTCAGGTTTACGTTGCCCTCGACATCTACGGTGCTGGCGAAAGCCACGGGGCGCGGAGCCACGGCCCCCACCAGAAACGGGTGCAGCTCGCTGGGCTTTATCGTGGCCGGATCGATAGTGCGGAAGGCGGGAGGCGCGGACATGAAAGAATAATTGGGGACGAGAAAAAAGGCAATTGTAGCTTCAAGGCAGTAAACATATACTTCTCTACCCGATGCAGAACCAGGCATTAAGCAAAACCCTGAGCTACGTGCTCCGCCATAAGCCCGAAGAATTTGGACTAGCGCTGGACGCCGAAGGCTGGGTGAGCGTAGCCGATTTGCTCAGCGCTTTGCAGGCCCGTCAGCACCAGGTTACCCAGGCGCAACTGTACGAGGTAGTGGCCACAAACGACAAAAAACGGTTCAGCTTATCGGCCGCCGGCGCGAAGATACGCGCCAACCAAGGGCACTCCGTAGCTGTGGAGCTGGGCTTAGCCCCGACGACTCCGCCCGAGCTGCTCTATCATGGCACGGCTACGCGCTTTCTGGCTTCCATTCGCGCTAGTGGTCTGCACAGCGGCAGCCGGCAGCATGTGCATCTGTCCGCCGATCCCGCCGCGGCTGTGGCGGTGGGGAGTCGGCATGGAAAGCCCGTAGTGCTGACGGTGCAAGCGGGCCGGTTGCATCGGACTGGGGGGCAATTTTACCTGTCGGCCAATGGCGTTTGGCTGACGGTATCAGTTCCACCTGAATACTTAGAACCAGTAGCGTAGTAAATACCACAATCAATCTTCTGCATGCCATTGCCTGGGTTTGCTATTATAGGTAACATCAACAAGTGCACCTGAATAATATCTTAGCCAGAACATGTGGCCTAAGGGTTCTTTGGCTGCTGAAACTGTGTACGTGAAGGATCGAGTGTGTAATAATCCTTGAGCTGTGGAGGGGATCTTATCTAAATGCCGCGGCACCAGCTGCTCCAGCGACTCGGGATAGTGTCCGTGCTGCTTTTGGTAAGCATACACTTGCTGAATAACAGTGTCGGCCTGGCGTTTGGTTAATGCGTTCTGCCATCTATATATGGGTATCATAAAGGAGACACTAAGAAAGGTAGCTACTACGGCTGCACCCAGGAATCTGCGCAGCATTACAGCTATTTCTGAGGACCCAAACCCCCACAGAAGGACGTATAGTACTAAAGCAAACAGCGAGAGAAACCATTGAATTCCTGATAACAGTGGTTCGCTGGCTTGCGTGTGCAGGCATAACATAATTGCTAGCATTATCCCTGTGCGCTGTAGCGAAGCGCGGCCAACAGATAACTTCACGACTTATAAGGTTTAGCTAATACTTGCGCAGTTTAGGCATTTACGTTTGTTCTTTCTAATGGCGCTGCTAAGCTGTCTGTCTGCTAGCGCTAGGGCTGCCCTACCCGCCTGCGGCAGCATGTGCTGGCCCTGGTCAATACGCCCCAGCCCCGCAACTACCTGCACTTTGCTTCCCTGAATCAGGCGGCCAGCTACATCGAGCGAGAGCTAACAGCCGCCGGGGCCCGCCTCAGCGACCAACCATACGAGGTTGGGGGGCAAATTTACCGCAACGTCATTGGCTCCTTCGGTCCCGCCGATGGGCCGGGCCTCGACTTTTCCGATCATCTCAATTACTGGCACTTTGGCTACTCCGCCGTGCTGGTCACGGATACTGCTTTCTACCGCAACAAGCATTACCACGAGCCTACCGATACGCTTGACCGCCTGGATCTGCGCCGCCTGGGTCTGGCGGTAGATGCCGTGCTGGCGGCATTAGTGGGGTCGTGAGTATTGCTGTTATGCTGGTTATGAGAAGGTTGCGGGCAGCTTGGGAGCAGGCCGAAAATAAGTCCATTTACTATATAATTAGCTAATCTGCTATATCTTTACTAAATAGATATAGTTTTTTGCTTTCCGCCCTAACTTCTTTGCCATGACCAAGCCATCCTGCCCCAAATGCGACACCACAGAAGCCACAAAAAGTGGCGTTGTAGGCGGCAGGCAGCGGTATAAGTGTAAGAATTGCGGCTACCATTTTTCGGTGGCGAAGGTAGGGCGCGAAGTCAATTCGTACTACGTCATTAAGGCGCTCCAGCTCTATATAGAAGGCGTGAGCTACCGCGAGATTGAGCGCTTGCTGGGCGTGAGTCATGTGAGCGTGATGAACTGGGTGAAAAAATACGGCGTGAAAGCCCCCCGGCAGACCGACTATCACCCCACGTATAAAATACTCAATCAGAAAGAGCTAGCTGAGTTTTTTCAGGACCCGCAGCAACTAAAAGGAGCAGGGCTGGTGGTTACGGAGCTGGGCGATAAGTACATGATGATTCGCTGGGAGCGGTTTAAGGGCGGGTAGAGCTATATCTGTTAGCAGAAGTATAGCAAGAACGTGCTTTCGCTGCGGAGATTTTCCTACTTGGTTGGGCCGAGCCGGGAAAATGCCCCCTGGTATCGGGTAGTTGATCCCTCTCTTCCCACCCAACTCATCCAGACCCTATGCGAACAGCCCGTTACGCGTTGGCCGTCAGTGCCCTACTCGCCGCCGCAAGTGCCTCGGCCCAGGTGCAGCCCCCACCCGCCGGCGGACAGCCTGCCCCGGCTCCGGCGCCCCTCAATACGCCGCCGCCCACGCCGGCCCCCGTCGAAGCGGTGCCCTACGGGGCTGGCATGAAGGTGAATATCTCGCCTGATGGCTCGAAGTACCTGCGCTTTATCAGCTGGCACCAGGTCTGGACGCGCTACAACGAGAATAATGAAGGCTCGCAGCGCGTACCGGGTAAGCCCCAGAGCAACCAGCTCGACTTTGGCCTGCGCCGCTCGCGCTTTCTGCTGCTGGCCCAGCTGAATCCGCGTTTTCTGGTGCTTACGCACTTTGGCATCAACAACCAGAACGCCGTCAGCGGCGGGGCACCCAACGAGCCCACTGGTCCCGGCAAAAAGCCCGGGCTCTTTCTGCATGAGGCCACGGTAGAGTACAAGGTAAACCAGTACCTAAATATTGGTGCCGGGATGCACTATCAGAACGGCATTTCGCGCATGACGCGGGCCAGCACGCTGAACTTTCTGGCCATAGACGCGCCCATCGTCAACTGGCCCACCATCGACGCCATCGACCAGTTTGCCCGCTGGCTTGGCGTGTACGCCAAGGGCCGGGTGAGCAAGTTCGACTATGCCGTGTCGATAAACGACCCATTTGCCACTAATCAACTCGCCACGCCCGCTACTATTCCCACCAATGTAGCCCAGTATAATCCTCGGGGAACGGATAAGGTGTACCAAGGATACTTCAGCTACGAGTTTCTCGACCAAGAAGCCAATTTGCTGCCCTACGCGGTGGGGTCTTATCTGGGTACCAAGCGGGTATTTAACATTGGCGCGGGCTTTTTGCATAATGAAAATGCAATGTTCTCACGGCCTGGGGCGCTGCCCACGCCCGTGCCCGCCGACCCGTTTGCCACTATTCCCACCCGCACCCACGACCTAAATGTGCTCTCAGCCGACGTATTCTTTGATACGCCCCTTAACAAAGACGCCGGCACGGCCTTCACGGCTTATGGAGTGTATTATAAGTACGATTTCGGCCCTAACTACGTCCGCAATATTGGCCTGCTGAACCCCAGCGCTGCCGGGGGCAGCACTCCCATTCCGGGGGCTGGCCCTATTCGCGGCAACAGCTTCCCCGTGGTGGGTACCGGCAACGCGCAGTACGTGCAGGCCGGCTACTTATTGCCCAAGAACCTGCTGGGCACCAAAGCCCGCTTGCAGCCCTACGCCGCCTATCTGCGCGGCAGCTACGAGGGGCTGCGCACCAACGACGGTGACCGCCAGGGAGTACATGTATTCGATGCCGGCGCTAACCTGCTCCTCGATGGCCACAATGCCAAGCTGACCCTGAACTACCGTGCCCGCCCCGACTTCACCAACCCGGATAACCTGGACTACAAGCCGGAAATCACGCTGCAAACCATGGTCTTTCTGTAAGCCGGTTCAGAAAATGCCCCCCGGCCATGAGTACATGCTCATCAGATAGCTAGAAGCATCATCACCCCACAACAAAAAACTCTCAATCAACATGGAAAATACTGTAAAGCCCGGCTACGGCGCAGTAGCGGACGCGCCCGTCGAGCACGATAACAATGCGGTGTCGGAGGGCAAGATTTGGCAGGTTATTACGGCCTCGTCAGTCGGTACCGTTATCGAGTGGTACGACTTCTACATTTTCGGCTCGCTCACGCCCATCATCTCCACGCTGTTTTTCCCCAAGGAAAACCCGGTAGCGGCCTTGCTGAGTACGCTGGCCCTGTTTGCCACGGGCTTCGTGGTCCGGCCTTTTGGGGCTATCGTGTTTGGCCGCCTCGGCGATATGGTGGGCCGTAAGTACACCTTCCTGCTCACCTTGCTGCTCATGGGCGGCTCCACGTTTGCCATTGGCCTGGTGCCCACCTACGCCAGCATCGGGCTGGCGGCTCCGCTCATCCTGCTGATCCTGCGCCTGGTGCAGGGCCTGGCGCTGGGGGGCGAATACGGCGGCGCTACTACCTACGTAGCCGAGCACTCGCCTGACAGCCGGCGCGGCTACTACACCAGCTTCATTCAGACCACGGCCACCATTGGCTTGTTCGTGAGTATCGCCGTGATTGTGGGCACCCGCTTTGGGGTGGGCGAGGCCGACTTCAAAGTCTGGGGCTGGCGCATTCCCTTCCTGATTTCCTTTTTTCTGGTAATTGCCTCCTACTACATCCGGCGCAAGCTGCACGAGTCCCCGCTGTTTGCCAAGGCTAAAGCCGAAGGCACGACCAGCAAAAGCCCCCTGCGTGACTCCTTCATGAAGCCTGAAAACCGCCGCCTCGTGATCCTGGCGCTGTTCGGAGCTACCATGGGCCAGGGCGTGGTGTGGTACACCGGCCAGTTTTATGCCTACTTCTTCCTGCAAACCGTACTCAAGGTCGATCTGGTGCAGGCCAGCATTATTCTGTGCGTGGCCCTGTTGCTGGCCACTCCGTTCTTCATCTATTTTGGGTCCCTCTCAGACCGCATCGGCCGCAAGAAAATCATCATGATGGGCCTGCTGTGTGGTGCCCTGTTCACCATTCCGATTTTCTACGGCATGAAGGCCTTTGCCGGCCCGATAACCGAGGTAACACCCGCTACCGTAGACGCGGCCGGCGCGGCCGTGCCCGCCGTGATGAAGGCCCTTACGCCCAACATGCCCGCGCTTATTGCCCTGGTATTCTGCCTGGTATTGTTCGTGACGATGGCGTACGGCCCGATTGCCGCCTACCTGGTCGAGCTGTTCCCAACCAGCGTGCGCTACACCTCTCTGTCGTTGCCTTACCACATCGGCAACGGTATTTTCGGGGGCCTGGTACCGCTGATTGCCACCGCGATGGTCGCCTGGGCCGCCACCCAGCCCAGTGGTTTCCTGCAAGAGCACAGCATCTACTTCGGCCTGGTGTATCCGGTCGTTATTGCCCTGATCAGCCTTATCATCGGCACTATCTATATGAAAGACATTCGCAACGTCAAGATCATGGACTAAACCCTGACCGCGAGCGACTTTTTGTAAAAGTCCGTCGGGCCGGTGGCGCGGCGGACTTTTTAAGTTGAAAAGCGGGCAAAACCCGGACTCGGTGGCGGAGTGGGGGGCTTTTAGCAACGAATGCGTACATTTTATCCGCAGCCTTTCACGGCCTGACCAAGGCTGCCGGGCCGCCGCCATCTTTGGTTTGGCAATTCAACACTTCTTGGCTCATCCTCTTACTCACCTGCCCATGTCGCCCCAGGAACAAGCCGAGCAGCGCCGGGGCCAGCGCCTGCTCTTCGTAAGTTTACTGTTCGCGGTCCTGCTCAACTTCCCGCTGCTGGCCGTCTTCGACCATGCCGGGCAGCTGGGGGGCATTCCGGTGCTCTACCTCTACGTACTGCTGGCCTGGTTGGCGCTGGTGCTGCTCACCGGCTGGCTGGTGCGGAGAAACAATGAGCAATGAACAACGAACAATTTTGATCTCGTTTGCTAACTGCTAACTATTCACTGTTTACTGCTCATTGCTAATTGAATAAGCTGCTCGTCATTGGCTTCTCGTTTGGCTACCTAGCCCTGCTGTTCGGCGTGGCCTACGCGGCGGAGCGTCGGTCGGCCGCGCGCCGGTCGCTGGTGAGCAACCCCTACGTGTACGCCCTGAGCATGGCCGTGTACTGCACCGCCTGGACGTACTACGGCAGCGTGGGCCACGCCGCCCGCCACGGGCTGGAGTTCGTGGTCATCTACCTGGGCCCCACGCTGCTGGCTCCGGCCTGGTGGCTGGTGCTGCGCAAAATCATTCGCATCTGCCGCTTGCAGCGCCTCACTTCCATCGCCGACTTTATCTCGGCCCGCTACGGCAAAAGCGCCTCGCTGGGAGCTTTGGTCACGGTGGTGTGCGTGCTGGGCATTATTCCGTATATCTCGCTGCAAATCAAAGCCATTGCCGCTTCCTTCGACATCATGACCCGTGGCGCGGCCGCGGCCAACACGGTCGTCGCCGGCGGGGCCGCCGCCAACTCAGCCCTGTACACGACGGTGGCCCTGGCGTTTTTTACCATCATCTTCGGCGTGCGTTCCGTGGAGGCCACCGAGCGCCACGAGGGCATGGTGCTGGCCGTGGCCGTGGAGAGCCTGGTGAAGCTGATTGCCTTTCTGGGCGTCGGGTTGTTCGTCACGTTTGGGCTGTTCGATGGCTTCGGCGACGTATTTGAGCAAGCCGCCGCCGCGCCCGCCCTCAACCGCCTGTTTACCCTGAGTGGGGCCGGCACCAGCCCTACGCAGTGGCTCACGCTGCTCCTGCTCAGCGTATCGGCTATTCTGCTGCTGCCCCGGCAGTTCCAGGTGTCGGTGGTAGAGAACGTGAACGAGGACCACCTGCGCAAGGCCATGTGGCTGTTTCCGCTTTACCTCATCATTATCAACCTGTTCGTGCTTCCCATCGCCTTTGGTGGGGTTCTGCTCTACGGCGGCAGCGGGCTCGATGCCGACACGTTTGTGCTGGCCCTGCCGTTGAACTCCGGGCAGCGCTGGCTGGCGCTGCTCACCTACCTGGGGGGCTTATCAGCCGCCAGCAGCATGATTATCGTCGAAACCATTGCCTTGAGCGTGATGATGAGCAACAACCTGCTCATGCCCCTGCTGGTGCGCGTGCCGGCCGCCCGCACCGAAATCCGGACCCGTTGGTTTGCCTACCTGAGCCAGGTAGCCCTGCAAAGCCGCCGTCTGGCCGTGGTGCTGGTGCTGCTGCTGGCCTACGGCTACTACGCCGTGGTGGGGCATCTGCTGCCCCTGGTCAATATCGGGCTGGTGTCGTTCGCAGCGGTGGCCCAGTTTCTGCCCGTAGTACTGGGCAGCTTGTACTGGAAGGGCGGCACCCGGCAGGGGGCCACAGCGGGCATTCTGGGGGGCTTTCTGGTCTGGTTTTTTACCCTCGTGCTGCCCACGCTGGTGGGGCCGGGCCTGCTGCCAACGTCCCTGCTCACGGATGGGCTGCTGGGCCTGAGCGGCCTGCGGCCCTTCGCGTTGTTCGGGATGGAAGGCCTGGACTATCTCTCGCACGGCTTGTTCTGGAGCTGGTTCTTTAATGTGGGCCTCTATTTGGGCGTGTCGCTGGCCGGCCGGCCGACGGCGCTGGAAGAGCGCCAGGCCGACGTGTTCGTGGACGTGTTCCGCTACCGGACCGTGTTTGAGGAGCCCAGCGGCTGGCCCAGCACGGCCGCCCCGCTACCCGATCTGCGGGCTTTGCTCACGGGGTTTTTAGGTAAAAAGCGCACCGCCCAGGCCCTGCACGCCTTTGCCGAGCGCTTTCCCGACGCCGACAACCACTCGGCCGACGCCATTGCCCTGCAGGCCGACCCGCGCCTGGTAGCCTACGCTGAAAAGCTGCTGGCCGGTAGCATCGGCCCGGCCTCGGCCCGGCTGCTATTATCATCGGCGGTAGGAGTGGAGGAAATCAGCTTTGATAACGTGGTGGGCATCCTGAAAGAATCGCAGCAGGTGCTGGAAGCCAACCGCCAGCTCCAGAAGCAGTCGCGCCAGCTCCAGCGCCTTACCGAGGATCTGCGCGACGCCTACACCCAGCTCCAGGAGCTGGATATGCGCAAGGATGAGTTTCTGTACACCGTCACCCACGAGCTGCGCACGCCGCTCACCAGCATCCGGGCCCTGTCCGAAATCCTGAGCGACAACCCCGAAATCGAGGAGGAGGAGCGCCTGCGGTTTCTGCATACCATTACCCGCGAGTCGGAGCGCCTGAGCCGGCTCATTACGCTGGTGCTGGACCTGGAGAAGTACGAGTCGGGCAAGGCCACGCTGGACTGCGCCCCGCTGGACGTGGCCGAAATCATCAACGACGCCATCGAGTCGGTGGGCCAGCTCATGCGCGCCAAGCACCTTCAGCTTGAGGTGGCGGTGCCGCCCGGCCTGCCGCTGCTTTCCGGCGACCGCGACCGGCTGATGCAGGTGCTGGTGAATCTGCTCTCGAACGCCATCAAATCGTGCCGGGCCGACGGCGGGGGACAAATTGGGGTCGTGGTCGAAACCACCAGCGAAGCGCTGCGCATCAGCGTTTTAGATAATGGCAAAGGCATCGATCCAGCCTACCATGAGCTGATTTTTGACAAGTTTTTTCAGGCCCAAAACCAAACCACGCGCAAGCCCGAAGGCTCGGGCCTTGGCCTGGCCATCACCAAGAAAATCGTGGAGCTGCACGCGGGCCGCATCTGGGTGGAAAGCGCGCCGGACCAGGGTGCCCGCTTCTCCGTCGAGCTGCCTACTTCAGCAAGTAATACTTAACAATTGGTAATGAAGAATTGCCCTCAGCGACCCGGAAGAAGATATTAGTCAACCTCAGCAAGCCGCTGCCTTTTTCTTCAGCGAACCTCCGCTTGAACCGACGTTTACCCCACATTCCCCGACCTACGTACCTGCTATGAGACAGCCGCATATCTTAATCGTGGATGACGAGCCAAACATCGTCATGTCGCTGGAATTTCTGATGCGCAAGAACGGCTACCACGTCAGCATCGCCCGCAACGGCACCGAGGCGCTGGAAGCCATCAACCGCACAGCCTTCGACGTGATTCTGCTCGACATTATGATGCCCGACGTAGACGGCTACCAGGTGTGCCGCCACGTCAAGACCCGCCCGGACCGGCAGCAGTCCAAGGTCATTTTTTTGAGTGCCAAAAGCCGGGAGGCCGACGTGCAGAAGGGCTATGAGGTGGGCGCCGACCTGTATATTCCCAAACCCTTCAGCACCCGCCAGCTCGTAAGCAAAGTGCAGGAGCTGGTGGCCGCTAAGGCCGCCGGGTAGGAGCGGAAGCAACAAGCAGAGAACGTCTGCGGAGCCTGACTGGCCTTAGATTACAACCGAACCACCCCATGGAAAAAGCCCCCCACCTACCCACCTACGCCGCGGCCCACGCGGCCAGCCTGGCTGACTCCTCCGCCTTCTGGGCCGGGCAGGCCCGGCAGCTTCACTGGTTCCGGCCGCCGCCCGAGCCGGTTCTGAGTCAGGAGGAGACCACCGGCTTCTACCGCTGGTTTCGGGGCGGGCAGCTCAATACTGCCTACCTCTGCCTCGACTACCACGTAGCGCACGGCCGGGGCGAGCAGACGGCCCTCATCTATGACTCGCCCGTGACCAGCACCGTCCGGCGCTACAGCTACCGCGAGCTGCTCGACCTGACGGCCCGCTTTGCCGGCGGCCTGCGCGGGCTGGGCGTCGCGCAGGGCGACCGGGTGATTATCTACATGCCCAATATGCCCGAGGCGGTGGTGGCTATGCTGGCCTGCGCCCGGCTGGGGGCGGTGCATTCGGTGGTCTTCGGCGGATTTGCCCCCCACGAGCTGGCCGTGCGCATCGATGACGCGCGGCCCCAAGTTATTGTCTGCGCTTCGGCGGGCATGGAGTTCGACCGGCCCATTCCCTACAAGCCGCTCGTGGACGCTGCCATTGCCCAGGCCACGTACCAGCCTGCCCACGTAGTAGTGCTTCAGCGCGAGTTCGTGACGGCCGAGCTGCAACCCGGCCGCGACCTGGATTTTCGGGAGCTGCTGCAAGCCGACCCGGTGGAAGCCGTGCCCCTCGACGCCACCGATCCGCTCTATATTCTCTACACTTCCGGCACTACCGGCAAGCCCAAGGGCGTAGTGCGCGACCACGGCGGCCACGCCGTGGCGCTGAAGTACAGCATGAGCGCCATCTACGGCCTGCGGCCCGGCGAAACCATCTTCACCGGCTCCGATATCGGGTGGGCCGTGGGCCACACCTACATCGTGTACGGGCCGCTGCTGCACGGCTGTACGTCGGTGCTGTTTGAGGGCAAGCCCGTGCGTACGCCCGATGCCGGCACGTTCTGGCGGCTGGTGGCCGATCATAAAGTGAGTATTGTCTCCACGGCCCCCACCGCTATCCGGGCCATCAAGAAGGAAGACCCCAACGGCCTGCTGGCCCGCCAGTACGACCTGAGCACGCTGCGCTACCTGTTTCTGGCCGGGGAGCGCTGCGACCCCGCCACGTATCACTGGGCCGAGCAGGTGCTGGGCGTGCCCGTCGTGGACCACTGGTGGCAGACCGAATCGGGCTGGCCCATGGCGGCTTCCCTGGTCGGGCTGGCCGAAATGCCCCCCGCGCGCGCCGGCTCGGCGGGCCACCCCGTGCCGGGCTACGACGTGCAGATTCTGGACGAGGCCGGCCTGCCCGTGCCCGCCAATACCACCGGGCTGGTGGCCGTGAAGCTGCCCCTGCCGCCCGGCGGTCTGGCTACCCTCTGGCAGGATGATGCCCGCTGCCAGCGCAGCTACTTTGCTACCTTCCCCGGCTATTACCTGGCCGGCGACGGTGGTTACCGGGATGAGGAGGGCTACGTCTTCATCATGGGCCGCATAGACGACGTGATGAACGTGGCCGGCCACCGCCTGAGTACGGGCCAGATGGAGGAACTGCTGGCCGCGCACCCGGCCGTGGCCGAGTGCGCCGTGCTGGGTATTGCCGACGAGCTGCGCGGGCAGCGCCCCGTGGGGCTGGTCGTGCTCAAGGATGGCCAGACCATCGCCGAGGACACGCTGGAGCGGGAGCTGGTCCAGACCATTCGCGCCAAAATCGGGGCCGTGGCCTGCTTCCGGCAGGTGCTTATCGTGAAGCGCCTGCCCAAAACCCGCTCGGGTAAAATCCTGCGCAAGACCATGCGCCAGCTCGCCGATGGCGACGCCTTTGCCGTACCTTCCACCATCGACGACCCGCTGATCCTGGACGAAATCCGGGAGCGGCTGGTCGGGCGGGGGATAGGAATAGCGTTTGAAACCCCACCCCAGTTCCTCCCCGGAGGGGAGGGGCTCTAGTTGTAATTTTCCAGCCTTCAGCAAATTTTTTTCAAACCGCCCCTGACCCCTTCTTTGCTCTACCCCTGGAAAGCTAGCGGTAGAGCCCCTCCCCACCGGGGAGGGGTTGGGATGGGATAAACCTCCACGCATATGCCCACTCAACACCCGCGTATCCGCACATTTGAAGAATACACCGACGCCTACGCCCGTAGCGTCGAAAACCCCGAGCAGTTTTGGGCCGAGGTGGCCGAGCCTTTCACCTGGCGCCGCAAGTGGGACACCGTGGTGAAGGCCGATCTGGTGAATGGCCACAACGAATGGTATAGCGGGGCCAAGCTCAACATTACCGAAAACTGCCTCGACCGCCACCTGGCCACCCGCGGCAACAAGCTGGCTCTCATCTGGGAGCCCAACGACCCCAAGACCCGCCAGATTCGCTACACCTACCGCGAGTTGCACCAGGAGGTGTGCCGGTTTGCCAACGTGCTGCTCAACAACGGCGTGGAGAAGGGCGACCGGGTCTGCGTTTATATGCCCATGATTCCGCAGCTGGCTATTGCCGTGCTGGCCTGCGCCCGCATCGGGGCGGTGCACTCCGTCATCTTTGCCGGCTTCTCGGCCACGGCCATTGCCGACCGCGTAAACGATGCCCAGGCTACTACGGTGCTTACTTCGGATGGCCTCAACCGCGGTACCCGGCAGATTCCGGTAAAACGCGTAGTCGATGAAGCGCTGGAAACCTGCCCCAGCGTGCGGCGCGTCATTGTGGTGGAACACCTGGGCTGGCCCGTACACATGGAAGAGGGCCGCGACGCGTGGTATCACGAGGAGGTAAAAGAGGCCGAAAAATCCTGCCCGGCTGAGGAAATGGATGCTGAGGACCTGCTGTTCATCCTCTACACCAGCGGCAGCACCGGTAAGCCCAAGGGCGTAGTCCATACCCAGGCCGGCTACATGGTGTGGGCCGATTACACGTTCCGGAACGTGTTTCAGGTAAATGAAAACGACGTGTACTGGTGTACCGCCGATATCGGCTGGGTAACCGGCCACAGCTACCTGCTCTACGGGCCGCTGCTGAGCGGGGCCACTACCCTGATGTTTGAAGGAATTCCCACGTATCCGAGTGCCGGCCGCTTCTGGGAGGTGATTGACAAGCACGGGGTCAACGTGTTCTACACTGCGCCCACGGCCATCCGCTCCCTCATGGCCACGCCCCTCGACAACGTGCTCAGCTACTCGCTCGACTCCCTGCGCATTCTGGGCACCGTGGGCGAGCCCATCAACGTGGAAGCCTGGGACTGGTACCACACGCATGTGGGCAAAGAGCGCTGCCCTATCGTGGATACGTGGTGGCAAACCGAAACCGGCGGCATCATGATTTCGGCCCTGGGGGGCATTTCTCCCCTCAAACCAGCCCACGCTGGCCAGCCGCTGCCGGGCGTGCAGCCCGTCCTGCTCACCCAGGAAGGCAAGGAAATAGAAGGCAATGAGGAGGAGGGCTACCTGGCCATCAAGTACCCCTGGCCGGGCATTATTCGCACCACCTACGGCGACCATGAGCGCTGCCGCCAGACCTACTTCGGCCCGTATCCCGGCTACTATTTCACCGGTGATGGTGCCCGCCGCGACAAGGATGGTATGTACCGCATCATCGGCCGCGTCGACGACGTGATCAACGTATCGGGCCACCGCTTTGGCACGGCCGAGATCGAAAACGCCATCAACGAAAACGCCTATGTGGTGGAGTCGGCGGTAGTAGGCTACCCCCACGATGTGAAAGGGCAGGGCATTTACGCCTTTGTTATTTGCAGCGAGCCCGTGAAGCCCGGCGAAATGGCGCACGTAGAAGCCAGCATTATCGAAACGGTGGTGGCCGAAATTGGCAAAATCGCCAAGCCCGATAAGATTCAGATCGTGTCAGGCCTGCCCAAAACCCGCTCCGGCAAAATCATGCGCCGCATCCTGCGCAAAGTAGCCGAGGGCGAAACCAGCAACCTGGGCGACACCTCCACCTTGCTTGATCCTGGCATCGTAGAAGAGATTATTGCCGGTAAGAAGTAATTTAATTGAGCCGTAGAGACGCGTATTCGCGTCTAATCGTTGAACCGAAAGTCAGCGCAGCTAACAACCAGCATCGCGCCGTTCAATCAAACAACGACCGCGACTATCAGACGCGAATACGCGTCTCTACACCCAAGGCCATAGTTGGTTCTAAACCAAAAAAGCCCCCCAAAAATAATCTGGGGGGCTTTTTTATTCAGCAGAAATACTATAAGGCGTGGGTGTCTTGATATCCTCTGTACCCCTTTTTATACCCCTTGTCCTTGCGCACACTTTTCTTTTTTTTATCAGAATCGGAGGTGAGCAGGACTACGACACCAGCCGTAACCGCCGCAATAGCTGCCATTTTGGTTATGAAGGCCGTGCGGTTGTGTTTCCACTCCATAGCATAACCTTTCTCAGCAAAAATATTCGGGATTTTGCCGTGGGTGAAATCCTCCAGGATGCCTTCTACCACGTTTACGCGGTCGGCTACTATCAGCGGCAGCCAGTGGCGGTATTCGTTTTCGCTGTAGCGAAAAGCAAAGCGCCGAATCAGCCCGCTGAGCCCGCTGGGCGGCACGGTAGTACCATACACCGCCGATACACGGGGCCGCTCATTCGACTTTAACATCTCCGTGTCATCATGCTGCATGGGCTCGGGATGCGAGTGGCTGTTGGGGTCCTGCGATACGTTCATCCGGTCCCGCATGGGGTAAGTGGGGTCGTTTTTCGGGTCCGCATCTACTCCCCAGCCTTTTATCTGCTTGTAGTCTTTCGCTGTATTTTCCATGATTGGGGGGCTTTTACTTGTTGGCGGATGAGGGAATCAGCACCGTTTTGATGCAATTATCCAGCTTGGCGGAGAACATGCGGTAGCCGTCGGCTACTTCCTCCAGCGGCATACGGTGAGTAATCATCGCCTTCGGATTGAGCGTGCCGTTCATTACGTGCTCAATAAGGCGCGGCAGCAAGCGCTTCACGGAGGTCTGGTTGCCCCGCATGGTGAGGCCTTTGTTCATCATATTCCCAATGGGTACCAGGTTATCGGTGGGGCCATACACGCCCACAATCGACACCACGCCGCCTTTCTTTACCGAGTTAATAGCCCAGTGCAAAGCCGTAGCCGAGCCGGCCTGCAATAGCAGTTTTCTGCCCGTAATAGTCTGCATCAGGTCGCCGGAAGCCTCCGCGCCTACCGCGTCAATCACGCAGTCGGCACCCATCCAGTCGGTTATCTTCTTGATAAACAGCACCGGGTCACCGATCTCATCGAAATTATACACCTCGCAGGGAGCATAATCACGCACGAATTCCAGTCGGTAGTCCACATTATCAAGCACGATAACGCGGCCGGCCCCAAACAGCCACGCACAGCGGGCCGCCATGATACCAACGGGGCCCGCGCCAAATACGAGCACCGTATCGCCGGGCTGAATGCCCGCCATTTCGGCCGCCTGATAGCCCGTGGGCACTACGTCGGTCAGCAGTACCGCATCATCAGGGTCCATGCCGGCCGGAATCACCGTGGGGCCGACGTTGGCATAGGGTACGCGGGCATATTCGGCCTGGCCGCCGTCGAAGCCGCCGGCCGTGTGGGAGTAGCCAAAAATGGCCCCCACGGCCGTAGACATCGTGTTGGATTCGTGGCAGTTGCCAAACATGTTTTGCTTGCAGAAGTGGCACTCGCCGCAGGCAATGTTGAAGGGCACCAGCACTTGGTCGCCCACTTTAATCTTAGTCACATCGGGTCCAACTTCCTCCACTATCCCCACGAACTCGTGCCCGAAGGTGGAGCCCACGCGGGTGTCGGGCACGTTGCCGTTGTATAAGTGCAGGTCCGACCCGCAGATACAGGTACGGGTAACCCGCACAATCGCATCCTGCGGATGCTTGATTTCGGGCATGGGTTTTTGGACGGCACGGACCCTTTTCGGGCCCCGGTATTCCATAGCAAGCATAGTTTCCGGCGTTTTGGTTTTGGTAGGAAGTTCGAGCCGATGCAAAGCATTGCCAGGCAGTGTCACGATAAACACTGGGCCAGGCAATCACCTTACAGCGGTGATGAATGGTACTTGCCTATATTTCTAAAGTTGCCGGAGTATGGCTAAATACGTGTTTAATCGTGGTTGAGTACGTGTTACTTAAGGATTAGTACGTATTTACACTAGCAGCCTAACGGCGGTATGTGCTCTGAATAGGAAGGGCGTTGACAGCCATAAAGAAAGGTCGCTTCCTACTGAGAGCGACCTTATATGAGAGATACTGAGGACAGCGGTAAGCTTACTGTACTGCCGGCAGAATCATTCCGCTCACTTCCCCGAAGCCTACGCGTACGCCGTCTTTTTTCGCGAAGCCGCGCATAATCACGGTGTCGCCATCGAGCAGAAATGTGCGCTCTGAGCCGTCGGCGAGCGGTATCGGGCGAGTGCCTTTCCAGGCCAACTCCAGCATCGAGCCCAACGAATCGGGCGTGGGTCCGCTGATGGTGCCGCTGGCGTACAGGTCGCCCACTTGCAGGTTGCAGCCGTTGCTGGTTTGGTGGGTGAGCTGCTGGGCCATGCGCCAGTACATATGCCGAAAGTTTGAGCGGCTAACCACTGTCTGGGGGGCATTTTCGGGCTGAATGGCCACTTCCAGGTTGATATCAAAGTTGTGCGCATCCAGCTGCCGCAGATACAGCAGGGGCTCAGGCTCCTGCACCGGCCCGGCCGTGCGGAAAGGCTCCAGCGCGTCCAGCGTCACGACCCAGGGCGAAATGCTGCTGCCGAAGCTTTTGCCCAAAAACGGCCCCAGCGGCACGTACTCCCAGCTTTGAATGTCGCGGGCGCTCCAGTCGTTGAAGAGCACCAGCCCAAAAATGTGGTCTTCGGCGTATTGTATGGGTACGGACGAGCCTAGCTCGGTGGCTCGCCCGCCCACGAAAGCCACTTCTAGCTCAAAGTCCAGCTGCTGCGACGGGCCAAAGGTAGGCGCATCAGCATCGGGGGCCTTGCGCTGCCCGTTGGGTCGGCGGATAGGCGTGCCTGATACCACGATGCTGCTGGCCCGGCCGTGGTAGCCAATCGGAATGTGCCGCCAGTTGGGCAGCAGGGCATTATTCGGGTCGCGAAACATGGTGCCCACGTTGGTCGCGTGCTCGATGCTGGAGTAGAAATCGGTGTAGTTGCCGGGCTTCACGGGGCGCAGCATCTCCACTTCGCTCTGGCGCAGCAGGCAGGCGCGCATTACCTCATCGGAGCGCAGGGCGGTGCTATCGTGGCGCAGCAGCTCCGATACGCGCTGGCGCACGGCTCGCCATACGGGCCGGCCCAGAGCAATAAACTGGTTGAGCGAGCGGCGGCGAAATACTTTGGGCATTTTCGACCCCAGCTCCAGATCCTCAAACAAGCCAAACTGCGCCACGGCGTACAAATCCAGCACATACTCGCCAATGGCCACGCCCAGGCGCGTGCCGCGCTCCAGGGTTTCAAACACGCCAAACGGCAGATTCTGAATTGGAAAGTCGCTGGTGGGCGGAATATCAATCCAGGAGCGCAGCGTCGGGTCGTTGGGGTTGGCCATCGGGGGAGGATAGTGGGTGACGCGGCAAAGGTAGAGGTGTGAGGGAAATGAGCCGCAACGCGGCTGTTTATTGCCCCACCAACTAGGCAAACTCCTCCGAAGCTGTTACCTTGAGCCGAAGCTCGTGCTACGAATTGTCACTATGGTAACGGATATCAAAGTTAAGGCAAGTCTCCGTTGGTATATTCTCAACAAATTTACCATTGCGGATTTCGGAAATGCGAATGTTGAGTATGATTTAAAAAGAGATGTTGTAATCAAAAAATGAAAAATATAGAAAAGTATAAAACCGATTTAAAGATCTTGATGGAAAAAGGAGATAACACTGATATTTCTATGAAATATCAGTGTTATCCTGAGAACATTGAAGTTCAGATTAAAGATACCTTCAAAGATGATAAAAAATCGAAGGAATATATTAAAAAGATCATACCTTTTAAAGATGAATATCAAAGTTGGTATTCAGAATCATTAGTTATCATAAAACAATTGCTGCCTGATAGATTATCTGACTTTATTAAGCTTTTTGAAAAACCTAAGACGAGAAAAGCAATTGAGTACGGTAACTATGTAATTGAGGATTTCTTACAAAACTTGATTGTTACCACTTCCTATAGGGAGAAAAAAGTTGGTCCTGAAGCTGCTATAAGTCAGTTTGAGCAACAACTTAATATTTTAAAGTCAGTCGAGAGAAGGTTTGAAAGCTCACTCTTTGACATTAAACAGTTAGTGCAAGCGGACTTATTTGACAGTGAACTTGATGCGGCAAAAGAATTAAATAAAAATAAATTTTCCAGAGGTGCGGGTGCAGTTGCAGGTGTTGTTCTTGAAAAGCATCTAGCACAACTTCTGATAAACCACAATTTAAAAATCTCTAAAAAACCCCTTCTATATCTGACTTAAATGATGGATTGAAATCTTCAGGAGTTTATGATACACCAACTTGGAGAAAAATTCAGCATTTGGGAGATATTAGGAACTTGTGCGACCATAACAAAGATAGAGAGCCTACAAAAGAAGAAGTTGAAGAACTCATCTTAGGAGTTGAGGCGATAATTAAAACAGTATATTGAAAAATTAAGTACAATATAGGCGTAGGGTTATGCATGGTGAAGTGCTTAAATTCAAGTGCAGTTTTTGAATTGACTCTAGTTCTATGCTGACAGTTCTGTGCTCAGAAACCAGCCTGAACGCAAAGTCTAAAACCAATTGTTCAAATTCCCCAAAAACCAGTGCGCCCCGCTTACGCTGAAATCAGCAGGAGCGGGGCGCGGTACGTTGAAAGCGAGTAAACCTAAAACTGAGGCGTAGGGACGGGCGTGGGGGGCAAAGGATGGCCAGTTTGGCCAGCGGGCTGTGCCGACATG
The DNA here is from genome assembly GCF_900176135.1 of Hymenobacter roseosalivarius DSM 11622. GTDB lineage: Bacteria > Bacteroidota > Bacteroidia > Cytophagales > Hymenobacteraceae > Hymenobacter > Hymenobacter roseosalivarius. Next base: position 14,956 of record NZ_FWWW01000099.1, on the reverse strand, counting down.
GGCGTGAGGTTGATGGCCTCCACGGTACGAATTTCAGGCACGGCTTTTTTCACCGACTCTTCCACGCCGGCTTTCAGCGTCATCGGCGACATGGGGCAGGTACCGCAGGCACCGAGCAACTCAAGCTGGAGTACCATATCGTCGGTGATGTTGAGCACGCGCACGTTGCCGCCGTCGGCAGCGAGGTACGGGCGAATCGTGTCCAGGGCCTGCTCGATGCGGGATAAGAGCGGATGTTCTTCGACGGCAGCAGAATGTGTCATGAATCGCAGGTTAACGCTGATTTTATTGATTCCGCTGATGTGATACAAGCAGATGAGTAAAAACTAGGCAAGACAAAAATAAGGCTTTTAGCTGGTTAAGAACCAACTGAAAGCAAGGTTGGGAAGTTCGGCTATAACCTTTCGCACTACAAAAATCAACGCAGGCCCCAAACTAGCGAGTCATTTCGACAACCTGAGTACGAGGAGCAATGGCGTTGCGAATGGATATCTGCCGGGCAACTTCTTCGGCTACCTGCTCAAAAATGGCCGCGGCCGGCGTGCCTTCCTGGGTAATAGCGGGTGCGCCCTGGTCGCCGGTTTCGCGAATGCTCTGCACCAACGGAATCTGGCCCAGCAGCGGCACTTCGTGTTTGGTAGCCAAACTTTGCCCCCCGCCTTCACCGAAAATAAAGTATTTGCTGTCGGGCAGCTCAGCTGGCGTAAACCAGGCCATATTTTCGATTACACCCAGCACCGGCACATTTATCTGGGGCTGGCGGAACATCTGCAACCCTTTCTGCGCATCGGCCAGGGCCACTTTTTGCGGCGTGGTCACGATGAGGGCGCCCGTTACGGGCACGGTTTGCACCAGCGTGAGGTGAATATCAGAAGTGCCGGGGGGCATATCGATGAGCAGGTAATCCAGCTCACCCCAATCGACCTCGGAAATAAACTGCTTCAGCGCCGACGAGGCCATGGGGCCGCGCCACACGATGGCATTGTCGCTGGGGGCCAGAAAGCCAATGCTCATCAGCTTTACGCCAAACTTCTCGATGGGCAAAATGAGATTTTTGCCCTCGGGTGTCTGGAATACGTGGGGGCGGGCGTCCTCCAGACCAAACATGGTGGGCATACTGGGGCCGGAGATGTCGGCGTCGATCAGGCCGACTTTAGCGCCCGTGCGAGCCAGCGCGATGGCCAGGTTGGCCGTCACGGTGCTTTTGCCCACGCCGCCCTTGCCCGAGGCAATGGCGATGATATTTTTAACTCCGCTGAGTACGGCCGAGTTAGCGGCCCGGGCGGTCGTCACGCGGGAAGTGAGGTTCACATGTACCACCGCGTTTTTGTCCACCATGGTATGGATGGCGAGCACGCAGGCGTTGTGAATCAGCTCTTTGAGCGGGCAGGCAGGGGTGGTGAGGATGACGGAGAACGAGACGGTCAGACCGTCAATCATCACGTCCTCAATCATGTTGAGCGTGACCAGGTCCTTGCCCAGATCGGGCTCTTCCACGTAGCTCAGGGCCTTGAGTACGTCTTCTTGGGTAATAGCCATAAGTTTAGAATCAGACTGCAAAGATAACCCGCAAACGGGGCGGAGGTTAAAAAATGTAACCCCAAGCTCCGGCTTGGGGCACGAGTGCCGGCGTCCGCGCCGCCTGGGTTGGCCGCCAGGCCAAGTAAGAGTGGAGTGGCCATTCGTTCTTCAGCGAAGCTGAAAGCTCGCGTCAGCGTTATCCAGGCGGCGCGGTGCCGCATTGGCGCTGGCGCGCCAGCACGGAGTGTCACTCCGTTCTACTTTCGGCCTACCTTTGCCTTTATGGCGCTTATTCCGAAAGAAACCGTTGATCAAATTCTGCACCTGGCCGACATCGTGGAGGTGGTGGGCGACTTTGTGAGCCTCAAGCGCAAGGGTCAGAATATGTGGGCCTGCTGCCCGTTTCACAATGAAAAGTCGCCGTCGTTTTCGGTGGCGCCGGCCAAGGGGCTCTACAAGTGCTTTGGCTGCGGCAAAGCGGGCGGAGTAGTACAGTTCGTGATGGACATCGAGGGCAGCAGCTACGTGGAGGCCCTTAAGTACCTGGCAAAAAAATACGGGGTTGAGATCCGGGAGGAAGAAAAAACGCCCGAGCAGCAGCTCGCCCAAAACGACAAGGATTCCCAGTATATCGTCTCGAACTGGGCCAAAGACCACTACCACAAGCTTTTGCTGGAGTCGGAGGAAGGCCAGAGCATCGGGCTGAGCTATCTGCGCCAGCGCGGCCTGAACCAGCAAACCATCCAGACCTTCGAGCTGGGCTACTCCCTCGACCAGTGGGACGACTTGCTGAAGGCAGCCGAGAAAGCCGGCTACGAGCGCAAATACCTGGAAAAAACCGGCCTCACCATTAAAAAGGATGACGACCAGGGCCAGGACACCGGCCGGCGCTACGACCGGTTTCGGGGCCGGGTCATGTTCCCGATTCACAACGTGGCTGGCCGCACCATTGGCTTCGGGGCGCGCACGCTGAAGGCCAACGACAAGAGTGCCAAGTACCTGAACTCGCCCGAGTCGGATATTTACCATAAGTCGGATGTGCTATACGGGATGTACCAGGCGCGGCAGGCTATTCGGGCGGAGGAAACGTGCTACCTGGTAGAAGGCTACCTGGATGTGCTGAGCCTGCACCAGGGCGGCATCAAGAACGTGGTGGCCTCGTCGGGTACTTCGCTCACCGAGAGCCAGATCCGGCTTATTGCCCGCTACACCGACAATGTAACGGTGCTCTACGACGGCGACGCGGCCGGCATCCGGGCGTCCTTGCGCGGCATCGACCTGATTCTGGAAGGCGGCCTGAACGTGCGCGTGGTGCTCTTCCCCGACGGCGACGACCCCGACAGCTACATCCGCAAAGTGGGCGACCAGCGCTTCCGGGAGCACCTCGAAAACCACAGCAAAGACTTCATCAGCTTCAAAACCGACCTGGTAGCCCGCGAGGCCGCCCAGGACCCGGTGAAGAAGGCCGAAGCCATCCGCGACGTGCTTCAGAGCATTGCCAAAGTGCCCGACCCGATCAAGCGGCAGGTTTTCCTGCAGCAGACCTCCGGCACGTTCGGCATTGATGAGCAGGTACTTATCACGGAGTATAACAAGCTGGTGAAGAGCGCGGGGGGCAAAAATGCCCCCCAGAGCACTGGCCCTGCGGCGGCCCAACCTGCGTCTCGTAGTCAGCAGTCATCGGCCCCCGCTCGGCCCCTCTCGCTGGAAGAGGAAGCTGAAGCCGCCATGTACGGCGCGCCATCCGACGCTTTTGCCCCCCAGACTCTTGATGCCGGCTCCGGCGAAGAAGTGGAGCCCGTGCCCGATGTATTGCAGGCCTGCGAGCGGGAAATAGTGCGGCTGATTCTGCTGTATGCGCCCCAGCAGTTGGCCAATGAGGTAAGCGTGGCGCAATACCTGTTTGGGCAGTTGGAGGAAAACGTGTTTCTCACACCCATTTACGCCGATTTACTCCACCTCTGCCGCACCGAAATGGAGCAAGGCCGTTGGCCCGACGTGCGTACCCTCATCCAGCACGGGCGCGGCGATATTCGTCAATTGGTGAGCGACCTGGCCACGGAAAAATACGAGCTGAGCCCCAACTGGACCACTCACCAGATCTACGTGCCCCGTGAGCTGGACTTGCTCCAGCAGGCCTGCGACAACGCCGTGCTGCGCCTCAACAAATGCACCGTGCAGCGCGAGCTGGCTACCCGCCTCGACGCCCTGCGCCAGCCCATGGATGAGGCCGACCTGATGGAAACCCTGCACGCTATCAAGCTGCTCAAGCAGATGGATAACCAGCTGGGCGGCATGCTGGGTACGGTTATTCCGAGGAGCGGCTAGCAAAAAGTCCCCAGCCTGCTCGGGTATACTTCCAGCACCTGTCCCGGATGCTGGTTGCGCGCAGAATCCACGGTACTTCAATTCTGTGACTGGCGATGCAGGCTTCCATTTAAGTATTCTGGCTGTAGATTCGCCAATCTGACGCTGCGCCAGCTCAGAGCTCCTGACTCTTATCTTGTTTACCTGAAAATGTGGAAGCGTCTTAACCTGAAACGGTTCCTACTGGCCGTGCTGCTGACCACCACCAGCTTTGGCGGCGGCATCATGGGTTTCAGCTGATTGAGAATTTCAGTTTGATTGATGCCTTCTACATGACCATGATTACCGTCTCGACGGTGGGCTTCGGGGAATTGCACCCTTTGTCACCGGCCGGACGGCTGTTCGTTTCGCTCTATATTTTCTTCAATCTGCTCGTCGTTGCCTACCTGTTGTCGGTGCTGACTTCCTACATTTTCAGCGGTGAGCTTCGTGCTATGTTTACTATGATTCGTATTGATCAGGAAATCCGTGGGTTTGAGGGCCACGTCATTGTATGCGGCTTTGGGCGCAATGGCAGCAAAGCCTACCATGAGCTGAAGGCCAACGGGGCCCAGGTAGTAGTAGTCGAGCAAGACGAGTCCCTTCTCAAAGTTGCCAACGAGACCAACGGGGCAAACATTCTGGCCGTCTTTGGCAATGCCACCGACGATGAGACCCTAATCGCCGCTGGGGTGAGCCGGGCCCTGGCTCTCATTACGGCTCTGCCCAAGGATGCCGACAATGTATTCGTGGCCCTCACGGCCCGTGAGCTGAATCCCAATATTAAGATTATTGCCCGCGCTAGTCTCAAGAGCAGCGAGCACAAGCTGCTACGCGCGGGTGCCGACTCGGTAGTGATGCCCGACGAAATTGGGGGCTCACACATGGCTAATCTGGTAATGCGGCCCGAGGTAATCCGCTTTCTGGACATGATTAGCGGACTTGGCCCCCGCAAGCTACGCCTGGACGAAATGCGCTCCGACGAGCTGCGACCCGAATGGCGCGGGCGCAGCATCCGCGATTTGGACATTCGCTCCCGCACCGGGGCTACGGTCATTGCCTTGAAACTGCAGGACGGCGAGCTGCTTGTAAGCCCTTCCGCCGACACCATTCCGCAACCCGGCGATGTGCTCCTGTTCTTGGGGACTGAGGAGCAGGTAAGCACCCTGATCCGGCAGTTTCGGGCCTGAGTTTAGGGGCGCGGATTTCTGCTAAGTCAGCAGGTCGGCATCTGATATTACGGCTACCTGACTAGCTTTGAGCTAACTTATTTTTGTATCCTGTGCATATCCTGCAGCTTTGTCCGCGCGTGCCGTTTCCGCCCCATGATGGAGGCGCAATTGCCATGTACGACGTAGCTGCGGGCCTGGCCCGCGCCGGGCACCGCGTAACGGTGCTGGCCGCCAATACGCCTAAGCACCAACAGCCAGCCGATGTGCTTGCTCATCTGCCCGGAGTGCGCCTGATCACGGTGCCTATTGACACGCGGCTGAACCCCGTAAAGGCGCTCAAAAACCTGCTTTTGGGCAGGATGCCCTACAATGTGGAGCGCTTTGTAAGCCAGCAGATGGTGGCCGAGCTGAAACAGCAGCTGCGCACGGAACGCTTCGATGTGGTGCAGGTGGAAGGCACGTTTGTAGCCTGGTACGTGGATATTATCCGGGCGGAAGCCCCCCAGCTGCCGGTGGTGCTGCGCGCTCATAACGTGGAGCATACCATCTGGAAGATGCTGGCTGAGCGGGAACGAAAACCCATTAAAGCTATGTATTTTCACCACTTGGCAAATGGGCTGAAGCGGTTTGAGGAAAAATACATGCCCCGTTTCAACGCCGTGGCCGCTATTACCGCGCCTGATCAGCGCCGCCTGCGGGGCATGGGCTGCCCCGAGCCGGTGGTGTTCGTCCCGGCCGGTGTGGAGCTGAGTCGCTTTCAGATTGATTCAACTATTCAGCCCAAACCTAAAACGCTGTTTATGATTGGCTCGCTGAACTGGCTGCCCAACGTGGAAGGGTTTGACTGGTTTCTGACCAATGTGTGGCCCTACGTACACGAGCGAATGCCGGAGCTGGAGCTGCATATTGCCGGCAAGGACACACCCGAGCGCATTCTGCGGCTAAAGGGAGGCAATGTGTTCGTGCACGGCTTCGTGGAGTCGGCGCCGGAGTTTATGCAGCGCTATGAGGTAATGATTGTGCCCTTGCTGAGCGGGGGCGGCATGCGCATCAAGATTATTGAGGGCATGGCGCTAGGTAAGTGCATTATCAGTACCGGCCTGGGCTCCGAAGGCATCAGCGTGCGCAACGGCCACGATATCGTGCTCTGCGATGAGCCCAGCGAGTGGATTAACCGTATTGAAAGCTACTACAAGGGCGAGCTGAACCAAACCCAAATAGGACAAGCGGCCCGCCAAACCATCCTGCGCACCTACGACAACCAGCAGGTTATAACTCACTTTGTAGAGCTTTACCGCAGCCTGGCTGCTCCCGGCGTCTAACTTTGCCCCCCATGAAGCTGCTCGTCCTGCTGTCCCGGTTTCCCTACCCGCTTGACAAGGGCGACAAGCTGCGTGCCTTCCATCAGCTTCGCTATCTGGCCCAGCGCCACGAGATTTGCCTGTTTGCCCTCACCGATGAGCCCGTGTCGGCCTCGGCATTGACGGCCGTGACCCCACTTTGCGCCGGTGGCCTGCACGTTCATCAGTTGCGCCGCCCTCGCATTGCCCTGAACATGACCCGCGCGCTAACCAACGGACAGCCGTTGCAGGTGGGCTACTTTCATAATGCCACGGCCCAGCGCTGTCTGGATCAGCTAATCACCCGTTTTCAGCCCGACCACGCCTATTGCCAGCTCATCCGCATGGCCGAATACCTGCGCCCCCACGCGGAGCGTCTGCCCTGCACGCTGGATTATATGGACGTGTTCTCGGCTGGCATGCTGCGCCGGGCCGAAAAAGCCCCCCAGTGGCAGCGGCCCATATTTCAGCTGGAAGCGGAACGCCTGCGCACCTATGAGGCGGCGGCATTTGGTTGGTTTCGCCACCACACCATCATATCCGACCAAGACCGCCAACTGATCGACCACCCGCGTCGGGCCGAGATAGAGGTGGTCCTGAACGGAATCGATACCAATTATTTCCGGCCCGTACAAAGCAAAATAGAGTATGAGATTCTGTTTTGCGGCAACATGAACTACCACCCGAATGTGGATGCCGCCGTGTTTCTGGCCGAGGAAATCCTGCCTCTGGTGCGGCAGCGGCAGCCCAATGCCCGCCTGCTGATTGCGGGCACTACCCCGGCGCTGCGGGTGCAGGCGCTGGCCTCACCTACCGTCACGGTCAGCGGCTGGCTCTCCGATATTCGGGAGGCATATGCGGCGGCGGGCGTATTCGTGGCACCTATGCGCGTAGGTACGGGCTTGCAAAACAAGCTGCTCGAAGCTATGGCTATGCGCCTGCCTTGTGTTACTACGCCTTTGGCCAACAATGCCTTACGTGGGACGTCGGGGGAGCATTTGCTTGTTGGCCAAACGGCGGCGGAGCTGGCCGCGCACATCAGTGACCTCCTCGCCGAGGCTGAACAGGCGAAAGCGCTGGCCCAACGGGGCCTGGAGTTCGTGCGCGAAAACTACAACTGGGCCACGGCTACCCGCCGCCTAGAGCGTTTATTCGAAAAGCCCTAGGATAAGCCCGGCGCATTATTGACTTTAACCTGAGCGGCGACCAAGGTGGACTTAACGAGAAAGCCGCTGGCCGGCTCAATGCTCAAATGAGCGTCTCGGCCTATTAGCCTATTATCTAACTACTTCAGCCTCATGAATAAAAACTTACGCATTGCCATTCTGGGCTGCGGCAACATGGGGCAGGCTTTTGCGAAAGCGTTCCTGCAATACAACCTCGTAGCCCGCACCGATATGCTCCTTCTGGGCCGCGACGACGCCCATTGCCAGCGCTTAAATGCCAGCCAGCTGGGTATGCCAACGGGCCTGCTGTCCGCGGCCATAGGCAGCTACGATGTAGTGCTGGTAGCGGTGAAGCCCCAGGATTTTGGCCGGGTGGCCGACGGGCTGCGCCAAGTGCTGCAACCCGAGCAGGTAGTGGTATCCATCATGGCCGGCATCCCGATTTCGCGTTTGCAGCGGGAGCTGGACCATCGGCAGGTGCTGCGGGCCATGCCCAATACGCCGGCCCTGCTGGGTATGGGAATTACGGGTTTTTCGGCCGCGCCGGAAGTTGGTCGCAGTCGGTTGCATCAGGTTGAAAACCTGCTCAACGCCACGGGCCGCTCTATTTTTATGGAAGACGAAAGCCTGCTCGACGCTGTTACGGCCGTCAGTGGCAGTGGTCCGGCCTATTTCTACTACATCGTGCAGGCCATGATGCGGGCCGGCCAGGAGCTGGGCTTCTCGGAGTCGGTGGCGGGCCTGCTGGTAAAGCAGACGATGCTGGGGGCCTTTCATTTGCTGAACAACTCCGACCAAAGCATCGACCAGCTTATTGCCAACGTAGCTTCCAAAGGCGGCACCACGGAGGCGGCTCTGCGCGCTTTTCGGGCGGGCAACCTGGCCGAAACGCTGGTAGATGGTATTAAAGCGGCTCAACAGCGCGCCACGGAATTGGCAAAGGAGTAGCGACGCGTACTCGCGTCTAATCGTTGGACAACCGATGCCGCGCCGGCTTAACACCGACCGCGACGATTAGACGCGAATACGCGTTGCTATAAGGCGTCTGGATGATTTATGTTCTGCCTCAACTTGGCTCATATAGCGGTCCGCCATTCGAGAATCTTGCCTGTCGTAACTTCGCGGCGTCGTTGGTGGTTGTTCTGCCAGCTTTGCGACTGCGTTTTAAAACCCGAGAGCCGCAACATCCTTTAATCTGCCTCACCTACGTTCATGCTTAATTCAATAGAAGACGCCATTGCCGATATTCGTGCCGGCAAGGTAGTGATTGTGGTCGATGACGAAGACCGCGAAAACGAAGGCGACTTTATCTGTGCTGCCCGCTGCGCTACCCCCGAAATTGTCAATTTTATGGCCACGCACGGCCGGGGCCTGGTGTGCGCCCCACTGACGGAGGACCGCTGTGAAGAGCTAGGTTTGGAGCTGATGGTGGGCCGTAATACCGCGTTGCATGCCACGCCCTTCACCGTTTCCGTTGACTTGCTTACGAACGGCGTCACGACCGGTATTTCTGCCTCCGACCGCTCCAAGACTATTCTGGCCCTTATTGACCCTACTACCAAGCCCGAGGAGCTGGGCAAGCCGGGGCACATTTTTCCGCTGAAAGCGCGCAAAGAAGGCGTGTTGCGCCGCGCCGGCCACACCGAGGCGGCCGTAGACTTAGCTCGTCTGGCCGGGTTTGAGCCGGCCGGGGTGCTGGTTGAGATTCTGAAGGAAGATGGGGAAATGGCCCGCCTGCCCGACCTGGAGGAGGTAGCCCGGCACTGGGATCTGAAGTTGATTTCGGTGCAGGACCTGATCAAGTATCGCCTTGCCCAGGAAAGTCTTATTACCCGCGACATCACCGTGAAATTGCCCACTGAATGGGGCGATTTCGACCTGTATGCCTTCACCCAACGCTCCAACGGTGCCCAGCACTTGGCCCTGGTGAAAGGCGACCTGACCGGAGCAGAGCCGCCCCTGGTGCGGGTGCACTCTTCCTGCGTCACCGGCGACATATTCGGCTCCTGCCGCTGCGACTGTGGCCCCCAGCTGCACCGCGCCATGAAGCAGATTGACCAGGCCGGCCGCGGCGTGGTGGTGTACATGAACCAGGAAGGGCGCGGTATTGGCCTGCTCAATAAGTTGCGCGCCTACAAGCTGCAGGAGCAAGGCCGCGACACGGTGGAGGCCAACGTAGAACTGGGCTTCGGCATGGATGAGCGCGACTACGGCGTGGGTGCCGCTATTCTGCGCGACCTAGGTATCAGTCAGATGCGTCTGCTTACCAATAATCCGCGCAAGCGCACGGGCCTGATGGGCTACGGGCTTGAAATCGTGGAAACGGTGCCGATTGAGATTGAACCCAACCAGCACAACCAAAGTTATTTAACTACCAAGCGCGACAAGCTCGGCCACACGATTCTGAGCAAGCTTCACCCCGTCAAAGCGACAGTCGAGAGCGGCAAAGAATCGTAGCCAAGCAGCCGCGAAACGCGTATTTTAGCTATATTACTCTGGCTATGAAAATCCTGCGTTCCGTTTTGAGTGCCGGCGCGGCTGCCCTGGCGCTCAGTTTGTTTCCAGCTTCAGCCGCATTGGCCCAGCGCACCACCTTTGTGCAGGAGTTTGCGGGCAGCACTATTCTGCTCGCGAATGGCGATACGCTGGAAGGCCCGCTGGTGCTGCACCGAAACGAGGATGTGGTGCGCATGACCATGCCCGATAATACCATCAATACGCTCTCGGCGGTGGCCGTACAAAGCTTTGCTGTGAAAGGTGAGCAGTACGACCGCCGCCGCGACGCGTATTACTACGACGACTTTTATGACGCGCGCCGGGGCTATTACTACGGTAGCCCGGCCTTTTTTAACGGCCCTCTGCCCAAGCGCCGGGAGCGGCCCGATACCAGCCTGGTGCGGGTGTTTCGTACCTACCGCTGGAACCGCGACAACGACTACAGCGACTACAAATCGCCCGCGTTTTTTGAGCAGCTCAGCAGCGGGCCTACCGTATTGCTGCGCCGCGAGGCCCTGGTAGAGCGGCCCGTATACGCCTCCGGCCCTTATGGCTACGGGGGCGGGTATGGCGGCTACGGTCCTTCGCGCTACGCGGGCTCTTATTCGGAGATAAAAGACAACTTTTATCTGGGTACGTCTACGGGCTCCATCATTCCGTTGCGCAATCCTAAGAAGGATTTGCTGGCCGCCTACCGCAAAAAAGCCCGTCAGATTGAACAATATGCTAAGCAAAACAACCTAGACTTCACTAATGCCCGCGAGCTGGCCTTCATCGTGAACTATGCCAACTCGCTATCGGAAGACAAGCAACCGTAAAGTTGCCGGTTTGCTTTTTGACCAGAAAAGCCCCCCAGCCGCTCGAAAGACGGGCTGGGGGGCTTTTTTGTGCAACGGCTGCCTGCCAGAACAACTAGTTGATTACCAAATAAATGAATCATAGCCGCTACAAATCCCGGTGGCGCAGCAGCAGGTAGCTGAGTAGCCAGAAGAGGGCAGCATAGGCCAGCGTGAGCGGGACAGCCTGAGTGGCGCTGAGGGCGCTGGTGGGGCCGGTCATGGTTTCGAGGATAGCCTGCGTTGGGTTGGGCGTGAGGCTGGAAAATACTTTGGTGGGAAAGTAGCGGTCGATGTGGTCGGCGATGGGCAGGCGCAGCAAGGGCTCGATCACCCAGGAATACAGCAGAAACAGCAGAATGGCCGGCCCACTCTTGCGAATCAGAAAGCCAAACAGCGCGGCCAGGCTCAGGTAGCCCAGGGCCTGCACGCCGTAGCGGAGCAGCGCGTCGAATAATCCTTCCGTGGCGGAGGTGCTGGAATCGGTGGTGTGGGTAAGCCCGAAGTAAAGGCCAACCAGCAGCAGCACAAGCATCCCAAATAGCGTCAGTAGCCCCGATACGATAAGTTTGCCCTGTATTAGGCCGGCCGGGGAGAGACCATCAATGAGCTGTTGCCTGAAGGTGCGAAACTGAAATTCGTCGGTAATCAGAATTATGAGCAGAATGCCCAGCAGGAGATGAAAGTAGCTGGCCACGTAAGTCAGTTTAGTCCACAAGCCCGGAAACGCATACAAGCTGTTGCCAACGGTCTGGCCATTGATGGTCACGTTGCCGCCCACCGACACGAAGAAAGCCAGCAGCCCCGCAAAGAGCACCAGCACAATCCAGACCGTACGGTAAGGCAGGAGCTTACGGAGTTCAGCACGTACGAGCATGAGGCAAGGGGTTGAGAGTAAGTAGATAATCCGAGGGGATACTACGACTCAAAGTTGTAGCACCAGTATCATTGTTGCTGTTGTTCGCTACATGAGGTCGTTCAACGATAGTGGTACTACGACTTTGAGTCGTAGTACCACTCAGGTCGCATTACTTGGTTAACTCCAAAAACTGCGTTTCGAGGCTGCGGTGCCGAACTTCCAGACTATTGAGAACCAGACCTTGCAGAAAGAGAGCCTGGTTCAGCTCAGCGGGCTGACGGCCCGGTCCCAGCACGGCACTGACGCCGCCGGCCGGCTCGGGGCGCACATCGGTAACCCAGGAAAAGCCCCCCAGCGCTTCTAGCAGTGCTGCGGGCGCGGCATTGGGAGCCAGACGCAGCACTATACGGTCGGCCACGGCCAGGATGTCGCTGACGGGGCCCGCGGCGCGCAGCTCCCCGCGCTGAAGCACCGCTACGTGGGTACACACCTTCTCAATCTCATCAAGCAGATGACTGGCCAGAATGATGGTTTTGCCCTCGGCAGCCAAGCGCAGAACCAAGCTTCGCACTTCGGCAATTCCCTGTGGGTCAAGACCATTGGTGGGCTCATCGAGCACCAATACCTCCGGGCGACCCAGCAGGGTAGAAGCCAGCGCCAGCCGTTGTTTCATGCCCAGCGAGTAGCCCCGAAACGCATCGTGCTGGCGGGCGGCCAGGCCGGTTATTTCCAGCGCCTCCGTGATGGTGACTGGGTCGGCACCCTTTACATCGGCGGCAATCTGCAGGTTTTGGCGAGCGGAGAGGTAAGGGAAAAAGTTGGGCGTTTCCAGCAGCGCGCCCACCCGGCGCTTGCTGGCACTCGAAATTTGCCCCCCAAACCAGCGCGCGGTGCCCCCCGATGGTTGCAGCACCCCAAGAGCAATGCCAAGCGTGGTGGTTTTGCCACTTCCGTTCGGCCCCAATAAGCCATACACGCTGCCTGCTTCCACCGTCAGGCTCAGGCCCTTCAGTGCCTGCGTACTTCCATAGTTTTTGGAGAGGTTCTCAATTTCCAGAATTGCCATGTAGGGGATTTAGTATTGGAAATAATGGAGGTGTTGTCAAACTTGTCACCCGTCATGCTCTATCTGGCGTCCGCTTGTCGAAGCACGCGGAATGCTTCGCTACTGATTGACACGCGGATCATAATCACATTCAAAATTACATCCATGTCTTATTCTACCGGCAAATTGCCCCCCAGCCAGCGGGCTACGGGGTAGCGCAGGTAGGATTTTTCGTAATGCGGGGAGCGGCGGTAGATGAAGTCGAGCTGAGCGCTGGCGCTTTTGGCGAAGGCCGGATCTGCCTTCTGGCGGGCTTCGAGCTGCTGGCGGAGTTGCGGGTCGCGGTGGAGCAGCTCCGCGGCCAGGTCCTCGAATACATAGTCGGAGAAGTGCTCTTTCTGCTGCAGGATGCTGTCGAAAAAGCCCCAGTTGAAAAACGAGTCGGTGGCTTGCGGCTCCAGGGTTTCGACCAGGTAGCGGACGGCCGCCTGATCAACCACCGCCACATAATCGCCTTTTCGGAATGCCAGCGCTTGCTGCTCGGGCCGCAGCTTCACCTGTGAGTGCAGGTAATGGCCTTCGTAGGGACGCGGCGAGGTTTTATAGTCCTCCACGTAGTACACTTCTGCCGTCAGGGTAGTATCGCGGCGGAGGCGCTGAAGCTGCACGCCACTCAAACGCAGGCGCTCCAGCACTTCGCCCCAGGCCTGGGGGATAAGGTAGGCTACTGGGCGGTGCACGGTGGTAGTGGGGCGGTAGGTATGGTAATAGTTTACGGGCCGCGTGAAGGGCGCTTTGCGGTCGTAGTACAGGCGCGGCTGCCCACTTACTTCGCTGGTTTTGGTGCGGCCTTCGTAGCCCCGGAAGCTGAACTTATCGATCTGCGTCGTGTCGAGCTGCCAGGTCAGGGCGAAGTCAGTTTGGGCGCGGGTTTGCTGGTCGGCAGCGGCGCGGGCCTGCTTAATTTGGGCCGCGTCCTGGTGCACCGTGCGGATCAGCAGCTCCAGAAAATCGTAGGTGACACGCACGCGGGGGGCAAATTCCTTGAGCATGTGCGTCTCAGTAACGAAGCCCAGCGTATTGAACAATGTCGTGTAGCCGGTGGAGTAGCGCGGCGTTTCCAGAAAGCCCCGTAAGCCACTCTCGGGCGTGCGGCCTTCGAAGTCTACGTAGGGCGTCAGCGGCCATTTCTTCTTTTCCATGCCCGCGTACAAAGCCGGCAACAGCCGCTGCTGCATGTACTGATTCATAGCCGGATGCAGCTTGTCGCGCTGGGTGTCAATCAGCGTCAAGGTATACTGATAATCAGCACCATTAGACGTATGCGTATCAACAAAGACTTCCGGTTGCCAGCGCTGGAAAAGCTGGGCGAAGCTGCGGGCATTGCGCGAGTCCTGCTTGATGTAGTCGCGGTTCAAATCGAGGTTGCGGGCGTTGCCGCGGAAGCCGTATTCCTGGGGGCCGTTCTGGTTGGTGCGGGTAGTGCTGTTGCGGTTCAGAGCCCCGTCTACGTTGTAGATAGGGATAAGTACCAATGTCACATTTTCAAGCTGCCGGCGCAGCTCCTTCTTCTGCACATAGTCGCGCACGAGCATCATGCTGGCGTCGATGCCTTCAGGCTCGCCGGGGTGAATACCGTTCTGGATAAAGACCATGCGCCGGTTTTTGGCCCGCACCGAAGCTGGGTCCGCGTCGCCATCCAGCGACACGACTACCTCGTGCAGGGGCTGGCCGATGTCGGTGGTGCCCGCCTCGCGTAGCGTAATTTCAGGGTAGGCCGCGTCGAGTCTTTTATAGTAGTCTATGCACTCGGCGTAGGTGGCGGTAGTGTTGCCATTGCCTTTCTCGAAAGGCGTGCGCCAATCGGGGGGCGCGGTGAAAAGTAGGGAGGCGGAGAGGAGAAGAGCGAGCATGCAGCGATGAATTTTCTGCAATCAACAACCAAAAAACAAAAATCTGATACGGGCAGCGGCAAAGTCTATAGAAAGGCAACACACTGCGCTTGCTGGCTTAGCTTACATGCCTCGAGACAATGAATAGCCAAAAAGGCAACTGCCGAGCAAAATGCATACGCTTGTTTGTTCTTGTCTGCTCAAACAGTTCTTTAGTGCTATTAATTTGTAGGCTAGTACGACTTCAATAAACTTAAAAAGCTGTCGGCAGCTTTAGTTATTG